>JAZOBD010000020.1:0-158625 GCA_045595825.1 Acutalibacteraceae bacterium
GATTTGCTGAAGCTGTTCCTCTGTTCCTTCATAAAAGACAGCCGCATCAGACCAAGCTGCATATCCGATGGTGTCAACCGTAACGGGCAGATGGATTTTTATTACACTTGAATAATCAAAGCAATATTCACCTATTGTATTAACGCCGCTGCAAAAAATGACCTCTGTTAAACCGTTTGTGTCGCTGAAAGCACTCTTTCCGATTGTTTTTATGCATCCGGGAACTGCAACTTTTGTAATACCACCGCAATATGAAAATGCATTTGCACCAATGGTCGTCACAGGATAGCCGCCAAGTGTTGTCGGAACAACAACATAACCGCTGATATTTTTTTCGTCAACATCAATAATGGTAGCTTCTCCGCCTGAAATCTCATAGGTATAATAACCTTCAGTTGAAGCCGCATTAGCCGAAAACGGAATTGCTATGACCAGCATAAGTGCCGCAATAAGAATTGCTAATGTTTTTTTCAAAATAATACCTCCTTAAAATTCTTCTTTTTCATTGTCGGCTTAGATATGACATTCACAGAATGTCATATCTGCTGTTATTGTAACATATAATTCTCTTGTTGACAAGCACTAAATGTCAAAAGGGGAAAATATATGTTCATAAATAAAACCGAAGACGGTCTTAACAACGCCTGCGGCAAAAACATCGCAAAGCTTCGCCTGACTTTAAAAATATCACAAAGAGAACTTGCTGACAGAATGCAACTCGTCGGCATTGATATTGATAAGAATGCGATTCAGCGTATTGAATGCGGCAAAAGATTTGTGACAGATATCGAAATAATTGCTTTCGCAAAAATTTTCAACATTTCCTTTGATGAACTTTTACTTTAATAATCAGACAACAAATGATGTTATCAACGTATCATTTAATGAAATTAATATAACACGCCGCAGTTGAAACGGTTGTTTCAACTGTTGTGTTTTGATTGGTTTAATTTACGTATTTCAATGCATCAAAGCTTTGAAAAACCGTGGCTGTTAATAAGAGCATCCAGCTTTTTGCCTTCTTTGCAAAGAGGACATTCGTGAGAGGGGCTTGTAAAATATCCCGGAAGGTCATTGGGGTTGAAAACGGAGTTAACTGCATAACCGTTGCAATCTTTTGCGGTTGAAAAGATTGCCGCAACGCCCACAACCTCGCCGCCGTAATAATTAACAGCTTCCATTGCCGCCTTGACAGTGCCGCCCGTTGCAACCGAAACAGCAAGAACAAGCACATGTTTGCCCTGAATCATGGGCACGATATTATCCCTGAAAAGAAGCTGAGAACTGCTTGTCATTTCAGGCGTAACAACGTACATGGACTGGTGCGCATTTATGTTCATCCAATGATTTTTTGAAAGCTCATCTGCAAGGCAGGCGCCGATAACCTCAGTGCCGTCAAGGCAAAGAATGGTATCTATAACATTCACTTTATATTTACTGTTGCTGCAAAGCTCCTGGGCAACTGCCCTTGCCTCTGAAAGACGTGATTTCTGAGCAACAACGTCAATATAATAATTGCTGTGTGAATGGTTGGTTGCAAAATGACCCTTTGCAACGCGAAGAAAAAGATTGCTTTTCTGAGTTTTGATTTTAGTGATGCTTGATGTAGGCATAAACAAACTCCCTTATGATACAGATTACAATTTTATTTTATAATGAGCTGTGAAGAATTTCAAGAGGATTTTTTAAAAACGCCCGTATTTCATCGGACAGTAAAAAAGGCAGGGAAAACCCTGCCTTAATTTCTATTGATTACCAGTGTGCTTTGCCGCATTCGCAAACGGGGTTGATACCGAAGAGTTTGCAGAAGAAATTGACTATCTTCCAAAGGAAACCGAAGAAGCCGTCCTGGTGGCACATGTGGTCACAAACGGGTTCAGGCTCAGCAACAACAAAAGCATTTGAATACTCTGTTCTGCCGCCATCGTAAGAAACCTTGCAGGCATAAGTGCCGGGTGTCTGTGTAGAATAGCTGCTCTTCGTTGCGCCGCTGACGGGTGTATAAAGAATACCGTCAACATAAGCCTTGACTGTCATGCCGGGCTCGCTGTATCCGTACAGTACGTATGTGCCTGTTACGGGGGCGACAAGAGCATAAGTGTCGTCTGCGGCACCTGTTGCCTCTTCTTCATCGCCTTTTCCAGTGAGTTCTGACCAGATACCGATTTCTTCAAGTGCTGTTCCGTCGGTGTCAATGCGGAGCTTTGAACCTGCTTCAAGGTAAATCTCGAAGAATTCGCAGTAATCCTTTGTGGCGTCAAAAGGTGCGGGTTCTGTTGCGGGAGTCCAGCCTGTTGAAGCGTTGTATGATGACAGTGCACCTTCAACGGCAGCGGGAACTGCGTGAGTGTTTGTAATCTGAGCATAA
The DNA here is from genome assembly GCA_045595825.1 of Acutalibacteraceae bacterium. GTDB lineage: Bacteria > Bacillota > Clostridia > Oscillospirales > Acutalibacteraceae > CAG-177. The sequence goes on from JAZOBD010000020.1 coordinate 2,369, forward strand.
TCAGCATCAACAAGCTCGTACCACTGATATTTTGCGGCAGCAGTTCTGTTGAGTGTTACATAAGGCTGATCAACGGTGGGCTGGTGAGCAATTTCGGCATACCATTTGATTACAATGTCGTACTCGCAGACGTTTTCGTAAAGCTCGCTGAGGCAAAGAGTGTATGTCTGACCCTTTACTGCATCAAACACGCAGTAGAAGTTATAGGTATCCTCAATGTAAACGTTGTCATCATTATCAGCTATTTTCTGACCGCCGGCGTTAGTTACCAGAACAGCGGGGTCAATGTTGTCATCGTCACCGCCGTTATTGGAAAGTACAACGTATTTACCGCTTTCAGCGGGTGCAAATTTGAAGTAAGTTTCTTCAGCTGTGGGGAAATGAGCTGTTTTGACTTCGTTGAGTGCGATGTAGGGTGTTGCACGGAAAGAATCGGAAAGTTCTTTTGTACCGTTGCCGTAAGAGAATTTGCAGAAATATTTGAAATCCTCTTCAGGGTCAAGCACGGAAATATCTGCGCCCTCAACGGGTACGCACACCTGTCCGTCAACATAAGCCTTGACGCTGAAATCTGATTCGGCGCCGCAGGCAAGAGTATATTTGCCGCTTTCTTCAATCTCAAAGGTGTAGTCGTCGTTTTTAACGCCTGTTGCTTTAAGAGAGATTGTGTCAACGTCTGAGCGGAGCTCGATTTTATTGAGAACTTTTCCGCTTGTTTCAACATAAACCGTTGAGCCTGCTTCAAAATAAGTCTCAAAGAACTCGCACTGATATTTATTTGAACCCTCAGCAAAAGCTGCAGGAGTCCAGCCATCTTCGCTGTTGTAATTGGCAAGCTCATTGTTGTAATAACTTGAGATTGCGTTTTCGTCAGTGATTTCAACTTCATCAGCATCGGCAAATGTGTACCACTGCGAATTGCCGTCATCATCGCCGTCAATCAGAACGTAAGGCTCATCAGCGGTGGGCTGGTGACCGATTTTTGAACAGCGGTAGACTATAAAGTTATATCTGATGTCTAATTCATATGCATCAAGTAAAAAAGTATATTCTTTACCTGCCTCAGCTTCAAACACACAGTAAAAATTGTAAGTGTCATAGAAGTCGTTGTCGTCGTCATAGGCAATTTCGTTGCCTTTGCTGTCGTAAACAGAGATGTAGGGGTCAATATTCTCATCGTCACCGCCGTTGTCGGAAATAACAACATATTCACCGCTTTCATCGGCTTTGAACAAAGCGGTTACACCCTCATCGGTGGGAAGAACCACCTTGGCAAGCTCGCCAAGTTTAACCTCGGGAATTTCGGCAGACGCTGCAAACGGCAGTGCGCCAAGAAGCATCAGCACAGCCAGAACAACAGACAAAATCTTGCTCGTTTTTTTCATCAGAATTCATCTCCTTAAAAAGTTGCAATCTCATATATTCTTCCAACATATGACTTACGCCCCATTATAACACATCTGTTTTATAAAGTGCAATGTGCTTTTACGTAAAATTTGAAAAAACAATAAAAACAATGGGTAAAATCTGTGTTTTTGCGTGTTCTGTGTATTCTTTGAGCTTTATTTTTTCAGTACGTCGGGTTTCCGGTTGCAAAAATCCGTCAAGCTCTGTGTCAGATGCTTTGCTTTTGTCACCGCAAACACATTTCGGTAAAATGATTTTTTGTGCAATCACACAAATCAAGCAGATGTTTTATTACAAAAAGGCGGCAGGGATTTCCTGCCGCCTTTTCTCATATGAAAGACAATTATTTTTTCTCTTTGGAAATATATTCCATAATGCCGCCAACGGTTTTGGTTGCGGCGAAAGTTTTGGGTGAAATGCTGACGCCGAATTCGTTTTCAATTTCAAGAGAAAGCATTGCAAGGTCAAGCGAGCAAAGACCGAGATCACTCATAAGCCTTGAATCGGCAGTGATTTCTTCGGGGTCAACGTCAACACAGTTACATATTGCTTCCCTGATTTTTTCAAGCATTACGGTTACCTCCCGTTTCATATTTTATCCATTATTTCCCCTAATGTCATGTCAGGGTTTGTTATGCCGAGCATAAGAGCTTTTTCGGTGCCGCGGTGAAGCTCACGGACATCGTCAACGCTCACAAACTTTGTGCGGTGCATACAAGAAAGCTTGAGGCAACCGCTGTGAGTATCCTTCATTGCAAAGGTGTAAATTACCATAATGTATCGGCCGAGCGAATAGCCCTCAAATTCGTATTCCCAGTTGTTCATTGTTCCTGCTTCAAGCGGGAACCAGGAGAACATCATTGTCGAGGCACCTGCGGCGGCAGAATAATCAAACATTTTCTGTTGCAGCTTTCGGTACTCAAGATAAGGATAATCCATGTGTCTGAATGCCCAGAACTGCACCTCGGACATTTTTTCAAGGGCTTGTGCAAACGTTGTTTCTTCGGGCAGAACAATTCGCCACGGAAGCGGTGCGGCAAGCGTGCCGCCTGCACGCTTTTCGGCAAGAGTGCGTCTTCTGGGGCAAAGAACGATAAAATATGTATCGTTATGTCTGTTGTTGATTTTTGAAATGTGAAGACGCATCGCAAGCTGAACAAGGCACTCGCCGCTGACACCGTTTTCTTTCATGAAATTAAAAGCTTTCTGACTGTCCTCATAGGATAAGCTGTATTTTGTCAGCTCAGCCTTATCGTGAATCGGGTCAAAAAGTGAGGGCGCCTTTATATCGGGATTCTTTTTCTTCTTTCTTTCGGCCTCAAGCCACTTCGGGCCTTCAACGCCGAGATAAAGCGGCTCTCCGTCTTTTTCAATGTACTCTCTGTATGCCTGCTCTTCCTTTTTCAGATTTTCGGAATTTGCGACGTAGGCAAGTTCTTTTTTGATTATATCTTCATATTTGCCCAGCGGTTTCGGCATCGGAGCGCCGTCTTTCAGGCTGTCATAAACGGCAAACAGGTCTGAAAAGAAGGTGAAAACCGCAGCATTATCCATAACAAGATGATGAACGTTGATATAAACACCGCAACGGTTGTCGTGGGTGCGGAAAAATCTTATCCTGAACGTTTCGTCTTTAAATATTCTGACAGTTTTGCGGGCATCTGCCGTAAGAACATCAATGCGCTCCTTCTCCGACTTAAAAACAGTCACGGGAATTTTATCAAGCTTGTATTCATCGAGAAAATACTGCTTGATTTTTCCTTTTTCTTTAAAAAAGCGCAAGCGCAAACAGTCGTTTCGTTCAATTTCAATGTTAAAAGCCTTTTGCATAACATCAAAATCTATCTCTTTTGTCACAATAACAGACTCGGGAATCTGCGTAACCTGCTTGTGAAAAAAGCTGTATTTGAGCATAAACTGAATCATTTCCTGAGGCGGAATAAGATCATATGCTGTTTTTATAGCGTTTTTCATTTTCTCCTCCGATTTATAATTTTGATTCATACCTTTTGATTTTACCTGCACCTGTTTTTTCAAAAGGCACGTTGCGCACTCTGACCTCGGAAATAATGTGTGAAGTCTTCGCCGTTTCATTCAATGAGTCAACCGTTTTTTCCAGTTCCGCCTGAATGTCGGCAATTCCGTTTGCCTGCGCATATTCAAAAGCGGGATAAAACTCTGCAATTATTCTGTTGTTTTCACCGTAAACAAGAACCTCTTCAACAAGCGGTGTTGTGCCGAATTTGTTTTCAATTGCTTCGGGTGAAACGTTTTCGCCACTTGAAAGAATAATAAGATTCTTTACACGACCCGTTATAAAAAGCTGTCTGTCTTCGGTGAAATATCCGATATCACCCGTTTTCAGCCAGCCGTCATCGGTGAACATTTCTGCCGTTTCATCAGGCATTCCGTAGTATCCCATCATGACGGTAGGAGTTTTGACCTGAATTTCACCGTTCTCAATTCTGACCTGACAAAAGTCAAGTATTCTGCCAACTGACTCGCGTGAAGCGGCTTCGTCGGGAACGGATATTCTGCAACCTGCCTCGGTCATTCCGTAGCCCTGGCGCAGATAAATGCCCAGCTTGTCATATTCCTCACACAGTTCAGGGTTAAGGTACGCACCGCCGGAAATAAGCCATCTGATATTTTTACCGAAAACCGCCTCGGCCGCCATACGGGGCGAAAGCGTCGGGTCTTTTCTCATAAGCACCTTGATTTTGCCCAACAAAGACTGGGCAATCATCGGCACCACTCTGATTACCGCAGGCTGAAAACGAAGAAGATTTTCAGCAATGTTCCTGAAATCGCCGTTGAGGCAGACCTGCAAACCGTCTTTAAGATTTTTCAGATAATCACCTGAAAAACAAAACGTATGATACATCGGCAACACGGAAAGTGCGACAACGCCCTCGTTAAAAACGTTGAGGCAGCTCTCGCTGTACATTATGTTGCCGACAAGGGCATTCATTGAAAGCATAACGCCTTTTTTGACGCCTGTTGTGCCTGATGTGTAAATAATGATGGCACATTCGTCTTTGTTTATTTCAACTTCCGAAAGAGGCGCATATTCCGACTCTGCCGAATACTTGCTGTATATTTCTTCTGCATCCTCAAAGCTTTTAACAGCTTTCAGTCTGCCGCAGGTGTTTTTAAGCTCCTCAGCTCTTTCGGAAAAATCGTTTTCATATAGCAGCATTTCAATGTCGGCTCTTTCAAAAAGTGCCGCTGCTTCACTTGCCGTAATGTCGGGCGAAAACGGCACAATGACATTTCCGCTGATGAGGACACCCGTGCTGAAAACGAGGTATTCATAAGAAGTCTTTCCGATTACTGCAATATTGATTTTTTTGTCAGATTCACTTCTGAGCATGCGGCATACACACTCACTGTCCTGACGCAGCCTGGAAAAGCTTTTCTCTTTTATTTCACCGTCTTGAAAATATCTGAGAAAAGGCGTTTCGCCGTACTTTTCGGCACCTGCAACCAGCAGTTCGGTTACAGACGGAGTTTCTGTTTTTTTCATTTCTTCACCCAATATTTTCTCTTTGTTTAATAATACACACCTTCTATAATAACACATATTGCTTTTTTATTCAACCCCTACAGTTCAATATAAGCACCGCTCATATCAAACAAAAAATCGGTTGATTTACACAAAAAATGATGTTATAATCAAAATAATATCAAAAATATAAGGAGTGCGTAATCCGATGAAAAAAGCGATCAAAAAAATTACTGCCCTCATTCTTTGCGCCGTTATGCTTGTCACCGTCGGTGCAACGGGTGCCGCGGCCGCAACCGAAACAGACTGCGGCGGCAACTGTGAGCATTCACCCGTTATTGTTCTGCCCGGCATCAACCATTCCCCCACTTATCTTTATGATGAGCAAAACAATCCCGTTATGTATAACGACAAACACGTCGGCGGCACCCTGCTCATTCTCAACGAAGCCGCTCTTAACGCAACCGTAATCACAAAGGCGGTTTTCAGCGTTCTTGCAACAATTATGTTCCAGACAAACGTCTGCCTTGACAAGGTTGCCTATGAGCTTGTCTGCGACCTTTTCAAATACCAGAAATGTGACGACAACGGCGACCACTTTGAAAATCTTCAGACACAAAGATGGTACCATTCGCTTGAACACATGACAGACGATGAACTTGCATGGACTTACAGAATGGTGCCCATGAAGTCCCTTGTTGACATTATCGGTGAAGACCACGTTTATTTCTTCACATTCAACCTTGTGGGCGACCCCATGACCTCTGCCGACGACCTTGACAAATACATCGATATGGTCAAAGAACAGACCGGTCACGATAAGGTAACACTCCTGCCCGTCAGCCTTGGCGGCACAATTCTCACCGCTTACCTTGAAAAATACGGTCACGGTGACCTTGACCAGATTGTCAACGCCGTTGCCTGCCTTAACGGCACAGACATTGTTGCCGACATGATGGCAAGAGAGTGGCGCCTTAATGACGAATATCTCTACCACGAATTCATCGCTCAGATTTTTGTTGAATCCGAAGGCGACCCCACACTCGGCTATCTCATCAACTCTCTGCTTCACATTGTTCCCCGTTCGGGCGTCAACGCTCTTCTTTCGGGCGCAATCAGCGGCATTATCGACACACTGATGTCAAACTGTCCCCAGTTCTGGGCAATGCTCCCCTCTTACAGATACGAGGCACTTGCTGACAGATACCTTGCCGACAAGCCCGCACTCCGTGCAAAAACAGACAGTTTCCAGACCGCAAGACTTAACCTCAATCAGAATATTCTCGATGCGGTTGCAGACGGTGTCCGTGTAAACTCCATTGCAGGTGCAAACCTTGATCTCGGCGAGCAGATGTACACATATTTCAACATTGTCGCTTCCGCAGAAAAGGTAAACTCCGACGGCATCATCAACCTGTCCTCAACCACACTCGGTGCAACCGGTGCCCCCGGCGAAAAGACACTTGCCGACATTGAATACACCGCAAATACATATTGCTCAAACCCCGAGCACAATCACGTTTCACCTGACAATATGGTTGACACCTCAACGGCAATCCTGCCTGAAAACACCTGGATTTTCCTTGACCAGCACCACGAGGTCGGCTACAACGACGTTGTTCTTAATCTTGCAAAAGCAATCATCATCGGCGATGTAACCGACGTCAACGATGACCCCGAAAACTATCCCCAGTATAACGGTGCCTGCTACACCCAGAGTCTGCGCCGCTGGAAGCTGCCCGATGCAAAGAATGTTGACCAGTCAGCACTCAGTGCTGAGGATAAAGCCGAGCTCAATGCCGCCATTGCACAGGCAGAAGACGTGCTTACAATGACGGTTGCCGACCAGACAAAAGTTGAAGCGGCAGAAAACAGACTCAACGCAATCCTTCACAAGGTCGGCGCCGAGGGTTATGAAAACATTGAAGCCGAAGAACCCTCTCCTCTTGACCCCGTTTTCCAAAACCTTACTTATACAATGAGCAAAGGCTCGCTCTTCCTTTTCGGCGGCGGCAGCCCCGTTGACAGAGTGCTTTCACCTTTCAGAGCCGTTTTCGGTTTCTTCGCAGGTCTTTTCTCTGAATAATATTAACCGTCATAAAGCGGACTGTTCCCCGTGAACGGTCCGCTGTTTTATTTGTGAAAAGCCACAAACATTTTTATAAAAGCTCTCGCTTTTTATTGCTCTTTTTCGGTTAAGGTGGTACAATGAAGCTACAAGTTTTATTTTAATGAAAACGGAGGTTTGTTATGACTTCAACTGAAATGTTCGGTAAAGCCAAATGGGTCGGCGCCCCTGAGGATTGTACCGCTCCCCTTCTGCGCACCGAAATCGAAATTCCGTCTGTAAAAAGTGCCGTTATCACAATCTGCGGTCTCGGCTTCTTTGAGCTTTATCTCAACGATAAAAAAGTGAGCGAAGACCTGCTTGTTCCCGCTTTTTCACAGTATAATTTCCGTGACCTGAGTGCGCACTATGAGCGTCCCGACAAGCTCAGCTTCCGCATTTGGTGTATGCAATATGACGTTACCGATTACCTTGCCGACGGCACAAACGCACTGAGTGTGCGCCTCGGCAACGGTTGGTTCAGACTGGCAGGTGTCGGCACGGAAAACGCAAGCCGTGCAAACTACGGCCGTCTTAAACTCTGCTACAAGCTGACCGTTGAAACCGACGACGGCAAAACAGAGGAATACTACTCCGATGAAAATATGAAATGGTCGGCAAGTGAGCTCACCGAAAACAACCTCTACACGGGCGAAAGATATGACTATTCGCTTGAAAAGGCAGGCTTTTCTGCCGTCGGATATGACGACAGTGACTGGGGCAATGTTGACGTTGTGGATGCACCCGACAGCAATTTTTACATTCAGAACGCCCCCACCGATAAAATTATCCGCACGGTCAAACCCACGCTTCTCGGTGTGCGCGATGACGGTGTCAGGGTTTATGATACGGGCGAGGCAATCACGGGTTACGCCCTTGTAAAAGCAGGCAAAGAGGAAATCAACATCCGCTATGCCGACGAAATCAAGGACGGTCTTGAGCTTGACTTCGCACCATCCGGCGGTTCAAGAATTCAGGAAGAAATCTTTAAAAATGCCGCTGAGGGCAGACTCTGCTTCCCGCGCTTCTGCTGGCACGGTTTCAGATACTTTGAGGTGAAGGGCGACGCCGAGGTTGTTGAGGTGCGTGTGATTCACTCCGATTGCGACATCACCTCATCCTTTGACAGCGACAACGAGGTGCTTAACTGGCTTTACAAAACCTACTGCCGCACACAGCTTGACAATATGCACTGCAGCACACCGTCAGACTGCCCGCACATTGAGCGCCTCGGTTACACGGGCGACGGTCAGCTCTGCTGCGAAACGGTTATGACTCTTTTCGACACCAGAGAATTTTACCGCAAGTGGATGTGCGACATTGCCGACTGTCAGGACGTTGAAACCGGTCACGTTCAGCACACTGCACCCTTCTGCGGCGGTGGCGGCGGTCCCTCCGGCTGGGGCGGCGCAATTGTTATGGTGCCGTGGATGTTCTACCGTTGCTTCGGCGAAAAGGATGTACTCAAACAGTATTTTCCCAACATGCTCAAATACTTTGATTATATTGTAAGCCGCAGCGAAAACGGTCTTGTTGTCCGTGAAGAAAAGGAATGGTGCCTCGGTGACTGGAATGCCCCAATTGAGGTTTTCTACCCCGAACATAAAATCGAAACAAAAACACTCATTCCCGAAGCTTTTGTAAACACCGTGCTTTTCATTAAATTTATGAGAATCGTGCTTAAAATTGCCGACCTCATCGGCGAGAGCGATAAGGTCACTCACCTGCCCGAACTGATTGAAAGAAGCACAAGGGCTGTCAACAACGCATTTTTCAGCCCCTTCACCCGTTCATATTGCGGCGACCTTCAGGGCGCAAACTGCCTTGCAATTGACGCAGGTCTGGGTGAGGAAAGAACTTTCAGCGAAACTGTTGCAAAATACAAAGGCCTCGGCCGATTTGACACGGGCATTATCGCAACGGATTATCTTCCCAAGGTTCTGTTTGACAGGGGCGAAGGTCAGCTTGCGTTTGACCTCATCACATCCAAAGAGCTTGTTTCTTACCACTATATGATGACCCACGGTGCAACAACACTCTGGGAAGACTGGCACCCCTCCCGCTCACTCAACCATCCGATGTTCGGTTCGCTGACACGCTATTTGCAGATGTATTTCCTCGGAATCCGTCAGCCCGAGGATTCGGCAGGCTACGAAAAAGTTCTTATCGCCCCCTGCCTTGTCAACGGAATGGACAGGGCAAGCGGTCACATCACAACCGTCAAGGGCAAGATTGCCGTTGCTTATCAGAAAAGCGGCAATAAGGTTGAGTTTAACGTCACAATCCCCGAGGGCGTTGAAGCTTGTTTCGAGCTTAACGGCAAATCTCAACCGCTCTCCGCCGGCGAACAGACTCTTAATTTTGATATTTAAAAGGATGTGTTTTGTGTGAAAAAAGCTACCGCTGTCATTCTCAGCATTGTTATTGCACTCTCGTTTGCCGTGCCCTGCTTTGCAGGTGCAGACGGCACATTCCTTGTGGTGCTTGGTGATTCGATTGCTTACGGCACAGGTCTTTCCAACCCTGTCGAAGCCAATTACGGCAGAATTGTCGCCGATACAAACGGCTATGATTATGCAAATCACGCTATCCCCGGCTATACCTCTGCGGCGCTTATTTCCCATATGCAGGTTGATTATGTTGCCGAAGATATTGCAAAAGCTGATATTATTGCAATTTCAATCGGCGGAAACGATTTCCTGACAAACGATCTTACAAAGCTTGTGGTTGACTCGCTTATTTTTGATGATTTTTCATTCTTTGACGAGATTGCCGCACAATATGAGAAAAATCTTGACACAATTGTTGACTCAATCAACGCTGTCAATCCCGACGCAGTTATTATGATTCAGACAATTTATAATCCGCAGGACAGTTACCTTGCCAAAACCTACGGCTATGCAACACAAAAGCTTAACGCTGTTATGTATGCCTATGAGGCGGCAAATCCCGGTGAAATCATTGTTGTTGATGTTGCCACGGCACTCAACGGAGATCCCGACAATTTTGCTGCCGACTCGATTCACCCCAGTGCAAAGGGTAATGAGCTGATTGCTCAGGTTTATGCCGATGTGCTCAGCGCAAAAGGTCTTGGCACAAACAGAACGCTTGTGGTCAACACCGCGGGTAAAGATGAGCCGATGCTTTTTATGCTTGGCGCAGGAATCAATATGCTTGGACTTTCCGTTTACATTCTTTCAAAAATACTGTTCTTTATCTGAATATAACAGCAAAACCGCCTGCCAAACAGCAGGCGGTTATTGTTTTGTAAAGCTTATTGATGAAGGGTTGCAGAAATGCGTTTTCTTTGAGCGACGGTGTGCAACGGCACTCCGAGCGAAAAAAAGCGGATTTGTGCGCCGTTATCATCAATCAACGGGGTAGATAACACCGATTTTTTTGCGTATTTCATCCATCTGTGCAGCTATGAAGCGGCTCTGACTGTGGGGGACAAAGGAGCTTTCCTTTTTACCGTCACGCAGGCATTGTGCGGCTTCAAGAATCTGCTCTTCAAAGCCGTTACCGATGTAGGGGCAGTCAATTTCGTATTCTTCTGCACCGAGAGGATGTACAAGCAGCTTCTGCGGCGCATAAAAGCGTTTGCAGTAAATCCAGCCCTGCTCACCGAAAATATAGCCTTCGTTGGGCTTGGGCAGCATTGTTGCGGAGGAAAGCTGTGCAATTTCGCCGTTTTTATATTTGACCGTAACGGCGCAATGCTCATCGGTGCCTGTTTTGCCAAGGTGTGCCGCGGCATCAATTTTTTCAACGTCCTTGCCTATGTACCACGAAGCAAAGCTCAGACCGTAGCAACCGACATCCAGCAAAGAACCGCCGCCCTGCGCAAGGTCAAAAACATGGTGGTCAGGCTCGTCATACATTTCATAGCAAAAGCTTGCCTCAACCGCTCTGACAGCACCGATTGCGCCGCTTTCAATAAGCTCAAGCGCTTTGAGCGTGCCCGGTACCATTCTTGCCCACATTGCTTCCATCAGAAAAACATCGTTTTCTTTTGCGCAGGCAATCATTTCGTCAAGCTGTTTTAAGTTGAGGGCAATCGGTTTTTCGCTGATAACCGCTTTTTTGTTATTCATAAAGAGGATTGCGTTTTTTGCGTGCTCACCGTGGGGCGTGGCAACATAAGCAATATCAATGCAGTCACTTTGCGCCATTGCCTCGTAGGAAGAAAAGCGGTTGGGAATATCAAATTCATCCGCAAAACGTTCAGCGGTTTCTGCCGTTCTTGATGCAACCGCGGCAAGGGTTACACCCTGCGTGTTTTTGCAAGCCCGGGCAAAACGGTGGGCAATGCCGCCCGTGCCGATAATTCCGAAACGTATTGTCTTCATAAAAACATCCTTTCAAAATAAATAAAGCGGCTTGTTAAGGCCGCTTTATGTGATATTAATCTGATCACTGCTCGTCTGATTCCAATCCGGGTGATCTGCTTGTTACGGACTGAAGGCTCATACGGGCATTTCTGATTTCGGTAAGGCTGTTTGTGATTGCGTTGTCAGCAGTCTGCATAATATCCTCAATGAAATCGCCTGCCGCAATACGGATTTCAGCAGACCATCTGTTTGCCTTTTCGATTGCCTCGTCAGAACGCATGCGTGAATCTTCGATTGTACGCTCTGCCTGCTCATTTGCGGCATTTACAATACTGTCAGCCTGAGCTTTTGCAGCTGCGATTGTTGCGTTTGCTTCCTCGTTTGCCTTGCGCATGATTTCCTCGGCAGAAAGTCTTGACTGCTGAACGATTGCGCTGCTTTCAACCATTGCTGCCGCTTCAAGCTGAGCGTTTGCACGGATGATTTTAGCCTCTTCGTTTGCGGTGTCAACAATACCCTGTGCCTGTGCCTGTGCGTCGGCAGTCTTGGCCTTTGCATATTCCTCTGTTTTGAGAACAAGTGCCTTGACCTTTTCTTCGGCTGTGGAAATGAGTGTTCTTGACTTTTCCTGCGCACCCGTAACAGCGCTGACAGCTTCATCCTTTGCCTTGATGAGGATGTTGTTTCTGTCGGCAACAATTGCCCTTGCCTGAGAAATCTCGTTGGGAAGATTCAGGCGGATATCCTCAATTGCGGTTTTGATGGGCTTTGCGTCGATAACGGTTTTATTCGTCAGGGCAAGTTTGGTGCCTGCGTCAAGAATGTCTTCAATCTGGTCAAGTAATTTTTCAATATTCATTTTCTTTTGTTCCTTTCCTTTATCCTTGCAATGATATCATCGCAAACTTCATCCGGCACAAATTCAGAGATGTTACCTCCGAATTCACCGACCTGCTTTACAACGCTGGATGACAGAAACATGCTGTCAGGATTTGCTGTGAGAAAAACGGTTTCAAAGTCGGAATACAGTCTTTTGTTTGTGAGTGCCTGCTGGAATTCATACTCAAAATCGGACACCGCACGCAAGCCCTTGACAACGGCAGTGGCTTGCTTTAACCTTGCATAGTCAGCAAGCAGACCGCTGTAAGATTCAATCTCCACATTCGGAATACTTGTTGTGCAACGTTTTAACATTTCGACCCTTTCGTCGGCGGTGAAATAATAATTTGCCTTGTGATAGTTGAACATGACAACCACCACGACCTTGTCAAACATTTTTGCCGTGCGGCGAATGATGTCGATGTGGCCCTTGGTTACAGGGTCAAAGCTACCGGGACAGATGGCAACCTTCATTCTGCATCATATCACTTTCTGTAAACCGTAACAACGGTTTTACCGTATTTATATTCTCTGTATTTCTTCAAATCGCCTGCTTCGTCGGGCAAAACGTCGCCGTGCGGCATTTCGCAAACGACTGTGCCGCCGTCGGCAACACGGTCAGAAAGCGCACCTAGCGCACGCTCCAACAAGCCCGTTGAATAAGGCGGGTCAAGAAAAACAATGTCAAAAACGCGGTCAGTCATTTTAAGAAAAGCAACCGAATCGGTCTGGGCAACAAGTGCCTTGTCGGCAAGCCTTGTTTTTTCGAGATTCTCTTTGACAACCTTAATCGCCTTTTTGTCGCTGTCAACAAAAACCGCACTTTCGGCACCGCGGCTGAGTGCCTCAATGCCAAGCTGACCTGAGCCTGCAAAAAGGTCAAGCACACGCCTGCCCTCAAGCTCAAACTGGATAATGCTGAAAACAGCCTCTTTGACCTTGTCGGTGGTGGGTCGCACGCTTTCGCCCTCAAGGGTTTTCAAGGTCATTCCCCTTGCAGAGCCGGTTATAACCCTCATCGTACAGTCCTCCAATTAAATATATGCCTGAAAATAATTCTTCATTATCAGACTATAAGCAATTTATTATCGCATTTTTTCACACCAATTGTCAAGCAAATTTATGAAAGAATGGCGTTTTTTTAATGAAAAGCATCAAAAACAGCCTGTGCCGCCGCTTTTGACATGCCTTTAACCTGTGAAATTTCGTCAACTGTGGCGGTACCGATTGCTCTGAGCGTTTTGAAATGTTTTAACAACGCCTTGGCACGCACCTGACCGATACCATCAATTGACGTCAGACTTGCCGAAAGTGAAGTCTTTTTCGTTTTCTGCCGGTGATATTCAATGGCGAAACGGTGCACCTCTTCCTGAATCGAGGAAACAAGCGTAAATGCGGCACGCTTTGACGTCAGTGCGATTTCACCGCCGCCGTGGGTGATTGCCCGTGTGCGGTGACGGGAATCTTTAACCATACCGAAAAGCGGAATGTCGAGCGAATACTTTTCAAGCACAGCCTTTACCGCATTGACCTGACCGAGTCCGCCGTCCAGCAGAATAAGGTCGGGCAATTTGCCGAAGCCCTCACGGGTTTCTTTTTCTTCAAAATATCTGAGCACTCTGCGCTCAACAACCTGCGCCATGGATGCGTAATCATCCTGCGTTTCAAGGCCTTTGAGGGCAAAGCGTTTATATGCTTTTTTAAAAGGTCTGCCGTCTTTGAAAACAACCATGCCCGCAACAATGTTGCTGCCTGCCGTGTGCGAAATATCGTAGGCTTCAATAAATTCGGGCGGAATTTTCAAGTTAAGCAGTGTTTTAAGCTCATCAAGGGCGGCGGTTGAGTGACCGGTTTTGCCCATATAAATTGCAAGCTTCTGCACGGCATTTGCATGGCACATTCTGATAAGCTCGGACTGCTCGCCCCTTTGCGGCACGGCAACGGTAACCTTTTTGCCGCGGATGGAAGTGAGCCATTCACCAAGCAACTCTGCGCCCTCCACCTCACCGTCAACCGAAACACGGGCCGGCACATTACTTCGCATTGAATAATAGCTTCTTATAAGCTCTGCGCGTGCCTCGGGAAAATTTTCGGGCATATCGAAAAAGAAATGCTCGCTGTCATAAAGCCTGCCGTCGGAGAAACGCAAAACGGAAAGACAGCTTTTTGCCGTGTCGGAATGTTCCTGCGACGAAGCTGAGCTTGCAATTGCAAAAACATCCTGCTCTTTGACTGCCGCCGCAACAACCTTCTGCTTTTCGCCGATTTTTCGGATTGCATTTATTTTGTCGCGCAGTTTTGCCGCTTTTTCAAACTCAAGGGAGTCTGCCGCGGCTTCCATTTTTTCCTCAAGGTCTTTTATCACCGCATCCGAGCCGTTGACGATGAATGAAATCGCCTGCTCAACCGCTTCGTTGTGCATCTGCACGGTAACCTTACCTGCGCAAGGTGCGGAACACTGTGAAATATGAAAATTCAGACACGGTCTGCTTTTGCCGCAATCGCGGGGAAAAACCTTAGAGCACTGAGGCAGGCGAAAAATTTTCTTTGCCTCATCAACGGTGTTTGACACCGCAAACGCCCCCGTGTAAGGGCCGATATAACGGGCACCGTCATCAAGCTTCTGCTTGACCGCGGAAATAGTTTTCCATTCCGAATCGGTGATTTTTATATAATGGTAACCCTTGTCATCCTTTAAAAGGATGTTATATTTTGGCGAGTGCTGCTTTATAAGACTGCATTCAAGCACCAGCGCTTCAAACTCGCTGTCGGTCATTATATAATCAAAATCGGCAACATTTTCGACCATTTTGCGCACCTTGACGGTGTGATTGTTCTGCGAGCCGAAATAAGTGCTGACTCTGTTTTTGAGAGCCTTGGCTTTGCCGACATAAATTATGCGACCGCTTTTATCTTTCATCAGATAAACACCGGGTGTGAGCGGCAGACTCATTGCTTTTTTTCTTAATTCGGATAATTTTTCATTCATGCACGCTCACCTCCCTGCGTAAATTACTTATGTTATTTTTTGGTCACCTTTCTGATGTCACTAAAGTTGCCCATAACAAGAATATGCTCCTGAGCATTAAACCTGTAATCACCCGAAATTATGGGTGTCACCTTGTCGCTGTCCTTATCCTTGCAGGCAAGGATTGTAAGATTATGCTTAACGCGGAAATTTTCCTCTTTGATAGTTTTGCCTATCCAACTGTCTTTTACACTGATTTCATAAACGGCACAGCCGTCACCAAGGTCAATGCAGTCGAAAATGCTGTCACTGCTTTCCCTTACGGCAACCCGGTGCGCAATATCCTTTTCGGGATAAACAACTGCGGTTGCCCCGTTTGCCTTGAGGAATTTATACTCAATATCACGGTCAGCCTTGCTTATGACACGCTTTGCTTCAAGCTCATAAAGCTGGTTTGTGATTTCAAGACCTGCCTGAAAATCGCCGCTGATGCAGACAAAGCAAACATCAAAGCTGCCGACATCAAAGCTTTTAAGCACCTCAACATTGGTGCAGTCGGCAATTTTCGCGCTGACAACATAGGGCAGCATATCCTCAAGCGCCCTTTCGTCCTTGTCGGCAATCATTATTTCACAGCCGAGCTCCGCAAGACATCTGCAAAGATGATGACCGAAGCTGCCCATTCCTATTATCAGTACACTTTTCATTTTTAATCTCCTTATCAGCCTATTGAAATGTTTTCGACGGGGTCAAGAACAAGCGGACGTGCACGTTTTTCGAGCAACGCCAACGCAAACGATACGCTGCCCACTCGGCCGCAGAACATAAGAAAAACTATTATGAGCCTCGGCAACCCACCAAGGTCACGCGTTAGGCCTGCCGACATACCGACCGTACCGATTGCCGAAAATGTTTCAAACAAAATGCCGCCTATGTCAAAATCCTGCACCGCACAGATTATGAGAGTGGCCGCAAGTGCAAGAAAAAGATTTGTGAACAAAACTCCGTTTGCTTTTTTGAGTGTATCATCGCTCAGGCGTCTGCCGAAAATGCCGGCCTCCGTTTTGCGGCGAATTCCCGCATAAGAGAAAATCGCGATTGCGGCAATGGTGGTTGTTTTGATACCGCCCGCCGTTGAGCCTGAGCTGCCGCCGATAAACATGAGCACTATGGTAAGCAGCTTACTGCCTGCGCTCATTGAGGCAATATCAACCGTGTTGAATCCCGCCGTTCTTGCGGTAACCGAGGCAAAAAGTGAGGTCAGAATACTTTCCTTAACGCCGACACCTGCGTTAAGGTTGTTTCTTTCAAAAATCATGAACAGCGCCGCACCGCCGAAAACAAGCACCGCCGAAACAACAAGAACTATTTTCGAGTGCAGACACAAACGTCTGAATTTAAAGCGTTTTTTGCGCAGGTCATCCCACACAAGGAAACCCAGACCGCCTGTAACAATCAGCGCCATAAGGGTCAGATTTACAAGCGTATCATCCGAAAAATCGACAAAAGAGGCATATTTGCCGCTTATGCCGCCAAGCAAATCAAAGCCCGCATTGCAAAAGCCCGAAACGGCGTGAAACACCGAATAATACAGTCCCGTACCCACACCGAGCATGGGGACAAAACGGATTGCAAGCAGCAGCGCACCGACACCTTCAAAAATCATCGTGCCGATAATTATTTCCTTTGTCAGCCCGAGAATTCCCGCGATGTGTGCCGCCGAGGTGCTTGTGACCATCATCTCACGCTCACGCAGACCAATTCTGCGGCGCATGAGCAAAGAAAACATTGTTGCAACGGTCATAAAGCCGAGACCGCCGATTTGTATGAGGCAGAGAATTACAATCTGACCGAAAAGCGACCAGTAGGTTCCCGTATCCTGCACCACCAAGCCTGTAACACACGAAGCTGAGGTTGCGGTAAACACCGCATCCGCAAAGCTTGCACTTTCACCGCTTGCCGTGGCAAACGGAAGCATCAGCAGCGCGGTGCCCACGGCTATCATCACAAAAAAGCCCAGCGCAATTATCTGAATTTGTGAAAATCTTTTTTTCATTATTTTTAAATCTCCGAACCGTCATATTCTCCGCCGACAACGGGTCTTATTGAAACGGAAATATCACCGTTTGCAATTTCAAGGCCGTAAGTGCCCTGACCGGCGAAGAAAATTTTATCCCTTGGTGTGTAAGTACTGACAAGATTGTAAATATTCATATCGTAAAGCTGCGTGTGACTGAAGGTCTGCGGCCACAAAGCGTATCTTGCCGAAATAAGTCGGTAAAGCTTTTTGACGGCGTTAAACCCGTGGTGGGCAACCTGAACAATATCTGCTTTAAAAAGACTTGCGGAAATGTTTGCGGTGACAATTTTTTCGCCGATATTGCTTATATCACCGAGAATCATAAACGTTTTGCCGCCGAGCGTAACTTTAAGAATTGTTGAGGTGTTGTTAAAGCCCTTGACTTTTGACTCGCCCGTTCTTGCATCAACACCGTCCTCGTGCGTGTAAAGTACGTCAAACTGTGCGTCGGCAAGGGAAAAGCTCAGTCCAGTTGAAAGACGAAGAAATTTTACATCGGGGAAAAACTCGGTTATTCTGTTTCTGACAACGGCAATTCTCTCATGCATTCCGAAATTCTGCTGTGACGGAAAATTAAACATTACTCTTTCAAGCGAAATGCTGTCGTGATAAACACGCAGAAGCTTGCCGAAAAGCACCATGTGGTCGTCGTGTGCGTGGGTGCAATACCATGCGGCAATTCTCACCTTTTCGCCTGACGGCGTGCCGGTGATTTCACGCAGAAGGCGCATTACCTCCCCCACGGCGGCGTCGGTTGCCTGCTCAAACTGACCCGCATCCACAAGCACAACACTGTTGTCTGAAAGGCGGATAATATAAAGCATTCCGCAGTCTGTGCAGGTGCCGTCAATACGTCGGTCGGGCGCATAATAAAGCCCGTATTGGTAAATCGCAGGATTCTCGCCCGCCTTCGGGGTGTAAAAATACTCAAAATCTTCGACTGAACAGTTGCTTGACCTGTCTTCCGCAAGCCTCAAAACTGACTTTTGGGGGGAATAGGTAATATTGCAACGGTTGCTGCCGTCGGAAAGAATGTAGCAAAGACGGTTGTCAAAAACATTGTCATATTCTTTGCGGTAACCCTGACTTCGCAGCTGCCTAATATAGCTGTCAACCGCCTCTTTCTTCACGCCTCTGTAACAGCACACGTAAGATGTGTCGGCAGTAATGCCGTTGCTGTCATCGCAGAGACCTGCACCCGAAACATAAAGCTTCTGCGCCGCTTTGCCTGCGGTGAATTCAGGTATATTTTCAAGCTTTGCCTTGCCTTTTGCAAAAAACGACATTATTGACATCCCTTTCGGTAATAATACTTTCTCACTTTGATTTTATCACAGAGAAATTACTGTGTCAATTTTATTTATATAAACGCCACTTGCCACTCCGACAATTATGTGTTATTATTCAAAAGAGGTGATTTTATGGATGTTACCGCAAAAAAACATATGAATTTTAAAGAAATTGCCGCCTATTCTCTGGGCCTTTTCGGCTTTCAGGCGATTGTCGGTCTGCTCAACTCTTATCAGGCTGAGTTTTATGTTGCCGAAATGGCGGCTGACCTTGCAATTGTGGGAATTCTCATCCTCATTGCAAAGGTGCTTTCTGCCGTATTTGACCCGATTGTCGGCAATCTTATTGACCGCAAAAACGGCAAACACGGCAAATTAAAGCCTTTTATTCTTTATTCACTTGCTCCCCTGATGATAATGACGGTTGTCATTTTTGTCAAAGTCGGATTAAGCGGCACCGCACTTTATGCTTATATCTTTGCAACCTACTTCGTGTGGAGCCTTGCAATGACACTGGGCGACGTGCCTTCGCAGGGCATTGCCTCGGTGCTCACCCCAAATCCCACTGAGCGCACAAACGTTGTTTCAATTGCAAACACATTCAAGCAAATCGGCTTTTCCGCCTGCGTTGTTGTTGTGCCCGTTGTTTGCCTTATCATTCCGGGCGGCTCGCAGGTTATCGGCTATGAGGGTGAAAAAGATACGCCCATCAGTGCCACGGAATACCTTGCCACCGCCGCCGTTGTGGGCGTGCTCGGTTGCCTTTTGTTCTCACTTATTTTCTTCTGGAACAAAGAGCGTGTGCCTTACAAGGCAGAAAAGATGTCATTCGGAGAGATGATGCACACACTCAGAGACAACAAACCGTTGATGATGGTTATTGTTTCCTATTTTCTCGGTTTCGGCAGACAGCTTGCTATGAGTATTCAAGTGCAGACCTCAAATGCCCTGCTCGGCAGTCAGAATTACGTTGCCGCACTTGGCATCGCAACCGCTGTCGGCTCAATGTTAAGTATGGCTCTTACACCCGTTCTTATTAAAAAACTCGGTGAGAAAAAGGTGTTTATCACAATGTCCGTTTACGGCTTTGCAATTTCGCTGATTTCTTTCTTCGTCGGCACAGGCAATATGATTCTCATGTTTATCTGCCTTTTCCTTATCGGTCTTCAATTCGGCGCTGTTACACTTTTGCCAATGATTATGACCGCCGACTGTGTCGATTACTATGAGCTTAAAACAGGCAAAAGAACAGAGGGCGCCGCTTATGCAGTGCTCAGCCTTACCATCAAGGTCTGCCTCGCAATGGGCACCGCACTCGGCCTTGTTTTCATTCAGATTTCAGGCTATGATGCAAACGCCGCCGTTTTCAGCGAAGAAACAAAAAATATAATCTATTTTGCATACACCGCACTTCCCGGCATTTTCAGTCTGCTTGCCGTTTTCCCGATGCTTAAATATGACCTTGTAGGCAAGAAAAAGCAGGAAATTGCCGAAGAACTTCAAAAACGCAGAGCGAAACAGGAGAAATAAATGAAACTTAAAAAAATTCTTTCAATCATTCTGGCACTTGTACTTTTGCTAAGTCTTGCCGCCTGCGGCGCAAAGGATGACGCCGACACCGACAAACCATCCGACAATAAGGATGCCACAAAAGCTCCCATGCACTACACTGCCCTTGTTGAAAAGAACAAGGTTTCAAAGAAATTTAAAACAGAGGACGGTTCCGTTTACTTTAAAATCGATTTCTGTCTGCCTCATTTTGACACTGAGGATGAAAACGTCATTGAAGCTTCAACGCTTATAATGAACGCCGCTTTTGAGGATATTCTCAACGAATCAATTGAGTTTGCAGAAAATAACGTTTCCGAGGTACTTGCGGCGCGTGAAAGACAAGACAACAAAAAACTTTACTGGGAAAGAACCTGCAACTTTACCGTCACGGGCGAAAGTGAAGATTTCATCAGCTTTTTGCTTGAATTCTCTTACAGCACCATGTCCGGCGAGAACGCTTCTGTTTATCACGAGGCACTGGTTTTCAATCTCAAAAACGGCATGCAAATGCTTCTGCCCGATTTTTCAACCCTCGAAGAATTCCGTGTCAGGTCAAGGTTTGCAACAAAAGTCTGCAACGACATTGCAAACTTTGTAACCCCCGACAATGAAGAACCCAGATATTTTGAAAACATCACCGAGGCTTATCTTTTTGATCTGGTTTCACCCGCAAACTTTTATCTTTCTCCGGAAGGTGTTACGGTTTACTTTGACAGAGGAATCGTTTCTCCCGATTACCGCGGCACGGCATTTTTCACCTATTCCTTTGAAGAAGCACGCGAAATTCTTGACCTTCTGCCCGCAGAGGTGGTTGCATGAACAATTTCGATTTTATCCGTGATGAAAAGCTGAAAAAACAGATTGATTTTGCAATGACGGTTGACGAGATGAAAAACATTCTCAGGCGCAACCTTGTTATTGACGGCAGCCGCCGTGAAAACGATGCAGAGCACTCGTGGCATCTTGCAATGATGGCAATGCTGCTTGAAGAATACAGCGCTGAGCCCGTCAACATTGAAAGAGTGCTGAAAATTGCACTTGTGCACGACCTTGTTGAGGTCTATGCAGGCGACACCTTTGCTTATGACGAAAAGGGCAACGAAAGCAAGCACGACCGCGAGATTGCCGCAGCCGAAAAGCTTTTCGGCTCACTTGACATCGAGCAGGGCAAAAATCTGCGTGCACTGTGGAATGAATTTGAACAGATGCAGACACCCGAGGCACGTTATACAAACGCCATTGACCGAATTCAGCCGCTTATTCTGAATTACCGCACCGACGGTCACACCTGGAAGCAGGGCAACGTCAGTGCCGCACAGATTTACAAAAGAATGGACATTATCCGCACCGCCGCACCGTCTCTTTGGCCGATTGTCGAGGGAATTATCAACACCTCAATTGCAGCGGGAATTCTCAGAGAATAAAACAAAACGCACAAAGAAAAAGGACGCAGTATCAGGCTTGCCTGACACTGCGTCTTATTAATTATTTTGGAATTGCCGCAAAGCAATCAGATGAGCTCGATGATGCACATCTCAGCTGCATCGCCTCTGCGGGGACCGGTCTTTGTTATTCTGCAATAACCGCCGTTAACATCCTTATATTTGGGAGCAATTTCGTCAAAGAGCTTTTTAACAACATCCTCTTTAGTGACGTATGCCAAAACCTTGCGCTTTGAGTGAAGAGAATCGTCTTTGGCAATGGTGATCATTTTTTCTGCCATTGCACGAACCTCTTTGGCCCTTGTAACGGTGGTCTCAATTCTGCCGTTTTCCAAAAGATAGGTAACAAGGCCTCTGAGCATAGATCTGCGATGATCTGTGGGACGGCCAAGTTTTCTGGTACCGGGCATTCAGTTCACACTCCTTTACCGTTTAAGTGGGATCATTCATCATCCCTGCGAAGGTCAAAGCCAAGCGAATTAAGCTTTGCAACAACCTCATCAAGGGACTTCTTGCCGAGGTTGCGGACCTTCATCATGTCCTCCTCGGTTCTGTTTATCAAATCCTCGACTGTGTTAATCTGGGCTCTCTTTAAGCAATTGAACGAACGCACAGACAGGTCAAGCTCCTCAATGGTCATCTCCAGGACCTTTTCCTTGCCATTGTCATTCTTGACAATCATAACCTCTGTGTCGTAGGCCTCACCGGAGAGGTCGCCGAAGAGATTGAGATGCTCGTTGAGGATCTTGGCACCAAGAGAAACGGTTTCCATTGCTGTAATGGTACCGTTGGTCCACACCTCAAGCGTGAGCTTGTCGTAGTCAGTAATCTGACCTACACGAGTGTTCTCGACTGTGTAGTTGACCTTTAATACCGGTGTATAGATCGAGTCAATTGCGATAACACCGATGATGGGCTGCATAAGCTGCTTGTTTCTTTCAGCTGAAACATAGCCTCTGCCCTTATCACAGGTGAGTTCCATGTTAACCCTTGCGCCGGGGTCGAGGGT
Source organism: Acutalibacteraceae bacterium (assembly GCA_045595825.1). Taxonomy (GTDB): domain Bacteria; phylum Bacillota; class Clostridia; order Oscillospirales; family Acutalibacteraceae; genus CAG-177. Next base: position 24,937 of record JAZOBD010000020.1, read on the forward strand.
AGCGATGTGCAAGTCGGGGTTAAGTATCTCTACCTCAGAATCGGTTTTGATACAGCCGGCAGTGATTTCATCCTCGCCGTTTGTGTTGATGTAGATGGTCTTGGGACCGTCACCCTGAATCTTAAGAATAACGCTCTTAAGGTTGAGAACGATTTCAGTAACATCTTCTTTAACACCGGGGATTGTTGAGAACTCATGAAGAATTCCGTCAATCTTAACTGAGGTGATTGCATAGCCGGGGAGTGAGGAAAGGAGCACGCGACGAAGGCTGTTGCCGAGTGTTGTGCCGAAACCTCTCTCAAGGGGGGTAACCACAAATCTGCCGTACTTGCCATCGGGCGAAACTTCTGCAGTTTCAATTCCGGGCTTCTCGATTCCTATCATAAAAAACCCTCCTTTTATATTTGCAGCTTTCACGCTGCCTTGTGAGCATTGCCAGAATAATGTTTATGCGGCATTATTTTGAATAATACTCAACGATAAGATGTTCTTCAACAGGAACAGCAATCTGGTCGCGCTGAGGAAGAGCGACAATCTTTGCTGCGTGGTTCTCTCTGTCAAGGTCAAGCCACTGGGGAACAGGGCGAGCTGCATTGATTTCAAGAACTGACTTGATTTTGTCGCTGTCAAGGCTCTTGCCCTTGATAGCAACTGTGTCACCGGCCTTGATAAGGTAAGAAGGAATGTTGACCTTCTTGCCGTTTACCTGGTAGTGACCATGAGTAACGAGCTGTCTTGCTTCGGCACGGGAGTTAGCCCAACCGAGAAGATAGACAACATTGTCAAGACGGCTTTCGCAAATACGAAGAAGGTTTTCACCTGTCATGCCTTCCTTGCGTTCAGCCATAAGAAAATACTTGTGGAACTGACCTTCCTGGATACCATAGTAACGTCTTGCCTGCTGCTTTGCGCGAAGCTGGAGACCGTATTCAGAGGTCTTCTTGCGGCTCTGACCATGCTGGCCGGGAGCATATGCTCTGCGCTCGATGGCGCACTTGCCTGTGTAGCAACGCTCACCTTTAAGGAAGAGCTTTTTGCCTTCACGGCGGCACAGCTTACAGACCGCTCCGGTATATCTTGCCATGTGAGTTACACCTCCAATAAATTCTGGTTATACGCGCCTTCTCTTGGGAGGACGGCAGCCGTTGTGAGGAATCGGGGTTACATCCTTGATCATGCTAACCTCAAGACCTGCAGTCTGAAGAGCTCTGATAGCTGCTTCACGACCCTGTCCGGGGCCCTTAACGTATACTTCGACCGTCTTCATGCCATGCTCCATAGCAGCCTTGGCAGCTGTTTCAGCAGCTGTCTGTGCAGCAAAGGGAGTGGATTTTCTTGAGCCTCTGAAGCCCATTTCACCGGCACTTGCCCAGGAAACAGCGTTGCCCTGAGTGTCAGTGATTGTAACGATCGTGTTGTTAAAGGTGGATTGGATATGGGCTGCACCGCGCTCAATATTTTTGCGTTCGCGGCGTCGGCGGCTACCGGCCGCTTTCTTTGTTGTTGCTTTAGCCATAATATCCCTCCTACTTACTTCTTCTTATTGGCAATGGTCTTCTTGGGACCTTTGCGTGTGCGGGCGTTTGTCTTGGAACGCTGGCCTCTTACGGGGAGACCTTTGCGGTGACGTACGCCGCGGTAGCATCCGATTTCAATAAGTCTCTTGATGTCAAACGCAGTTTCTCTGCGAAGGTCACCTTCAACCTTTACATTGTGGTCAATGTATTCACGGAGCTTGGAAATATCATCCTCGGTCAAATCCTTGACTCTGATGTCAGGATTGATGCCGGTTGCTGCGATAATGTCGCTTGCGGTTTTGCGACCGATACCAAAGATATATGTCAGAGCGATTTCAACTCTCTTATCTCTGGGCAGGTCAACACCTGATATACGCGCCATTTGTCAGTTGCACCTCCATTAAAGTGGTTTGCGTCGGATTAACCCTGACGCTGCTTATGCTTGGGATTCTCACAGATAACCATGATTTTGCCCTTGCGCTTGATAACTTTGCATTTTTCGCAAATCTTTTTGACAGAAGGTCTGACTTTCATATTTGAATACCCTCCTTTATCTACTTGGAACGCCATGTTATGCGGCCCTTAGTGAGGTCGTACGGCGACATTTCGACCGTCACCTTATCTCCGGGCAGGATTTTAATATAATTCATCCTGAGCTTGCCCGAGATGTGAGCCAATATTCTGTGTCCGTTTTCCAGCTCAACCTGGAAGGTTGCGTTGGGTAAAGACTCAACTACCGTACCTTCAATCTCGATCATGTCCTGCTTAGACATATTAACCTCCTAAGTGTTGACTGTACTTTCTGAGTTTAATCGCGCGAGCGCTTTTTTAAGCGCCCTGTTTGATGCAAGCTCGGCGGGGTCAAGCGACTGTGCCGTTGCCTGCACGTGGCGAATGTTTTTTCTCTTGGGTCTTTCGACAGGCCTTTCTTTGCCGTCACAAACAAGCACGCCCTCGGACGAAACGCTGACAACCGCCAGCAGTTTTTCCTTGTCACGGCCCGCAAGTGAGCGGACAACGTCTCCCTTATTAAGCATCGTTTCCAACCTCATATCTGAGTAAGGATTACGGGGCCGTCAGCCGTTATGGCTATCGTATGCTCAAAGTGAGCCGAAAGCTTGCCGTCCTTAGTTTTAACGGTCCATCCGTCTGGCATTACTCTGACACCGGGAACACCCATATTAATCATGGGTTCAATGGCAATTGTCATGCCCGGCAACAGACGCGCTCCCCTGCCGGGAGTGCCGAAATTCGGTACGCTGGGGTCCTCATGAAGCTGAGTGCCGACACCGTGACCGGTAAATTCACGGACAACGGAGAAGCCGCGCTCTTCGCAATACTTTGCGATTGCACTGCCGATATCACCGACTCTGCCGCCTGCAACAGCCGCCTGGATGCCAACATAAAGGCTCTCGCGGGTGGTGTCGCTCAGCCGCTTCGCCTCAGGGCTTATGTCGCCCGCAGCGAAAGTGGCGGCGTTATCGCCGACGTATCCGTTGAATGTTGCACCGACGTCGATGCTTACCAAATCACCGGCTTTAATAATACGGCTTTTGCTCGGTATGCCATGAATGACCTCATCGTTTATGGAAATGCATGCAGCAGCGGGAAATCCGTTGTAATTAAGAAACGAGGGAATTGCGCCGTTTTTGACAATACAGTCATGGGCAATACGGTTGATCTGCGCTGTTGAAACGCCGGGAGCAACCGCTTCGCCCGCTGCCTTTAATGCTCGAGCCGCTATAACGCACGCCTCTTTCATACGGGTGAGTTCAGTTGTGGTTTTGAGCACTATCATGCTAATCCTCCGTGATTAATCAAGGAAGCCCTTGTAGTGACGCATCATCATCTGGCTTTCAAGCTGCTTGACGGTTTCAAGTGCGACACCGACAAGAATGATGATTGATGTACCGCCCATTGATACGTTCATGCCTGCCTCGTAACCTGTCTTTGTAAGAGCAAAGGTTGCGATAAGGGAGAAGAGAATGGGGAAGAGTGCCACTACGCTCAGCAGAAGAGCGCCGAGCAGGGTGATTCTTGAAAGGATGCTTGCGATGTATCTGGAAGTCGGCTCGCCCGGGCGGATGCCGGGGATTGAACCGCCGTTCTCGCGGATGTTCTTGGACATCTCAATGGGGTTGTACTGAATTGATGCATAGAAATATGCAAAAGCGATAATGAACACGAAGTAGATTATCGAGTAAGCCCAGTGAGTTGAAGAGAACACGCCGAAGAACTTATCCCAGAATTTACCTTCTTCGATTCTGTTGCTGATGAACATCTGAATCGTGGGGGGAAGAGAAAGAATTGAGCTTGCGAAGATGACGGGCATAACACCTGACATATTAACCTTGATCGGAATATGTGTGCTCTGGCCGCCGTACATCTTACGGCCGACAACGCGCTTTGCGTACTGAACGGGAATTCTTCTTTCAGCATTGTCCATCCAGACGATGAAAGCGATCATAAGAATGAGGCAGATTGCTACAAACGGTGAAAGGAAGTAGTAAGGTCCGCCGTTCTTGATGTAACCGTTGGTGGGTCCGAAGAGTGTTGCGAGCAGGGTGGGAATTCTTGAAACGATACCGGCGAAGAGGATAATTGAAATACCGTTGCCGATGCCCTTTTCGTTGATGCGCTCACCCAGCCACATGATGACTGCTGTACCGGCAGTGAAGCAAAGAATAATTACGATTGCCTGGAAAACTGCCCAGAAGCCTGTGTAATCTGCGCCTGCTGCGTCCTTTGTAAGGTAGTCGCCGCTGCGAAGATAGAAATAATAAGCAGTACTCTGCATAAGACCGAGACCGATTGTAACAAAACGAGTGATTGAAGCAATCTTCTTGCGGCCTTCTTCGCCTTCCTTCTGGAGTCTTTCCAGTGCGGGAATGGCGACTGCGAGCAGCTGCATGATGATTGATGAGTTGATGTACGGGGTAATCGACATTGCGAAGATTGTACCGTAGTTGAAAGCATCACCTGTCATCATGTTCAGGTAGTTCATGAACGTACCTGCGTTTTCGTCAGCGATAATACCTAAGTCGCTGATGTTGGTGAAAGGTACGGGGATTGCAGAACCGATTCTGAAAATAAGCACGATTAATGCTGTATAGAGAATCTTTTTACGGAGATCTGCAATTTTCCACGCATTAATTAATGTCTGGATCAATTCAGATCACCTCTGCCTTTCCTCCGGCAGCTTCGATTTTTGCTTTAGCGGTCTCAGAAAAAGCGTTTGCCTGAACGGTGAGCTTTTTCGAAATTTCGCCTTGTCCTAAAATCTTAACGCCGTCCAAAGTCTTCTTAATGATGCCTGCCTCAACAATAGCATCGATTGTTACGGTTGCACCGTCATCGAAATACTTGTCAAGAGTTGCAACATTAACTATAGCCATCTCAGTACCGAAGATATTGTTGAATCCTCTCTTGGGGATACGTCTCTGAAGGGGCATCTGGCCGCCTTCAAATCCGGCGCGCATGCCGCGACCGGCACGGGCCTTCTGACCCTTATGACCCTTACCGGCTGTTTTACCCTGACCAGAAGCGGGACCACGGCCGATACGCTTACGTTCCTTTGAGGAACCAGCGGCGGGGGAAAGATCGTGCAACTTCATTAGTTTGCACCTCCTTGCTCAGCTTGGGTGACTTCGACGAGGTGAGCAAGCTTCTTGAGTTTGCCCTGTGTTGCGGGGATGTCAGGCTGAACCGAAACATCACCGATCTTGCGAAGTCCAAGTGCATAGGCGGTGGCAATCTGGGGTTTTGTGCTTCCAATAAGGCTCTTAACGAGCTTTACCTGAATGTTTGCCATTTTGTCCACCCTCCTTAACCTAAAATTTCTTTTGCAGACTTGCCGCGGATTGCAGCAACTTCTTCAACATTACGAAGCTGTGCCAGACCGTTAAGTGTAGCCCTTACAACGTTGCAGGGGTTGTTTGATCTGAGAGCCTTCGTACGGATGTCCTTAATGCCGACTGTTTCAACAACAGCACGGACGGGACCGCCGGCGATAACGCCGGTACCGGGTGCAGCGGGTTTGAGCAGAACAACGCCTGCGCCAAACTTGCCGATTACCTCGTGAGGAATGGTCGTTCCCTTGAGGGAAACCTTAATAAGGTTTTTCTTTGCGTCCTCGATACCCTTGCGGATAGCGTCAGGAACTTCGCCTGACTTACCGAGACCGAAACCGATGATGCCGTTACCGTCACCAACGACTACGAGAGCTGCAAACTTGAAAATACGACCGCCCTTAACGGTTTTGGAAACACGATTAATGGCTACCACACGTTCTGTAAGTTCATATGCAGATGCATCAATTTTAGCCAAAAGTATTCCTCCCCTTCTTAGAACTTGAGGCCACCCTCACGGGCGCCTTCGGCCAGTTCCTGAACACGGCCGTGATAGATATAGCCGCCGCGGTCGAAAACAACGTTTGTTATTCCCTTATCTGCGGCACGCTCTGCCAACAATTTGCCCACCTGATGGGCTGCGGACTTGTTTCCGCCGTAATCCTCAAAATCCTTCTCTACAGTCGATGCAGACACAAGGGTAACACCCTTAACGTCGTCTATTAACTGAGCGTAGATATTCTGGAGGGAACGGAACACATTAAGGCGAGGACACTCAGCTGTGCCGGAGACCTTCGCACGGACTCTCTTGTGGCGCTTGAGTCTTGCCTTCTTGCTGTCCGGTCTATTAACCATAATTTTTCACTCCTTAATAAAGACTTACTTGCCGCCCTTACCGGCTTTACCTTCCTTGCGGCGGATGACTTCGTCAGCGTACTTGATGCCTTTGCCCTTATAGGGTTCGGGGGGACGCTTTTCACGAATTTCAGCGGCGAACTGTCCGACCTTCTGCTTATCGGGACCGGAAACAATAACCTTGTTGGGACCGGGAACTTCAACAGTGATGCCTTCGCCGGGGGTCATAACGACATCGTGTGAGTAACCGATTTTAAGGACAAGGTCCTTACCCTTAAGCTCTGCACGGTAACCGACGCCGTTAACTTCGAGTTCCTTCTTGAAGGTTTCGTTAACACCAACAATCATGTTGTTGAGAAGTGTTCTGGTCAAGCCGTGAAGTGATTTGTTTTCTTTGGAATCGTTGGGACGTGTAACGTTGATTGTGTTGCCGTCCTTTTCGATTTTGATGTTGCTGTGAAGAGTTCTGACAAGTGTGCCCTTGGGGCCCTTTACTGTAACAGTGCTGCCGTCAATCTGCACATCAACTCCTGCGGGAATTGTGATAGGTTTGTTGCCTATACGAGACATTCTACAGCACCTCCTTACCAGATAAATGCAAGAACTTCGCCGCCAACGTTGGCTTTGCGTGCGTCCTTGTCGGTCATAATGCCTTTGGATGTGGAAAGGATGGCAACGCCGATACCCTTCATAACCTTGGGCATATCTTCACAATTTGTGTAGATTCTCAGGCCGGGCTTGGAAACTCTGCGAAGACCGGAGATAACCTGAGACTTGTTGGGGCCGTACTTGAGGGTGATTTCGATCATACCCTGCTTGCCGTCGTCCTCAACTGTAAAACCTTTAATGTATCCCTCATCAACAAGAATCTGAGCAATCGCCTTCTTCATGTTGGATGCGGGGACTTTCACCGTGTCATGCTTTGCCGCATTAGCGTTGCGGATTCTTGTAAGCATATCAGCGATGGAATCAGTAATTTGCATACTGTTAACCTCCTTTGCAATTGCTCTTTACCAACTTGCTTTCTTGACGCCGGGAATCTGACCTGCGTGAGCGAGCTCTCTGAAGCAGATACGGCATACACCATACTTACGAAGATAAGCATGAGGTCTTCCGCAGATCTTACATCTGTTGTATGCTCTTGTGGAGAACTTTGCAGGTCTGGCCTGCTTAACTTTCATTGATGTTTTTGCCACGGTATTCCCTCCTTATCTTGAAAACGGTGCGCCCATGAGAGCAAGAAGCTCGCGAGCCTCTTCGTCCGTCTGTGATGTAGTGACAAAGCAGATATCCATGCCTCTTACCTTGTCAATCTTATCGTAATCGATTTCAGGGAAAATAAGCTGTTCCTTAATTCCCAGTGAGTAGTTGCCTCTGCCGTCGAATGAGTTGGGGTTGATTCCTCTGAAGTCACGAACTCTGGGGAGAGCAAGGTTGAAGAATCTGTCAAGGAACTCATACATTCTGTCACCGCGGAGAGTAACTTTGGCACCGATTGTCATGCCTTCACGAAGCTTGAAGTTAGCAACGGACTTCTTTGCCTTACAGAGAACAGGCTTCTGACCTGTGATCTGCTTAAGGTCGGAAACGATAGCGTCGAGAACCTTTGCGTTGTCTCTTGCTTCGCCGCAACCGACGTTGATAACAATCTTATCAAGCTTGGGGATTTGCATGACGCTCTTATATTCAAATTTCTTCATAAGAGCAGGCGCAACTTCTTTGACATACATTTCTTTTAATCTGGCTGCCATGTGTCATGTTCCTCCCTTATTCAAATTCTGCAAGGCAGTCGCTCTTTTTGCAAGTGCGAACCTTCTTGCCGTTTGCGTCGATTTTCTTGCCGGTTCTTGTGGGTCTGCCGCACTTGGGGCAAACGAGCTGAACTTTGTCGGCATAAAGAGCACTTTCAGCCTGAATCAGGCCACCGGGCTCGCCCATCTTGCGGGGCTTAACGTGCTTTGTGACGATGTTAACGCCTTCAACGATGACCTTGCCTTCTGAGGGGCTGACCTGAACAACCTTGCCTCTGAGGCCGCGGCATTTGCCGTTGATAACGACTACTTCGTCGCCGGTTTTTACATGAACCTTATTCTTCATCATCGCACCTCCTGATTAAAGCACTTCGGGAGCGAGGGAGAGGATTTTAAGGTAATCCTTCTCACGGAGCTCACGGGCAACCGGTCCAAAGATACGAGTGCCTTTGGGGTTCTTATCTTCCTTAATGATGACGGCCGCATTCTCATCGAAACGGATGTAAGTGCCGTCCTCACGGCGAAGACCGCTCGCAGTACGAACTACGACCGCCTTTACCACTTCGCCTTTTTTAACAACGCCGCCGGGTGCTGCTTTCTTAACAGAAGCAACAATGACGTCGCCAATATTGGCATACCTCCTGCCGGAACCGCCGAGTACTCGGATACACATGATTTCCTTAGCACCGGTGTTGTCGGCAACCTTGAGGTAACTCTGTTGCTGTATCACAGTGGTTTCCTCCTTACACTGGCAAATTATTTTGCCTTCTCAATGATTTCGACTATACGCCATCTCTTGTCCTTAGACATGGGACGGGTTTCCATAACAAGTACGCGGTCACCGATTGAACATTCGTTGTTCTCGTCGTGTGCCTTGAGCTTGTATGTGCGGTTGATGATTTTCTTATAAAGCGGATGACGAACCTTGTCCTTAACGGAAACAACAGCAGTCTTATCCATCTTATTGCTGGTAACGATACCAACGCGGGTCTTTCTGAGGTTTCTTTCGCTCATTGCATTTAACCTCCCTTTCCTTACGAGTTAGTGCCGTGGAGTTCGATATCTCTCTGAACAGTCTTGATACGAGCGATATCTTTCTTTACGGCGCTAATTCTCATCGGGTTTTCGAGCTGGTTAACGGCTTGCTGGAAGCGCAGTTTAAACAGCTCGTCTTTCAGCTCAAGAAGCTTAGCATCCAGCTCTTTTGCAGAAAGTTTTCTGATTTCACTGGCTTTCATTATTGCTCACCACCCAATTCTTCTTTAGTTACAAATTTACATTTTATAGGAAGCTTGTTAGCCGCAAGGCGCATAGCCTCTTGGGCAAGCTCTCTGTCGACACCTGCGATCTCAAACATAACTCTGCCGGGTTTGACGACCGCTACCCAATACTCGGGAGAACCTTTACCGGAACCCATGCGGGTTTCAGCGGGCTTCTCTGTGATGGGCTTATCAGGGAAAATCTTGATCCAGACTTTACCGCCACGCTTGATGCATCTTGTCATCGCAATACGGGCTGCTTCAATCTGGTTGGATGTAATCCACGCAGGTTCAAGAGCGACAAGGCCGAAATCACCGTAATTAACCTTGTTGCCTCTCATGGCCTTACCTGTAAGGCGGCCTCTGTGCACTCTGCGGTACTTTACGCGCTTAGGTAACAGCATTATCTGGCTCCTCCTTCCTTGCGGGGTCTGCGGGGACGGTTATTGCCACCGCGTGACTCGTGAAGGACCTCGCCTCTGTAAAGCCAGACCTTAACACCGATGCGACCGTAGGTTGTCTTTGCCTCAGCAAAGCCGTAGTCGATGTCGGCTCTGATTGTCTGCAGGGGGATGGTACCTTCGTGGTAAGTTTCTGATCTTGCGATTTCAGCACCGCCGAGACGGCCTGAAACCTGGGTTTTGATACCCTTTGCACCGAGCTTCATTGTGCGGCCGATAGCCTGCTTGAGAGCGCGGCGGAAAGAAATTCTTCTTTCAAGCTGAGAAGCAATACTCTCAGCAACAAGCTGTGCGTTAAGGTCGGGCTGCTTGATTTCAATGATGTTCAGAGAAACCTCTTTGCCGCCCAGCTTCTTCTCGCAGATGGCCTTGAGCTTTTCAATCTCCTGGCCGCCTCTGCCGATGACCATACCGGGCTTTGCGCAGTGAATGTTTACATAAACTCTCTTTGCGTCGCGCTCGATTTCAATCTTCGGAACACCTGCGGGAGCAAGAACCTTGAGAAGGTACTCACGAAGCTCGTAATCCTCAACAAGAGTGTCGCCGAACTTGCTGTCGTTGGCATACCAACGTGATTCCCAGTTCTTAATAACACCGATTCTTAAACCGGTAGGATTAATTTTCTGCCCCATTTGTTAAACCTCCTCTTCTCTTATTCTTTTTCCTTGACAACAAGGGTGATGTGGGATGTTTTCTTATTAATGCGGAACGCTCTGCCCTGCGCTCTGGGTCTTACGCGCTTGAGGGTGGGTCCCTGGCTTACGCTGCACTCTGCAACATAAAGACGGCTGGGGTCCATGTTGTAGTTGTTTTCAGCGTTAGCGATTGCTGATTTTAACAGCTTCATCAAAGGTTCACACGCAGCTTTGGGTGTGTACTTGAGAATTGCCATTGCCTTATCAGCGGGCTGATTGCGGATCAGGTCGAGAACGATCTGAACTTTGCGAGGCGCAATACGAATGTAAGTTGCCTTAGCAGTTGCCGAAGGCATATCCATAATTGCTTTTTCTGACATTGTGATACACTCCTTTCGACTGCTTATTTACCGTTGTTTGTTGTTTTTGAACCCGCATGACCTCTGTAGGTACGTGTGGGTGCGAATTCACCGAGCTTATGGCCGACCATATCTTCTGTAACGTAGACGGGAACGTGCTTACGTCCGTCGTGAACAGCAAATGTGTGACCGACAAAGTCGGGGAAGATGGTGGAAGCACGGCTCCAGGTCTTGAGAACCTGCTTTTCGCCGGTTTTGTTCATTTCCACAACTCTCTCGAGCAGTTTAGGCTGCACGAAAGGTCCTTTTTTCACGCTTCTGCCCATTATTATCTGCTCCTTTCACTTACTTGTCGTTACGACGCTTGATGATAAGCTTGTCGGACTGCTTCTTCTTTGCTCTGGTCTTCAGGCCGAGAGCGGGCTTGCCCCAGGGGGTAACAGGACCGGGTCTGCCGATGGGGGCTTTGCCCTCACCACCGCCGTGAGGATGGTCGCAGGGGTTCATGACGGAACCGCGAACGGTCGGTCTCCAACCCATGTGACGTTTACGGCCTGCTTTACCGATTTTAACGTTTTCGTGATCAAGGTTACCTACCTGGCCAATGGTTGCCATGCAGTTTGCAGGAACGTTGCGAAGCTCACCTGAGGGCAGACGAAGAAGGGCAAGTGTGCCTTCCTTAGCCATGAGCTGTGCGGAGTTACCTGCTGCTCTTGCGAGCTGGCCGCCTCTGCCGGGATAAAGCTCAACGTTGTGTACAACTGTACCAACGGGGATGCTTGAAAGCGGAAGTGCGTTGCCGGGCTTAATATCTGCTGTAGGACCCGCGATAACTGTATCGCCGACTTTAAGACCGTCGGGATAGATGATGTAGCTCTTCTGACCGTCCTGATACTCGACGAGGGCGATGAAAGCTGAGCGGTTGGGGTCATACTCAACAGTCTTTACTGTTGCGGGAACGTCGAACTTATTGCGCTTGAAATCGATTACACGATACTTTCTGCGCTGTCCGCCGCCACGGTGGCGAACTGTGATTCTTCCGTAGCTGTTGCGACCGGAGTTCTTCTTAAGGGAAACAAGAAGGCTCTTTTCGGGAGCAACCTTTGAGAGCTCGGAATAATCAGTAACCGACATATTACGTCTTGCGTTTGTTGTCGGGTTGTAAAACTTAATAGACAAGTTACTCACTCTCCTCTGAGCGGCTTTGCGGAGCTTGTCACTCTCCATACTTTACCGCCGGATTAAAAAGGTTTTCCTTTAATTAATTACTATATATTACATCATACCGTCGAAGAACTCGATTGTCTTGGAGTCTTCGGTAAGAGTAACGATTGCTTTTTTCCAGGAAGCTGTGTAGCCCTCGAAACGGCCGTATCTGCGGAGCTTGCCGTCGCAGTTGATGGTGTTGACCTTAGCAACTTCAACTTTGAAAAGCTCTTCGATTGCCTTTGCAATCTCAATCTTGTTAGCGTCCTTGGCAACTGCGAAGGTGTACTTCTTGTCGGCGATGCCGTCCATGCTTGCCTCGGTGATGATGGGGCGGAGGATAATATCCTGTGCTAATCTACTCATGCGTAAACCTCCTCGATCTTGCTTACGGCATCCTTAAGGATAACGACTGTGTCGCAGTTGAGGATATCGTAAACATTGAGTGTTGTAACAAGAGTTGTCTTTACGCCGGCGATGTTGCGTGCGCTTCTGTAGATGACGTCGTTCTTTTCGGGAAGAACGAAGAGTGTCTTCTTGCCGGTTTCAAGAGCGTTGACAACCTTTGCCATTTCCTTTGTCTTGATAGCGTCGAGCTTGAGGCTGTCAAGAACGATGAGCTCGTTATCTGCAACTTTTGCGGAAAGAGCTGATTTCATTGCAAGGCGTCTGACCTTCTTGTTGACTGATTTCTGATAGTCACGGGGCTTGGGACCGTGAGCGATACCGCCGTGGTACCACTGGGGAGCTCTTGTGGAGCCCTGTCTTGCGCGGCCTGTGCCCTTCTGGCGCCAAGGCTTCTTGCCGCCGCCGCTGACTTCTGAACGCGTAAGGGTAGACTGTGTGCCCTGACGCTGGTTAGCCAGATAGCTGACTACGCAGAGGTGCATTGCGGGAATGCTGGGTTCGATTCCGAAAATGCTTTCTGCAAGCTCGATTGTATCAAGCTTTTTACCGTTCATGTCAAATACTGATACATTAGGCATTGTTTTCTACTCCTCTCTTACGCTTTCTTAACTGTATCTCTGATGAGAACGATGCCGCCCTTGGGGCCGGGGATAGCGCCCTTGATAGCGATGAGATTGTTCTCAGCATCAACCTTGACGATGTCAAGATTCTGGATTGTGACTCTTTCGTGACCGAGGTGACCTGCAAGTTTCTTTCCCTTGTAAACTCTTGAGGGATCGGAGCAAGCGCCGAGTGAGCCGGCATGTCTTGCAACAGGACCTGTACCGTGAGATTCCTTGAGTCTTGCGAAGTTCCATCTCTTAATGGAGCCCGCTGTGCCTTTACCCTTGCTTGTGCCGGCAACGTCAACTTTGTCGCCTGCTGCAAAGATGTCAGCCTTGATTGTGTCGCCGACGTTGACACTGTTCATGTCGTCGAGCTTGAACTCTTTGAGAGTTTTCTTGGGAGCGACGTCAGCCTTTGCGAAGTGACCCTTCATGGGTTTGTTAACGCGCTGAGCCTTAACATCACCGAAGCCGAGCTGAATTGCTTCGTAGCCGTCGTTCTCAACTGTTTTCTTCATGACAACGTTGCAGGGGCCTGCTTCAACAACTGTTACAGGAACAACGTTGCCCTTTGCGTCGAAAATCTGTGTCATACCGATTTTCTTGCCGATGATTGCCTTTTGCATTTTAATGCTTTCCTCCTTTAGGTTATTGGTTGACTTTCGCCAACTTGACCTGCATTAGCAGATAATCGTGAATTAAAGCTTAATTTCGATTTCTACGCCTGCGGGAAGCTCAAGACCTGTCAGAGCCTCAACTGTCTTTGCAGAAGGTCTGATAATGTCGATAAGCCTTTTGTGTGTGCGCTGCTCAAACTGTTCGCGGCTGTCCTTGTACTTGTGAACTGCACGAAGGATTGTAACAACCTCTTTTTCAGTGGGGAGCGGAACGGGACCGGAAACCTGAGCGTTTGTTCTCTTTGCGGTTTCTACGATCTTTTCTGCTGCCTTGTCAACAAGGTTGTGATCATAACCCTTGAGTCTGATTCTGATTTTTCCCTTAACTGCCATGTGAAAACGCCTCCTTAGTAATTGGCGGGCACGCTGCAAAAAAGTTTAAACTGACCCGCGTGTTTCAACCCTTCCGCTTAAAAAAGCCGGAAAACACGTTCCGGGAAAGTTTTGCTGATTGCACCTGCGTAAGTCGTCATCCTGCCCGGGAACGGCAGGAACGAACCAACACAGTTTCGCCCGGTTTAAAATCGGACATACTCGGCGGAAATTCCCCGTCTCGAAGGACGGCCACCTCCCGCGTCAACGCATATCATTTGCACGTTTAGGCTGCTTTTGAGCATAATTCACCCTTTAAGCCAAACGCGCACTTATGTATAATAACATAATGTTTTTAAAAATGCAAGTGTTTTTTGAAATTTTTTTAATTTTTTTTGACAGTCTGAAAAAAGCCCGAAACAACGCAGAATCAAGCCTTTTGAGTCAAATACAGCGCCTGAAAGAGGCCTTGTTTTGTACATTTTGCACATAATGTGCCCAAACAGCACAAAACACACCATATAATGTGCTTGAAAACAGGTGATTTTCAATCTTTTCAAGTGCGTTTTTACGCTTTTTAAAAAATTCTATTTATTTTTATTTTAACTGAAAGTAAAATATTTTACTCGCGAAACATTATTATATAAGTTTTTGACTTTAAATGCAACACAAAACACTCATTTTTTAATTTTATTTTTATATCTATTGAAATATTTATAAAGGTTATGCTAAAATACATTTAAATAATGGAACACCGAAAGGAGATTTACTATGATAGGTTTAGGCACCTGGGGTTGCCGCGTTGACACAATGTTTTTCAAAGGCCCTGCTGAAATCAAAGTTTTTGAGGAAAACGGTCAGTATGCGTTTGACCTTAACGTTCCCGGTGTGGAAATTCCCGACATCGACATCATTTCTGTCGAAGAAGACGGCGACACTCTCACCGCCGTTGTTCAGACCTCCCTCCTGCCCAACAAAGATATTGACCTTTGTGTCACTTTTGAGGACGATATCGTTACAGGTTTTCTTAAAATTCCTTTTATCGGCAAGGTTAAACTCAAGGACGGTCATCGTATAGCATAATATCCGCCCGACTGTTTCATGCAGTCGGGTTATTTATACAGGAGGCTTATATGGCAGACAAAAAGGAGCCCGTAATCGAAACGGAACTTTATCTGGTGCGCCACGGTCAGTCACTGGGTAATGTCGGCGGTGTGACCGATGATGATATCGAAAGTCGCGAAGACTGTGTGCTTTCACCCGTCGGCGAAAACCAGGTCAGACTGCTCGGTGAGCATTTTTCACAGCTTGCGCTTGACCACATTCTGGCAAGCGGAATGAAACGTGCCGCCTCTACTGCCGCCGCCGTTGCAACAAGGCAGCCTGAAAACGGCGCCAGAACGGTTGAGATACATCCCCTTCTCACCGAATGCGGTATCAGTAACGAATACAAAGGCAAGACAATCGGGGAAATCAACAGTTTTCTCGGCGGTTGTGCCGTCGCAGCAGAGGGCACCGAGGAATATGAAAGATTCATCATTACAAAAGGTGACAACGATTGCGACGAAACAAGGTACGCACGCGCGTGTGATTTTGTAAAGTACCTGCGCGCGCGTTTTAATAAAGGCGAAAAAGTGCTTGTCGCCGCCCACGCCGCAATAAATACATATCTTTATTTTGCTCTGCTCGGGCTTGACTGGAAGCAGTCGTTTGACCCGGGCTTCTGCAATGCCTGCGTTACTAAGATTGTATTTTATAAGGAGGGCACCGGCCCGTTTGCCGACGTTGCTCTTTGCTATCTGAACGATCATTCTCACCTGAACAGCGCTTATCCCACAGCGACTTTTGAAGTATTATAAGGAGTTATTTCATGGCACAGTTAAAAATGTATTGGCTCAAAGGTACACCTATCCCCGAATTTGAACTGCCCGAGGGATATTCATTCTCAAATTACACCAAAGAAAGCGAAAAGCTTGACTGGTGCGAGTGTTGCAAAAACGGTCTTGTCGATGACGAGGCTGACGAGGATACCTTTGACAGACGTCTGACAAACCGCCAAAACGTAAATCTTGAAACCGACGTATTTTTCCTTGATTACGAGGGCGAGCACGTTGCCACCGCAACGGGTATTTTTCACCCCGAAAAGAACTGCGGTGAGGTTCATATGGTCGGCATGAAAACCGATTTCCGCGGCAAAGGTCTTGGTAAATACCTTAACAACGTTGTAATCAAAAAGCTTGCCGCACAGGATGTTGATTACATCTTTCTTACCACGGACGAGTGGCGCAAAGGTGCTGTCAAAAGCTATCTCTCAGCAGGCTTTGTACCCGTCGAATACGACGTCGGTATGAAAGACCGCTGGGAAGCGGTGCTCACCGAATACAACATTGACAGCGTTGATATGGTCAATGAAGACTGTTCTTTCTGTCGCACACTCCACAAGCGTGAAAAGAAGCGTATCGGCGTTCTTGGTGCAGGTCGCGGCAGAACAATGATGGATTACTGCGTAAAAGCAAAAAACGCAGAGCTTGTTGCAATTTGTGACAATTATCAGCCTTCTCTTGACAAGGCAAAAGAGACGTACGGCACGGAAAATATCACTTTCTACAACGATTTTGACGAATTTTTAAAGCATGATATGGATGCCGTGGTGCTTGCCAACTTTGCCAACGATCACGTTCCTTTTGCCATTAAGTGCCTTGATGCAGGTTTCAACGTTATCAGCGAGGTTCTTCCCGTCGAAACAATGAAAGAAGCCGTTGAGCTTATCGAAGCAATCGAAAGAAGCGGTAAAATTTACGCCTATGCCGAAAACTACTGCTATATGCCCGCACCCAAAAAGATGCGTGAGCTTTATCAGGAAGGCGTGCTCGGCGAATTCGAATACGGCGAAGGCGAATATATGCACAACTGCGAGCCCGGCTGGCACGGCTACACACGGGCAAACCCCGACCACTGGCGCAATACAATGCACGCCTGCTATTATTGCACACACTCAATCGGCCCGCTCATCCATATCACCGGTATGCGCCCCGTAAAAGTCACGGGCTTTGAGGCTCCGTTCAACGCAAGAATGTACAGAATGGGCGCAAAAGCAGGCCCCATCGGTGTTGAAATCATAACACTTGAAAATGGCGCAATTCTCAAAAGTATTCACGGCGTCGGTCCGTCCAAAAACTCCATCTGGTACTCAATTTACGGCTCAAAGGGACGCATGGAAAGTTCACGTGAAGACGCTGAGGCAGGCGGAGTCGGCACTCTTTACGTCAACTGTGACGAAACAGAGGGTGCAAACGATTCCAAGAGCGAGCTTACCTCAACCGACGACCGTCTGAGCTATCTTTCGGAGGAGTGGGGTCACGGCGGTTCCGATTTCTATACAATGTATAATTTTGTTGAAAAGCTTTACGGCAATCCCACTGCCGATACCATTGACGTTTTCGAAGCACTTGATATGTTCCTGCCCGGTATGTTTGCTTACCGTTCCGTTTTAGAGGGCGGAAAGCCTATGGATATCCCCAATCTCAGAAACGCCGACGAGCGCGAAAAATGGCGCAACGACACCCTTTGCACCAACCCTGCAAAAGCAGGTGATATGCTCGTCCCCGGCTATTCAAAGGGCAACCCCGACATTGGGCAGGAGGTTTATGACCGTCTGCGTGAAAAGCTTGAAAAGCAGGAAAACGAAAACAAATAACAAAAGTAACTCCGCCTGCACAGTGCAGGCGGAAAATCTCTAAATAATTTGCAGGAGTGGTATTTATGGCAAAATTCAAGGTCGGCATCATCGGTTGCGGCGGAATTGCAAGAACAGCCCATTTCCCCGCTTATCACTTTGAAAAGCGTTCCGAGGTTGTTGCTCTTTGCGACATCGTTGACGGCAGAGCGGAAAAATATCTCAAACAGTTTCCCAACGCCAAGGTTTACAAGGATTATAAAGAAGTTTTAAAGGACGAAAGCATTGATTACATTGAAATCTGCACGCCAAATTATCTTCACTCGGTCATCGCTGTTGAGGCTCTTGAAGCAGGAAAACACGTGCTTTGCGAAAAACCCGATGCCATCAACGTTGACGAGGCGCTCAAAATGAAAGCTGCTGCCGACAAGGCAGGCAAAACGCTTATGATAATCCGCAACAACCGCTATCTGCCTGCTTCCATGAAGCTCAAGGAAATGTCCGACAACGGCGAATTCGGCGAGGTTTATGCCGCAAGATGCGGCTGGGTGCGCCGCAGAGGCATCCCCGGCAAGGGCGGCTGGTTCACCACAAAAGCAATGTCGGGCGGCGGTCCGCTCATTGACCTTGGTGTTCACATGATTGACCTTGCAGTCTGGCTTATGGGCAATCCAAAGCCCGTCAGCGTCAGCGGCAACACCTTCTGTAAATTTGCCGACAGCGATTCAAGCGATTCCAAAAATTCGATGTTCGGCGACAAAGTTGAGGGCGGCACCTTTGATGTTGAAGACCTTGCCATGGGTCTTATCCGCTTTGAAAACGGCGCAGTGCTTCAGATTGAGTTTTCCTGGGCATCAAACATTTTCAAGGAGCACCGCTTTGTTGAACTCCGCGGCACTCAGTCGGGTCTTTTCTGGAAAAACGGCAAAGCAAAGATTTTCTCCGAGAAAAACGGTAAAAACGTTAACAAAAAGATTCCGTCAGGCATCACCTTTGACGGCCACCGCAGAAACATTTCTCATTTTATCGATGTTCTCGAGGGTAAAGCCGACCCTGTTTTTGTGCCCCAGCAAGGCATTGACCTGATAAAGATTCTGTGTGCCATCTATGAATCGGCAAAAACGGGCAAAGAAGTGCGTCTTGACTGATATTGACAAACCGCATTATTTAATGTAAACTTATAAAGATATCAAAAACGGAGGTAAAAATTATGGTACTTGCAGCAGTTGGCAAAAACGGCACAGGCAAAGATTTCTTTCTTGAATATGTAGCAAAAACTTACGACTTTCCTATGATTTCCATCGGTGACGTTGTCAGAGAGCTTGCCGCAAAAGACGGCCTTGAGCTTACCCGTGATAACCTTCACGCAACATCCAAGAAGTATATGTCCGAAAACGGTCAGACCTTCTTCCCCGAAATGATTGTCAAGAAAATCAAGGAATCCGACAGCCCCAATTTCCTTGTTTCCGGCATCCGTCCCCCCTCTGACATTGAGGTTTTCAAAAAGGCTTTCGGCGACAAGTTTGTTCTTGTTGACGTTGTTATCAGCGACGACGAGGTCCGTTATCAGAGAATGCTTGCACGCGGCTCAGAGCGCGACGGCAAGAGCGTTGAAAAGCTTCGCGAAAACGACCTTCACGAAGAGGAAATTTTCCACACCAGCGAAAGCGAAAAGATGGCTGACTACGTTATGAAGAATGACGGCACTGTTGACGATTTCTACGCAGGCGTCAAAGATTTCTACGACAACTATCTTAAAGCAAAGCTTGACTGATTCAACAAAAAAGGTGCTCACGGCGAGCACCTTTTTCTTTTTGGTTGATTTTTCGCTATATATTATAATAAAAATATTTAAAAGTTATGAAAAAACAGTTGACATAATTGCAAAATCTGTTATATAATAGGCATTCGCAGGGGTTTAACCCCTTTGTTGTCATGATTACCGCATCAATTTTCGTCACTGTTAATCAAGGTTTGCGATTATTGTTGTTGGAATATAAAAATTGAAACGGAGGTCAGAACAATGAAAAGGACATATCAGCCCAAAAAGCGTCATCGCAAGATGGAGCACGGTTTCCGCAAGAGAATGGCTGACAGGAACGGCCGCAAGGTTCTTGCTCGCCGCAGAGCTAAAGGCAGAAAGCAGCTCACTTATTAATTGACCTGTCGGTCGGATTTGGATTGATGGCGTTGCCTGATCTTATTACCTTAAATCAGAATTATGAATTTAACCGCACCTACAAGCGCGGTAAAGTAAAAACCGATCCTGCGTTGGTTACCTACATTGTTAAGAACCGCGCAGGTCTTTGCCGTATAGGGATAACCGCAAGCAAAAAGCTCGGCAATGCCGTGCAACGCAACCGTTGCCGCCGCATTATCCGTGCCGCGTTTTTATCGCTTGCGCCTCTCTGTGCGCCCGGTTATGACATTGTGTTCGTTGCAAGATTTAAGACACAAAATCTCAAAAGTACCGACATCAGTCGCATTATGCTCCGCCAGCTCAAAGAGCTTGGCGTGATTTCCTGACCTGTTTTTCAGGCAAACGGTAAATTATGAAAAACTTTCTGCTTAAAGCGATCCGTTTTTACAGAAAACGGATTTCGCCGCTTTTTCCGCCAATGTGCAGGTATTACCCCACCTGCTCGCAGTATGCCCTTGAGGCAATCGAGGTTCACGGTGTGTTTCGCGGATGTCTGCTTGCTGTTGCAAGACTTTTGAGATGCAACGTCCTCTTCCCCGGCGGCTACGATCCCGTTCCGTCAAAGAAAAACCACTCTGATTCGGAGGACAAGTAAATGTTTGAATCCATTTATTCGGTTCTCGGCGTACCTTTTGGTTATGTTCTCAGGTTCATTTATGAGTTTGTTGACAACTACGCCGTTGCAATCGTTATTCTGACTTTGATTGCAAGGCTTATTCTTGTGCCTTCATCAATCAGTCAGCAGAAAAGCACTGCGAAAACCATGCGCCTTCAGCCCAAGCTTCGCCGTATTCAGGAAAAATACGCAGGCAATCAGCAAAGAATTCAGGAAGAAACTCAGGCACTTTATCAGCGTGAAGGTCAGAGCCCCTTCAATATGGGCTGTGCACCCATGCTTATTCAGTTCCCCGTCATGTTCGGTCTTATCGGCGTTATCTATTATCCGCTGAGCAATTTCCTTATGGTTGATGACAGCGTGATAGCCATTCTCAAAGAAGGTCTTGCCACTCTTTCTCTCACCGGCAAAAACGCAAGACTTGAAGAGCTTATGATAATTCAGAACATCGACCAGATTTACGCCGCTGTCGGCGACAAACTTCCTGAAAGTGTTTACACGCTTATCAAAAGTGTTAATTTCGACTTTTTCGGCCTGTTCTCCTTGGGCGATGTCCCCTGGGGAAGCCCCTTCGGAGCTATCTGGGCAATTCCGGTGCTTTCTTTCGTCTCTTCACTTGCATCGGGCGTATTTTCAATGCTCAAACAAAAACAAAGCAATCCTGCCATGGCTAAAAATCCGAGCATGGGCTGCATGACGTTCGGTATGCCGCTGTTTTCCCTTTATTTCGTTCTTAATTTCCCTGCCGGCATTGGTATTTACTGGATTGCATCAAGTGTATTCTCACTTCTCACGCTTGTTATTCTCAACTACACTCACAGCCCGAGAAAGATGATTTCCAAGCTTATGATTGAGGAAACCATCCAGCGCCGCTCAAGAGAAAACAATCTCAAACGTGTTGCGGCAAACAAAAACAGGGATTCCAAATAATCGGACCCGCCCTAATAATTTTTGGTGGTGAATTTATTGATTAAAGAAGTAATCGTCACCGGCGCTTCCATTGACGAAGCCAAGGCTGCCGCACCTGCGGCACTTGGTGTCACAGAAGATGCCGATATAAAATATGAAGTTATCGAAATGCCCAAAGCAAAGGTTCTCGGCCTTTTCGGCGGTGCACCTGCTAAAATCAGAGCATCAATCGAAATCCCCGAATCCCCCTTTGAAAAAGCAGAACAGTACCTGCGCACAATCCTTGCAAGCCTCGGTAACGAAAACATTGAAATTACTTTTGAAGAGGATGATGAGGATATCCGCATCAACCTTACCTGCGAAGAAGATTACGGCTCGATAATCGGCAGACGCGGCGAAACACTTGACGCCATTCAGTACCTTGTCCGCCTTGTTCTCAACAAAGGCACGGAAGGTTACAAGAGAGTTTCTCTCAACATCGGCGACTACCGCGAAAAAAGAGAAAGCACACTGCGTGCCCTCGCCCGCAAGAACGCCGCAAAGGTCAAGAAATACGGCAGAAATGTTGTGCTTGACCCCATGAACCCTTACGAGCGCAGAATTATACACACAGCCATTCAGGAAATTGAAGGAGTTTCATCCCACTCCGTCGGCAGCGACGGTGACCGCAAGGTTGTTATTACGCTTGAAGAAGGCTTCAAACCCACAAACGGCTACGGCAACAGAAAAGGCGGTTACAACGGTAACAGAGGTCGCCGCGATAACGGATACAACAAAAACAATCGCAGCTCATCTGTTTCTCAGCCTTCAAGACCCCCTCGTTCAGATTCTGCCTCCGCTTCACTTTACGGCAAAATCGAAACCAATAAATAAGTTTAAAAGCGGAGTGAAAAATCTCCGCTTTTTTATTTAAATTTTTAATAAATTTACAAAAAATTGATTTTTTTGTGCCATTATCTGTTATAATATAAAGGATATAAGGAAATACCGTACTGTCGGGTGATTAATTTGGGAAAGAAAAAAGAGAAAAATCAGAAAAGTAAATATCAGGATGTGCTAAGTCACAGTGCGCCCCGCGGTTTTAAAAACAAGTGGGCACACTTCAAGAAATACCAGCTCAGACCGTTCCTTTTTCGCAACAACAAACGTAATATGAAACTGGCGGTTGTGTTGGGCGTTTTCGTTGCAGTTTTTGCAACGCTTGCCGTTTCGGGCGGCATTTACATGTACAGCAAGGTCGGTCTTATCGACTTTGATGACGGATTCAATTTTGACAACTCTCACGTCACCTTTGAGGAAGAGATTGATGATAAGGAGCTTGAGAATTTCCAGAAGCAGTATGACGTTGACGCAAGCACGCTCAAAGGAATTCTGCAACAGTGGGCAACCAACGGCGGCGAAAAGCTGACAAGTAAAAACGTTATAAACGTTCTGTTGCTCGGCGAAAATGACGGCCTTTCCGACACAATGATGCTCGTTTCGCTTAACAAATCTACTCAAACCATCACGCTCACCTCTTTTATGCGTGACTCTTACACTTACATGAACATCGACGGTGACATCCGTTACGACAAGCTCAACCACTCTTATTCGTGGGGCGGACCGCTCACCCTGATTGAAACAATCGAGAACAACTACAAAATCACAATTGACCACTACGTTTCAATTGATTTCAAATCTTTTGTCAAGGTCATTGACCTGCTTGGCGGCGTTGAAGTGCCGATTACATCCGCAGAAGCACGTTACATGAACCGCACAACCCGCCACAACGACTTTACAAGCGGCGATACCGTATTGCTTGACGGCACGCATGCACTTGTTTATGCACGTATCAGAAAGCTGGACAGTGAGGTTGAGCGCACACGCCGTCAGCGTTGTCTGATTGAGTCACTCATCCGCAAGACAAAGAGCGCAAGCCTCTCTCAGCTTGACAATATGCTTGATGAAATTCTGCCCTACATTTCAACAAATTACCGCAGCTCGGAAATTGTTTCTTTGGGTACGCAGGCGCTTACGCAGGGTTGGATGAATTTTAAAATCACAAAAAGCGTTGAGCCCAACGACAATCTGTGCGCAGGCGTTTACATCTCAACCTGGTCATATCCCAGCCTTTTCGTCTGGGTTGTTGACTACCCCATTTCCGCACGCAATCTTCAAACATCACTTTACGGCACAACCAACATCGTCATTGACGAAAACAATCACAAATCAGCGCTTGATATGGTCGTTTCCAAATCTCCGGTCGGCTACACCACAAGCTCCGGCACCACAACCGAGTACTACAATCCCGGATATGAAGGAGAACAGAGTGACGGCACCACAGAATCTTCAACCTATCCGCAGTGGGAAAACGACACCACTACCGAGACAACACGCCACACCATCGGTTGGCCGTCGTGGTTGACAAGCACCACTACCGAGTATAGCAATGACACGACCTCAGAGGATTGGGGCGGAGAAGACACCACTACGAATTCGTTCTTTGACTCGACAATACCGTCAATACCGGTTCCCACAACGCCGTCAACCACTGATTCCACCACTGCTTATAACCCTGACTTGCAGGAGCAATATTGATAAAAATTAACAGAGGCAGTAATTTGCCTCTGTTTTTTTATGTGTACATGAAAAAAGTCGGATGTTCCGCAAGAACATCCGACTTTAATTTTACATCATATCACAAATTTCTGAATAGAACGGAAAAACCTTCACGAAAATTTCCCAGATGACGGTGAAGTCGACGTTTGTGAGAATGAATTCCGCAATGCCCGAAAATACGGTATCATAAGCAGGGGCGGCATCAAGGTCTTTTTCAATTGCAAAAGAGTCGATACGCTCTGTTTCATTTTCGCCCGTTACGGTGTAGGCATCGTAATAAAGTCTGTTGCCGTCAACGGTGATTGCGGTGAACACGGGATTTTCAACGTCAACAATACTCTCTGCCCTGGGGAAGAGTTCGTCTGTTGCAGCGGTATCCTTTGTTTTGTACAGCTTGACACCTGCGCAGGCGGGAATTGTATAGATTGTTCCGTCGGGCAGCATCTTGCACTCATAATCCTGACCGTTATGTGTGACAGTCTGTGTCTTTGTTGCAGAAACAAGGTTTGCGTTCATAACGTCTGTTCTCAGGTAAACGTGGTCGTGGCCCTGAAGAACAAGGTCAATGCCGAGATAAGGCAGCAGTGCGGAAAGCTGTGCTCTCATTCCGACAACGTCGCCGTCATCATAATGTGAGCCGTTGGAATAAAGCGCCTTATGCAAGACAACAATCTTCCAGTCTGCGTCGCTTGCTTTTGCATCGGCTTTGAGCCATTCAAGCTGTTCTTCGCTGAGCTTGTCGTCAACAATATCGTTAGTGTTGAGATGAATGAAATGAACGTCATTGTAATCGTAGGAATAGTAAATACCGCTGTCCTGTCTGTTTGCGGCATAAGGAATATTGAACGCCTGATCAAAGACTGCGCCCTCATCCTCATGGTTGCCCGTTGTGGGCATAAATGCCACGTCAAGGAAAACGTCCTGCAAGCCGTCAAACAGGTAACCCCAGAGTTTGAAGTTTTCGCCGTAGTCAACGTTATCGCCTGCCGACACGATAAACTTTGTTTCGGGGTATTTGTTCATTGCGGTGTTTACAACGTTGACGAAGGTCTTGTACTGCTTCTCATTCTGTGCCTGCATATCGCTGAGGAAAACAAAATTGAAGCCGCTCTCGCCTGCCGCCGTTTCAATGACACCTGCCTCGCTCCACCAGCCGAAAGATGCATCACCGATGCGGTAGCTGTACTTTGTGCCGGGTGTGAGGTTTGTCAGAGTAATGTTGTGGTGAACATATTCCTTGGGATAGTTAAGAAGCGCTAAAATACCAAGGTCTGCACCGGGATATTCGCGTCTGCACTGCTCTGTGCTTGCCGAAACCGTGATTGTATCAATGCTTTCGGCGTTTTCAAAATCAGGATTTTCGCTGTAAGGAATAATCTGAATGTCGGTACCGTTTACGCCGTGCTTTGTGTACCACGTGACGTTCCAGCTTGTTGTTGAATCCTCACCGAGTGTTGTTACAACGTGAGCGGGCAAACGCAGGTCGGCAACCGTGGGAATAACCTCAACGGGGCCGTCATAAACGATTTTTGCGTTGCAATCCTTACCCTGTTCGGGATTTTCGTCAAAGAGCATTGTGCTGACCATCCATGCAATTGTGTGGCCCCAGGCTTCATACTGGCTTTGGGTAATGTATTCTTCCTTGAGGTGGTCGATAATTGCATTTACGGATGAATACTCATCGGGAACAAGCGGGATTGCAAGCACTGAGTTGACAATGTTGAGCAGGCTTGTATCGCCGCCGAAAATAACGCTGAGGGTTGCGTTAAGAATCTGACCGGTGATGAAAAGAGGTGCGCCCTTGGGGAATAGTGCGCCAAGGTTGAGGTCAAGACCGCTTAAGATTTTTTCCTGTGCGAGGTCGTTTACGACAACGTCAAACAGAACGTTGAAAAATCTTTCTGCCGTGTCGCCGTTTTCAAATCCGTCAAGCACGTCAAGCATAAATTCGTCGTCTGAAATATCCTCGTCACCGCTGAACGCAGTGTACATAACGATATTTGCCGCATCGCCGAGTGTGCCGGGTTTGTTCGGGTCGCCGAGACCGAGCGGCTCAATGAGGCTTGTTGCGGGAAGCTCACTGACCTCAAAATCAATCAGTTTTGAAAGAATTTCCTCAACAAACGCCTTTGTTGAGGCGATATCATTAACGAAAAGTTCATCAACCTGACCGCAAAGCTCTCTGATGAAGCTGCCGAGATTCTGCCTGACAGTCAGAATTTCAATAGGACCGATTTCAAGTCCGTTTGTGCCCAGCGCATCAATAATAATCTGTTCAAGATCAATTCCGTTTGCAACAAGGAAGTTGTAAAGACCTCCTGCCGCCTGAATCTGAGGCAGATAGTCGTCAATCAGACCCATAACGGCGTTGAAAGCAAAACCTCTTGCGCCGGTTTCACTGTAAGTTTTGAAGAACGAGTAAGAATACTTGAAGGGCTTTTCAAAAACTCTGTCACCGCAGACAATCTGCTTGTCGGTGTCAACGTCAAAGCTCCTGATGTCGGCTGTTACCTTGCCCTGAGAATCGGTTTTGAAATCAACCGTTCTGAAAAGGTTGGGGAAGCCTGTAAGGCTTGCTGTCATAATGTCACTTACGGTTTCGCCGTTGTCGGACGTGTGTGAAACAATATCCTGAGAATGGAAATGGCCTGTGAAGATATAGTGAACGCCTGCATCGGCATAAGCCTCGGCAATTCTCTGCCAATCCTCAACAACAAACGCCCAGATTGTTGCCTCTTCAATTTCCATGTGCGGAATAAGATTATGGTGCTGCAAACCGACAACGGTCAGACCCTTTTCCTTGGCATAATTTGCCTGGTCAACAACCCAATTGAGCAGGTCGTCACCGATTTTACCGTCGGTCAGGTGCTCGTCGCCCTCAGCACCGTTATCCTCGGAATACTGGCAGGAGTCAATGGCGATAATGTAATAACCGTCAAGCTCAACCGCATAAGACAGCATGCCGCCCTTATTGCCCTCGGCAGGCACAAAGTGTGCCGTTGCGTGGTCGTAGCCGAGATTTGCATAAATTCTGCGGAAATCTTCGGGAGTTGTCTTTGTTGCAGGCTCTTCGACACCGTTTTCAAAGGTCACCGCCTTGCTGTTGTTGATGTCGTGGTTGCCGTTAATTACAAAGATTTCAATTCCGCTTTCTTTTTCAAAAGCCTCAAGCTTTTCGGCAAGCTCAACGTGACTCTGAAGCTCGCCGTCTTTTGTAAGGTCACCGGGGATAAGCAGATAATCAGGCTTATCCTTGGCATCCTTTAATACAAAGGATGAGAGTGCGGCGTCAAGCAGAGCATCCTGCAAATCGAACTGACGGGTTGAGCTTTCAATGTAGTCAATCCACGCCTGATTGCCCTCTTCGCCCTTTAATTTATTGCCGAAGTAATGAATATCGCTGATAACGTCAAATCTGACCTCAGCGCTGTTTGCCGAAACCGCAACGGGAATTGCGGCAACGGCAAGAATAATGCTGAGCATGACGCAGAAAGTTTTAACAAATGCTGATTTTTTCATTGCGAAAAAACCTCCGTCTTTACAATTTTAGATATTCTTGAGAAGCGGACCAATCTTGGTGATTGCCGAGGGGATGCCCTTAAGAATCTTGCTCCAACCGTGCTTTTCACCGTTGATGGCGTTGCACAGACCCTGAGCCATATCCTCACTGAATACGCCGCCGCTCATTGAAATGAAATCACGGAAGGGAGTCTGTGTTGCAATGGCAAGTGCAAAGCCCTGACCGTTGCCGCTTGTGAACAGACCGATTGCCTTTGTGATGATGTTGTAAAGGCGCTTACCTGTCTTTGTGCGCTGGCAGTTTTCAAAGTTGTCGGTGATTGTGATGGGTTTTGTTGCATCGGGGAATGCGGGGGGGATTTCGCGGCCGAGAACGGTTGCAAACTGGTCATCGGGAACATTGGTGACCTCACCTGTGTAGTAAAGAGGTGCGCTCTGTGAATAGTCGGGAATATCTGCCGCACTAAGTGCAGATGTTACGTTGACGGTTGCACAAAGCTTGATGTCACGGCTGGAAGCACCGACGAGAATTTCGAATTCGCCGCTCTCAACGCTCCAGTCATTGAGCTTCGTGTTGTAGAAAGCGAAAGCTCTTCTTGAAAGTTCAACGGAAACCTCCTTGGTTTCGCCTGCTTCAAGCCATACTTTCTTGAAGCCCTTAAGCTCTTTGACAGGGCGGAAGATTGTGCTTTCCTTGTCGGCAACGTAGACCTGAGCAATTTCATAGCCTGCAACTTTGCCTGTGTTCTTGATGTTGAATTTAACGGTAAGAGTTTCGTTTTCATCCATTGCATTTTTGTCAAGGGTGAGTGCAGAATACTCAAACGTTGTGTAAGAAAGACCGAAGCCGAAGGGGAAGCGGACTTCCTTGTTGATTTTATCGTAATATCTGTAACCGATGTAAATGCTTTCTCTGTATTCAACGGTTGCGGGGTTGCCGGGGAAGTTGTTTTTGCTGGGTGTGCAATTAATGCAAAGCGGATAGGTTTCGGCAAGCTTACCGCAGGGATTGACCTTACCGGTAAGGATATCGGCAACTGCGCCTGCACCTGCCTGACCGCCGAGGTAAGAGTTAAGGATTGCCTTTACACCGTCTGCCCAGGGCATTTCAACGGGTGAACCGCCCGCAAGAACGATTACAACGTTCTTGTTGACTGCAAGCACAGCTTCAACAAGCTTGTTGTGAGCCTCGGGAAGCTCCATGTGTGAACGGTCAAAGCCCTCTGATTCAAAGTCCTCTGTCAGACCGATGAAGAGAAGTGCAACATCTGCTGCCTTTGCAACCTCAACAGCCTGAGCAAGGTGCTGCGGATTCTTCTTTGCCTTGGCAACGGAACGCTCATAGCCCTGTGCATAAGTGCAGTTTACACCTGCAAGTTTAAGCTGTTCAAGTGCATTGTCAAGCTTTGTGGGATTGATGATTGAACTGCCTGCACCCTGATATCTGGGCTTTGCGGCAAGGTCACCGATAACGGCAACTTTAAGTCCGTTTGCAAGGGGAAGAATACCGTCATTCTTGAGAAGAACCATTGACTCGCCGGCAATCTTTCTTGCGAAGTCGTGGTCAGCCGCTTCGTCATATTTAAAGCCGGGCTTTGCACCCTCAGCGGCTTTTTTGATAAGGTTGAGAACGTTGCCTGCTCTTTCGTCAAGAACAGCCTCGTCAAGTTCACCGTTACGGATTGCTTCAACAATCTTCTTTGAGCCTGAGCCGGAAGATGAGGGCATTTCAAGGTCATTACCGTTTGCAAGACCCTTTACGCGCTGATTGACTGCGCCCCAGTCGCTGACGACAACGCCGTCAAAGCCCCACTCATCGCGGAGAATTTCAACCTGGGTGTGCTTGTTCTCGGCACCGTGTTCGCCGTTGATTTTATTGTAGGAGTTCATAACCGTCCAGGGCTTTGCCTTTTTGACTGCAATTTCAAAACCTGTGAGGTAGATTTCACGCAGTGCTCTTTCGTCAACAATGCTGTCGCCTGTCATACGGCGTGTTTCCTGATTGTTTGCGCAGAAATGCTTGAGGGATGTGCCGACGCCCTTGGACTGAACGCCCTGAATAAGACCTGCGGCAAGCTCACCTGCAAGAACGGGATCCTCTGAAAAATACTCGAAGTTTCTGCCGCAAAGGGGTGAACGCTTCATATTGATGCCGGGGCCGAGAAGAACGCCGACTTCTTCGGCAAGGCACTTATTGCCAAGGGCCTGACCCATTTTGTAAAGAAGGTCGGGGTCCCATGAGCAAGCGGTTGTTACTGCGGTGGGGAAGCAGACTGCGGGAACAGAGTTGCTCAGGCTGTTGCCGCTTTTTTCGTAGTTCTTTTTGCGCAGACCGTGAGGGCCGTCGCAAACCATAATCTGAGGAATTGCATACTTTTCAAAGCCTTTGAGGTGCCAGAAATCGTAGCCGTCGCAAACGGAGGCTTTTTCTTCGAGCGTCATTTTTGCGAGAATGTCTTTTACGTTTTCCATTGTGATTTTCCTTTCATATATGTAAGTTTTTTATTCATCAGCCGTTTCGGTAATGCCGAGCACTTTGTCGGCACTTGCTTCTTCGATTGACTCAACGCCTTTGAGGTTTTTCTGAATTATATTGTTGCGGTGCTGTGCATCCTCAAGCGTTTTGCCTGCCTCATCAATCTTCTTTTTCGCCTTGTCAAGCAGAATTCCGAATTTGTCATACTGCGTTTTTGCGGCGGAAAGCATCAGTCGCACCTCGTTTGCTTTTTCGTTGATTGCAACTGCACGGAAGCCCATTGAAAGCGAATTGAGTAATGCGGTGATTGTGGTGGGACCCGCAATCATAACGTTGAAATCCTTCTGCATTCTTTCGGGCAGACCCGAGCGTGACGAAGCAATCTCGGCATAAAGTCCCTCGGTCGCAAGGTACATGATTGCAAAAGGCGTTGTGGTGGGAACGTTGATATATTTTGAAATTGTCTTTGCCTCTGACAGCACCCTGTCTTCAAGTGCTTTTCGCATTGCGGCAACAAGCGGTGCATCTGCGGCGTCTGCGGCATCGCAAAGCCTTATGTAATCTTCCATGGGGAATTTTGAGTCAATGGGAAGATAGCTTACCCTTGAACTGTCGTCACCCGAAGGGATTCGCACGGCAAACTCGACACGCTCTTTAGAATTGGGGTGCGTTGCAAAGTTTGTTTCGTACATATTGGGTATTGTCTGGTCAAGGATTGCACCCAGTTGAACCTCTGCCCAGGTGCCGCGCGCCTTGACGTTTGTCAGCACACGGTTGAGCGTTGTGACGTTTGCGGTAACGCCGTTTGAAAGCTCCTTCATTTCGCCGAGCGACTTGTTGACGTTTTCAAGCTGAACGGAAACGGTCTTGAAAGAAGAATCAAGCCTTGTCGTAAGCGTGGATGTCAGCTTTTCGTCAACGGTAAGACGCATTTGTTCAAGCTTCTTTTCGTTGCTTTCACGCATTTTTTCAACCGACTCTGCAATAATGCGGCTTTGCTTTTCGTTTTGCTCAATATTGTTGAGCCTGATTGAGTTGAGAGATTCGTTAAGGGCGTTAATCAGCTTTGCCTGATACTCGGAATTTGCCTTTGTCATTTCGGCAAGATTGCGGCTCATTTCCTTTAATCCCTGCGCCGTTTCCTCACGGGAATCCTTCTGAAAAAGCTGCGTTTCGCGGCGGCTCCGTTCAAACTCAGAATTCAGCTGAGTGCCAAGCGAAGCAATTTTTTCCGAATTGACCGCAAGCTGCTCTGCCGTCTGGCCGCTGTCTTTTGGTTTATTTGCAACCGCAACAACCGCAACCGCCAGCACAACGCAGATTACCGCCAGCGCAATTATGATGTACAGTTCCACAATGCACCTTCTCTCCCATTATATAATAAAATATTTTAACATAATATAAGTGAGTTTACAATAACTTTTGTTGCAAAAAACACAAATAATATCGTTTTTGCACATTGTAAATCGGAATTTTGTATGCTATTATAAAATAGATGTAATATGCAGTAATATTGCCAAAAATAACACAAAAAATTTTTGGAGGACTTCATCTTGGGCAAAATTCTTGTTCTGACCGAAAAGCCTTCCGTTGCAAAGGACATTGCCCGTGTGCTGGGCTGTCGCCGCAATGGTAACGGTTGCATCATCGGTGACAAATATATAATCACCTGGGCGTTGGGTCACTTGGTGACACTTGCCGACCCCGAGGCTTACGACAACAAATACAAAACGTGGCGCATGGAAGATTTACCGATGCTGCCCGACAAAATGAAAACCGTTGTCATTCCGCAGACGTCAAAGCAATTCAAAGCTGTCAGCGCCCTGCTCAACAGCGGCGAGGTTGACTCGCTTGTCATTGCAACCGATGCAGGCCGCGAGGGTGAGCTTGTCGCACGCTGGATTATTCAGAAAGCGCACTTTAAAAAGCCTATGCAGCGTTTGTGGATTTCATCACAGACTGACAAGGCAATCAAAGAGGGCTTTGCCTCGCTCAGACCTGCCGCGCAGTATGAAAACCTTTACCGCAGTGCACTTTCACGTGCCGAGGCTGACTGGCTGGTCGGTCTTAACGTCAGCCGTGCCCTCACCTGCAAACACAACGCACAGCTTTCCGCCGGCAGAGTGCAGACCCCTACCCTTGCAATGATTGTAAAACGCGAGGAAGAAATCCTGCGCTTCCGTCCGACAGATTATTACACGGTGAAAGCTTATTTTGACGGATTTTCGGCACTTTATAAAGACCGCTCAAATCAGGCACGCTTTTCAGATATGGCGCAGGCACAGGCAATCGCCGACGAAATCAAAGGCAAACGCGGCACGCTTTCGCAGGTGCGTAAGGTTTACCGTTTTCAGGCACCTCCGCCCGCCTATGACCTGACGGAATTACAGCGCGATGCAAACAAAAAATATTCCTATTCCGCAAAACAGACTCTTTCCATTATGCAGAGTCTTTACGAAACGCACAAGCTTCTCACCTACCCTCGCACGGATTCCCGTTATATCACGCAGGACGTTGTGCCCACCCTGCCCGAAAGGCTGCGTGCAATTGCTGTCGGCCCTTACAAAGATGCGGCAAACGCCATTTTAAGGCAGAAACCGATTTCGACAAAATATATCGTAAACGATGCAAAGGTGAGCGACCACCACGCAATCATCCCCACGGAG
Organism: Acutalibacteraceae bacterium; assembly: GCA_045595825.1. Classification (GTDB taxonomy): domain Bacteria; phylum Bacillota; class Clostridia; order Oscillospirales; family Acutalibacteraceae; genus CAG-177. Next base: position 57,490 of record JAZOBD010000020.1, read on the forward strand.
CAATACGTTGACCTTAACAAACTCACCTGTGAGGAAAGACACATTTATGACCTTGTTGTGCGCCGCTTTCTTGCCGTTTTAAGCGCCCCGTTTGAATATGACGAGGTGCAGGTTACCGTGTCTTTCGGCAACCGCAATTTCTACACTAAGGGCAAAACCGTCAAGGCAATGGGCTGGAAAGCAATGTATGACTCTTCACTGGGTGACGAAGATGACGACGGAGATGACCTTTCTTCACAGCAGCTGCCCGCAATGACTCAGGGTGCGCCTGTTTTTGCTCGTGACATAAAAGTTACCACGGGCAAGACAAAGCCGCCGGCAAGATATACGGAGGCAACACTGCTCACCGCAATGGAAAATCCGACGGGTCAGGTGGATGACAGCAAGCTCAGAGATGCCCTCAAAACCGCAGGCGGTCTCGGCACACCTGCAACAAGGGCAGATATTATTGAAAAACTGTTCGACTCTTTCTGCATTGAGCGAATGGGTCGTGAAATCATACCCACATCAAAGGGCAGGCAGCTTATTTCCATTGTGCCGCCTGACCTGAAATCCGCTGAGCTTACCGCAAAATGGGAGCAACAGCTTTCTCTCATCGCCCAGGGCAAGGCGGACAGCCGCCGCTTTGTCGGCGAAATGCGCAATTATGCATCATCACTCGTCAGCGCCGTTATCGCAAGCGATGCCGCTTACCGCCACGACAATATGACACGTGAAAAATGCCCCGAGTGCGGCAAATTTATGCTTGAAGTCAACGGCAAAAAAGGTAAAATGCTCATCTGCCAGGACCGTGACTGCGGATACCGCAAGAGCATCAGTGTCGTCACCAACGCACGCTGTCCCGAGTGCCACAAAAAAATGGAAATGCGCGGCGAAGGCGAAAAGCGCTCATTCTACTGCGCCTGCGGTTACCGTGAGCGTGTCAGCGACTTTGAAAAGCGCCGTGAATCAAGCGGTGCAGGCAAGCGCGACGTTGCAAAATATATGGCGCAACAGACAAAACAAAAAACTGCCAACAACGCCCTGGCTGACCAACTTGCCAAGTGGCTGGAGGATAATTCCTGATGAAAACACGTATTCTCAGCATTTTAATAATCACCGCCCTGCTGCTTTCACTTTGCGGCTGTCGCAGCGGCGAGGGTGCCACGCTCAACTTTGCCGTTGCCGCCTCGCCGTCTTCACTTGACCCGCAATATGCAGGTGCAGATGCCGCTACGGTCATCAACAACTGCTTTGAAGGACTTGTGCGTCTTGATGCAAACGGTAATGTCATTAACGGCGTTGCCGAAAGCTACACGGTTTCGGAAGATGCTCTTACCTACACTTTCACCCTCAGGGATGATGCCGAGTGGTATGTTGCGGAAAGCTTTGAAAGTATTCTCGGCGAAGAGGCTTTCAAGGATTTTGACAACCGTGTCACTGCACACGATTTTGTTTTCGGCTTCACCCGTGCGGTTCTGCCCGGCTCAACCTCGCAAAACGCAGGGCAGATGTATGTTGTCAAAAACGCCCGTGCCGTGCACAACGGCACCGCTTCACTCGATATGCTCGGTGTAAAAGCCGTCGATGAGCGCACACTTGTAATAACACTTGAAAAGGCTTACCCTGAATTTCTTGAAATTCTTACAATGCCTGTTTTTATGCCCTGCAACGAGCAGTTTTTCAACGCCTGTGCAGGTCGCTACGGTCTGAATGTAAAAAACGTGATGTGCAACGGTCCCTTCCACCTTACCCTGTGGGACCCCGAAAGCCACATCACTCTTGTACAGAGTAAGAATTATTCGGGTGAAAATTCCGTTTCGCCCGAAATGGTAAAAATCTATTTCGACCCCGTTTCCGCCGACGTTGTCAGCAAAATCAGAAACGGAGTCTATGATGCCGCTTTTCTTCCATACGGTCACAGCATTGCGCAGGACAGCAGCTACACTGTCAGCGAAATCCGCAATTCGGTTGCAGGTTTTTGCTTTAATCCCAATGATTCCGCACTTTCAAACGACAGTATCCGCACTGCCCTTGCCTGCTCGGTAAACCGCAATAACCAGGCTTTTTCAGCGGTCGGTCTTGATAAATACAATCGCCTCGTTGCCCCGTGTTGCACTGCCGGCGGCACTTCGCTTCACACGGCACAGACAAACGAGCCTGATTTACCCGAATTCAACCGTGTGCGTGCGGCTGAGCTGTGGGAAACGGGCCTTTCCGAGCTTGAAACATCGGGTATAAATCTCACACTTATCTGCGGCGAAGAGTTTGCCACGGCAATGAAAGCTCAACTTCAGATATGGCAACACCTTTTCGGCGTACAGCTCAGCATAACCGTTGAAACAGTCAGCGCCGACACCCTTGAAAAACGCATTGCAACGGGCACCTATTCCGTTGCTTTTGCGCCTGTCACGGCAAACAGCTCGCTCGCATCAACGTTTCTCGGCAACGTTACGGATAAGCTTAACTGCAACTCCGAAAAATACGCTCCGCTTCTTACCGCACTTGCAGATGCCACTGACTCTGTAACGCTCAGAAACGCCTGCATTGCCGCCGAAGAGCAAATTCTGTCAGACGGAATATTTGTGCCCGTTTTCCTTGTTTCAAGCTCCTTCATCTGTGCAAAAGATGTTGCGGACATCACCTGCGGTGCTTCGGGCGACAACGTCAGCTTTATTTTTGCCAAGAGGTTCGGCTGATAATGAACAAAACAAAACGTAATATAAAAAGAATAATCATAATTGCCGTTTCGTGGTTGCTTGCCGTGCTTTGCGCAGCTGTTATTTTCAAGCTTTCAGGCCAGAACGGAAGCGATTCGCAGGAGCTCAGCGACGAGGTTAACTCCTGGCTCTCTGTTTTTCTGGGCAAGCTTCTCGACATCGGTTTTGTGCGCAAAAGTGCCCACTTTTTTGAATACTGCGGATTTTCACTGCTTGTTTTCAATGCTTTTTATCAGACTTTCGGACGTTTCCGTCCGCTTTTAACCCTGCTGACAACCGTGATTTATTCTATCAGCGACGAAATTCAACAATACTTCGTACCTGAAAGAGCGTGCCGTTTTTTTGACGTTTTTGTTGATTTTCTGGGCGCACTCACGGGTCTTGCAATCTGTTTTGCACTCATCACAATTTGTAAAAATATAAAGGAAAGGATGGGGAAAAAATGAATTCATCAGGCATAATCGGCATCGGCTGTGCACTGGGCGCCGCCGCTTCAACAATTGCCTCCCTGCCCGGTATTTCGGAAAACCGCAAGCATATGCGTGAAATGAGCCACGAGGATTTTCTTCACACCGTGGGCAAATCCATCGTTGATGAAAACGGAAACTCCGTTTTTCTGCGCGGTGTCAACCTCAGCGGCTGGCTGTTGCCCGACTCTTCACTTTCCCCGATTGACTGTGACGACAAAGCGTGGAGCTATCCCGAAACACTCGCAATTCTCACCGACCGCTTCGGTGAATACGGCGCTTCTCAACTTATCAAAAACTATTCTGACAACTGGATTACCGAAAACGACCTTGATTTTCTCAAAAAACTCGGCGTCAACTGCCTGCGTATCCCCTTCGGCTATACAACAGTTTTTCCTGATATGAAATGCAAGAAAAACAGCGATTTTGCAAGGCTTGACGGAATTGTTGAGCAGTGCGCAAAGCGCGGAATTTACGTCATTCTTGACCTGTGGCAGATGCCCGTCACAAAAAATGGCGAATGTGGCAGAGACGTTTTGTTTGACGGTTCCAAAAGCGGAAAACGCGCAAGAAAAAATACGGCAAGGCTGTGGCGCGCCGTTGCAAAGCATTTCAGTGACAATCCCGCTGTTGCGGCTTATGCACTGATGAGCAAAACGTCCTTCGGATTTGCCGAGGATAAAAAAAGTGCCTCTGCTTTTATTGACACCTGTAACCGATTTTATAGGGCAATAAGGGCTGCCGACAAAAAACATATTGTTGAATTTGACGGAATGTGTAACCTTGTTTCAGCCCCCTCACCTGAAAAATGCAAATGGAAAAATGTTGTTTATCACCTTGATGCGGAAAAGCTCAGCAGTCTTGAATTTTCGGCAAAGGTCAGGGATTTTATCTGTGACACAGCCTGCAACCTGCCTTTTACCGTTGATGTTTCACTCGGCGGCACATTGCTTGATTCCGCCGTTTCACTGTGCAACCGCTCTGAAATTGTGTGGTTTGCAGGTGCTTACAAGAGCGCTGACCGTGACGGAATTGATGACCCGTTTTTGTTTTCGGGCAGTCCCCTTGCCGCAGACCTGAGAAGTGACAGTTATGATGAAATTATGAAAAAATGGGGCAAATCCGTTCAGACAAAAGCATCTTTCAAAGAAAACAAGATGCTTGTAAAAACGCTTTCCGACTATCTAAAAGGCGGAATCAGCGACGACGGCAAATCAGTTGTTGTGCCTGATAAAAAAGAAAAAACCGTTTTCAGATTTGCTTTCGGCAAAAAAATGAAAACAGGCGCATAAAATCAAAAATCCCGCAACCTGAGTTGCGGGATTTTCCGTTTGTTTCTTATTCAGCAAAGCCTGTGTTTACAAGCTTTACAAGTTCATCAACTGCGGTTTCTTCGTCGGGACCGCCTGCGATGATGCGGATCTGAGTGCCGCCCATGATGCCGAGTGAAAGCACGCCGAGAAGGCTTTTGGCATTTACTCTGCGCTCTTCTTTTTCGACCCAAATGGATGACTTGAACTCATTTGCCTTCTGAATGAAGAATGTTGCGGGGCGGGCGTGAAGGCCAACCTGATTCTGAACTGTTACAACTTTAACGTACATAATTATATCTCCCACACACTTAGTTACAAGATTTGATACTACATATTATATCACAAAACTTGTTTCCGTCAACAATTTCGGGCACAGTTTATAACACAAAAACAAATTTCGGCTTGACCGCCAAACTCTTTAATTTTTACTAATATTTGTTTGTTTATTTTGCCCATAACTTATGGAAAAAATAACCTTAGTTTTCCGTTTCTTCCTGCATTTCTTCAATCTGCAACACGCGTGCTTCGGCAATATTTTCAATGCAGTCGTAAGTGCCCGAAAACCGCACGGCAGCACCCCTTGTCACTGTCATATCACAGTCGGTTACAGCCGTGTGTGAAAGCTGTTTGCGACCCTCGGCAAAAAAGCGCGAAAGCGCAATAACTGCGCCGTTTTCGACTGTTTCACCACCCTCGGTACAGTAGTAAAAAACCGTTGTCACTCCAAGCGGAAGAGTTACTCCGCGCACCGTGACAAATGACGTTTTTTCGAACTTGCCGCAACTGCCCTCAACCTCATTTTTACCGAGTGGAATTTCAAAATTCAGAATGCTCAGCCGGTATCTTTTTGCCAGAAGTTTTATTTTGTCAAAGCTGTTTTCAAGCGGCATTTCCGCTGTGACCTTACGCCGTGTTCTTGCCGCAACGTAACCCTCTGCGGCACAGAAAGACGTGGTCAGATCCTTATTCTCAACGACACCGCTTATCAGTAAATCTCCCTTTAACACCGCCTGCCCCACGGAGGCAATCTGTGTGCCGGAAAATGGGCGTAAAACAACAATCTGTCCGTCATGTGCAGCAATAATGTCGGCCGGTGCGGTCGGTTTTTCTTCAATGTGTGCAGTCTGCCTTTCACGCACCTCGATTATAACTGCACTGCCGTCAATGTTGATGTTGAGCCACACAAGCGAATCCAGCTCGGATGTGGCAGCAATTTCAAGCTGTGTTACGTCGAGGTCTGCAATTTTTGCCCCTTTTTTGACGCCCAGAGCCTCAAAAACACCGATTATTGTGTCACTCGGTGTTGTTTCGTTCCCGACAACGTCAATGCTCCACACCCGTGTTAAAAGCAAAAGAAGCACTGTTACCGAAACAACAAGACCCACAAGCAGACCCGCCCGCCGTGTGTGTTTTTTCATTATTATCGGCATTCCGTGCTTGTTTTTTATTCTCACCGTCATACCCGAGCGTTTTGCGGGCAGACGGATTTTTTTGTAGTGTCTGTTTGCCGCACAGGCTGTTATGACACCGTTTTTGCTTGTCAGATTCCAAAGTATTATTTTTTCCCTGCAACAAAGATTGATAAACCTTTCGGGAAATCCTCCCTGAGCGGTGAAACTGACATAGCCCGTCAGAAACCTGAAAAACTGCAATATCAGCATATTATCCTCCCGAAAAATCAACCGACGTTATATTGCCGTTTATAAACGCCTGCTCGTTTTCAAGCGCTGTCACGGTAAGCTCGCTGCCGCAAATCCGCACAACAAGCCTGCCCGTGTTGAGCTTTATGACACACTCATCATATTCTAAAATTCCCTTACAACCGTCAACACTGATGCGACGGTTTGAGTCTATTTCAATGTGCATCATACCCGATGAAAGCGGCACCATATCAATGGAATTACTGATTTTGTCAAAAAGCTTTTCCCTTTCACTCCGTCTTCTTGAATTTGCCATTTTTATCACCTGCCCACAAAAAATATTATGCGGTAAACAATAAAATAAGAATTGAAGAATATATATTTTGTGAGGTGAATTATGAAAGATAAACTGCGATTTTTCTTGGGTGCGGCAGTGTGTGTTTGTTTCGGTGCGGCAGTGCTTGCAAAACCCGAAGCGACTGCGCAGGGCATAAGGCAAGGGCTTTCTGTCTGTGCAAACGTGCTTGTACCTTCACTTTTTCCTTTTACGGTGCTTTCGGCATTTGTTATAAACTCACGTGCGTGCGACGTGTTGCAAAAACCGCTTTTGCCGCTGACACGGCTTTTCGGTTTGCCAAAACAGAGTGCCGGTGTATTGCTGACCGCTTTCACCGGCGGATATCCCGTAGGCTGCATCGGTGCGGCAGAGCTTGTAAAGCAAGGCTTGCTCTCAAAGCCTCAGGCAAGGCGACTGATGATTTTTTGTGTGAATTCAGGGCCTTCTTTCACTGTCGGTGCGGTTGGCGGTGCAATGCTTTCAAACACAAAAACGGGGGTTTTCCTTTTTGTCTGTGTAACTGCTGCGGCACTTTTGATGGGTTTTATTTCACGTTTTTTCATGGACTGCGCCGATGAAAAAAATTTCTCGCCCGTACATACGCCTCCGCCCTCCTTTTCGCACGCACTTGTCGGCAGCGTTGCGGGCGGCGGAAAAAGTATTTACCTGATATGCACATGGGCGGTTTTATTTTCAGGTATTTGTGCGTCACTTTCAGCAATGATAAAAAACGAAACTGTCACCACGGCAATTTCACTGATTGCAGAAGTTACATCTGCCGCGACAACCGCTGTGAAAATGGGGTCACTGCCGCTGACGGCGGCGGTAATTGCATTTGGCGGAGTAAGTGTGCACTGTCAGGTGATGAGCATTGGTGAAGCTTTCGGCATTAAATATAAGGAATTGCTGACGGCAAGACTGATTCATGCGGCACTTTCATTTTTAATAAGTGCACTCGGGCAAAAGCTGTTGCCCGTGACACTGACGGCAGAGGTTTTTGCGCAGAATGTGTCCGCGCAGGCGTTTTCGGTTTCCGCACCGGCGGCAGGTGCATTGATGTTTTTGTTGGCCGTGTTGATTTCAGACCTTGATAGAAAAAGAAAAGTGTGATAAAATAGCTTTGAGAGGAGCGATTAACCGCATGGAGAAAAAACTTATCAGCAAAAAGAAATATCCCCCTGCCTGCAAATATTGCGAGCACGGCAGACTTTCGCCCGACGGTGAAAGCGTACTTTGCCTTAATAAAGGTATAGTTGACCCCGAAAGCAAGTGCCGCAAATTCACCTATGACCCGCTCAAACGCACACCCGAGGTGCCCCTCAGAGTTGCGGCGGCAGACACAGAAGATTTCAAGCTGTAAAAATAATTGAGTATATAACAAAACATCCGTATGATTTTTTTACACGGATGTTTTTTCTTTTTTGCAGACGTACGGTCACGTTTATTTTCCCTGCCGGTTTGCAGACCGGGCTTCGACGAGCGACGGTGTACAAAGGTGCTCCGAGCGAGGAAAAGCGCCATTATGCCTTAAGGTCTGTTTTTTTGCGGTGGCGGTGTGCAGAATGGTGCTTTGACGACCGACGGTGTACAAAGGTACTCCGAGAGAGGAAAGGCGCCATTATGCCCCGCCACCACAAAAAAAGTGGGTGCACCCGAGGGTGTACCCACTTGAAAACTACATAATCTTGCGTAAATTATGCTCTTTTCTTGGATGTAACATAAGCTGCAGCAGCTGCTACGGAAACAGCAGCGAAAACTGCGATGCTTGCTGATGTGCCTGCTACGGAACCGGTATCAGGAGCTGTTTCTTCAGGAGCTTCTGTTGTTGCGTCTGTTACAACTTCTTCAGTTGTGACAACAGCTGTTTCTGATTCCTGCTCATAGAGATCCTTGAACCACTGCTTAACAGTGTTGACAAGTTTCTCAAGGAGTTCAGCAAGGCCGCCGCTGGAAGTGTCAAGGCCTGCGCCCTGGAATGCGCCTGTTACGCTGTCAACGATGGAAGCAACGCCTTCAAGGTCGAAGTTCTTGAGGAAATCAAGAGCAGCGGTGATAACGGACTCGATGCCGTCCCACTGTTCCATAACGCTCTTAGCATACTCAAGGAGCATGTCGAGAACATCGTGAACTGTGAGGCCGATGTAATCGGGCTCGTCGCCGACTGTGCACTTTGCTACGTGTTCAGCATAGAGCTTCTGATCTGTGAACTGAGCTTTACACTTTGTGCAAGTGTTGACAATAGCCTCTGTTGCGGTAAGGCCGCAGATTGTGAGATGCTTGTTGTATTCAGCATCATCTGTGAAGGGCTGTTCACAATCGGGGCAGAACTTTACGATGGGTTCTGCGGGTGTCTTGTCAGTATCAGCGGCAAAAGCTACGGTTGCCATTGAGAAAGCAAGAACAAGTGCGAGCATGATTGCAAGTACTTTTTTCATTTTGAACCATTCCTTTCAAATTTAATTGCAAGAGCAACAATTGTTAACTTATATTACCACACGCACCGACAATAGTCAAGCGTTTGGGGTAAATTTCTTAATTTTACATTAAAAATGCATGAATTTCCGTGTAAAAAAGTGCATTTTTTACAATTCAGCAATAAATCATTCGGGCTTTGCGTTAATAGTTGTGGAAACCTGAGTGGTGGTCTGTGTGGTCTGTGTGGTTGTGACCTTCTCCGGCGGTTTGTAGTTGTTATAGGTTGAGTTTACCTTTTCAACCCACATGAAGTAAACGTCTTTGCCCTCGGTGTAGATGGAGTCTTTCTTCATGCCTGTGCCCTTACCGTCAACGGCAACAAAGCCGGACTTGAGCATACCTGCCGTGAAGAGCTGAGCCATTTCGTCAGAGAGGAATGTCATGTGAGCATAAAGCTTGAGTTCCTTTCTGGGAGAGCTCATCTTGTTGAGCGTACCGATCTTGAAGCCTGTACACCACCAGTAATCAGTATAAGGACGGCTGAACTGATATTCATACTTTCCGCCCGGAGTGCTCTGCCAGTAAAGGGTGAGTTCCATGGGAAGCATATTCTCATAAGCACAGTCATAGTGGTTGATGTCAGACTCTGCGTTTGTATTTTTGCCGATTTCGCAGGTGTAAACACCGATTTCAGCGCCGACAAACAGCCAGCCGTACTGGCCTTTCCAGAGCTGAATCATCCAGTCATAATCGCCATATGTAAAGCGCACACGTACACAGTCGATAAACATGATGGTGAACTGTGCAGCCATATCGTAAACTTCGTTGTAGCCGAAGTCTTTCTGCCAGCAGTTTTTATCGTCGGTGTAGTAATAATCACCTGCGGAGTTATAGCTGTAACCGAGAAGAACGTCGCCGGTTTCGTCATCAAGTGCGCCGTCAACCTTGCTCCAGATGTCACCCTTGGTTGTTGTAACCTTGGTTGTACCTGTGGTGGGCTTTACGGTTGCGGGTTTTTTCTTGGTTGTTGTAACTTTCTTTGTTGTTGCTTTGGCGGTTGTTTTCTTAACTGTCTGTGTAACCTTGCGGATTGTTGTAAGAACATGACCGCTGTTGTCGGTCACGTCGTCGCCGTCCTCATCTGTGACGGGTTCAACGTAAGAAAAGTCTTCATAAGACCACTCTTCTGTTGTGGAGGCAGTTGTGCTGGTGATTGTGTCATCAACATTCTTTGACTGAATGTAGTTGACAAGAGGAATTGCCGCAACCGCACCGCCGATAACGACGACTGCGCAAGCAATCAGAACGGCTAACTTTTTCTTGTTCATAATTAAATCACTCCGTTAAATAATAATGTTTCTTGTCTTTTATCTGACATCCTGCCAAAGGAAAATGATGTCGTTTTCGTAACGCTTGTAGGTGTCAATAGCAGTAGGATCAAAGGCTGAAACCTTTTGGAAGCCGCACTTTGCAAACGCCTCTTCAAACAAATCGGTCATTTCGTCGGTTTTAAAGGTGATTCTTGCCAGAATCCGCAGCTCGGAGCTGTCGTATTTGTCGGTCAGCTGACCGTCGACAAAGCCCGTGCACCACCAGAAATCTGTATAAGCGCGGGTGAACTGGGGCAGATACCTGCCGTCTTTGAACTCTGTCCAGAAAAGGGTCATTTCCATTTTCAGCCAGTTTTCAGGTTGGGCGCAATCGTAATGATTGGTGAGTGTAAGTTTTCCTTTCGGCTTGGTATAAACACCGATTTCGGCGCCGACGGTACCGATGGAACCTGAAATATACTGACCTTTCCAGAGCTGAATCATCCAGTCAAGGTTATCATAGGTGAATTTGACGCGGCAAGTTTCAATCGTCATATCCACAGCAGGTGCAAGCTTGTCATAAAGCTCGTTGTAACCGTAGTCGGACTGCCAGCAGTCTTTGTCATTGTTGAACAAAAAGCTTTTGGGGCCGATTACGTCATAACCGAGATTGGAAAGACCTGCAAAAGTCATGTCCTTGGGCATACCCGCAGCTGTACTCATGTCAACACGCTCTGTGGTGCCGACCTGAACATCTTCAAGGGTGGGTACCTCGGTTGAAGGTTTCATTGTAGTGGGGGATTTGGTGGGGGCCTTAGTGGTTGACCCCGTGGTTGTAAGCGTTGTTGAAACAGCGGCCTGAGTGGTGGTCAGCACCTCTTCAAAAACCGTTGTTGCCGTTGTAATGAGTGACGGCGGCTCGGTATAATTCTGAGTGGTGGTGCCCGCAGACTGAGTTGTCGTTGTGATGTCTTCTTCGGTCATGACAATAGGCACATTGGCAGGACGGGTCACCATGGCGGTAACAACACCAACAATACCGAGCAAAACAACGCAAACTGCAACAATTGTTGTAATTCTTTGTTTGTTTGACTGCATTTCACTCTTTCTCCTTTCTTCCGACGCTTGCACAAATCTGCCGCTACTGCACACCTGAGGCAGATATAACGCCGAAACTTTTCCGCCGACAGACGTGGTTGACGTGCGGCGGATACGTCACACCCACGCGGCACTTTCGCCACAAAAACGGCGTATTACGCGAGTTTAACGATAATAATAGTAAATAAAATATATCATTAAAGCAACAAGATGTCAAGGTGAGAGCTGATAAATTTCCGTTTTACATAAAAACGGTCGGCAAATGCCAACCGTTGCAATGTATTTTATATAAATGTATGCTTATTTCTTTACTTTTTTCTCGGTGCCGAATTCTGCCGCAACTGCCGCACCGATTATCAGTACCGCACCGACCCAGACGGAAGCGCCGGCATTTTCCCTGAGCAAAACCGCTGACAGAATCACTGCCAACACGGGGTCAAGGTAGCTGAAAAGAGCTATTGTCTGTGCTTTCAATCCGCTCATTGAGCCGAAATAAAGCACGTAGGCAACGCCCGTGTGAATAATACCGACCGTAATCAGCAACAGCACCGTTTTTGTGTCAAACACAAGATTGGCGGGTTTATCTGCAATCAGCACGTAAGGCACCATCACAACCGCCGCCGAGGCAAGCTGCACAACCGTGCGGTCAAACGAAGGTACGTTACATGTCTTTTTGTTGAGCAGCATAATTGCCGAATACATCACTGCCGCCGCAAGCGCAAAGAGCACTCCTTTGAGCTCGGAAAAAGAGAGACCCGTTTGTAAAATCCCCGACACAAGCACCATTCCTGCAAGTGCCGCGACAACGCAAAGTGACTTCCGCAGAGTCAGTCTTTCTTTGAGCACCAGGGGCGAAGCGAGAATGATGAAAATCGGTGCCATGTAATAGCACAAGGTTGCCGCCGCCACAGATGTGTATTCATATCCCTCAAAAAGACAAATCCAGTTGAATCCGAGCAGTGCACCCGACACAAAAAGTGCAGGCAAGTGTTTTTTTATAGCGGAAAATGACGGTTTTTGACGTCTTACCGCAAGAAAAACAAGCAAAAACGCAAGACCGATTGCCGCCCTTGCAAGCGCAACCGTGCCCGAAGGCAAGGGGATCCACGTTCTGAAAACACCGATTGTGCCGAAAATCAGCATTGAAAGAATGAGCGACAGTCTTGACTGCGCCGTTTTGTCTTTTGACATGACACACCTCCTGATGTGAGCAAAGCGAACAATTTTTTCATATATTAGCACAACTGCGGAAAATGTGCAACAGAACAAAAAAAGCAAAAACGGCAAGGTAAAAAACCTTGCCGTTTTTTTGGTGGAGATGGCGGTAATCGAAACCGCGTCCGAAAAACCGTCCACCGAACTTTCTACGAGCGTATCCTGTCTTTTGAATCTCCCTCAGAACGACGCCGTCAGGCAGGCTTCATTCCTCGGCAGCCGCATTGTGCATGACAGGGTATGCGACACTCACCTGTTCACGTTCACTGCTAATCGACGCCCGACACCGCGGCCGCAGTACTCCACGGGCGGACGGCTGCTTTAATTAAGCAGCGAGAGCAACTTTATTGTTGTCGTTTAATTTTAAAAGTTTGCGGATTTTATAGCGGTCCCGCACCGCTGCTCGCTTATCCGATTTCCGACTCCCCGTCGAAATCCTTTCATCCCCATATTTTAATGCGCGACTGAATGTCACGCATTAATTATATCACAAAATCCGATTGATTACAACCGAAATTATCCGTTGCGAAATGCAAGATTGCGCTCGATGTTGCGTTTTGCATCCCTTTCGGCGGCGGCATCACGCTTGTCGTAAAGCTTTTTGCCTTTACACAGTCCTATTTCCATTTTCGCGCGTCCCTTGACAAAATAAACGCTCAGCGGCACAAGGGCAAGACCCTGCTGCTTGACCTGCGCATAAAGGCGGTTGATTTCGCGCTTATGCATCAGCAGGCGTTTAACTCGCAACGGGTCACGGTTGAAAATATTGCCGTGCTCGTAAGGGCTTATATGAACACCGTTTGCAAAAATTTCGCCGTCTTTGATTGAGCACCACGAATCCTTTAAATTAAGCTTACCCTGACGGATTGATTTTACCTCCGTGCCGAAAAGCTCAATTCCTGCCTCGTATTTTTCGAGAACAAAGTAGTCGTGATAGGCTTTTTTGTTTTGCGCAACGGGTCTTGACTGAGAATTCTTATCCATACTGACCTCTTTTTATTTAGGCTTTCTGCTTGTGTAACGGCGTTTCTGAGCTTCGGCTTTTTTTGCCGCCTCAGCCTTCATTGCCGCGGCTCTTTTTGCCTTGACTCTTGAAAGTGGCTTGCCTTTTTTGGCAGGCTTTTTTGCAGGCTTTTTGCCCTCGCGCAGTTCAGGATTCTCTTTATAGAAAATCATACTGCCGCCGATTACCTGAACAACCTCACTGCCCGTACCTGCGGCGATTTTCTCCGCAATTTCACGGGGAGTTTCGGGTGCGGTTTCAAGCAAAACCTTAAGCTTTATAAGCTCTCTCGTATTGAATGCCTCAAGGGTTTGAGCAATAACCGCATCTGAAACGCCGCCCTTGCCAACCTGAAACAGCGGCTCGAGCGTATTTGCCTGACCTCTTAATTCGGCTCTTTCCTTACTTGTCATTTACGTCACCTGTATTATTTATTATCAATTTTTTCGGCAAGAAGCTTTAAAGCCCTGCCTCTGTGGCTGATTGCATCTTTCTGTGCGGGAGTAAGCTGTGCCATTGTCAGCTCGCCGCCGCTGTCAACGGGAATAAACAGCGGGTCATAGCCGAAACCGCCGTCACCCTTGGGTGAATAGCCGATGTATCCTTCACACTCGCCCCTTGCAATAAGCTCACGGCCGTCGGGATAAACGCAGCACGAAACACTGACAAAACGGGCTGTGCGTTTTTCATCGGGAACGTTTTCAAGCTCTTTAAGAAGCTTTGCGTTGTTTGCGGGGTCGTTGCCGTGCTCGCCTGCAAAACGTGCAGAATATACGCCGGGCGCACCGTCAAGATAATCAACTGCAAGACCCGAGTCGTCGGCAATGCAGGGCATACCGCTTTCGGCGCATCCGCTTCTTGCTTTGAGCAATGCGTTTTCTTCAAAGGTTGTGCCCGTTTCCTCAACGTCGGTTAAGTCAACGCCTGCCTCTTCGGCAATGAGCACACGAATGCCGAGCGGTGAAAGTATGCGCTGTAATTCATCACGCTTTTTCAAATTGTGCGTTGCAATAAGATAATCGTTATTATTCATCGTCTTTATCCTCTTCAAAAAGGCCCTGAGCAAATGCGGCGGCATTGAACGGACGCAGGTCATCAATGCCCTCGCCCACGCCGATGAATTTGACGGGCAGTTTCAGGTCGTTACGGATGGAAAGCACAACACCGCCCTTTGCGGTGCCGTCAAGCTTTGTGAGAATGATGCCCGAAATTTCTGCGGCATTCATGAATTCCTTTGCCTGATTTACCGCATTCTGTCCCGTTGTTGCATCCAGAACAAGCAGAATTTCACGGTCGGCATAAGGCAACTCACGGTCAATGACGCGGTAAATCTTGGAAAGCTCTTCCATAAGATTTTTCTTGTTGTGAAGTCTGCCTGCGGTGTCGCAGATGATGACGTCGGCATTTCTTGCCTTGCCCGCACTGATTGTGTCAAAAACAACGGCGGCAGGGTCTGCACCCTCTTTGTGCTTGACGATGTCAACGCCTGCACGCTCTGCCCAGATGTCAAGCTGGTCAATTGCGGCGGCACGGAAAGTGTCAGCGGCACCGAGAATGACTTTTTTACCCTCTGCTTTGAGTGTTGCGGCAAGCTTGCCGATTGAAGTGGTTTTTCCCACGCCGTTTACGCCGATTACAAGAATGACTGACGGCACAGTAACCATATCCAGCTCTTCACCGCCCGAAAGCAGGTCGGCAACGATATTCTGAATTTCTTTTTTAACGTCTGTCGCCTTGCGGAGATTTTTGTTCCACACCGCATCACGCAGTTTTGAAACAATTTCCTCAGAGGTTGTCACACCGACGTCGCCCATTACGAGAATTTCTTCAAGGTCCTCGTAAAACTCGTCGTCGATTTCATTTTTTCCGTAAAGGGCTGAGTTGATTGCGCCCGACATGCTGTCACGCGTTTTTTTAAGGCCCTTGTTCAAGCGTTTAAAAAATCCCATAGTGTCCCCTAACTGATTATTGTTATGTTTATGATCTTTTAATCAGAATTACTCTTCTTTTACGTTTTTGATTATGTCGGCAACCATTGCACGCAGCGAACTGTCGCTGTCAATTTCCTGCTTGGCTTTGTTGAGGGCAAAAAGCACCGTAGAGTGGTCTCTGCCGCCGAATTCTTCACCGATTGCAGGGGTTGAAAGGTCAGTAACCTCTCTGACAACGTGCATTGCGATTCTGCGCATTTTTGCTGTCTGTGCATCCTTTTTCTTTGAGCGGATATCTTCGGGAGGTGCGCCGTGAGTTCTTGCAACTTCCTGAATAATGCGCTCAACGGTAACGGGTGTGGGACGTGAATCGTTGAGAATATCTCTGATTGCCATTTGCGCCGTTGCGATATTGAGGCTTGCACCGTGAATGGTGACAAACGCTTTAAGACGCTTTACCGCACCCTCAAGCTGACGGATGTTGCTCTTGATTTTTTCGGCAATATACTGGACAACCTCGTGAGGAATTTCAAAGTCCAGATTCTGTGCCTTGCGCTTGATGATAGCCATTCTTGTTTCAATATCGGGCGGCTGAATATCAGCAATAAGGCCCCACTCGAAACGTGTTCTGAGGCGCTCATCAAGTGTTAAAATTTCCTTGGGGGGACGGTCAGATGTCAGAACAATCTGGCTGCCCGCCTGTGTAAGTGCATTGAAGGTGTGGAAAAACTCCTCCTGCGTGGAAGGCTTACCTGCAATGAACTGAATGTCGTCAACAAGCAGCACGTCGCAGGTTCTGTATTTGTTGTGAATTTCCTGCATCTTTTTCTTTTCAATGCCGCCGATGATAAGATTAACAAAATCCTCGCCGCCTGTGAAAATAATGTTTGCGTCGGGATTTTTTCTTTTGATTTCGTGACTTATTGCGCAAAGCAGATGTGTTTTGCCCAGACCCGAATTGCCGTAAATGAACAGCGGGTTGTAGGCATCGCCGGGGGTTGCCGCAACTGCAATTGCCGCCGCGTGAGCAAAACGGTTTGAAGAACCGACGACAAACGTGTCAAAGGTGTTCTTTTCGTTGCTGTCGGAAGTTGCGCCGTCACCTTTTTTTTCGCCGTCGCGCGACTCGCCTTCTTTAAGGGGCTCAACAAGCTCCACGTTAACCGAAAAGCCGAGAACGTTTTCAAACGCATCACAGATAACCTGGTAGAATTTCTGTTCGATAATTTTTCTTTTGAATTCGCCGATTGCAAGAACGGCTTTTGTTCCCTCAAAGCTTTCAAGAACAATGTCGCTGAGCCAGACTTCATATATAACCTCGGAAATGTTGCGCTTCATTTCCTCTTGCACAAGGCACCATAAATCTTTTAACGATTTCATTATTATGCATACTCCTCTTTCTTTTAGCGATACTTTTCCATATTACTCATTCAACAATATTTAATTATAGCACACTGCGGCACGCTTTTCAACTGACAAAAACACAGATTATTCGTGCCTTAAAGCGGCTGTTTTTTCAAAATTATCCCAATTTTATGTTTTTTAAAGATTTTGGACTGCTTCAAAATTGCGTTTGCAGTTTTCACTGTCTTTCAGGTCAAAAAACCTCTCTGCCCTCTCTTTGTAGGGTGACGGATTTTCAAAATCATTTTCAATCAGGCTGCAAACTGCGCTCACCAGCGCCTCACTGTCGGTCAAAATGGGACCGAATCCGTCGTCAACGTAGCTGAAATATCCTTCGGGGTGCTGTGTTTTGCGGTAGTCGTCGTAATCAAAGTGATAATAGCAAACGGGTCTGCCCATATAAGCCGTGTCAAACGCCACGGAAGAATAGTCGGTTATCAGCATTGCCGACTCTTTAAGCAGGGTCTGCACCTCATAATCCTGCGTTTTTGCAACTGTTATGCAGTTGCTCTGACTTTCAAATAAATCCGTGAAACTGCGCATATCGGAATGGGGAAAGAATACAAGACCTGTGTCGCTTTTTTCGAGTGCCGACAGAAGTCTTTCATCTTTGAGCAGAGCTGAATAAGCTTTAAAATATGCGCTTTCTCTGAATTCTTCACGGCTTTTGACCGAAAGCGATGCACGCCAGGTGGGCATTAAAAGAATCTGCTTTTTTGCAACGGCACCGTGAAGTCGGTCAAGCCTTGCAATGCCGAGCTGTTTTACGTTGCCGTCGGGGAAGCCGAAGGTTTTCTCGCAGAATTCGGTTTCCCGATGGGCGGTTGTTACCAGAATATCCGCACGGCACACGTCATAAAAACAGAAGCTCAGCGTATCTTTTATGACGCCGTGCTGTAAAAACACGTGTTTGTTTCTGAGCAAAGAATGTGTTTCAAGGAAATTTGCAACGCGGTATTGCGGCATTCCGCCGCCGACGTGTGCGGAAATATGCTTTGTTGCCGCACAGTAATAAATGTAATGTTTAAGGGAGCCGTGGGCGATTGTGTTGCCGAGCTTTTCAACCTTTGCGGCATCACAGCCCGACGGATTTATAACATAATAGCTTTCGCCGTGCAGGGCATTTTTTCTTATGTATTCATAAAGCACAAAGCCATTGTCGCGCGCCTCGTCAGGCCTTTCGGAGAAAAGCCAGATATCTTTATGCTTTGCTCTCACTGCAAAGGAAAGCGGCAGAGCAACGGCAAATTTTATTATCGCCGCAACATCGGCTTTTGTGATTTTATCCTTAAACATTTATTCCTCCGTCAGAATGTCGGCAATCCGCCTGCAAGCCAGACCGTC
Source organism: Acutalibacteraceae bacterium (assembly GCA_045595825.1). Lineage (GTDB taxonomy): Bacteria > Bacillota > Clostridia > Oscillospirales > Acutalibacteraceae > CAG-177. The sequence goes on from JAZOBD010000020.1 coordinate 75,666, forward strand.
ACCGTATGGATTTGAGGCACGGCTCATTTTACCGTAAGCGTTTTTATCCTCAATAAGCAGTTTGAAGCGGTTGTAAATTGTTTCTTCTTCCGTGCCGACAAGGCAGAGTGTGCCTGCGGCAATGCCCTCGGGGCGCTCGGTTGTGTCACGCATTACAAGCACGGGTTTCCCCAGCGAGGGCGCTTCCTCCTGAATTCCGCCCGAATCCGTAAGAATCAGATATGAACGGGCAAGCAGGTTATGAAAATCAGCAACGTCAAGCGGCTCAATAAGTCTTACCCTCTCACTGTCACCGAAAATTTCATTTGCAACCTCCCTGACGGCAGGATTCATATGAATGGGATAAACAACCCTGATGTCTTCGTGCTCTTCAACAACACGTTTTACCGCACGGAACATATTTTTAAGCGGCTGACCGAGATTTTCACGGCGGTGGGCGGTGAGCACAATCAGACGGCTGTCGCCTGCCCAGTCAAGAACGGGGTGTGAAAAATCCTCACGCACTGTGGTTTTAAGCGCATCTATCGCCGTGTTACCCGTAACAAAAATCGTTTCTTCCTTTTTGCCCTCACGGATAAGGTTTTCTTTCGCACGCTGCGTTGGTGCGAAGTTGTAGCGGGCAACAACGGAAACCGCCTGACGGTTGAATTCTTCGGGGAAAGGCGAATCAATATTATAAGTGCGCAGCCCTGCCTCAACGTGACCGACGGGAATCTGCATATAAAAGCAGGCAAGTGCGCAGGCAAAGGTAGTGCTTGTATCGCCGTGCACAAGCACTACGTCGGGTTTTTCTTTTAAAAGCACTTCACGCATTCCGTCAAGCACTTTCTGAGTAACGTCAAAAAGTGTCTGACCCTTTTGCATTATGTGCAAATCATAATCAGGGGTAACGCCGAAATCCGAAAGCACACCGTCAAGCATTTCACGGTGCTGACCCGTGACACAGACAACGGTCTGCACGTTATCCCTTGAATAAAGCTCCAGCGCAAGCGGGCACATTTTGATTGCCTCTGGCCTTGTGCCGAAAACAAGCATAATTTTTTTCATAATCAATCCCCTTGTGCGGCGGTAAGTATTTCGCCGACAATGCTGTCAAAATCGGTGTCTTCATAAAACGTGCGGCAGTTGCGGCTCATATTTTCGTAATCCGACTCAATTTTCAGAATTGCCCGGGCAATCGCATCACTTGTCAGTTTTTTTGCACACTCGCCGATGCGGTAATGCGAAAACGGTGTGAGCAGACCGGGAATACAGTTGCCGACCATAGGTACACCGAAAGCGGCATATTCGTAAATTTTATTCGGCGCACAGTAAACGGCGTTAAGCGGCATAAAATGCCTGATGTTTTCGTGATTGACGTAAGATAAAACACCGATGTGCGCATAAGACGTGACCGTGAGATGCTCGGGTGCTGAAAGAAACGGAATGAAGTGTGCCTTCGGGTAAGCTGCCCTGAGCTTTCGTGACTCTTCGTCATCTCTGCCCATCAGCAGCATGCAGTAATCGTCGCCGAGCTTTTCCACCGCCTCAATGAATTGGTCAAGCACTCTTTCATAGCCGAATACACCCTGATAGAGAACGATTTTCTTATCCTTTATCTTTTCGATAACGGCACGTGCCGTTTCATCCTTTATCGGCATATTCTTCTGTGAAAACGGTACGGTCGGTTTGTTTGGCAAAACAAACGGTGTGTTTTTCAGGTGCCACATTGTCTGCTGAATGAATGCCCTGTTGATTTCGGGCACAACAACACAGACTGCATTGCGTGCGTGGCGGTCAATATGCGCTTTGTAAAACGGCAGCTCATCAAAAACAGGGATATCCTCAATAAGCTCCATAAGCTGCATAACGTGGCGGTGACCTTTCAGGGCATCACCGCATTCCATGGCGTCGTAATCCGTCACCGTCCAGATAATATCATCAGGTGCGGCGGCGTTAATGAGCGCCCTGAGCTTTTTTCTGCGTGCAAAGCGGTTAAACAGACATTTTATGCGGTTTGTTTCGATTTTTTCCTGCAAGTCGCAGATTTCAAAACGCGGATTCTGCCTGATTTCTTCGGGCAGAGCGTAAGAATACATTGTGATAAGCTTTACGTCAACATCTTTTTTTGCAAGCGACATCAGAAGGCTTCTTGCGGGCGGCAGATTGTCAATATGTGTAAGCAAAACAACAATAAGTTTCATTTCATATCCTCAGGTCAGTTTTTTTTGATTTTGTAAACAAGCTCCACAAACCACGGGGCAAATGTGAAAAGGGCAATTTTAATGCGTTGGTGCGAATCGTAAGCATAGCGGATAAAATCAAGCTTCATTTTAAACGGCACAAGTGTGCGGATTTTCTTTCTTTCCGACTTTGCAACTCTGCCGAAAATTGACGTCAGCTGATAAAACGATGCGCTGGCATATCTGCGCACGGCATCGGCGGTTTGTTTATCTCTGCCTGCGGCAAGCTCCATTTCCTCGGCGGCAATAAACGCCACATTTTGCGTGTGCCTGAATTCAGGCGCCTTGGTGCAGCTTCCCTCACGTATTCTGTATGTATAAAATTCCACGTCAGTCTGCATTGCACGGCAACCCGGTGCAAGAAGCGCTTTCAGAAAGAAAAGCTGGTCCTCTTCATAAGCAATTCCCTCGGGAAACTCAAGCCCGTTTTCAACAAGGAATTCACGCCTGAAAAAGCCGAGCCACGGCACAACCTCGTTTGTGTGCTCCGCAATGCTTTTTCTGAGAAATTCTTCGCCGTCCAGCACTTTTCCGACATAACTCATTTCAGGCAGAGGATGGTCAACGTGCGCTCCGCTGTTATCATCATAAATATCGTGCCAACCGCGGATAACATCGAGCGAATTTTCCTTGCAGATGTTATAAAATTTATCGGCAAAGGGAATTTTGAAATAATCGTCACTGTCAACAAAGCAGACGTATTCGCCCGTGCTTGCCGAAATGCCCGCATTTCTTGCCGCCGAAACGCCGCTGTTTTCTTTGTTGATAAGCTTTATGCAGGGATGTTGCTGCGCATAGCGTGCAACAATCTCCGCACTGTTGTCGGTGCTGCCGTCATTGACGGCAATTATCTCCATTTCAACGGGCTGAGTGAGAATGCTTTCCAGGCACTGAGGAAGAAACTTCCCGACGTTGTATATCGGAAGGACGAACGAAATCTGCGCTTGCTTTTTGTTCATTTTCAATGCTCCTTTGTAATCTCATTCCTCTGTAAAGGCCGAAAAGCATCCACAGCGCATAGCATTTTACGCCGGGGCCGAAAGGCGTCTGCTCTTCAAACAGACAGTTGATAAGCATCAGCAGGTTGATTGCACAAACAAGGTTTCTGAATGTGCGCAGGTCTTTTTTGCCTCGGTCGGAAAAGCTGACGACTATCGGTAACACTGCACTTACAAAAACAGGAACACTGCCGATAACACCGTAACTCATCAGCGCCGCAAGCGGAAAAGATTCAAGATAAGTGCCGCCCGTGCCCGTTATCCAGCTTTCGCCGAAATGTTCAAGAAAATATTCGAAATGTATGTCACGGTTTGCCGTGATGGCGGTAATGTTGTCGGCATCTCTGTTGACAAGGAAAATCTGTTCAACAAAAGTGCGGTACATATCCTTATCGAGGAAAATGACCGAAACGAAAACACCCATAACGGCAAGCCACGCAAATCTGTGCTTTGTGGCAACAATGATTATGTAAACAATGATAATCATCAGTGAAAGAATTGACGCCCTGCTTTTTGTCATAAAAATAACGCTTGCAAAGCCTGCCGTCAGAAGCAGTGCAACAACGGGACGGGATTTTGCAAAAGTGAAAAGCGACAGAACAATCGCAATGGCAAAAATGATTGAAGCTGAGTTTTTGGATGCGTAAAGGTAACCGTCGGCGGCAAGCCAGTCAACGCCGCGGAAGGTCTGATAATAAACGTCAAACGCAACAAGTGCGGCACTTGTGATGTAGCCGAAAGACACGATGCGCAGACCGCCCTCGCTGAAATTCTGACCCACGAGGAAAGACGTGACAGTAACAAAAACACTGATGCAAATGGGCTGAAACAGATTTGATGAGAAAAAATTAAGCCTGAAAATAAGAAAAATTATCACACTGTAAAGTGAAAAAAGACCAATGGGAATAAACATTCTGAAATCAAAGCGAAGTTTTTTCCGTCTGGGGAAAAACGCAAAGGCAAACACAGCCAGCCACACAGCGTAGCAGGCATAGTTTGCAAAGGAACGGCCGATTAACTCAGGCATCTGCGAAATGTTGCAGACAAAGCAGGTCAATGCAAGCAGCCATTCGCTGAAATTATTCTCTTTTATAAATTCTTTCAGGCTGATTTTCAATTTTATTCCTCAGTTCGAGATTGTTTTTCTGTAAAATTTATAAAGGGTTGATGCTTTTTTTCTCAGGAAGAAGAGCAGAGTGTAAACCAGATTTGCCGTTTTCGGTTTGCCGATAAGTCGCACAAAAATCTGCATATTGATGTCTTTTTTATCAAAAGTTGCAACTTTTGCCGCCGCCCTCAGACCGTCTTTGGCAAAAAGCCTTTTAAAAAATTCAACTTTTTCGCGCGCTTTCAGGTCACACTCCGCACGGTAAACATTGGGCACGCAGGTGAAATAATACTCTGCCGTGGTTTTGGCAAGAATCTTTCTGCCCTCTTCGTCATTGATGCCGAGTGTTTCGTAAAGCCACATTCTTGCGGCAACAAAACGGTGCACCCTTTCGGGCATATCGGGCATATAAGCGCAGGAAAGCGAAATTTTGTCAAGCTTGCGGTAATGCACACAGCAGGCCTCAACAACAGCAAGACTCCTGATACGGCTGAAAACCTCACAGTTGAAAAGAAGGTCCTCACCGGGCATTCCGTCGGGGTCAAAAGAGAGACCCTCAACAGCCGATTTTTTATAAAGCTTGTTCCACACAACGTTGAACATTCCGTTTTTTTCAATTTCAAGCACACCGCGCCGTATATCCTCGGCACCGAGGCAGCTGTGCGCCGCAAGCTTTTTCTGCACTGTGTGACCCTCATCGACAAAATCAATGTAATATCCGCAGACGGCAACCTCGGCACGTGTGCGCTTTGCCGCACCGACAAGCACCTGCAACATATTGACCTCAAACCAATCGTCGGAATCAAGAAAAATCACAAAATCACCGTGGACAACGTTGAGCCCCGTGTTGCGTGCCTGTGACAAGCCTTCGTTTTGCTTGTGAATAACCATCACACGCCAGTCACTGTCGGCAAATGCGTCGCACATTGCACCCGAAGAATCGGTTGAGCCATCGTCAACAAGAATCAGCTCAAAATCGGAAAACGTCTGCGACAACAGGCTGTCAACACAGCGTTTGAGATATTTTTCAACATTGTAAACGGGTACAATAATACTGACAGCGGGCATATTCTCACTCCATAAAAATTTCGATGTGTCTTTGCGCCATTTTCTCAACGGTCATTTCACGGCTTTTCTCAACGTTTGCAAGACCCATTTGACGGCACTTTGAGGGGTTTGCGACAAGCAGATTTATTGCCGCAGCAGTTTTTTCGGCATCCTCAACGGGTACAACAATTCCGTTTATGCCGTTTTCGATAAGCTCACACGCGGCAACGCAGTTTTCCGTTGAAATAACGGGCAAGCCTGCCGCCATTGCTTCATTTATGACAAGACCCCAGATATCTTCACGCGTGGCAAGGGCAAAAACGTCGCCCGCCGCATAATATTTTTTAAGCTTTTCTTTATTGCAAAAGCCCACGAAATGAACGTTTCCGAGGCCGTGTTTTTCTTTTAATTGCAGATATTCCTCCGTCGGCTCGCCGCCGATGATGTAAAGACCTGCTTTTTTATCAACGTGCGAAAACGCCTCAATGAGCACGTCGTGCCCCTTGCGCGGAATAAACTGACCTGCCGAAATAACGGCAATGTCCTCGGTTATGCCGAGAGCTTTTTTAAGCTGTGCTTTGTTTTCGCACGGCGGTGCAATATCCGCCCGGCTGACCGATGTAAAAGCATATCGCCTGATTTTTTCACGCTTTGCACCGTAATGCAAAAGATAACCGTCTGTTGCCTCCGAGGGGCTCAGCCACCCGTCAGCCGCAGAAATGAAATGCTTTTTAATTCTGAATTTCAGGGCGGTATCGTCTTTGACAATGCCGCCGTCACAGTTGAGCCAAAACGTTTTTTTGGTAAATCTGAGATATTCGGTCGCCAGCATCCCCGTGGGGGTGCTGTAACCGCCGATTACGATAACGTCAAAATCTTTTTTCAGCCAACCGAGCACCTCGGGGCAGAATGAACTTTCTTCGCCGACGGCAACACCCTTCAAAAAAACGGCGTTGAAACTCTCAAATTTTTCGCCGTACCAGCTGCCGTCACGGTTTTGCGCTCCCTTGCGCTCAAAAAGCACGGTCAGCTCACACATTTTCCCAAGCTCGTTGAAAAAATCAACACGGTAAGGCGACGGAATGTTTGTGAGAAACAGTATTTTCATGCCTTACCTCCCGTCTTTACAGAATTGATTTATACAAATCAAGATATTTTTCGGTCATTGCGTCGGCAGTGATTCTGTCTGTGTCAACCGCCGTTTTTTTGCCGCAAAGCGACTGCACCGCTGCGGTAAGCGCCTTTTTGTCGCCCTGCTTTACGGCGATTCCGCCAAAGGCAACCGCACTTTCCGCACTGCCCGACCCGTCATAAGTTGCGGTGGGTGTGCCGCACGCCGCCGCCTCAACGTTGACAGTGGGATACGTATCTTCGTAAGTCGGGTTTACAAAAACATCTGCCGCGCGGTAAAGCGCCGCAAGCTCGGCAGTGCTGTCTGTTTTTTCAAGGCAGGTAACGCCCGACACGGTCTGACCCGACTGCACGCCGACAGCACAAAGCTGCCATCCGTCACCGAGCCGTGCCGCAATTTCGCCAAGGTCGGCAAAACCTTTCTGCTTTGTCCACACCGACGAAACCGCAAGGGCAAGCTTTTTATTTTTGTCAAGTGAATATTTCTCAAAAACCGCGTTTTTATCAGCACCCTCAGGTGTGAAAACAGTTGTGTCAATACCGTTTTCAATCACTTTTATCGGATGCTTTGCAAGAAAGCTCTGACCCGCAAGGCCGCCAAGAAAACGTGACGGTGTGACAACGGTCAGATTATTGAAAGCCGAAAAAAGCTTTTTCTTCTGCTCACAGTTTCTTTTGCTCCGGTCTGCAAACATACTTTTCGGGTATTCACCCTTTTGCACGCAGTTGCCGCAACCGTCTTTCCACTTGTCACAGCCTGCAAAAACAAAATGTGAGCAATGCCCCGTGAAGCACCAGCAATCGTGCAGAGTAATCACGCAGGGAATTGTGCTTTCGGCAAGATAAGACAGCAAAAGGTCAATGTCAAGATAATAACCGTGCAAGTTGTGCAGGTGCACAACGTCGGGTGAAAAGCTTTTGATTTTCGCAATCAGCTTTTTTGTTGCCGCCTTTGAATAAAAGCCCTGTCTGTCTGTAATGCGTGACAGCGCACCGTGAAAACGTACACCCCACTCAGTGTTGATTTTCACCGCAGAGATGTTTTCGGGGGCAACTCCCCTGCCGTAGGCAATCAGGCTTTCGCCGCCGTCTTTTTCAATTTTTGCGGCAAGCGCCGTACATATTTTTCCCGTTGAGCCGTAGCCGCAAACGGAATTAATCTGAAATATTTTCATATTATTTCATCCAGGTTGTGATGTTTACGATTTTTGCGTAGCTCTGAATTATTCTGATAACCTTGACGGAAACGTTTTCGTCGGCGTAATCCTCCGCTTCAAGTGTTTTTTCGCCGTTTTCATACATCGAAACGGCAAGATTTATTGCCTGCTCAATATCCGCCTGCTGAATTCCGCCGATAACAATTGAGCCTTTGTCAAGCACCTCGGGACGCTCGGTTGAAGTGCGGATGAGCACGGCGGGGAAATCCAGCATTGCGCTCTCTTCGGAAAGAGTGCCGCTGTCGGAAAGCACGCAGTAGCTTTCAAGCTGAAGCTTGTTGTAATCGTTAAAGCCGAAAGGTTCAAGACTTCTGACAAGCGGATGAAGTCTGAAACCCCGTTTTTCAATAATGTTGCGGCTTCTGGGATGTGTGGAATAAATCACGGGCATACCGTGTTTTTCGGCAATGCCGTTGACTGCCGACATAAGAGAAATGAAGTTTTCCTCATTGTCGATGTTTTCCTCACGGTGTGCTGAAAGCAGAAAGTATTTTTTGCTTTCAAGACCGAGGCGTGAAAGAACGTCGCTTGCATCAATTTTTTCGCGGTTGCCGAGCAAAACCTCTTTCATCGGTGAACCCGTGACGAAAACCGTTTTGCCGTCAATGCCCTCTGAAAGCAGATAACGGCGCGAATGCTCTGTATAAGGCATATTGATATCGCTGATATGGTCCACAATGGTTCTGTTCGTCATTTCGGGCACGTTCCAGTCCCAGCAACGGTTGCCCGCTTCCATATGGAAAATCGGAATTTTCAGTCTTTTTGCGGAAATTGCGCAAAGCGCTGAATTCGTGTCACCGAGAATCAGCAGTGCGTCGGGCTTTTCTTCCAGCATAAGCTCATAGCTTTCGGCAATGATGTTGCCCATTGTTCTGCCGAGGTTGTCACCGACACATTCAAGAAAATAATCGGGTCTGCGCAGACCGAGATCCTCAAAGAAAACATCGCTGAGGTTTTTATCCCAGTTCTGACCCGTATGAACAAGCACGTGATTGAAATATTTATCGGCGCATTTTATCACCGCAGAAAGACGGATTATCTCGGGACGTGTACCGATAACCGTCATCAGCTTTAACTTTTCCATTTCAAACCTCCTCAAAATAGGTGTCGGGGTTGTCGGGGTCAAAACATTCGTTGCACCAGATTACCGTAATAAGCGGCTCGGTGCCGTCGTTGACAATTGAGTGCGTGTAGCCGCAGGGAATATCGACGCTCTGCATATTTACGGCACTTATGCGGTGTTCAATAACGTCCGACGTGCCGAGTTTGCGCAGCCTTATGACGCCCGAGCCTGCAACGGCAATGAATTTTTCGCACTTTGTGTGGTGCCAGTGATTGCCCTTGGTGATGCCGGGGTTTGTGACGTTGACCGAAATCTGACCCCTTTCGGGAGTTCTGAAAAGTTCCGTAAAACTGCCCCTTGCGTCACAGTGGGGGGTGAGGTCGGTCGCCAGATTTTCGGTTGGAAGATACGTGAGATAGGTGCTGAAAAGAGCTTTTTCAAATTCGCCGTCAACCTTTGGCACACCAAGTGTTTCTCTTTCGCGCCTGAAACGTTCAAGCATTTGTGCAAGCTGACCGACGGTGATTTCGTGGATTTTTTCCACCGCACAAAATTCCCCGTTTCTGTTTTCGCCGCCGTAAATTGCGTTTATGAATTCGTTGACGACGTCATCAATATAATGCAGGCGCAGGGCGGCATTTTCATCATTTACCGTTACAGGCAGACCGTTTGCAATGTTGTGGCAAAAGGTTGCAACAACGCTGTTGTAATTCGGTCTGCACCACTTGCCGAAAACGTTTGAAAGACGGTAAACGCAGGTACGCACACCGTTTTCTCTGCCATAATCAAAAACCGCATTTTCGCTTTCCCGCTTGCTGATTCCGTAAGGGTTGTCAAGCTCTGCCTGTACGGAGGACGAAACAAGCACGGGCGCCTTGTTGCCGCTTTCTTTGAATGCCGACAGAAGCTTTTGCGTAAAACCCGTGTTGCCGCTTGCAAACTCCGAAACATTTTCGGGACGGTTTACACCCGCAAGGTGAAACACAAAGCTGCACTCTGCGGCAAACTGTCTGAGCTTTGCGGCAGGCGTATCCGTATCAAATTCCGCAATATCGTCAAAGCCACGGTTGCGAAGCTGTGAAATGAGATTTTTTCCGATGAAGCCTTTTGCGCCCGTTACGAGAATTTTCATCTTTTACCCCTTAATATTTTTTGCCCGTAAACTGTTCAATTTCGTTGCGGACATATTCAAGTGACAGCAGTTTTTCTTTCACGCCGTCAATGTCAAGGATTGTTGTATTCATTGAATTGAAGGTATTGATTTCGTTGTGCTTTTCGTTGCCCTCAGTGAAATATTTTTCGTAATTGAGACCTCTTTTGTCGCAGGGCACACGGAAGAAGTTGCCCAGATCCTCTGCGTTTTCGCACTCTTCGCTTGTCAGCAGAGTTTCGTGCATTTTTTCACCGTGACGCACACCGATTGTTTTGATTTCGCAGTCGCTTTCAAAAAGTTCCTTGACCGCCTGAGCCAGTGTGCCGATGTAGCAAGAGGGTGCTTTCTGTACCATCAGGTCACCGCTGTTGCCGTTTTCAAAGGTGAAAAGCACAAGGTCAACCGCCTCTTCAAGGCTCATAATGAAGCGTGTCATGGTCGGGTCAGTTACGGTAAGAGGCTGACCTGCCTTGATTTTTTCAATGAAAAGCGGGATGACCGAGCCTCTTGAACACATTACGTTGCCGTAACGGGTGCAGCAAATCTGAGTTCTGTCAGGGTTAATGCTTCTTGCCTTTGCAATGATTACCTTTTCCATCATTGCCTTTGACGTACCCATTGCATTGACGGGATATGCAGCTTTGTCGGTTGAAAGGCAGATGATTTTTCTGACGCCTTCATCAACTGCCGCGCTCAGAACGTTTTCGGTGCCGATAACGTTTGTCTTGACCGCCTCAATGGGGAAAAATTCGCACGAGGGCACCTGTTTGAGAGCCGCCGCGTGGAAAATATAGTCAACGCCGTACATCGCCGATTTCACGCTTGCATAATCCCTGACGTCGCCGATGTAAAACTTGATTTTCGTGTTGTTGTATTTGCGGCGCATTTCATCCTGCTTTTTTTCATCCCTTGAAAAAATACGGATTTCGCCGATGTCACTGCGACAGAATCTGTCAAGCACCGCACCGCCGAAAGAGCCTGTGCCGCCCGTTATCAAAAGTGTTTTATCTTTAAACATTTGCGTTTGCCTCCTGCTTTAACGGCTTTAAACCGAAATGTTCATCCATTGCGTCCATAAGTTCTTTTTTGCTGAAATTTTCACGGCAATATCCGAGCGAATTGCTGCTCATGCAGCCGAGCTCATCTTCACCGAGCTGAGCAAAGCCTGCAATAATGCGGGCAAGCGCCTTGTAATCAGAGCAGGCGCAGGTCATTCCGCAGGCAGACTCGTTGATTATTCTTGCCGACTCGCCCTCGGCGCAGGCAATGATCGGCATTGCACACGCCATATAAGTCTGCAACTTTGCGGGAACCGCCTTTTCAAAAAGGGCGTTGGGCATATAGCCGAGATAAGCCGCATCGCAAGCGGCAAGATATGCGGGAACTTCATCCGCACGGCATCTGCCGTGGAAACGGAACATGTAACCCACGCCGCATTTGTCAATTTCTTCAAGCAGTCTGTCACGGTATCTACCGTCACCGACAATATTGAAAACAACCCGTCTTTTCGGTTTGAGTGCGGCAAGCTCCGCCGCCGCTTTTGGAAGAGCATCAAGACCTTGTGCAAAGCCGAGATTTCCTGCAAAAATGATATTGAAACTGCCGTCATCGGGTATTTTCTCGCTTGGTTGCTTCATCCTTGCAGGCAGAATATCCTCCGCATACTGCGGCCAATAAACAATTTTTTCACGCTCAACGTTTCTGTCGGCAACCGGGTCAATGTAAGCCCTTGACGGAACAAAAATCCTTGTGCTTCGTTTATAGACATAATCGACAGCCGCACAGACAAGCTTCACCATCAGCGCATTTTTGATGCCCGTCATTATCTGAAAGCTTTCGGGCCACAGATCCAGTGCATAAACGTAGCAGGGGATGTTTCTTTTCTTTGCAAACCGCACCGCAGGGATTACCTGAAAAATGGGCGAGGTTTCAAAAGAAAAAACAAGGTCGGGCTTTATGTTTGTGAACATGCACCACAGCGCCGCAAAAAACATGAACGAAAAATAGTTGAGGGTAAGCATGATTCTGTTTTTTCCGCGCGGAATCACGGGCACACGGATTATTTCAACGCCGTCGTGCACTTCACGGCGGTTCTTGAAGAGCGAATAGCCGTCAAAGAACTTGCCTGCGGGGTAATTCGGAATTCCCGTGAGCACTGTCACACGGTAGCCGCGCCTTACCCATTCGGCACAGACGTCGTTTGTTCTGAACTGCTCGGGATAATAATACTGAGCAACAACAAAAATATGCCCTGCATTCGCATTTATTGAATTGTTGAATTGCTCAGCCATAAAAATTCTCCTTAATCTTGCTTGTAACCGTAGCCGTAATCGCCGTGCTTTTTGCCGTAGCGCTTGTAGCCGTAAGAGTAATCGTAGCTTTTTGCGCCGCCCTCTGACTCATTGAGAACAAAGCCCGCAAAACGCACGTCACCTGCCGAAACGTTGTTGATGCCGTCAATGATTCTGTCAACTCTGGCATAATTCTGCTTTACGACATACACCACACTGTCCACGTGAGCTGCCATTGCAACAACATCGGAAAACAGTCCGCACGGCGGAGTGTCAACAATTGTGTAGTCGGCAAAATCCCGCAGTTTTTTCATTATGACGGCAATGTCGCTGTGTCTGATTTTTGCCGCTGAGCTTTTTGAAACGCAGGAAAAAATGTAAAGATTCGTATCCTTGAGTTTGAATAAAGCTTCACGGATGTCTGTGTCGGGGTCAACCGCCTTTTCCCAGAGCGTGTCGGATCTGACGTTGCAACCGATTGCTTTGAGCACGCTGGGGTTTCTGAAATCGGAGTCAAAAATCACAACACGGTGACCCGAGGAAACAAGTGACAGGGCAAGATTGACCGCAACGGTTGTTTTACCCTCGTTGGGGATTGTGCTTGTGACCATTATCTGCCTGTCATTATATTTGGAAATATCTTTGAGCAGGTGTGCTTTGAGCACCCTTACAGATTCAACGAAAGTCGGCGACACCTTTGGGTTGTCAATGATGACAGAGGTATCCGTCTTTTTGCCGTGCTTTTTGAAATAAACCTTCGGCACAGAGCCGAGATAGTGCTGATTAAGCTTTTCTTTAAGGTCTGCTGAGCTTCGGATTGTGTCACGCCTGAGCGCATAAAGCCCCACAAAAGCCATGGCGACAAAGATGCCTGCAAACGCACCGACAAATGCCGAGCGAGCGTAATTGACGGAATTTACAGGTTGTGTGCCAACCGCAGGCTCGCTGAGAACCGTGAGCACGGTGTTGCCGATGACGTATTCCGCAATTTTGGGATAATTCTCCATCAGTGACACAAGCACGTCATAAGCGCGCTGAGGGTCGGTGCTTGTCACACGCAGTGTGAAAAGATTTGTATCCTTTACCGCATAGGCCGAGATGTTGGCGTTGAGCGACGAAATACCCAGGTCATTCAGAACAATCTGCTGTAAAATATCGCTTTTAAGTATGTAGGGAAACGTGCTTTCCATCAGCGTTGCCGTGCTTTTGCTGTAATAATATTCCGCATTCATTCCGTACGACGTCGCCGTGCTTACCGAGAAAGTTGCGACGGATTCATAGGTCGGGGAATAAGAGGAATGTGCACGGTAGCAGTTGACAAGCGCACCGAGAATTCCCAGAACGGCGGCAAGAACAAGCCCGAAACGCTTCAATCCGCACCACACGTCAGATAAAAGCACGCTCAGGTCAATATCTATTTCGCCTTTCTTTTTGTTTTTCTTGAGTTCTTCCATATTTCTCCTTTTGAGCGCCGCCGGGTGTGCGGCGTCAGCTCTCGCTGTCTGTTACACCTTCATCAATGCGTCTTGAATGTTTGCGGCTGCGCTTTTCTTTGCCGTAGCCTCCGTAACTGCGGCTGTGACCGTAGCCATAACCGTAACCATAGCCATAGCCATAGCCGTATCCGTAACCGTAACCGTAGCCGTAGCCGCTTGCGGGGTTAAGATGCCGGCTGTCAAAAACGGCATTGAACACGCAACCAAGCAGCTCTGCTTTGCCGTTTCTGAGCACGTCTACACAGTCGTTGATGTCTTTGATAAAGTATTTGTCCTGACGCACCACAATAAGTGAGGCATCGACTGTGTCTGCCAGAAATTCGCCGTCAGAGAAAAGTCCCATCGGCGGTGTATCAATAAAAATGAAGTCGTAAGCATCGCGCACACCTTTGAGCATCTTCTGCATTTTCTCGCCCGAAACAAGGTCGTAGGATTTTTCAAAACGTCGGGAGTTGAGCAAAAGGTGTATTCCGTATTTTTCGCTGACAACGAGAGTGTCGTTGAAACTGCGTTTATCCTCAAGGTGCTCGCCGAAATTTTTATCACCCGGGTCAATTTCAAGCAAAAGTTGAAGTGCGGGCTTTCTCAGGTCGGCATCAATGAGCAACACCTTGTATCCCTTCTGTGCAAGCGCAAGTGCAAGGTTTGCAATGACGGTTGATTTGCCTTCGTTTTCACCGAAGCTTGTAACCATGAACGTTTTGTACTGCTTGTTTTCGTGAATATGTTCAATCCTTGTTGCCATTTTGACAACCGTTTCAACGAAGCCCGAGCTCACAACGGGATTTGTTATGAGCACCGATTTGTTGATGTTCTTTATTTTTGAAATAATCGTTTTGTTCTTTATCTCGTGCGCTACCGTTGCAAAAACCTTTGTGTCAAGCTTGTCGCCGACGGTGTCGGCGTTTTTAAGCGTGTCACGCAGATAAGAAATCAGGCAGACAAATGCGGCAAGCACTATAAAAGTGATAAACGCCGTTTTTTTCATAATCTGGCGGGAATTGAGCTTGTTTGACGGTGCCGTCGGCATTTTTGCACCTTCAAGCACGGTTATTACAACATCGGAAAACACAAAATCGGAAACCTCTGTGTAATTTTCCATAACCGCTTTAATTGTGCGGTAAGCCTCATCGGGCGACGGCGCCGTTGCGCTGAGCATTATGAGATTTGTGTCGCCGAGCACTGTTGCGGAAAGCTCACCCGGCAGACTTTCGCGGCCAACACTCCGGGCAACCTTGTTTTTGAGCAGCTCGCTTGAAAGAATGCTTCTGAAAACGCCCGAAATTTCGTTGGCGGTTGTAAGATTCGAGTAAGCCGTGCTCGCCGTTGTGGCGCGCTGGCTGACAACAAGGGTAATGCTGCTCGTGTATTCATCGGCGTGGATTGTGTTGATTCCCGAATAAGCAATGAAAGCGCAGGCAACCGCACCGATAACAATAAACACAAGGTTTTTGAGCAGGTCACGCAGTATGCTCAACACGTTGAAATCTTTTGCGTGTATGTTTTTCATTACCGCACCCCGCTTTCGTCAGCAACGACAACGTTGAGCCTTACGGAAGCTGTGTCGCCGTTAAGGTCTGTAAAATAGTAAGTAACCGTGTAAACGCCCTCTTTGCTGACGTTCACGCCCGACTTGAACGTTACTGCCGAAAGGTCGGCATCGGTGCCGTTTATGTCCGTAACGTTCTTGACATAGCTCATCGGGTCAAAATCCTTGGTTCCGGGTTTTACGTAAACCGTGTAGGTTGAAAGCTCGATTTGCGCATTTGATTCCGGCTTTTCCTTAACCAGCACCTCAAACTCCATTGTGCTGACATCTCCCATGCTGTTTGAAACGCTGGCGGTTATGCGGTATGAGCCGACCTTTGAGGCATCCACATTTGATGCAATAAGCTTGATTCTGTTTGAAATGTTGCCGTCAATAACATCGCTTGCGGTAATCATTCCGTCAAAATTCACGGCGGTGTTTACAACAAAAGTCAAATCGCGCACCGCATAAATTCTGGGGCTTTTATAATCGGTGAATCTGACCCGGCGTGTTATTTTGGAAACGTGGTTGTCTGAATCGCAAACGGCATAAGTGATATTCGCAACACCGTATTCAATAAACTGTGAAATGCCTTCAACCATTACCTTGGGGGTAAGGTCACCGTCCTTTGCATCCGTTGCGGTAACGCCTGCCAGCATTTCGGCATCCGTTGCGTTGACGGGCAGTTCAATTTCACTTGTCACGCACACAATTTTCGGCACGGTGGTATCACTTGTATAACGGTCAAACAGAATGAAACCGAAAATCACGGTGGAGACAACAAAAAATGCGCAAACCGCTATTCTGAAAATTTTCAAGATTATTTCACCAACTTTAATCAGTAAGATTTCACTATTGATTCATTTGCCAGCAATTTTGCAGGATTCTCATAAAGCAACTTTGCAGCGTAGGATTTTGAGAAGTTATCGCAGATAAACTCATACACGTCAAAAAGATAAGGAGTGCGGTGGAACGGACTGTGCGAGTCGCTTGCCACAAAATCGGCAAATCCGTGGTCAAGCATTTTAAGTGCGGTGTCCTGAATTTCACGCCCGAAGACGCCCCTGACGCTGCCACGGTTTATCTGGAACAGACACCCCATGTCAAGCATATCAAAAATCGTGCTGTGGTCAGGACGCATAAAACGGTAACGTTCGGGATGAGCAATGACGGGAACGTAGCCCGCCCTGATTACCTGTTGCAGTACAAACAGCACTCTTGCAGGGTCATCGTTGAAATAAAACTCAATGAGCACGTAGCGGGTGTTGTTGAGAGAAACTACCTTTTTCTCATGCAGCAGCGCCGCAACATCCATACTGCCGAAAACTTCCATGCCGAAGTAAAGATTAATGTCAAGGCCGCGCTTTGCAAGCTCTGCTTTTAAATTTGTGTAAACACCTGCAAGATCACGGGAAAAGAAATTCGGATCTTCACCGGGATAATTGCAGTGGGGCGTGGTAACCAGCGTTTTAACGCCGCTGTCAATTGCGATTTCCGCCATCATGCACGACTCTTCCAGTGTCTGCGAACCGTCATCAACACCGGGAAGCAGGTGACAGTGTATATCAATCATAAAAACTCAAACTCCGAAAATTTTTATTCAACAAGGCCGCCGTTTCTGAAGCCTTCGATTATCTCATTTATATCTGCGCGTGCCTCGTCGGCGGTGACGTCGTATTCGTCGGTGATTGCAGACACAATTCCGTCAACCGTTTTGCCTGCCTCAATTCCCTGCCAGACAGCCGCAGCGGTTTCGTTAAGAGAAACAATTCCTCTGACTGCGCTGCCCGAATCAACGGGAATTAGCAAAAATTCTCCGCACACCTCGCGCAGGACCAGTTCACCTTTTATTTTCATAAGATCCATCCTTCCGGAAACATGCCGATTTTAAGGCAGATATAGCTATTTTAATATTATAACTATTTGAGATAATTGTCAATAAATTATTTTAAATGCGCGCGTGTAATTATTGACAAATGCCTGTAAATGCCATACTATGAATTTATAACGTTACGGAGGATTTTTTTATGAATTACAAAACCTTTGAGATAGCCGACAAAGACTTTTTGCTTGACGGCGAGCCATTCCGCATAATTTCAGGCGCAATTCATTATTTCCGTGTGCCTCGCGAATACTGGCGAGACAGACTTATCAAGCTCAGAGCCTGCGGTTTCAACACTGTTGAAACCTACGTTGCGTGGAATATGCACGAAATGCAGGAGGGCGTTTTTGACTATTCCGGCATGCTCGACCTTGAAGCTTTTCTTTCGCTTGCCGAAGAGCTCGGACTTTTCGCCATTGTGCGCCCCGGCCCCTACATCTGTTCGGAGTGGGATTTCGGCGGCCTGCCGTGGTGGCTTCTCAGATATGACGACGTTGAGCTCCGCTGTATGAACGACCGCTATATTGCGGCGGTTGACCGCTTTTTTGACGACCTCATCCCCCGCCTTGCAAAACACCAGATTGCAAACGGCGGCAACCTTCTTATGCTTCAGGTGGAAAACGAATACGGCAGCTACGGCGACGACAGCGAATATATGCGCTACATTGCCGCAAATCTTCTCAGAAACGGCATAAACGTTCCCCTTTTCACCGCCGACGGTGCAACGGATTTAATGCTCACGGGAGGCACTCTGCCCGAAATTTTCAAAACCGCCAATTTCGGCTCACGTGCAACCGAACAGTTTGCAAAACTGCGTGAATTTCAACCCACGGGACCGCTCGTCTGCATGGAATTCTGGAACGGCTGGTTTGACCACTGGGGCGAGGAGCACCATTCTCGTGACCCTCAGGATGCCGCAGACGCACTTGATGACATTCTTTCCAAAGGTGCAAGCCTTTCCGCTTATATGTTCCACGGCGGCACGAATTTCGGCTTTATGAACGGCGCAAATCACTACGAGGAGTATGAGCCGACCGTTTCAAGCTATGACGACGATGCTCCGCTCAACGAAAGCGGCGAACCGACCGAAAAATATTACAAATTCAGGGAAGTTGTGGCAAAATATGCCCCCATTCCCGAGGTTGAAATGCCTGCGCCGATTAAAAAAGCGCGCTACGGTGAAATTAAATTCACACAAAGCGCACTGCTTTTTGATAACCTTGATGCACTTTCCTCTCCCGTTCACGTGACAATGCCTGCGGCAATGGAAAAATTCGGTCAGGGCTACGGCTACATCCTTTATTCCGCAGACGTCAGAGGTCCGCGCGAAAATCAGGAGCTTATTCTGCACGGGCTCAATGACCGTGCCTGGATTTTTGCCGACTCAAAATTAATCGGCATCAAATACATAAACGACAAAGACAACAAAATCGAGCTTGCCGTACCTGCCGAAGGGGTTCACCTTGATATCCTTGTTGAAAATATGGGCAGAACAAACTACGGCACAAACCTCAAAAATGCAAAGGGCATCACCAAAGGTATAGGTTTCGGCAACAATTTTGTCTACCACTGGGATGTGCGTCCCCTGCCGTTTGATGACGTTTCAAAGGTCAGCTTTGAAGACGGCGTGAAAGAGTTTGACGGCAGACCCCTGCTGTTGAAAGCCGTTCTTGACGTTGAGGATGAGCCCTGCGATACCTTCGTCAAACTGCCGACATTCAAAAAGGGTATCATCATTGTCAACAACAAGGTTCTCAGCCGCCACTGGGAAATCGGTCCGCAGCGCTCGGCTTATCTGCCTGCGCCTTTCCTTAAAAAGGGTAAGAATGAAATCGTCATTCTTGAAACCGAGGGCTACCAGACACCTTCCGTTCTGCTCGACGACTCTCCCGATATCGGATAAAAAAATTAAGAGCTGTGCACTGCGCACAGCTCTTTTTGTTTGAATTATTATACGCCTGAATACGCCGAAAAACCGCCGTCAACGGGAATAATTACGCCTGTGATGAAGCCTGAATATTCCTCGTCACAAAGGAAAATGAGCGCACCCGTAAGGTCGGCAGGAACGCCGAAACGGCGCATGGGTGTGTGGGTGATAATCTTGTTTGAACGCTCGGTGAGTGAGCCGTCTTCGTTGTAAAGAAGCTTTGCGTTCTGAATTGTGGAGAAGAATCCGGGAGCAATGGCATTGACCCTGATGCCGACGTCGGCAAAGTGAACAGCCATCCACTGTGTGAAGTTTGAAACCGCCGCTTTTGCCGCAGAATAAGCGGGAATTCTTGTGAGCGGTTTATATGAATTCATGGAGGAAACGTTGAGAATACAGGCATTTTCCTTGCCCACCATTTCCTTTGCAAAGCACTGTGTTGTCAGCAGTGTGCCGAGGAAATTGAGATTGAAAACGAACTCAATGCCCTTTGCATCAAGGTCAAAAAAGGTCTTTACACCCTCTGCCTTTTCGGCAAGGTCAGCAAGCTCAAGTGTATCTTTTGTGGTTGTGCCAAGCGGTGAATTTCCGCCCGCTCCGTTGATAAGAATATCGCAGGTGCCGTAAACTGCATTGATTTTTTCTTTTGCCGCTTCAAGGCTTTCCGCTTCAAGAACATTACAACCGACGGCAATCGCTTCGCCGCCGTCTGCTTTGATTTCGTCAACAACCTTCTGTGCCGCCTCTTCACGCAGGTCAAGCACAGCAACCTTAACGCCGAGTTTTGCAAGGTCTTTTGCAAATCCGCTGCAAAGCACACCGCCGCCACCCGTGACAACGGCAACTCTGTTTTTAAGATTCTCGTGGTTCATATTTATCGTTCCTTTCCGTCAAATAATTACTTTTTCATTTGTTTTTGCAGATTCGTAGCAGGCGGCAACGACTTTTGCCGCATCTCCGCCCGAAAAAGCATCAATGGCAAAGGGTCTGCCGTTTCTGATGCTGTCATAAAAATCCGCAATCAGTGCCGCATGACCCGTTCCCCAACAGCTTTTACCGACAGTTTCTTTCTGAACGGTTTCACCGATTTCATTAACTCCGGTGTCTGTTATTTCAAAAAGTCTGTCACCTTCCATACGGAGTGTGCCTTTTTCAAATTTAATGTCAATCAGCACACGGGAATCGGTTACAAAGGCGGTGGTTGCGTAAAGCACGGCATTTGCACCGCTTTTCATTGTCAGCAGTGCCGTGGCGGTATCTTCAACCTCAATAACACCTTTGAGGTGATCGTTTGCAATGTGTGCAGTTACACCGTTGCAGCCTCCGCCGAAATGTTGCAGAAGGTCAATTGTGTGAATTGCCTGATTAATCAGCACGCCGCCGCCCTCTTTTTCAAGGGTGCCGTGCCAATCGTCGGAATAATAATTCTCGTCTCTTTTCCAGGTGAGAAAGCCGCGCAGGGCAAGCACCTTGCCCATTTTGCCCGAATCAATCACGTTTTTTACATAAACGGAACAGTCGTTGTATCTGTTCTGAAAGCAGACACCGACCTTTTTTCCGGTTTTTTTCTGTGCATCACGCAGAATTTCAACCTCATCAAGCGTCATTGAGCAGGGCTTTTCAGTGAGCACGTTTATGCCCTTTTCAAGCGCCCTGACCGCCATTTGCGTGTGCAGATAGTGCGGTGTGCAGATGTGAACGGTGTCGATTTTTTCGTTTGCCAGCATTTCGTCAAAAGACGTGTATGCCTTTGCCGAAAAAGCATCTGCCCATTTTTTTGCCTTTTCATAAACGGTATCAACCGTTGCAACAACAACGGCATCGGGGGTTTTTGAAATAACGTCAAAATGCACGCGGGAAATGTTACCGCAGCCGACAACTGCAATATTCATAAAATCACCCTTTCAATTTATGAACCGTATGTACCCGAAAGGTCTGCGGAAACGCTTTTAACGACCTTTTTTTCGCCCGTGGAAGCGGCAATTTTTTTCTGAAGCTCCGCAAAATAAACGTCTTCGTCAACGGGGAGCTCAACAGCCTTACCCAGCCACGAAGAAAGGTGGGCGGCATTGGAAATTGAAAGACCTCTGATGCCCTCTTCGCCGTTTGCAACAAGGTCTTCGCCTCTTAAAATATGTGCGGCAAAGGCGCGTGTTACGCCTGCGTGCTGTTCGTTAAGGCCGTCGGTTTCAACATCAATCCATTCACCCTCAAGCCTGCCGAAGCCCTCTTCCGAGGTTGCGCAATGCTCGGCGGTGCTGCCCTTGAGCTTGTAAACACGGAGCTGATTGTTTTCACAGATGAGCTTGCCGCCGTCAAGGGTTATTTCAAATCTGTTTGTGCCGGGGCAGTCACCGGTTGTTGTGATGAATGTGCCCGTTGCGCCGTTTGCGTATTCGGCATAGATTGTTACGTCATCTTCAACCTCAATGTCGTGCCACTTGCCTTCGTGGCAAACAGCCTGAATTTTAACGGGCAGACCGCAAATCCACTGCCACAGGTCAAGATTGTGGGGGCACTGGTTGAGAAGCACACCGCCGCCCTCGCCTGACCAGGTTGCACGCCAACCACCCGAGTTATAGTAAGCCTGAGTGCGGTACCAGTCGGTGATAATCCAGCTGACTCTGCGGATTTCGCCGAATTCGCCGCCCTGCACAAGCTCACGCATTTTTCTGTAAACGTGGTTTGTTCTCTGGTTATACATAATACCGAAAGCAACGTTCGCCTTCTTTGCGGCGTCGTTCATTTCTCTGACCTGCTTTGTGTAAACACCGGCAGGCTTTTCAATAAGAACGTGAATATTTTTATCAAATGCATACTGTGCGATTACGGGGTGACTGTAATGGGGTGTTGCGACGATTACCGCATCAACCTCGCCGCTGTCAATGAGAGCTTCGGCGGTGTCAAATGTAAGAATACCGGGAACGATTTCCTTTGCCTTTTCAAGCTTTTCGCCGTCAATATCGGCGCAGGCGGTGATGCGTAAATCCCTGAGGTCACCGTTTTTGTACATATTGAGGTGCGACGTGCCCATGTTGCCCACACCGATTATGCCCAGGCGCAGGGGCTGAACCTCTTTTTCAACAACCTCCTGTATTGCCGAGCAGGCGGCAGAGAAAGAAGCTTTGTTGTCGGGATAAACAAACTCACTGTTCATCTTTGACGTAACCTTGTCGTCGTGTTCAAGGTCCTTTACGCCGTCAAACACTTTAAGGTGCGGCTCAACGGAAAGGAAAGCGGAAATCTTGCGCTCGTCAAGGCTTCTGAGAATTTCGGCAATGCCGCCGTCGCCCTTGCCCGCAGGCACAATAATACCCGTGTCGGCAATTGCATCCTTGATGTGCATATAAACAACGTAATCTTTGAGAAGCGGAAAACTCTTGACCGTATCAACGCCGCAAAGAATATAGTTTGCAGGGTCAAAAATGCAGCCGAGCTTTTCGCCGAAAGCCTCGTGCAGTTCAAGGCATCTTTCGGGAATGTCGCCGTAAATGCCTCTTTCGTTTTCGTGACAGCAGAGGATTCCGTTTTCATAAGCGTAATCAGCCATTGCGCCGACTCTTCTGAAAACCTCCTGCTTGTATTCGGCAAAATCCTGACCCTCGGTGAAATAGAAGCTGAACATTCTGATATACTTCGTGTCAAGAATTTTTGCAACCTCAACGGTGTTTTTGAAAGCCTCAAAATGCGGCTCAAAATCATCCGTAATCTGAATTTTACCGTAAAAAGAACCGATTGAGGAAACCTTTATGCCGCCCTCATCAAGCTTTGCCTTGAGCGCCTTTGCCTCATCAACGGAAAAGTTCGAAATATTCTTGCCGTCAACGTTGCGAAGCTCAATGTGGCTTATGCCGTTAGCCTTGCACTGAACAATCTGTTCATCAATCATCGGGGATGCCTCGTCGGCAAAAGCCGAGTAAATAAATCTTGCCATAATAACCCTCCGGAAAACCAGAATTTGTAAAATGTTTATTCATTTTGATTTTATCACTTTTAAAAAAACAATACAATACAAAACAATAAAAAAGTCGGAAAAACCGTGCTGTTTTCCGACTTTTGTTTTTATTTGAATTTTTCGATATTTGAAATTATATAGCTTGCGGCAGGTATGAAAACATTTGTGTTTTCCGTGATTCTTCTGAATTTTTCATCAAGTGCGGCAATTTCTTCCGGAATACATGAAACCTCTTCGTTTTCGTCATCATAAGCTGCATACACGGCATTGAAAACCTCGCAGATTTCGCCCGTATAAAGCTCGTTGACGGCAGTTTTTGCCGCAGGTGTAAGCGGTGCACCGTTGATTTTAAAGAAGTTGCTGAGCTTGTCGGCACCGTCATCAAAAACAAAATAAAGAGCGTAAATGCTTTTCTGCGCCTGTGTAAGCTCATCGAAAGCCGCAATCATGTCGGGCTGTGTTTCAACCTTTTTGTGCAGGTTGAGTGCAACACCCTTAAAAAGCCTTTCGGGGTCGGCATCACCCGCCGTTTTTTCGGTGAGAATGGCAAATTCGTTTCTCAGTTTGTTTTCTTCTTCAAGTTTTTTGATAAGGTCGTTTGTTGCGCCGTGCTTTTTCTTTGATGCCGCCGCCGCACGCAGACACACAAAAACGGTCAGCGCCGCAAGGGCTGCAAGAATAACAAGCTGTAACGGATTCTGTCTGAAATATTCGAGCATTTTCTATTCTCCTTCGGAAAGCAGCATTTTGTAAATGTCGCCTTTTTTAAGTCCCGTCTGTTTTGCGGCAAGCTTGGCCGCATCACTTTTTGAAACACCGTTTTTTTCAATTGTGCGTGCAATTTCCGCCGCATCGGCAAGGGTGATTTCCGTCTTTTCTTCTTCTTTTGCACCCTCAATTATCAGCACGATTTCGCCTTTTATGTCCTCGTTTTTATACTTTTCGCACGCCTCGGCAAGTGTGGTGCGAATCACCTGCTCGTGAATCTTTGTAAGCTCTCTGACAATGGCGATTCTGCGGTCGCCCAGAGCTTCATAAAGGTCACGGACGGTGGCAGGGAATTTGTGCGGTGCCTCGTAAAATATCATTGTGCGCTTTTCCCCCGTGAGCGAAGCAAGATGCTCACGGCGGCTGACTTTATTCATACTTAAAAAACCTTCAAAAGTAAAACGTCCCGAGGGCATTCCCGACACGGCAAGTGCCGTTGCAAAAGCGCAGGGACCGGGTACGGATTCGACTGCCACACCCTTTTCAAGACAGAGTGCAACGAGGTC
The DNA here is from genome assembly GCA_045595825.1 of Acutalibacteraceae bacterium. GTDB lineage: Bacteria > Bacillota > Clostridia > Oscillospirales > Acutalibacteraceae > CAG-177. Next base: position 99,958 of record JAZOBD010000020.1, read on the forward strand.
TTCGCCCGGGTCAGAGATTGCGGGCATTCCCGCATCTGTGACAAGTGCACAGGTTTCACCCGCAAGCAAGCGTGCCACAATGCTTTCACCCTTTTCAAAGCGGTTGTGCTCGTGGTAGCTGACAAGGGGTTTTTTAATGTCAAAATGGTTAAGTAATTTAAGGGTTACGCGTGTATCCTCGGCGGCAATGAAATCACACTCCGAAAGCGTTTTCAATCCGCGCGGAGAAATATCGGAAAGGTTTCCGATGGGAGTGCCAACAACGTAAAGTCTGCCACTCATTTTTCACCCTCACCTTTCCTGTTTTCGTGCAGATAGTCCGCATAAATTTTCTTCATTTCTTCGGAATATCCGCCGTTTTCGCCATAAACACAAAGCTGGGGCACAACGGTCATCCCCGCTTTTCCGCCGCGCCTGCCCTCAACAAGAACAAGCCACGGCGCCTTTTCGTGATTCTTTACGACAAACCGCATTTTTTTGGGCTCAATGCCGCTGTCACGCATACAGCAAAACAGCTCGCAGAGCCTTTCGGGACGTAGGCACATACACAGTCTGCCGCCGAAATTGAGCAGTTTTGCCGCCGTGTTGCAGACATCGGAAAGTGTGCACATAACGCCGTGACGGGCAATCATCTGAGCCTCGCCCGAGCTTGCAATGCCCGCATTTTCGGCGGTGTAGGGCGGATTCATTGTCACAACGTCATAAGCGCCGAAGGGCAATTTCCCCTTTAAATCGCGCAGGTCGGAATTGACAACACTCAGCCTTTCTTCAAGACCGTTTATCTCAATTGCCTTTTCAACCTGCCTGCACGCCTTTTGCTGAATGTCAACGGCGGTTATTTTTCCGCCCTCTTTACGGCACCACAAAAGCGGGATAATTCCGCAACCCGTGCCGAGGTCGCAACACACTGCTTTTTGGTTGGGCGCGGCAAAATCGGCAAGCAAAACCGCATCCGTGCCGAAGCCGTGCTCAGCCGAAATGACAGCGGTTATACCTCCGCCGAGATATTCACGGTTTTCCATTGCCGACCCTCCCGTTATTTTCAGTGATTATTTTTTGTTTTTCTTTGAAAGAATTTTTTCTGCCTTTATCTTTTCTTTTTCCGCATCAAGGCGCTTCTGCTCGTCAAGTGCCGCCTGTCTTGCAGCCTCTTCCGCCGCCTTTGCCTCGTCATATCTTGCGGCAAGCTCTTCAAGATGCTCGTAATTTTCTTTCTGCTTTATGATTCTTTCGGCATCAATATAAGCCTTTGCGGCACGGGCAAAGAAGGTATGCTTTTCTTTTTCTGCCTCAATGGTTTTTGCAAGCGCCTTCTTCTTGATTTTAAGCTCTTTGAGAGCTGCTGACGTATCCTGCACTTTGAGGGTGTCTTTGTCCTTTTTGGCATCTGCCTGCTCAACATAAAGCTTTCTGAGCTTTGTTTCGATTGCGTCTTCTTCATCAAACAGCGCATCAAGTGTGCTGAAATCAGGGGCAACAAGGTCTTCCCTTGACTTGAAATACTTGTCAATTGCCTTGCGTGAAGCAAGCTTTGCCTGAGCAATTTCAATTGCATATTTACGCATTTCTTTTTCCTGAGACGTTGTCTTGGGCAATTTTCTTGCCTGCATAAGCTCACCAAGAATTGCAGATTTGTCAAGGTTATAAAGACCGTCAATGCCTGCGTTGTAAACCTCAAGGCTTGCATCATACAGCGCACGGACAGAGGGATTTTTACGGAATTTTACAAGCTCGTCGCAAACAAACTGTGCAATTTCAATTTCTTCATTTGCCTTTTTGATTTCTTTAAGGGTACGCTTATCTGTGCCGTGCTTTAATTCCTTGGTGATTTCAGTCGTTTTCTTGTCGGCAAGTGCCGTGGATTCGTTGATGATATCAATAGCTTCAACAAGAGTTTTGTTGTTGGTTACGCCGTTACCGTAGTCTTCAAACATTGCGCGGATTTTAAGCACACGCACAATACCCTTCTGCTGTTTTTCGGTAAGGTCGTAGAAGAAATAAGGCACCATGTTGAGGAATGCGCCTGCTGCCGCCATAAGCACAAGGGCAATGATAACCTTGGACAAAAGACCGGGCTGGCCCGTTGTTACGTCAAGGATTTCGTAGGGTGATTCATAGCCGTTGCCCTCATAAATACCGTAGCTTTCATAAACAAAGGGAAGCACAGCAGAGGTTACAAGGGTGACAACACCGCCGATTGTCTGCACCGTGGCAAACATGCCGTCAACGCGCACGCCCGAAATATAGTGCTGATAGTCACGGATATCCGCCTGAATTGCGGGGGTTGTGATTTGCTCAAAGGCACCGAAGAGCCAGTTGAAATAAACACAAACGGCAAGCCAGAGCATGCTTTTTGTGTTAAGTCCCATTGCAAGAATACAGACAACGTTCATGAAATTGACGCCGAGAAGCACCTTTTTCTTGCCGAATGCACGCACGCAGAAGGGTGCAATAATCATGCCCCACATCGAAGCGTTGCCGACAACGGTGTTGATGATGGACATTGTTGAGCCTTCGCAGGCGTGACCGTAGGTATAAGTCCAGGAAAGAATGTTGCTGTAAGCGCCTTCAAGGAAGCCGAGCCAGCCTGCAAGAGCAATAATCCAGAAATACTTGTTCTTTGCAACGGATTTGAAAGAGTCAATGAAGCTGACCTGAATGGTGCGTGTTTTGGGCTGAATGATTTTTTCTTTTGTGTAGCCGAAAACAAGAACGGTAAGAGCCATACCGAATATTGCAAAAACGGGGTATGTAATTCTGTAAAGTCTGATGTCATACATATCGTCGTTTGTGAAATGCTGCGCAACAAGGGGGGTAACGATATTCATGATTGACGGCGCAAGCGAATAAACAACACTCTTGATTGACAGAACATCGGTTCTTTCCTGCGTGTTGGGAGAAAGAACGTGAATGAGGTTTGTATAAGCATCGTTAAAAAAATTAAAGAAGAACTGCAACAGAAGGTTGAAAATAAGAACGACAACGAGCTTGACTATGTAAGCCGAATCAAAGCCGAACATTTCACCGTTGAACAGTGTGTAAAGAGATTCGTAGGGGAACCACACGTAGCCGAGCGCAATCAGCACGGACGGAATACCCATTGAAATAAGGAACGGTCTGTATTTGCCCGCTTTGTTGCGGCTGTTGTCAACCATATTCGCCCTGACGGCCGTCAGAGGAATGTTTGCAATTGTTGCAATTATGTAAAGAACATACATGTGCGTGGGCGAAATGCCGATGGCACCGCCGACTATCATATTGTTTGTGCTGATGACAAGCTGACTGCACATTGTGATTATGAAATATGCACCGATACCGCCGCCCGCGTAAGCTACAATTTCTTTGAACGTCATATAGCGGCCGGGCATGGGCAGATTCCAATAAACACGCAGGTCATAGAGTAAGTTTTTGAGCTTCTGTACCATTTTTCTTCCTCCTGAAATTTACTGCTGGCTAACTCAATTTTAAATTATAACATATATAATACTTCTTTGCCACATCTTTTTTACTTTTATTTTATTTCTTTTCATTACTTATTGAAAACAAACAGATGTTGAAAAGGTTTGTAAGAAATGATATAATACCATAAAGGAGTGATTGAAATGGCAAAATACGAAGCTCAGTTAAGAGGAGATTTCAACGAAATTCTCACAGACATCAACGAAACAGTAATGAACAACAGTATGTCCTCCTCGCTTGAAGACAGCAGTTTTTTCCAGGCAGGCAACACCCGCTGTGCCGTGCGCGTTTATGAAAGATTCAGTTACAGCGGCGGCAACAGAGTGAGCATGAACGTCACTCTGCTTGAATGTGAGGGCAGAATTTTTGTCACTGTCATCACGGCAGGCGGCAGTCAGGGCACTTTTCTGAAAATCAACACCTTCGGCGAAAGCGCATTTCTTGACACCGTAACGGATGCAATTGAAAAATACAGAGTATAAAAACTGTTTTTCGGCGGCTTGTGAACAAGCCGCCGTATTTTTTCAAAATAAAAAGCGGACATCTTCTGATGTCCGCTTTTTCGGTCGATAAGTAAAATTATTCAGCCTGGGGAGCGCCGACGGGGCAGCTGCCTTCACAAGCGCCGCACTCGATGCAAGCATCAGCGTCAATAACATACTTGCCGTCGCCCTCAGAGATAGCTCCTACGGGGCAATCTGCTTCACAAGCACCGCAACCGATGCATTCGTCAGTGATAATGTATGCCATTTGTCTTACCTCCTTCAACATATTTCATTTGTATTGTAACACACTGTTTCAAAAATGCAAGTGTTTTTATTTAACTTTTCGTAAACAGCAAATGAACAGGTGTTATTCAATGCCTTTAAGTGACTCCAATTCTTCTTTATTAACCTTTACCTTTGCGTCACGCACAAGCTTGACGTCACGGCGTCCGAATGTCTGAGGTGCCGCTTCAGGTCTTGAATGGAGCTGTACTTTGAGCTTGCCGGTGAGGAGGTTTGCCTCAACAACAGTGCCCATACCCTCTTTTGTTTCGACAATTGCACCCGTCATGGGGGTTATTCTGAGCAGCTGCTCGTAAGCATTCTGCTCATATTTAAGACAGCACATAAGTCTGCCGCAGGTGCCGCTGATTTTCACGGGGTTGAGCGAAAGGCCCTGCTCTTTTGCCATTTTGATTGAAACGGGCTGAAATTCACCGAGGAACGATGCACAGCAGAAGGGTCTGCCGCAGATGCCGAGACCGCCGAGCATTTTAGCCTCATCCCTGACACCTATCTGGCGCAGTTCGATTCTTGTTCTGAAAACACTTGCAAGGTCTTTGACAAGCTCTCTGAAATCAACCCTGCCGTCAGCGGTGAAATAAAACATAATCTTGCTCAGGTCGAACTTGTATTCAACGTCAACAAGCTTCATTTCAAGGCCGTGCTTGGCAATCTTTTCAAGCGCAATGTCAAAAGCCACTTTTTCTTTTTCACGGTTTTTTCTGCGCACTTCCAGATCCTCTTCAGTTGCGCGGCGGATGATTTTTTTCAGGGGTTTTACAATCTGCTCATCGTCAACGATTTTGTTTTCCATTGCGATTTCGCCGCACTCTACACCCTGCACCGTTTCGACAATAACGCCGTCGCCTCTTTTGAACGAAACACCGTCGGGGTCAAAGTAATAAACCTTGCCGACCTCTTTGAATCTGACACCAATAACTTCTGCCATAATCATTTATCCTCTCGTAAATACGGAAATTTATTTTCTCAGCAGCATACAAAGCCGCGTGATTAACAAGTTTTTGTTTGTGTTTGCCTGGCGTGATTTCATAAGCTCACCGACAGCTTCAATAAGGGAAACGAGCCTTGCCTGCGTGAGCCTTGACGAAAGCAGTGTATCAACGCCTTCATATTTTTCCTGCGCCGTATCGGCACCGCATTTGATCCGCAGTGCCGCGGCAAAAATATCCTCAATAATCGGCAAAGCTGCGCCGATCAAATCCTTTTCTTTTTCAAAAACCGCCGCCGCAACAACAATGTCAAGCTCGTTTGTTCCCGTAACGGCACGCGCAACCTCAACCGCCGCATGAAGCGCCTTTTCGTTTTCTTCGCCGTCAACACTTTCGCCGAGACGGAAAACAGTCACCCTTGAAAGCACCGTGGGCAACAAAGAAGATTTGTCGGGGCAAAGGGCGATAAAGCTCACGTGCTTTGGCGGCTCTTCAAGCACCTTTAAAAAAGCATTTTGCGCAGAGTCGTTCATTGTGTGAATATTGTCAATAATAAAAACCTTTTTCTCCGCCTCATTGGGCAGTAAAAGTGAATTTTCAATTATTTTTCTTACCGTGTCAACTCGGAAGATTTTTGACTTTTCGTCAGCGGTGCAGGTTTCAACGTCGGGGTGTGTACCGCCCAGAGCTTTTCTGCAATGGATGCACTGCGTGCAGGGTTTTTCGCCCTGCGAAACACACACAAGTGCGGCTGCAAGGTGTTTTGCAAGCGTCATTCTGTCCTGCGCCGAGCCACCCTCAAACAAAACGGCGTGCGGCAGCTTACCCGCCTCAAGCGCAAGCCTGAGCGAGCGTTCAAGAGAATCATTGACCTGAACACCGAAAAAATTCATTGTTATTATTCCTTAAAGCTTACAGAATTTATCCACATCAAGCACAAAAACAGTTGCGCCGCCAACCGAAACCTCAACGGGAGTGGGCAAAAATCCCTCTGCGCCGTAGGGTGAGGTGGTTGACATCATCTGCTTGCGCTTGCTCGAAAACTCACCGATTATTGCGATAACGTCGTCAACCTTTTCGTCATCAACGCCGATAATCAGCGTTGAGTTGCCCGCACGCAGAAAACTGCCCGAGGTTGCAAGCTTTGTTGCGCTGTAACCGTTGCGGGTAAGTCCGTTCATAACGCCGGGGGTATCGTCTGTATTGATAATCGCCACTACAAGTTTCATAACGTTCTCCTTTCGCGGTATCACTTTTCAAACAGTTTTATGTTGCGTTCAATTGTTGCCTTGCCTCGCCACGCATAAGCCCTGCCCTCAATCGGAGTATCAAGACTGACACGGGCAATTGCACCGTCGATAAAACGGTCAATATCTGTCTTTTCCGCCTTTGCGTTAAGCGGACAGGCATCCTGACATCTGTCACAGCCCCACGCGCAGCCGCTTTCAACAATCAGCCGGCGTTCAGTCTCGTCAAGCTCGCCTTTTTTCTGGGTTATTGCCGAAAGACAAAGGTCAAAACGCTTTTGTCTGAGAGCATCTGTCGGGCAGGCATCAAGACATCTTCCGCACTGCGGACAGCTTTCGGGCATTTTTGCAGGCATACCCATATCCAGGGTTGTAACAATTTCAACAATGAAAATATATGAGCCGTACCGCTCGTTAATGAGCAGATTATTGACACCGATCCTGCCCAGACCTGCCGACGCCGCAGCAAAAACCTCCGGCACGGGCGCATTGTCACAAAACGCAACAAATTCCTCGTCGGGACATGCCTCTTTCAGTTTGTCGCACACATCGTTCATTATATCCGCGGCAATCTTGTGATAATCGGGCACGACGGCATATTTTGACACGTTCTGCCCCTCATAAAGGCTTTCATCAAGCAGATAGGGTAACAAAACGCAGATTACGCTTTTTGCATTTTGGGGCAAACGTGATTTCGCACGGCAATCAAGCAATTTTTCGCTCACCGCCGCAAAAGGCAGACTGCCCCACTCTTTGAAACAGCTGTCGAGAATTTCTTTTGCTTTCATCATACAACACTCGCTATTCCTATCATCAACGGCATTGTGAGAATTGAAATAAAGCTGACCGTTGCCACAACCTGAGAGGCAAGGCCCTTGTTTCTGTCATATTTTGCCGCAAACATAACGGTATTGTTTGCAGGGGGCGCACCCGCCGAAAGAATAAGTGAGGTAAGAAGTGCACCCGAAAGCCCCATCAGCTTGAACGTGCCGAGCATTACAAGGGGCAGAATTATCAGCTTAATAAGACCCACGCTCCACAAACGCCAATCGCTGAACACGGATTTGAAGCCCGTGTTTGCAATGTAAGTGCCGAAAATCAGCATTGCAAGCGGTGTGTTAAGACTGCCGACGTAGGTTATGGGCGTTGTCACAATATCGGGCAAATCAAACGGCAACAGGAAAAGCGGCAGACCGATAATAACGGCAATCACGCCGGGATTTAAAATAATGCGTTTGAAATTGATTTCAACCTTTTCTTTTGTGTTGCCGATATTCATTGTGTAAATACCGTGGGTAAATGAAAAAATCTGAAAAGAAACGATTACCGCCGAGCAATACGAAACACCCTCTGCACCGAGAACGGCGTTTGCAAGCGGCAAAGCCATGTAGCCGCAGTTACCGTAGGTAGAGGCATATTTGTAGATACACTTTTTGTCCGCGCCGCTTTTGTTGAAGGTGAAGCGGCTGAAAACTGCGGCAATAATGTGCATAAGCATGCCGCAACCCATTGCAATGAAAAAGCTTTTGATTTTCTCGGTGCTGTAATCAAGCACAAGAAAAGACTCAATTATTTTAGCAGGGGTAACGACATAAAACAGCAGGTTTGTGCACTTTGTTGCCGTATCCTCGGGGAAAATTTTTGTTTTGCTTGATACGGCGCCGACAGCCACGATCAGATACAAAATCGCAACCTGTTTTGCCGCAATAAGCACATTGTCAAGAAACATTATCTCACACTCTTTTTCCTACTCTTGTGAATACATTCGAAAAGATAAACAGCACAACTGCAAGGTCGCAGATTTCAACACCTGACGATTCATAAAGCAACTCAGTGTTGCCCGTCAGGATTACGGCAAGGCGCGGCACAAAGCACACAAGGCACATCAGTGCACAGGGCAAACCGTAGCCGACAAGCTTCCATTCAAGATTTTTTGAATTAATTCCTGCATTAATCTGAGCAAAAGCCATAAAGAACATAATCAGGAAAGAGAGCATAAACAGCTCGAAAAGCAAATCCGAAACCTTGGAAAAGCTGATTGTTCTCATAAAACGGAAAACAATTCTGAAAATTCCCCAGACAACGGGGGCAAGGGAAAGAAGCTTCAGTTTTGCCGTGTCAAATGCGTTTGTGACAAGCACAATACCGTAAACCGCAAAGAACAGTGCCGAAACAACGGCAAACACGCCCTCGGCAATAAGCACTGCGGCACCTGTACGGTTAAATGCGGCAAAGGTCTGCAAAAAAGCATTGAGGCTGAGGAAAGATATTGTCTGACCGTTTGCAGCCGCCAGCGCATCAAGAATAACCTGAACACCGCTGACAAGAACGCCGCCGCCTGCAAGAACACTGCAAATGCCCGCAGGCACACGCTTTTTTGCCGATGTGTCGCAGGCAAGCTGCTTCCGGTTAAGTCCCGATGTAATTATCAGCGCAATTGCCGCTGCACCGAGAACTGCGTAAAGAGCATAAACGCTCCAGTCAAGCTGACTGTAAAAACCCGTACCCGCTTCAAGAACGGTAAAAAACTGCAAGGTTCTCAGCGGCAAGGCAATGACGGCGGCAAAGCCGAAAATCAGCACGGGAACGGTAAGAATTGACTTTTGTTTTTTTTCACTCATTGTTCGTCATCCTTTATTTTCTTTCACTTATGGGTACGTAATCGTTGTAAGGATTTACGTTTTTATATGCGGGTCTGATGATTCTGTTGCCTGTAAGCAGCTCTTCAATTCTGTGTGCCGACCAGCCTGCAACCCTTGCCACGGCAAAAATGGGAGTGAAAAGGTCAAACGGAATACCGAGCATTTTATAGACAAGACCTGAGTAAAGGTCAACGTTTGCGCAAACGGTTTTATCTATTCCGCGGCTTGAAAGCATAAGCTCGGGGGTGAGCTTTTCAATAATTTCAAGCAGTCTGTATTCATCCTCAAACGGTGTGCCCGCGGCAAAATTGCCTGCGTTTTTCTTGAGAATTACCGCACGGGGGTCAGAAAGTGTGTAAACCGCATGACCCATACCGTAAACAAGACCCGATTTGTCACCCGCCTCTTTTTTGAGGATTTTGACAAGATAGTCTGCAACCGCACCCTCATCTGTGATGTCGGCAACGTTTGCTTTGATATATTCAACCATCTGCGAAACCTTTATGTTTGCGCCGCCGTGCTTGGGCCCTTTGAGTGCGCCGACACCCGCGGCAATGGCGGAATATGTATCCGTGCCCGAGGATGAAAGCACACGGGTTGCAAAGGTGGAGTTGTTACCGCCGCCATGTTCGGCATGAAGCATCAGGCAAACGTCAAGAAGCTTTGCCTCTTCGGGTGTGAATTTTCTGTCTGACCTGAGCGCATTGAGCACAGCCTCAGCCGTTGTGTGGTGGGGCTTTAACTGATGCAGATACATACTCTTGCGGTAAAAATGTCTGCGCTTTACCTGATAGGCGTAAGACATAATCATCGGCAGACGGGCAATAAGCTGAATTGACTGACGCATCACGTTTTCAAGCGACGTGTCATCGGGATTTTCGTCGTAAGAATAAAGTGCAAGCACGCTTCTTGCGAGCTTATTCATAATATCCATTGAGGGAGCTTTCATAATCATATCCTCAACGAAATCTTCGGGCAGCTCACGGCAGTCGGAAAGCACACGGGTAAAGTCATCAAGCTGTGTCTGCGTGGGCAGATCGCCGAGAATAAGCAGGCGCACAACCTCTTCAAAACCGAAGCGGTCTTCTTTGACGCAGTTGTCGATGATTTCGGCAAGGTTATAGCCTCTGAAAGTCAGCACGCCTTCACGGGGGACTCTTTCACCGTCATTGATGTAATAACCCTCAACGCTGCACACACGGGTGATGCCCGCCATAACACCGGTGCCGTCGGAATTACGCAGACCTCTTTTAACGCCGAAGCGTGCATAGTCCTCTGCCTGCATGGTGTTATATTTTTTCACTTCGTCACATAATTCTTTAATGGTGTTGTCTGTAATCGGGGATTTTGTCATAGCTGTTTTCCTTTTTCTATAAATAAAATATTTTTATTTTTGTTTATGAATAATTTATTTTACACCAAGTTAATATCAAAGTCAATAAGGAAGGTGCATTTATAATGAGATTCTATCTTGCCGTGTGTGTTTTGCTGGTGCTTTCAATGCTTGTTGCTCCCGTTGCCGCAGTCAGCAGAAATGATGCCGTGCCCGTAAAACCCGTTGCCGACACCCCGACGCAAGATGACACCCCCAACACAATCGCCGTTTTTTCACACTCGGATTCCGCAGTGAACACCATCGATATCAGGGAATATCTTGTCGGCGCAGTCGCTGCGGAAGTGTCGCCAAACTCTCACCCGGAGGCACTCAAAGCACAGGCCGTTGCGTGCTATACCTATGCGCTTTACGTGCGCAATATACAGAAAAAAAATCCGGATGAAAACCTCGGCGGCGCGGATATTTCCGACAGCAGTGCCGTTCATCAGGGGTATTACACGAAAGAAATGCGTGCTTCAAAATGGGGAGAAAAAGCCGACGGATACGAAAAGAAAATAAGCACCGCCGTTGACGCGGTGCTAGGGTATTATCTGTCGTTTTCGGGCGAACCGATTCTTGCCGTTTATCACGCAGTCAGCGCAGGAAAAACACAGTCTGCCGACGATTTGTGGGGCACTCCGCTCGCCTATCTCAAAAGCGTGGCAAGCCCCAGCGACAAGCTGTCGCCCGACTATCATCACACCGTCGTTTTCTCAGCCGAGGAGTTTGCAAAAATCGCTGAAAGCCTTGACGGGGTTGAGCTTCCCGACAATGAAAGCAAGTGGATAGGGAAAACTGAAACAAACGGAGCAGGCTACGTTGAAAGTGTTGAAATAGGCGGTACAAAAATAAAAGGAAGCGCTGTCCGCTCGGCATTTTCGCTTCGCAGCAGCGCTTTCACTGTTGAATATTCAGATTCGGGTTTCACATTTAAAACCTACGGTTACGGCCACGGTGCGGGAATGAGTCAGCACGGTGCGGACTACATGGCACGGCAGGGCAGCAACTGGCAGGAAATTCTCTCCCATTATTACTCGGGTGTTGAAATTCTGAAAGTTGAAAACCCTTAATACTTATCCATGCTTTCAACGTCAAGCACAAACACTGTTGCGCCGCCGACACGCACCTCTTCTTCAAGGCCGTTATTCTGAAGGCCTCTGCCGAGGGTGTCGGTTGAAACCTTTACCTTGCGGCGTGTTTTGGAATGTTCGCAGATAATCTCTTTTGCAAGATTTACTCTGTCATCCTCGGCACCGATAAGCAGGGTTGTGTTGCCTATCATAAGGAATCCGCCCGTGGTGGAAAGCTTGGTGACTGTAAAATTCTCCCTTGTGAGTGTTGCCGAAACAACGGCGCTGTCATCATTATTTACAATTGCAAGAATAAGTTTCAATTAAATCAATCCTTTCGAAAATTTATCAGACGTCGGGTGAAATCAGCTTGATGCTTCGTTTGTCAAGCTTGTTGAGGTCGGGAATTTCATAACGGTTGTCGTTGGCATCCTTAATCATTATTCTGCCGTCATAAAGCGTTTTGAGCGACTGAATGTGGTTGATAATTTCAAAGGTGTAAACACCCCTGTCGGTGTCAACGGTCCACATCCATATCTTATGCTTTTCGGTGCGCTTGATAAGACGTGTCACCTTGGGAATTCTGTAATATTCTTCAAGACAGCCGGCCAGAAGCTCACGCTGGTCGGGCGCCATGTTGTTGATGTCGCGGATGATGAACTGTTCCTCGCCCTCGCTGTCAAGCAGGGTTATGTACTGAGTCAGACCCGTCGTCGGGAAAAGGCGGCGCGGTTCAAGGTCGGTGAATTTTTCGCCCGTGTAAAACTCAACATCCACAAATATTTTGTCTTTTACCGTCAGTCTTATTTCCGAGCCGTCAATAAAATTTCGTGACATATTCGCTCCCCCTTTTCTTATTCAAAATTTTCAGCTTCCTTTTCAGCCTCAACCTTTTCGGACATTGACTGAATCTGGATAAGCTTGTAGTATTTGCCCTTGAGCGCCATCAGCTCTTCGGGCGAGCCGAATTCGATAATGTTGCCCTTGTCAACAACAATAATCTTGTTTGCCTTGCGCAAAGTTGAAAGACGGTGGGCAATCATCAGCGTTGTTCTGCCGCGGATAAGCCTGTCAATTGCGTCCTGAATCAGCTTTTCCGTTTCGGAGTCAACGGCGCTTGTTGCCTCGTCAAAAATAAGAAGGCCGGGATTTTTGAGCACCGCTCTCGCAATGGAAACACGCTGTTTTTCACCGCCCGAAAGGCCGACGCCGCGTTCACCGAGGAAGGTGTCATAAGCATCGGGCAGGCGCGAAATGAAGCCGTGCGCATTTGCAATGTCGGCGGCGTTGATAATCTGCTCAGGGTGTGCGTCGGGCTGAGAATAGGCGATGTTGTTGAAAATCGTATCCCTGAACATCATCGGCTCCTGCTGAACGTAACCGATTTGTGAGCGGTAGTAGGACATATCAATATCCTTGATGTCAACGTCATCAAGCAGTATTTCACCCTCATAATCGTCATAAAAACGCATCAGAAGGTTTATAAGCGTGGATTTACCCGAGCCGGTTGTTCCGACAATGCCGACAACATCGCCGGGCTCAATGACAAAGTTTACGTCATTGAGAATTTTCTTTGAACGGTCAAAGGAGAAATTGACGTTGCGGAACTCGATTTTGCCCTTGATTCTTTCAAGCTTTTTGCCCTCGCCGAAGTTGTGCTCGGGTTCGGCGTTGATAATGTCCATAATCTTCTCTGCGGAAGCCAGCGCATTCTGATAAGAGTCGCTGAGGTTTGCAAAGAAGTTTACGGGGTTATAGAACATGCTTGTGTATGAAATAAATGAAACAAGAATACCGAGTGAAAGCTTGTCGGGCGTGTCAATGACGTAATTTCCGCCGACAAACCAGATAATCAGTGAGCCGCAGGTGACAAAAAACGTGATTGCATTGGGGAAAATTGCCGCAACCTTTGCAACCTGACGGTCAACGTACACCCAGTGGTCAACAAGGCGGCTGAAGCCTTTGATTGAACGGCCTTCGTTAGAGAAGGATTTTACAACCCTTACCGCAGGAATCGTGTCGGAAAGCATTGTCGAAATCGACGAGCTTCTGCGCCACATTTTACGGTAAAACGGGCTTGCCATTTTTCCGAACATTCTGCTGCACAGAACAACAAGCGGAATCGGTGTAAGAGAAAGCAGGGTAAGCTTCCAGTCCATCATCAGCATCACAACAACGATGCCGATAAGCGTAAACAGCTGCACAACCGCTTCCTGAGTGATGCGCAGAAGGAAGGTCTGCAAGGTTGATGTGTCCGAATTGACACGGTTTATGACAGCACCCGTTGAGGTTTTGTCATAAAACTTCATCGGCAGGTACTGGGCTTTTTTGAAAATATCTTTTTTGAGGTCCGCAATCATGTTTTCACTTGCCACCCTGAGCACGAAAGAACGGAGTGCACCGATGACAAACTGAACAAGATAGACCGCAATAAGAATACCGATAACCGTCACCAGCATTTTCTTGTCGCGGTTGGGTATGACCGTGTCAACAAGCATGCTTGTGATGTAAGGCGGCACAAGCGCCGCCGCCGTTGTGGCAAATGAAAGAAGCACGCACAAAATAATGCGCCACGTCTGGGGCGTGATGTATTTCATAAAGGTTGAAAGCATCTTGCCCTTACCCTGACAGTTGATGCAGTCAGCGGTGGGTGACGAAAGCTTTCTGCCGCACTTGGGGCAGAAAGAGCGCATGTTGTTGAAAGAAGCTTCCACCATTGCACAAAGTTCATCAAGCTGTTCGCCCTCATTAAGGCGGTTGATGAAAATCGCAATTGAGTCGCACAGGTCTGCAACAGAGTAGGTAAAGCGCATTGCGTCAACGCTTGAGCCGCCGACCGTTTTTACCTTGAAAACGGCGTTGCCGTACATTCGCTTGACCTTGGCTTCTTTGATATCCGCAAAATCAAAGGAAACGAAGCCCGAGTCAAACTGCTTGCTGACGGCAACCAGCTTGCTTGCACTGACGTAAATCGCACTTTCGCCGTAAGTACTGTCATTTTCGAGGTCGCCGATAACGGCAAACAACGGCTCGTCACCGTCGTCAAATGCCTTATAGGCAATTGCCTCAACCTGTTTGCTTGCGGCTTTGTTGGAAACAAGGGTTTTACTGCTCATTTTCAATACACCTCCAACAGATGTAATTACATCGTCATTATGTGTCACTTTTTTCTCAAAGTCAACACTTTTCAGCCAATTTTTTACTGTTTTTTTTATGAACAAAATAACGCACGCCCCGCCCAGAGGCAGAGTGTGCGTTGTTTGTTATTTTATGTCGGAATAAAGCTCGTCAATGTAGTTGAAAATATCCTGTCTGTCAGCTTTAAGCGGACCGGGAGTTTCCATTTTCATTGAAACGGTAGCGGTTGCGGTGAGCAAGGCTTCGGGAATGGATTTTGTAAGACGCTCGTTGAGATATGCCGCAAAGGTTGTGTCACCTCTGCCCGTTCTGCCGCTGAGGTTGCGTGCACGGATGGGGCAGGTATAGAAATTCTCGCCGTCATAAGCAAGAACTTCCGTGTTGTGGGTGATGAGGATTTCCTTTGCGCCCCAGGAATGAAGCAGTTTTGCCGCCTCAAAACGGTCGGAAAGACCCGTCAGGATTTCAGCCTCCGCTGCGTCGGTTTTAAGATATGTAACGTAGGGCAGAACTTCCTTTTTGTCTTCCCAGTCGGCAAAGAACATTGAGCCGTCATCGTTAACGTGGCGCAGACGCTCCTGCACGTCAACGGCAACGGGGCCTTTTTTTGCAGCGGCTACAATCAGTTCACTGTTGAAATCGCCGTAAACCAGACCTGCAAAGTGGTAAATGTCACCCTCAAAGCCCTCGATATCGGCGGCGGTGAAGGGGTCGCCCTTGCTTGTGCAACGGCATGTGCGGCGTTCTTTATCGGGTGTATGGTAAACGTTTTCCATGTTGGTGGATTTTTCGCTGGGAAGGCAAAAAATGTCTTCGCTGTCAATCGTAAAAGAAGCAAGACGCTCCTTGTCAGCTTCCGCAACCTTTGTTACGGCGGCAACTGTGTGACCGAGTGCGTGTGCCGAAGCGGAAGAATAAACAACCGCACCACCGGGAATTGTGGCGGTATGACCGTCGCAGTCTGTGTTTTTGTCAAGTGATATGTGACCGATAATAACCGATGAATAGTGTTTCATTGCAATCTCCTCCGTATTGATTCTTATTTCATGTGGGGTCTGACAGCGGCTGTATATTCCTCAACCAGCTCGGGCTTTACAAGACCTTTTTTAAGGTTCAGGTCAAGGATATAGGCGCTTTTCATATAGTCATAAGTAATGAAATCGCAGGTGATGGCATTCATTCTGTCAAGCCATCTTTCGTTTGAGGCTACGTCGGCAATAATCTGCGGGAAATAGGGGCGCAGTGTTTCGTCAAGGCCGCGCGGCCATTTTTTCATACCTACCTCTGTGCCGAAATTGGGGGTTTGCTGTGTCTGAAACCAGAAAAATGATTTTGTCGGATTTGCGTCAATGAATTCAAGAATTTTCTTTGAAAAATTCTCTGCCCTGAGGCCGTGCACCTCGGGAGTCCAGGGGCCAACGTTTTCGCAGGTGTTGGTATATCTGAACATTCCGCGGGGATTGAGCAGAATGTAGCGTTTGCCCGACTTACGGATATCTCCGAGCGTTATTTTATCCGCCTCACCCTCACACATCAGCGCATATTTTTTCGGTTCAAGATATTTTTCAATCAGCTTGTTTACGGCTTCCACATCAACTTTATAGCTGAGCTTGATGGGGCCGACCTGCTGATTCATATACGGGATGATGTTGATAATCATAAATTCTTCGGGAAACTCTTCGATAATGCGTCTGAAATCCTTGAAGCCCTCTTCAAGAGGCATTCCGTGGGCAATACCGTGTCGAAAAATCACCTTGCCGTTTTTACGGATTCCGATTCTGACGTCGAAATAACGCACACCGTAAAGAAACTG
The DNA here is from genome assembly GCA_045595825.1 of Acutalibacteraceae bacterium. Taxonomy (GTDB): domain Bacteria; phylum Bacillota; class Clostridia; order Oscillospirales; family Acutalibacteraceae; genus CAG-177. The sequence continues at coordinate 116,419 of JAZOBD010000020.1, forward strand.
CTCATAAATCGAGCCGTCCTGACAGCAGGCAAGAAAAGACATCCCTTTCGTGCCTGAGTTGTGCGTGCCGGGCATTACCGTTTTTGTGATAAGCGCTTCATCCTTTATGAATGACATCCATTTTGAAAAAAACATTTATCCGTTTCCTTTCGTGGCACAAATTTTGACGTTATACAGTATAAATAAAATCAATCCTGATGTCAATTAAAATTAGCGCTTTTATTTTTCCGCTTTGTGTGTTAAAATGTTTTTATCTTATGAAGCGGAGGCTTTCGGAATGTTTGCCAAAACAAACAGCATGGGACTTTTCGGAATTGATTCTTATATGGTGACGGTTGAGGCTGACCTCGGGCAGGGTCTGCCCCGTGTTGACATTGTCGGTCTGCCCGACAGTGCCGTCAACGAGGCGAAAAACCGTGTGCACTCCGCAATCAAAAACAGCGGCTTCAAGCTGCCGCAAAGCAGAGTAACAATCAACCTTGCCCCTGCCGACAAGCGCAAAGAGGGCACTGTTTATGACCTGCCGATTCTTATTGCAATGCTCAAAGCAAGCGAGCAGCTTCTGTGCAACGTTGATGACTGCGCCTTCATCGGCGAGCTGTCGCTTGACGGCAGGCTGCGCCGCGTAAACGGTGCACTGTCAATGGTTATCTGCGCAAAAAATGCAGGACTCAGGCGTGTATTCGTACCTGCGGAAAATGCCGCGGAAAGCAGTGTTGTGGCAGGCATTGAAGTTTATGCGGTTGACTGTGTAAACACCCTTTTACAGTTTTTAAACGGTGAAATTTCACTTGAAACGGCAAAACCAACCGCCGAAAATAAAACAGAAGGCAGTGAATTTCTGCCCGATTTCCGCGATGTCATGGGTCAGCAGGAGGCTCGCTACGCCATGGAGGTTGCCGCCGCAGGCGGTCATAATATCATAATGGTAGGACCTCCCGGCTCGGGCAAAAGCATGCTTGCAAAAAGGCTGCCTTCAATTCTGCCCGAAATGACTTTTGACGAAATGCTTGAAACAACTCAGCTTTATTCTGTTGCCGGCGTGTTGCCCGCAGGTGTTTCGCTGATGCAGTCACGTCCCTTCCGCTCACCTCACCACACGGTTTCACCCGCAGGTCTTTCGGGCGGCGGTACAATCCCCCGCCCCGGCGAAATTTCACTTGCACATAACGGCGTGCTTTTCCTTGATGAGCTGCCTGAATTTTCACGCACGGCAATGGAAGTGCTCCGCCAGCCGATTGAGGACGGCACGGTCACAATTTCAAGGGCGGCGGTTTCACTTTCATACCCCTGCTCTGCAATGATTGTGTGTGCAATGAACCCCTGCCCCTGCGGCTTTTCGGGACACCCGACAAAGAAATGCACCTGTTCAGACGGTGCCGCTTCCCGTTATCTGTCAAGGGTTTCGGGACCTCTGCTTGACAGAATAGACATTCACGTTGAGTTGCCGCCCGTTGACTTTGAAAAGCTTTCGGGTCAGGAACCCGCCGAAAGCTCAGCGGAAATCAGGAAACGAGTCAATGCCGCAAGAAAAATTCAGCAGGAAAGACTTAAAGGCACGGGAATTTCCTGCAATGCAAAAATGAATTCGGCAATGACACGCCGTTTCTGCTCACCCACACCGCAGGCACTGGCATTGCTCGAAAAAGCATTTGAAAAGCTCGGTCTTTCGGCGCGTGCTTTTGATAAAATATTGCGTATTGCCCGCACAATTGCCGACCTTGAGGGCAGCGAAAACGTTGAGGCTAGCCACATTTCAAAGGCTGTTCAGTTCAGAAGCCTTGACAGAAAAGTGTGGAAAAGATAAAATGATTAAAACCCCATAAATTCAGAGGTGCATTATGACAGTAATCGAAAGAGTAACAAAATATCTTGAACAGTTCGGGCTCGGCGACCGTGTAAAGGAATTTGACACATCCAGCGCAACGGTTGAGCTTGCCGCCGCCGACCTTGACTGCGAAGAGGCAAGAATCGGCAAAAGCATGGCTTTCAAAGTCAATGACGGTGCAATTGTCATTGTTATGGCAGGCGATGCAAAAACCGACAACGCAAAATACAAGGCACGCTTTCACACAAAAGCAACAATGGTAAAACCCGACGAGCTTGTCGAGATTATCGGTTTTCCCATGGGCGGCGTCTGCCCCTTTGACGTAAATGACGGCGTAAAGGTTTATCTTGACGTTTCGCTCAAGCGTTTTGACATTGTTTACCCCGCCGCAGGCACTGCAAGCTCCGCAGTAAAGGTCACAATTGAAGAGCTTGAAAAAGCCTGCTCCAATTTTGACGGATGGGTTGACATTGCAAAAGGCTGGCAGGAATAAAAAATCAACACCTTCGGAGACTTCCCCGAAGGTGTTTTTTATAAGTGTTTACTCAGTTGTTGTCATAAGCACTGAGCATTTTGTTGAGGTAAGCGGCAATTTTTTTGTCGCTTTTTCTTTTTACAATGAAATATCTGTCGCCGTGCTTATCCTCGGCGCAGATGTTTGCGCCCGTTTCGTCAACGGTAACCTTCTGCGGCTTTGTCAGCTTGTAGAATTTCGAATTGCCCTCAACGGCATATTGCACCGCCGTCAGGTCCCAGCTTGAGCGCAGTTTCTTTTCGCCGACATACAGTCTGTATGCATCATAAACGGGGTTGCGCTTTGCATTAAGCGGCACGTAAGAAAAGCCCGTCTGAATGTCCTTGCCCACCTCAAAGCCCGAAAAGAATATGGGGTTCGGGAATTTTTCAATTACCTCTTTACCTGCAACGGCATCGGAGAAAACGTTGAATTCACGGCCTTTCGGATATTCTGCCGCCATGCTGACAAGCGCATAAACCTTCTTTTTAACAAGATCGGGATGCTCCTTCATCAGCTCATAAACCGTATTCAGCTGACCGATTGTAACGATAACAACCGAGTTTTTCTCGGCTTTTTCAAGAGCGTTTTTATAAAATTCAAGTGCGCCCTGCGCAGAGTTTGCTTTTTCGTCGCCTTCAAGATATTTCTCACACAGCGGCTTGTTGTATTTTTCACAGTCTGCAAGCAAGCCCTCTTTTTCATATTGCGCAACGGCAACGTCGGGATAGCCGCAGAATTTCGCAATTGCCTTTATTGCGCCATTTCCGTAAGGATTGGAGGTGCAGTTGACAACTCCCGCAAGCGGAAATCCGTATTTTTTCATATAGCCGAAAAGCACTGCAAGCGCGCCCGCATCGTCACAGTCGGGGCCGATGTCCGTGTCAAGAATCAACGTGCGTTTTTCCCGACAAAGCGGAATATATTTTTCCTGCGCTTTACGGCGTGCGGTGATAACGTATTTCACAACCCACGCAACGGCCGCCGCCAGCAAAACCGCCACCACGGCAAGCAAAAGCTTGTCCATCGGTATCAGGTCATATACCTTGTCACCGAGAATGGTAAAAAGTACTACACGCGGAATAATTCCCAGAAAAGAGGCAAGAATGTAAGCGGGAAAATTCATTTTGGAAGCACCGAGAAAGAGGCTGAAAAAGTCAATCGGTACAACGGGAAGCACACGCATACCGAGCACGGCGGAAAACTTGTTTTTATTTTTCATGGACAGAATTTTGTCTGCACCTTTTTTGCCCCTGAGTCTTTTTTCAACAAAGCTGCCGCCGAGGAATCTGCCCAGAAAATAGGTAAGCGCAACCTCAAGAATAATGCCGACACTGCTTATCAGAATTGCCCAACCCGTAGGGAAGGCAACGCCGACGGCGGTGTAAATGATAATTGCAGGCACGACAAAGCAGATGCCCTTGACGAGAAAGATTGCCCACACGGATAAAACCGTCGCAACAACCGTACCTGCCGAGTCAACGACTCCGCGCACGTCAAGATTTGAAAGCTCGTCGTAATAGGCAATTACCACACCTGCAATTGCCGCCGCAACGGCAACCCTCAGCACAAGACCTGCAAGCTGTTTCGTTTTATTAAAAAATTCTCTCATTTTGCAACTCCTAAAAACATTTACAATATGCTAATAATACACCGAAAACGCCTTTTAAAGCAACATAAATGTAAAAAAATATAAACATATTTATTAAAAGCGTGAAAAAACTTGCTATTGATTTGTTTTTATGATAAACTAAATTGATTTAATTTGCGCATCAGGAGGTGCAGTTTGTTATGATGTCTGCAAAGGAAAAATTACAGAGAAACTCTGTTGCCCTTGCTTTTGACGGTATTTATAAGTACATCAAAAAAGAGCCTCAGAAGAATCTCGTCAAACTTATCAACACTGCGCAAAAGCTTATGGGCGGAACTTTTCCCGAAAAGAATTACGATAAATTCCGTGAAGCGGTGACTGACCCCGACAACGTGTGGGGCAATTTCGCAATGCGAATTATTAATGAAACGGACGGCGAATATGCAAAAAAAATGCTGCTTGCCCTTGGTCTTGGCGCAGGTCTTAACGGCACCAAGGCGGTCAGAGCAAACAGAGAAAAATATAAGTGCAATATTCCGTTCATTATTCTGCTTGACCCCACAAGCGCATGCAACAAAAAGTGCAAGGGCTGCTGGTCGGCAGAATACGGCTACAAATCAAATCTTACTCTCGATGAACTGCGCAGCATTGTAAATCAGGGTACGGAAATGGGTACGCATCTTTATATGTTCACGGGCGGCGAACCGCTCATCAGAAAAGATGACATTTTCACCCTTTGCCGCGAAAATCCCGACTGTGCATTTCTTGCCTACACAAACGCAACCCTTGTTGACGAGGCTTTCTGTGACACAATGAAAGAAATCGGCAACCTCACCCTTGCCATCAGCCTTGAAGGTCTTGAAGAGGAAAACGATTCACGCCGAGGCGAGGGCAGTTTTGAAAAATCCGTTGCCGCAATGGAAATGCTTCAGAAAAAACAGATTCTTTACGGTATTTCCGTCTGCTACACCAGCCGCAATATCGAAAGCGCAACAAGCGACAAGTTCATGGATTTCATCATTGACAAAGGCGCGCGTTTCGCTTTATATTTCAACTATATGCCCATCGGCAGTGACGCCGACCCCTCGCTCATCCCCACCCCCGAGCAGAGAGTTAAACAGTACCACTGGCTACGCAAGGTCAGGGATTCCAAGCAGGGCAAGCCGATTTTCGTCATGGACTTCCAGAACGACGGCGAATATGTCGGCGGATGCATTGCAGGCGGCAGAAACTATTTCCACATCAATTCCGAGGGCGACATCGAGCCCTGCGTTTTCATTCATTATTCCGACTCAAACATCAGACAGCACACTTTGCTTGAAGCGCTCAAAAGACCGCTTTTCCAGGCTTACTGGCACAATCAGCCTTTCAACGACAATCATTTAAGACCCTGTCCGTTGCTTGAAAATCCCGAAAGATTGCGCGAAATCATTGCAAAAACTCAGGCAAAATCGACAGACCTTGTCACACCCGAAGACGTTGAAACTGTCTGCTCACGCTGCGACAAATATGCCGCCGCATGGAAACCCGTGGCAGAGGAGCTGTGGAATTCAAGAAGCCACCCCAACCCCAAAACACAGTTTTACCGTGACACCGAAGAAGGTAAAGCGGAAATCGGAAAAAATAATCAGTAAAACAAAAAGAAGGTTTGCAAGTGCAAGCCTTCTTTATTTTTATTTACTTGTTTTCAATATATTTACGCAACGCTTCAAACGTTGTGTCGCTGATGACGTGCTCAATGCGGCAGGCATCCTCGGCGGCAGTCTGCTCATCAACACCGATGGCGGTGAGCGTTTTCGTAATAACGGTGTGGCGGTTGAAAATCTTTTCAGCCACGTTTTTTCCTTCGTCGGTCAGAGAAATGTAACCCTCTTTGCTGACGGTAATATACCCTCCGTTTTTGAGCAGACCGACAGCACGGCTGACGCTGGGTTTTGAATACCCCATTTGTTCACAGACATCAATTGAGCGTACTTCATTGCTCTTTTTGGTGAGCACATATATTGTTTCAAGATACATTTCACCCGATTCCTGTAAAGCCACACAAGCACCTCCCGTCACTTAATAATTTCTTTGAGCATAGCATATTTTGCGCAAAAAAGCAAGCCGCCTGTGTGCTTCGTTTGGTTAAAATGAAAAAATTTGATTTTTTCGGAAAAATTTTGGCGGTCAACGCTTGACAACGGCAGATTTTAAGATTATACTTAACTCAGTTAGCGGCGGCTAACTGAAAGGAAGATGTGTTTTGAAAACTCTCAAAGATGCCAAAATCGGCTCCCGTGTCAGAATTGTCAAGCTTCACGGTGAGGGCGCTGTAAGGCGCAGAATAATGGATATGGGGCTTACCAAGGGCGTTGAGCTTTATATCCGCAAGGTTGCTCCCCTGGGTGACCCGATTGAAATAACCGTGCGCGGCTATGAGCTTTCGCTCAGAAAAGCTGACGCAGATATGGTTGAAATTGAATGATCTGTTTTTTTAACCCGCAGTTAGCTTTGGCTAACTTTATCTTTTCGTAACAATCACGGAGGAATATTTATGAGCATTAAAATCGCCCTTGCGGGCAACCCCAACTCAGGCAAAACGACGCTGTTCAACGCTCTCACGGGCGCCAACCAGTACGTCGGCAACTGGCCGGGTGTTACCGTTGAGAAAAAAGAGGGCAAAATCAAAGGCAGCGACGACGTTTACGTCACCGACCTGCCGGGTATATATTCTCTTTCACCCTACACGCTGGAAGAGGTTGTCGCAAGAGATTATCTTATTCACGAGCATCCCGATGCAATTCTCAACATTGTTGACGGCACTAACCTTGAAAGAAACCTTTACCTGACAACACAGCTTTCCGAAATCGGCATACCCGTTGTCATTGCCGTCAATATGATGGACGCCGTCAGAAAAAACGGCGACAAAATCAACGTTGAGGCTTTGAGCAAAAAGCTGGGTTGTCCCGTTTTTGAGGTTTCGGCTCTCAAAGGCTTCGGTGTTAAAGAATCCGCCGAGGCGGCAATCGCAGCGGCAAAGAACGGCAAAAGCGCCCCGATGTGTTACTACAACGGCAGAATCGAGCACGCAATCGCTCACATTGAAGAAGCTGCGGTTCATCATATGGAAGAAAACATTCAGCGCTGGTACGCCATTAAAATTTTTGAGCGTGACGAAAAAGTTCTGAATGAACTTAATCTTCCGAAAGAAACGCTTACACACATCGAAACAGACATCACGGCGGTCGAAACGCTGATGGACGACGATGCCGAAAGCATTATTATCAACGAGCGTTATACCTTCGTCACGGAGGTTGTCCGCACCTGCTGCAAGAAAAAACATCCCGACAGACTTACCCTGTCGGACAAGATTGACAAGGTTGTCACAAACCGTATTCTTGCCCTGCCGATTTTCGCCGTTGCGATGTGGTTTGCCTATTACGTTTCAATCGGATCAATCGGTGACTGGACCGTCGGATTTATGAACGATACCCTTTTCGGCGAATGGATAATTCCCGCCGTCACCGCTTTCCTTGAAAGCATCGGCTGTGCCGAATGGCTTGTCAGCCTTGTTGCCGACGGTATTGTCGGCGGCGTGGGCGCAGTTCTCGGCTTTGTTCCCCAAATGCTCATTCTTTTCTTCATGCTTTCAATTCTGGAAGACTGCGGCTATATGTCCCGCGTGGCTTTCATTATGGATAAAATCTTCCGCAAATTCGGTCTTTCGGGCAAAAGTTTTATCCCGATGCTTGTTGCAACGGGTTGCGGCGTTCCCGGCATTATGGCAAGCCGCACAATCGACCAGGACCGTGACCGCAAAATGACAATCATGACAACGGGATTCATCCCCTGCGGCGCAAAAATGCCCATTGTTGCCATGATTTCGGGCGCACTGTTCGGCGGCGACGCCTGGGTCGCAACCGCCGCATATTTCATCGGCTTTGCCGCAGTCATCGTTTCAGGCATCATCCTTAAAAAGACAAAGCCCTTCGCAGGCTCTGCTGCCCCCTTTGTTATGGAGCTTTCTCCCTATCACGCACCCGTGCCCGGAAATATTCTCAGAACAACGGGCGAGCGCGGTTGGTCTTTCATCAAGCGTGCAGGTACGGTCATCCTTGCTGCCAGTGTTATTATTTGGGTGCTTAACAGCCTTTCCTTTGAGGGCGGCTTCCACTACATAACCGCCTTGCACGGCGGCGCATCAATTCTTGAAAATGTCGGCAGCGTTGTCGCCGTTATATTCAGACCCCTCGGCTTCGGCAACTGGCAGTCTGCCGTTGCAACCGTTCTCGGTCTTGTTGCGAAGGAAGAGGTTGTCGGCGTTTTCGGCTCACTTTCATCAATGGCTGACTCAGAGCTTGCCTTTGAGCTTGTTGACGCAATGGATTCAAAACGTCTTGCCGCCATCGGTCTTGAATTTTTCGGTGGCAACAAGATTGCAGGTTTTTCTTTCCTTATCTTCAACCTACTCTGTGCCCCCTGCTTTGCGGCAATGGGTGCAATCAAGCGCGAAATGAACAACGGCAAATGGACCGCCTTTGCCATCGGCTATATGACCGTTTTCGCTTATGCAAATTCACTTATGCTTTATCAGTTCGGCTCGTGGTTCAACGGCAACGGCAACGTCGCCGGAACCGTTGCGGCAAGTATCGTTCTTGTTGTAATGCTTTTCCTGCTTTTCAGAAAAAACAAAAACAACCCCAAAGTCGCCTCACCGAAAAAATAAGGAGGATTTTTAATGAACCCTGCAACGTTCGCTGTTGCCTCGGTGATTGCAATCATTTTCATTGCCATCGTTGTACGCGAGGTTAAAAAAAGAAAAAGCGGCAAGGGCGGATGCTCGTGCTCCGACTCTTGCGCAGGCTGTGCTATGAAAGGCTCCTGCCACCCGAGTGAACAGCAATAACAAACAAAAACCGCACTGTCGATTGACAGTGCGGTTTTAAAATATAAGGAATGGTTTTATGCAACCTGATGTGCGTCGCTCTTTTTGCTGACGGATGTCATACAGACAACGGGCTGTGATGAAGCAACAGCGGCACGTGACTGTGCACGGCGACGTTCAAGCACCATTTCGTTGTGCTTGCGGACCTTGCGGTTTCTGATGTGAATACGGATTGCGCGGGCAAGCTTCACCTCGAAGGCGATAACCTTTTTTTCATATATAAAACCAACGATGAGAAGAATTACCGCGGTCAGTTCGAAAAAGCTGAGCATTGCTGTACCGAGTGTCATATTTATATCCCCCTTTTGAAAAGTCGGAACGTTTGTTCTGTGTCTATATTTTAGCACCCGAACATCTGTTTGTCAAGACAAATGTTCGGTTTTTTCGAAAATTTTTCAAAAAATTGAAAGCCTTTCTTTACAGCTTGGATTTTATCACAAGATATGGGCAAAGTCAACGAACCGCCCTACAATCAATTGTTATTGCGGTCAAACCAAAAAAATGAAAAAATCTTTTGCAAATTAAAAAAAACACGCAAAAAAATCTTCGGTGCGAACAAAAAAATGCTCACTGTCGGTGACGGTGAGCATTTTTTGACGAACATTTTTATTGAAATCTGCCGAACAGACTGTGCTTTCTGACAATGTAATAAAGCGGAATTCCGCCTGCAAGGCACACAACCGTTTCACCGAGTGCCACCTCTGCCGCACAGAGAAGAAATCCGCTCAGCGATGCGCTGTCGGAAAGATAAAAGGTGATTTCAAGACCGATAAGCACGGCATTGAAAACGACGGGCATCATCAGCGACAGGAAAGGCAGACCTTTTATTCTGACGTTGCGCAGTGCCCTTGTGCAGAGAGCCGCAAGCAAGGTTGCCGCCGAGCCGATTAAAATATCCCAGATTCCGTAGGGACTTGTGATGTTGCCCAGCACACAGCCGATTGTCAGACCCGGAATTGCGGCGGTCGTGAACACGGGAAGAATTGTCAGAGCCTCGGACAGACGGAACTGAATTGCTCCGTAGGCGAGGTTGAATGCGGCGGACAGATAGGTTGCGGCGGCATAAAGTGCCGCAATCATTGCCGCCAACACGAGATTGACGAGTTTTTTGTTTTTCATTTTTGCTCCTTTTGCTGCCGTGCAGCGCCTTTAGTTTTGTTTGGCACCGAGCCGATGCCTGTCAGGAAGGTTTCGAACTGACATTGCGTGGGGTAAATAAACCTTGGTTATATATTAAAGATACTCGGCAAGTGCCTTGAGGTTTTCAACGGCAACGCTTGCTCTGATATCTGATTTTTCATATTCCTCGGGTGTGGTTACACCGCTGTAAACGAGTGCGCAGGGGATGCCGTGATTGCTGCCGATTGCAATATCCGTTGCAAGGCGGTCGCCTATGAAAGCAAGTTCATCACGGCTGCAACCGAGCATATTGGTAACGTAATCAACCGTTGCGGTCATCGGTTTGCCGAGCACTGTCGGACGGCGGCCGGTTGAGGCGGCAAACAGTTCAATCATTGAGCCGGTGTCGGGCATATAGCCGTCGGCGGTGGGGCAATTGAGGTCGGGGTGTGTTGCAAGGTAAATTGCACCCTTTTCAAGAAATCTGACTGCATCCCACATCTTCTGATAGGTGAGTGTTGTGTCAAAGCCCAGCACAACAATGTCGGGGTCATCGGTGACAAGGTTGATGCCGCCCTTTTCAAAATCGGCAGTCAGCCTTTCGTTGCCGAGCAGAAAAACCTTTTTGCCCGCATAATTTCTGTTGAGATAGTCAACGGCAACGTGGGTTGAAATGATTACCCTGTTTTCGTCAACGGGAAAACCCATTTTTTCAAGCTTGTTGCGGCAGACCTCAACATTGTTTGAAGAATTGTTTGTAAAGAAATAAAAATCACGGCCGCTTTCACGCACAGCCTTGATAAAATCGGTTGAGCCCTCAATTATTGTGCCGTCAAGGTAAAACGTACCGTCCATGTCAATAATAAAGTATTTTGTTTTTGCAAAAATGTCTGAGCGCATTTTGTCATCCCTCTCTTTTTTTGAACAACTTAATATAACACAAAACCCTCGCAAAGGCAACCGTAAAAAAGACCGTTCTGATTTTTTTACGCCTTTTATGTATTATTTATTGATTTTTTACAAAAAATAATGTGACTATTTATCACATTTGCTGACAAAAATAAAAAGCTGATTTATAATCAGTATGTGGCGTGTTGTCACATTGATTATCAGAACGGCAGGTGAAAAGCGCAATGAACAGAGTAGATGTGGGCAATTGTCTCAAAATGCACCGCACAGCTCACGGACTGACTCAGGTTGACCTTGCAACAAAGCTCAACATTCACCGTACCACCTACACTAAATATGAAAATAATTCAAATGCACCCGAGGTTGACACTCTGCTCACCATTGCCGATTTTTACGGTATTACGCTTGATGAGCTTCTCGGCCACGCACCCAAGGCAAAAGAAACAATTCTGTTAAGTGCCTATGACCGTTTTGAAGAAAACATTCAGTCTGTTTTGCCGCTTTCAGACAACGAAATAAAGCTTATTCTGCTTTACCGTCTTTGCCCCGACAAGCGTGAAGCGGTAAGATATATGCGCAGTCTTACAATCCCCCTTGATCAGTTTGAAAGCGAAAAAAAATAAAATCCGCACAAATTAAAATCCCGTAATACAGGTGTATTACGGGATTTTTCATTATTCTGCGGCATTGCTCAGCTTTGCCGTCTGGCGCTGCGCCATAACAAGCTTTGCATAAATTCCGTCAAGCATCAGCAATTCGCGGTGGGTACCAACCTCCGCAATTCTACCCTTTTCAATTACCACAAGTCTGTCGGCATTTCTCAGCGTTGACAGACGGTGTGCAATGGCGATTGTCGTTCTGCCCTTGATAAGGCGGGCAAGTGCTTCCTGAATTTTACCCTCCGTTTCGGGATCCAGCGCGCTTGTTGCTTCATCAAGAATGAGAATATCGGGGTCACGCAAAACAGCCCTTGCAATCGCAACACGCTGTCTTTCGCCGCCCGAAAGGTTGTGACCGTTTTCACCGACAAGGGTGTTGTATCCGTCGGGAAGTCTGATTATGAATTCGTGCGCATTCGCCGCCTTTGCCGCGGCAATAACCTCGTCGGGTGTTGCGTTACGCTTGGCATAAGCAATATTGTCATAAACCGTACCCGAGAAAAGGAAGGTCTGCTGGAAAACCGTGCCGATTCTTTCACGGTATGCACCCTGGTCAATGTCTTTGATTTTTGTTGAGTTGACCGAAATGTCACCCTCATCCGTTTCGTAAAGGCGCATAATCAGGTTGATAAGCGTGGATTTACCTGCACCGGAGTGACCGACAAGACCAATCATTTCACCCTGCTTTACGGTGAGATTGACGTCTTTTAAAACCGGCTCATAGGTTTTGTAGCCGAAGGTAACGTTGTCAAACACAATGTCGCCTTTGAGGTCAGCCGATCCCGAAAGAGCTTTTTCGTCATCGGGCGATTTTTCGTCAATGATTTCGAAAATCTTTACAAGGCTCGTCATTGCCTCTGAAATCCAGCGCGGCAGTGATGAAAACCAGCGCAGGGGGGCGTAGATATAAGTAAGGAACAGTGAAAACTGCAACAGCTCGCCGACAGTCATTGTGCCGTTTAACACCATTCTGCCGCCGAAATAAAACACCATGAATTCGCCGATGCCGAGGAAAAACGAAAGATAAGGAATTATCATTGCCCACATGTGCTCGTTTGATGCCGCCATATCGGAAAAACGCTTACAGGCACGGGCAAATTTTCTGACCTCACGTTCTTCGTTGCCGAAGGTTTTGACAACACGGATGCCCTTGATAATGTCGTGAAGGATTGAATTCGCACGGGAGGCATAACGCCACTGTTTATGATAACGAAGGCGCATAAAACCCCAGGCTTTGCGGATTAAAAATATTGAAAGGGGTACGGGTGCAAGCACCATTATTGTCAGAATCGGGCTTGTCATCCACAAAATGACAAAAACGACAATGAACATAACAATTCTCTGCACCGCCATAAGGCCCTGATTTGTCATAAAGTTTCTGACAACCTGAGTGTCGTTTGTGATTCGCTTTATCAGGTCGCCCGACGTTCTTTTTGACATTGACGTAAGGCTCAGCCTCTGCGCCTTGTCATAAACCAGAATACGCAGGTCATTTGAAAAGTTTGAGCCTGCCTTGTTTGCACTTCGCTGACCGAAGATTTTGAAAATCTGCCCTGCCGCCTGAGTGATTACCATCAGCACGGCGGTGATGATGACACCCTTTATTGCGGTGTCTGCGCCGATTTCGGAGGCAGAATAAAGATAATTGTCGAGCAAACGGCTGTTGAGCAAAGGAATGAATGCTGTCATTGCGTTTGACAGCATAACAAACACCGAGGCAAAAATAAGCGCACCCGTGTAGGGCTTCATCATTTTAAGGCAACGGAGAAGCAAATCTTTCTTTTCAACACAGAAAAGGCAGACGTCAATGCCCGTGATAAGGTGTCTGCCGCACTTGGGGCAGACTCTTATTCCGCTTCTTGAAAGCTCCGTTTCCTCGCCCGACTCTATAAAGTGGTTTACCACCTTGCAAAATTCACCGATTTCGGCAACGCACGTCATTGAAAAACGGCAGATTTCGGTTGACTGTGAATAATCCTCACCTGCACCCTCAGGCACAAGCTCCAACGAGCCGCAGCCGATATTCACCCGCTGTTTAAGCTCCGAAAAGCCTTCCACACTTTGCGAAAAGACCTCTTCACCGTTACAGCAGGCAACAAGCACACCGTTTTCAAATGTCAGCTCGCCGTGACACAACTCGCCCGAGCATGTCAGGTCAAAAACTGCTTTGTTTATCATAAATTCACCTTTTAATAAAGATAGGGTTCGATTTTGCGTCGGCTCTTTGTGCTGATGCGGTTAAAATCGACAATTCTGTAACGGTTACCGTCAACATCAACAATATCCACAAAAGCACCGACAGCCCTGATATTCTTTGAAACATCCTTGACGGCAAAGGATTTTTTGAAAGTGCCGATGAGCACTTCAAAATAAAAATGGCCCATTTTTTCCTTTACCGACACAATTTCGTCAATGACGGGGCAAAAATAGCGTGCCGAAAGCTCTTTGTCAATAAGCGACTGCTGGTCGGCGGAAAACTCGCCTTTGCTTCGGATGACGGCAAGCTCTTTCTGCTCCATATCAAAAACACAGATATATTCATCGGGGGTTGTCAGCGGCAACGCCCTTGAAAGCGTGACTCGCTTATACTCTTCGCCGTTGATTTTTGCGCCGATAAAGCCGTTTTCCGTTGCAAAAAACACGCAGTTTTCGGGCTTTATGAAATCGGTTGCAAGAAGCGATGCGGTTTTATTTTCTGTATTACTCATATTTAGTCTCCTATGCCGATGGTTTTGAGCGCCTCGGACTGAATCTTATACTGCTTGTAAAACTCGCCTTTTTGTTTGAGCAATTCACTGAAAGTGCCGTATTCCACAATTTCGCCCCTGTCGATAACGGCAAGATAATCGGAATCCCTGAGAGTTGAAAGGCGGTGGGCAATGGCGATTGTCGTTCTGCCCTCTTTAAGCTCTGTGAGCGATGCCTGAATGTTACGCTCGGTTTCGGTATCCATTGCGGCGGTTGCTTCGTCAAGAATGAGAATTTTCGGGTTCTGTATGATTGTACGGGCAATGGAAATTCTCTGCCTCTCGCCGCCGGATAAATCCTGACCGCCCTCACCGACACGCGTTTCGTAGCTGTCGGGCAGGCGCATTATGAAATCATGTGCGCAGGCGGCTTTTGCCGCGGCAATAACCTCATCCATTGTTGCATCGGGCTTTGCATAGCGGATATTATCGGCAATCGAGCCCATAAACAGGAAAATATCCTGAGAAACAAAGCCGATGTTTTTTCTCAGCTGGTCAAGCCTGAGGTCACGCACATCGTAACCGTCAATTTTAACCGCACCGTCTTTTGCATCGTAAAGCCTTGCAATAAGGTTTGCAATTGTCGTTTTGCCTGCGCCCGTTTTTCCGACAATGCCCAGCATTGTGCCGGCAGGCACTTTAAGGCTCAGGTTTTTTATGACGGGACGGGCAGGCTCGTATTCGAAAACAAGCTCGTTGATTTCAATTTCTCCCTTGACCTCATCAAGATTTACCGCATCGGGCTTTTCCGTGATGTCGGGTGTTGCATCCACAATTTCAAAAACACGCTGAGCGGAATCGGCACACCTTGACCACCAGTTTGACACCCACGAAAGGAAATCAAGCGGACCTTCAAGCATGCCGAGGTAAACAACAAAGCTGAGCAGTGTGCCGACGGTAAGCTCGCCCCTTACGACAAGAATTCCGCCGAAGCCCAGCACAACGGCTGTGAGCGAAAGCACAAAGATTGAAAGAATCGGGAAAAGAGTTGCCTCTGAAAGTGCAAGGTCAAGCTCCGAATCACGCATACCTCCGCTTTCTTTCGAAAAACGTTCATACTCGTCGTTTTCTTTCGAAAAAGCCTTTATAACACGCTGGCCGTTGATGTTGTCGCTGACAAGGGAAGATACTCTTGCGCTGAAAAGCCAGCTTCTGTGGTGCAGACGCTTAAAGAATCTGTCGCCGAGGACAAGCGCAAACACCAAAAACGGAATTATTGCCGCCGCAAGAAGGGTCAGCTTCCAGCTCATTACAAACATTATCGTCACAACGCCGATAACCGTCAGACCGTTTATAAAAACATAAGGCAGACCGTCAACGAAAAACCACTGGATGTTGTTGGAATCCCTCATAACTCGCTCCATCATTGAGCCGGTTTGCTTTGAGGAATAATAGCCGACGGAAAGCTTTTGCATTGCTTCAAAAATCTTGATGCGGATATCGTAAATAACGGCAGGCATTATCGAGCCGATCATATACTGATATCCCGACTGAAAAACGGTGTTGGCAAACCTTATGCCGAAAATAGAAAGCACCAGCACGCCGAGCGCCGAAAGAATTTCTGCGGCGGGCTTTGCATCGGGATTTGCAAGCACTTCGTCAAACAGCACCCTTGTGCTTATCTGCGGCATAAAAAGTGACATTGCCGTACCGATAAGCATTGCGCCGATTATCGCCAGCACCTTGCCCTTATAGCCGCCGAAAAATGCGAAAAGACGCTTCACAACAGAGGAATCCTTCTCACACTTGGGGCAGACCTTTTTGCCGTCGGGATACGGCATGCGGCACTTGGGACAAACATCATGGCCCCTCGCCTTTTCAAGGTGCGCCGAAATATCCTTGCCCTCAACACTGTCATTGAAGATTCTGCAAAACTCGTCCATTTCGCCGAGCTTGCCGATTGAAAAACGTGTCAGACTTTCCTGCACGCCGTCTTTTTCACAGACAAGTCTTCCCGTTGAAACGTATTGTTCAGCTTTGAGTTTACCGATATCTTCAAGCGGAATTGAGCGGATTTCTTCCACTGTGTATGTAGCTTCAAGCTTTTTCTTTTTGCTTTTTGATTTGCCGACCTGCGCCGTGCCGCGGGCAATGTAAAGGCCGCGCTCATCAAAGCTCAGCCACGTTTCACGGTAAGCGGCATCGTTGTCCATGTCGGAATTCGCGCAGAAAATGAGCGCACTTGTGTCAAGCCCTGCCGCATTGAGCTTTTCAAGCAGAGCTTTTTCAAACATTCCTTTTGTTTTTTCGGGTCCGCCGCGGCCGTGTTTGCCGTGAGAGCGGGCTCCCGTTTTGCCTTTACTCATAGTTTTCTCCTTATCAGAGCTTTGGGGTAAAATAAAAACGGGTATTTCCGGTAAAACGAAAACACCCGCAAAAAATCACGCACTTATACACAAAGCAGGGCACGGGGTTTTACAGCATTTTTCAAAAACAGATATTTTCATCACCGTGCTCACTCCATTTTCCAAAATCGTATTATAAAGTATATCATTGAGATTTTATATTGTCAATAAAATTCTTTATACGCATTGACTTTTATTTTGCGCATTGATATAATAAAACAAATATGTTGTAAAAGGCTGATGAAGTTATGGAGTTTATCGTTTCCAACGCAAAAGTTTATCACAACGGTTCTTTTTTACGTGCCGACGTTCTGATTCGTGACGGCATTGTTGCCGATATTTCTCCCCGTATTTCTGCTGACAGCAACATTGATGTTTTTGATTTTAATAATTGTTTTGTTTTGCCGGGTCTCATTGATGTTCACGTTCATCTCAGAGAGCCGGGATTTTTTTACAAAGAAACCGTTGCAAGCGGCTGTGCCGCGGCGGCACACGGCGGTTTCACCGATATCTGCTCAATGCCCAACCTCAACCCCGTGCCCGACAGTGCCGAAAACCTCAGGGTTCAGCTTGACATCATCGAGCGTGATGCAACAGTCAACATTCACCCTTACGGCGCACTGACCGTCGGCGAAAAGGGCGAGGTGCTTGCCGACATTGACGGCATCGCCGCAGACGTCTGCGCTTTTTCCGACGACGGCAGAGGCGTGCAGAGTGATGAAATGATTCTTGATGCAATGCAAAAAGCCAGGGCAAACGGCAAACTGATTGCCGCACACTGCGAGGTGAATTCTCTGCTTGAAGGCGGATATATTCACAAGGGCGACTATGCCGCCGCACACGGTCACAAGGGAATCTGCTCCGAAAGCGAATGGAAAATGATTGAGCGCGACCTTGCCCTTGCAGAAAAAACGGGCTGTGCGTATCACGTGTGCCACGTTTCGGCAAAGGAAAGCGTTGAGCTTATCCGACAGGCAAAAAAGCGCGGTGTTGACGTAACCTGCGAAACCGCACCGCATTATCTTATTTTCACCGACGCCGATTTGCAGGAGGACGGCAGATTCAAAATGAATCCGCCCATCCGTGCCGCCGCTGACAGACAGGCGCTCATTGACGGTATTCTTGACTCAACCGTTGAAATAATTGCAACCGACCACGCACCCCACTCCGCAGAGGAAAAGGCAAAAGGTCTTGCAGGCAGCGTTATGGGCGTTGTCGGTCTTGAAACATCCTTTGCGGCAATGTACACCCATCTTGTTAAAACAGGTATCATAACACTCGAAAAGCTCGTTGAGTTGATGCACGTCAATCCTTCGGCAAGGTTCGGTATCGGCAACGCCGTTGAAATCGGCAAACCTGCAAACCTCACCGTGTTCGATCTTGATAAAAAATACACCGTAAACCCCGACGAATTCCTTACAAAGGGCCGCGCAACACCGTTTGCGGGCATGGAGCTTTACGGAAAATGCAGATTAACCGTCTGCAACGGAAAAATTGTATGGAGGGAAGAGAATGTATAAAGGTCTTTACGAAATCGCAAGCAACGAAAAAATTGCAAAAGACGTTTACAGAATGGTGCTTGTCGGCGACACATCCGCAATTACAGCCTGCGGTCAGTTTGTCAACGTTGAGCTTGACGGCTTCTATCTGCGCCGCCCCATTTCAATCTGTGACTATGACAGCGAAACAATCACAATAATCTACAAGGTTGTCGGCAAAGGTACCGAATATATGGCAACGCTTGGTGCAGGCAAAAAGCTTGACCTGCTTGTCGGTCTGGGCAACGGCTTTGACACGTCAAAAAGCGGCAACGCTCCCCTGCTTATCGGCGGCGGTGTAGGCGTGCCCCCGATGTTTGCCCTTGCAAAAAAACTGATTGCCGAGGGCAAAAGCGTCAACGTAATTCTCGGCTTCAACACAAAAGATGACGTCTTTTATGCCGAGGAATTCGAAAACGTCGGCACAAAGGTTTTTGTGGCAACCGCAGACGGCAGTGTCGGCACAAAGGGCTTTGTCACAACCGTGCTCCAAGAAGAAAAAATTGATTACACATATTTCTACACCTGCGGACCCGAGCCGATGCTCAAAGCACTTTATAACGCAACCTCAACAAGCGGCCAGTTAAGCTTTGAGGAGCGCATGGGTTGCGGCTTCGGCGCCTGCATGGGCTGCTCGTGCAAGACAAAATACGGCAACAAGCGAATCTGCAAGGAAGGTCCCGTGCTTGAAAAGGAGGAAATCATATGGTAGATACAAGAGTTGAGCTCAGCGGTCTCACGCTCGACAATCCGATTATTCCCGCCAGCGGCACCTTCGGCTTCGGTTACGAATTCGCAGAGCTTTATGACATAAACATTCTCGGCTCATTTTCTTTCAAGGGCACAACAAAAGAGCCACGTTTCGGCAACCCCACACCGCGAATTGCAGAATGTACCGCAGGAATGATTAATTCCGTCGGCTTACAGAATCCCGGCATTGATGCGGTTATCTCAGAGGAGCTGCCCAAGCTTAAAAAATGCTTTTCAAAACCCGTAATCGCAAACATCAGCGGCTTTTCCGTTGAGGAATACGCCTACTGCTGTGAGCGCATTGATAAAGAAGACCAGGTCGGCATTATTGAGGTAAACGTAAGCTGCCCCAACGTGCACAACGGCGGTATGTCCTTCGGCACAGACCCCGAAAGCGCCGCAAAAGTCACGGCGGCAGTCAAGGCGGTCACAACAAAGCCCGTTTACATCAAACTCAGCCCCAACGTCACCGACATCGTTGCCGTTGCAAAGGCCTGTGAGGCGGCAGGTGCGGACGGCATCAGCCTTATCAACACACTGATGGGTATGAGAATCAACCTCAAAACAAAGCGTCCCGTTATCGCAAACAAAATGGGCGGTTTTTCAGGCAGCGCAATTTTCCCCGTTGCCGTGAGAATGGTCTATCAGGTATATGATGCCGTAAAAATTCCGATTATCGGTATGGGCGGTGTCACAACGGCAGAGGACGTTATCGAAATTATGCTTGCCGGCGCAACGGGCGTGCAGGTGGGTGCGGCAAATCTTGTTGACCCCTTCGCCTGCAAAAATATCATTGAAGACCTGCCCCGTGCAATGGAAAAATACGGTATCAATAATCTTAAAGATATAATAGGAGGAGCTCACTGATGGGTAAAGACGTAATTATTGCCTGCGATTTCAGCAGTCACGAGGAATGTATCAATTTTCTTGACCGTTTCACAGGCAGAAAGCCTTATGTAAAAATCGGCATGGAACTTTTTTATGCCGCAGGTCCGCAGATTATCAAGGACATCAAAGCAAGAGGTCACAAAATTTTCCTCGACCTCAAACTTCACGACATTCCCAACACCGTAAAAAGCGCAATGAAAGTGCTTTCCGAAATGGACGTTGACATGTGCAACCTGCACGCAGGCGGCACCGCCGCAATGATGGAGGCCGCTCTCGAAGGTCTCACCCGTGCCGACGGTACACGCCCCCTGCTTATTGCCGTCACTCAGCTTACATCCACAAGCGAAGAAAGAATGAGAAAAGACCTTCTCATCGAGCGTCCCATTGACGAGGTTGTTGCACACTATGCAATCACCGCAAAGAATTCGGGCCTTGACGGCGTTGTCTGCTCTCCCCTGGAGGCTGCAAAGGTCAAGGAAAACTGCGGCAAAGAATTCATCACCGTAACCCCCGGCGTACGCTTTGCCGACGGTGACATCGGCGATCAGGTCAGAGTCACAACCCCCGAAAAAGCAAAGGAAATCGGCTCGGATTACATTGTTGTCGGCAGACCCATCACAAAGGCTGACGACCCCGTTGCCGCTTACGAAAGATGCGTTAAAGAATTTGTTGATTAAGATTTAAGGAGTATAAAACAATGGAAAAGAAAGTAGCAAAAGCCCTTCTCTCAATCGGTGCAGTGTTTTTCAGACCCGAGGAGCCCTTCACCTGGGCAAGCGGAATCAAAAGCCCCGTTTACTGTGACAACAGACTTATTCTCACAGCACCCGACCAGCGTTCACTTGTTGAGCAGGCAATCGCCGACACCGTAAAGGCTGTTTACCCCGAGTGCGAAGTGCTTATGGGCACAAGCACCGCCGGCATCGCACACGCCGCAATCGCCGCACACCTTATGGGTCTGCCCATGGGCTATGTCCGCTCCGGCGCAAAGGACCACGGCAGACAGAATCAGATTGAAGGCAAGCTTGAAAAGGGTCAGAAGGTTGTTGTTATTGAAGACCTTATTTCAACAGGCGGCAGTGTTATTGAGGTTGTTGAAGTTCTCCGCGAAGCAGGCGCAGAAGTTCTCGGCATTGTCAGCATCTTCACCTACGGTATGCAGAAGGGTCTTGACCGCCTTGCAGCCGCAAACGTCAAAAATGTAAGCCTCACAAACTTCGACACCATTGCCGAGGTTGCCGCAGATGAAGGCTACATCAAGCCCGAAGATATTGCAAGACTTATCAAATTCCGTAACAATCCGTCCGACGAAAGCTGGATAGGAGGGGTCAAATGAATCATCTTATTGATATTCTCGACCTTTCCGTTCAAGATATTGACGACCTTATTGCACTGGCTAACGATATTATCGAAAAGCCTGCCGATTATGAAGAAATCTGCAAAGGCAAAAAACTGGCAACGCTCTTTTTTGAACCCTCAACACGCACACGTCTGAGCTTTGAGGCGGCGATGTATGAGCTTGGCGGCAACGTGCTCGGTTTTTCCGAGGCAAACAGTTCTTCCGCCGCAAAGGGCGAAAGCGTTGCCGACACGGCACGCACTGTCGGTTGCTACGCCGACATCATTGCAATGCGTCACCCCAAAGAGGGTGCTCCCCTTGTTGCTTCAATGAAAGCGGGCATCCCCGTTATCAATGCAGGTGACGGCGGTCACAACCACCCCACACAGACACTCGCCGACCTGCTTACAATTCACCGCGAAAAAGGCACGTTTGAGGGCCTTACCGTCGGCCTTTGCGGCGACCTCAAATTCGGCCGCACCGTTCATTCACTGATGGGTGCACTCTCACGTTACAAAAACGTGCGTTTCATTCTTATTTCCCCCGTCGAACTGAAAATTCCCGAATATCTCAGAAGCGAAATGCTTGCAAAAGGAATTCAGCTTTACGAAACAACCGACCTTGAAAAGGTAATCCCTCAGCTTGACATTCTTTACATGACAAGAGTTCAGCGTGAGCGTTTCTTCAACGAGGCGGACTACGTCAGACTTAAGGACAGCTACATTCTGACCCCCGAAAAGCTTGCCCTTGCAAACGAAAATCTCTGCGTTATGCATCCCCTGCCCCGCGTTAACGAGATTTCCGTTGCTGTTGACGACGACCCGCGCGCCTGCTATTTCAAACAGGTGCTTTACGGCAAATACATCCGAATGGCTCTCATTTTAAAGCTTCTGGAGGTGAAATAATTGCAGATAAATCCCATTACAAACGGTATTGTTCTTGACCACATTTCGGCAGGAAAAATCATGGAGCTTTACAACATTCTCAACCTCGGTGACCTTGAATGTTCAGTCGCAATTATTAAAAACGCCGACAGTAAAAAAATGGGCAAAAAGGATATTCTGAAAATTGATGCGGCTATTGAGCTTGACCTTGAAGCTGTCGGATACATTGACCCGGGCATCACCGTAAACATCATCCGTGACGGCAAGGTTGTCAAAAGCACAAATCTTGAATTGCCCGAGCGTGTAACAAACGTCATCAAGTGCAAAAATCCCCGTTGCATCACCTCAACCGAGCAGGAATTGCCCCACGTTTTCAAGCTTACTGACCGCAAAACAGGCGTTTATCGCTGCATTTACTGCGAATCAAAAGCAAAATCCAAATAATACAGGCACAATTAAAGCACCTTCCGGCTAAAATAATAGCGGAGGTGCTTTTTTATGTACAATCATTATTGCAATTCAACCCGCGCCCTGCATTTTCTCGGCGGCAGGCAACCCGATGCGGCGGCAGAAATTCACGGCAAAAGCTGTGAAATTCACGCAACGGCAATGTTTTTTTGCGCCCCGTGCGGTGTTTACGCCGTTGTTTCGGCAACGGGTCTGCCTTACAGCGATGAAAACTGCGGATTTTTCGCTCTTCACATTCACTCGGGCACAAGCTGTGCGGACGGTTTTGACGCCGTCGGCGCTCATTTCAACCCCGAAAGCAGACCGCATCCGTGCCACGCAGGCGATTTGCCGCCGCTTATGAGCAATGCTGACGGCTTTGCGTGGACAGCTTTTCTTACCGACCGTTTTTCGCTTGATGAAATTGTCGGCAGAGCAGTTATAATTCACTCTTTGCCCGATGATTTCCGCACTCAGCCCGCAGGTGCGGCAGGCGAAAAAATCGCTTGCGGAATCATAAAAGACATACGCCCTTGCCGCCGACAGTGTCGGAGCACATAGCAGATTTTGACAAGAATTTGACAAAGGCACAATATATATGTTAAAATTACTTTGTATATGATAAAAAGCATACAGTTTTTCATAGGAAGTGATTTGAATGATTTGTAATAACTGCGGCAAAGAATTTGAAGAGCAGGCAGCCTGTCCGCACTGCGGTCAGGAGGTCAAAGAAGAAAAATTCGAGGTCATTCCTCCCGAAAAAATTCAGACCGGCGACGAAGAGACCGCCGAAAATTACACAATTGAAGCAACGGGCAAACGCTCCAGAAAAGGCAGAGTTGCAATAATCGCCGTTGTAATTGTGCTTGCAATCATTGCAGGCGGTGTCGGTGCTTATTTCCTTGCTGACAAAATCGGTCTTGACATTCTGCCGACCTTTTCACAGTCAGAGCTTACCGCTCCGGCAAAAATCCCCGGCGAATACAAGGATGTTTTTGCACTTGCCGAAGAGGATTCAAAAGCCGCCGTTGAACAGTACGGCACGGCAATGACCGTCGGCAGTCACGACATCAGCGTGTCTGAATACACTCTCACCTGCATGCAGCTTTATCAGGGCCTTACCTACACCGTGCAGTATTATCAGAACTACGGCTACGACTATGGCTTCAAACTCAACGCCCTGCCCTCAGAGCAGGTTTATGACTCCGAAACGGGCGAAACCTGGGCAGACTACATTGCTGAAATCGCACGCACTCAGCTGTGCGAGGTTTACATTATGTACAGCGAAGCGGTAAAGGCAGGCACGACCCTCGGCGAAGCGGAATTTGATGAGCTTGTCGAGTACAAAAAATCCATTGAAGATGCCGCAAAAGAAGAAGGACTTTCAACCGATGAATACATTGCCAAACGTTTCGGTAACGGCATAACGTTCAACATCATCCTGCGCAACGTCTGCATGCAGCAGTTTGCTCAGGCTTACCAGCAGTCAAAGGTCAAGGAGTTTTCCGACACATACACCGACGAAAAGCTTGATGAGATTTATAACGAAAATCCCAATGACTTCAACGTTGTTTGCCTGCGCGGTGCGGCTTTCTCCTCTGCGGCAGCGGAGGAAGAGGCAACCGACCTTGTGCTTGCCCTCAAAGGCGGTCAGGCAGACCTCGGTGAAACCGAGCAGTCTTTCTACTACAAAACCTACGAAGATCTGTCAACCGTTTTCAATGCGGAAGTTGCCGACTGGGCATTTGACCCTGCCCGCAACACAGGTGACTGTGCAAGCTTCCCCCTTAATGCAGGTCATCTTGTGCTTTCTGTTGACCGTCCCGCATTTGCGGCTCACACCGTTGACGTGCGCCACATCCTTATTATGGACAGCACCGAAAGCGGAGAAAAAGACCCCAACGCAAAGGCAAAAGCCGACTCTGTTTTTGCCCGCTGGCAAGCAGGCGGCGCAAGCGAAGGCCTTTTCGTGGAGCTGGCAGGCGAATTCAATACAGACCCCGGCTCAAAAGAAACGGGCGGTCTTTATGAAAACGTTGAGCCCGGACAGATGGTTGAAGAATTTGACCGCTGGTGCTTTGACCCGAAGCGTCAGCCCGGTGACGGCGGAATTGTAAAAACGAGCTACGGCTACCACCTGATGTATTTCGTCGGCGCAAACACCGATGATCTGCTCTGGAAAACAAGCTACGTAACCAAAGCCGCGTCAGAAGACTACTCTGCTTTTTACAGTGAGCTTTGCAAAACAAGTGCTTACACCCAGACTGCAAGCGAAGCTGAAATCAGCAAATCCGTAAATCTTTTTGAAACAATGCTCAGCTCTCAGGCGAAATAAAAAATACAGCGAACTTAAAAAAGCGACACTTCAAAGGGCGGCCCGCCATAAGAAATTTAAGTCTTAAAAAGGATATTTTGGCATATAACTGCGTTAAAAATGCTCGAAATCCGTCAAGGATTTCTGCGCTTTTTGCCTTGTTCTATATCCAAACTATCCCTTTTTAAGATGCGAAGCAGTTTTTATCAGGTTATTTTTCGTTCAGACGAAATGACAAAAAACCCGCAATACTGGTGTATTGCGGATTTTTTTCATAATGTATCAACGCAAAAAGAGCCGAGAAAAACCTTAACTTTCTTGTGGTGGGTCGCCCAACGAAGTGCCGCTTTAATTTTTTCTTATTCTGTGTAAAAAGAGCCTGCCGAATAGTATTCGTGACTGCCGTAAACGGCGGGCACGTTTTGTCTGAACTTTGCAAGGCTTATCTGCTTTCGGTCGGCGTCATAGAAAAACGGTTCAAGACCTTTTTCCGTCTGCACAAAAGCGGAAAGAGCAAGCAACTCGCCGTCGGGACTGTAAAACGCCCACGCATCGCTGCCCGTCAGCGCAACCTCGTAGCAAACAACTTTTCCGTCCTGATAATATGTGCCGTAGCTTTTCTGTTCCTGTCCGTAGTCGGCAAAATATGCCCAGCTGTTAAGGTAATAATAAAGCTTTCCGTCTTCGGTGAAAAGCATTGTCTGATATTCATCTTTATAATACTTGTAAGCGTACGAGCGTTCAGAGTGTTCGCCGTCAACAATGCCGACCTCAGATTCCGTTTCGCCGCGTACATAGCATGTGTAATCATAAAAGTCGGTCTGCTCGTATTCGCTCAGGTCAAGTGAATCAAAATCGTAGCACAGCATTGCAGGGCTCGCCTCATCTTTGAAATCAGGCTCCGAATACTCAACGTTTTCAACAATATTGAGCTTTTCAAGGTCGGGTTTTTCACCGCCGTCCAAAAATACAACGGCGCAAACGGCAGCCGCAACAACAGCAACCGCAATCACCGCAATGACAATTTTCTTTTTCACGAAAATCACTCACCTTTCGTCTTTAGATAATACCACATAACAACCCGGATTTCAAGAGCGCTCCGCAGTGCGGCGTGGCGCATTTTTCTTGATTTTTCTTGCATTTTATGCTATTGTTATAAAAAATGCAGGGGAAGGAGTACCGACGGCGTTGAAAAAAATTGATTTTAAAACGTGGATAAAGGCAGGGCTCGGAATTTTTGCGCTTTATCTGCTGATTCATTACTGGCCCTCTGTTTCACGTGTTCTGGGTACAGGTTTGTCCGCCCTGACACCGATTCTTTTCGGTCTTATAATCGCTTACCCGATAAACATTCTGATGTGCTTTTATCAAAGGCACTTTTTTCCGAAATCGACAAAAAAGTTCTTTGCAAACAGCCGAAAGCCTGCATGCCTTTTTCTTTCGCTGGTCACCATTCTCGGCATTGTTGCCGCCATTGCAGTGCTTGTTGCGCCCCAGCTTGTCAACTGCGTTAAAATGCTTGCCGCTGAGGTGCCTGCCGCAATTGACATTGTCAGCAAAAAAATCAAGGACAACGAGTGGCTTTCACGCATTCCCGTTGATTTCCTCACCGATTTTGACTGGAAAGAAAAGGTCACCGAGCATCTTTCAACCCTGACGTCAGGTCTTGGCAGTGTTGTTGACGTTGCGGTCTCTGCTGTTTCGTCTGCTGTTTCCGTTGTTGCAAACATTGTTCTCGGTCTCATTTTTGCACTTTACCTTCTCTGGGATAAAAAAAGGCTTCTTAAACAAGCCGACAGGCTTTCAATCCGCTATATTCCCGAAAAATGGCGCAAAAAAATTGCTCACATTCTTTCCGTTTTAAATCAGAGCTTTCACCGTTTCATTGTCGGTCAGTGTACCGAGGCAGTAATTCTGGGCTCGCTTTGTACCGTCGGTATGCTCATTCTGCGCCTGCCCTATGCGGCAATGGTCGGCGCACTTGTCGCCTTCACGGCGATGATTCCGATTGTCGGCGCCTTAATCGGCGCAGGTGTCGGCGCTTTCCTGATTTTTATGGAATCACCGACAAAAGCCCTGATTTTCCTTATTTTCATTATTATTCTGCAACAGATTGAAGGCAACCTCATTTACCCCAAGGTTGTCGGCACAACAATCGGCGTGCCCGGCATCTGGGTGTTTGCGGCGGTCACCGTGGGCGGCGGCGTTTTCGGCATATGGGGAATGCTTATCGGCGTTCCGATTGTTGCAACAATTTACCGTCTGCTGAAAGAAGACGTAAACAAAACCGAGTTGCCAAAAGAAGATGCAACCGTAAAAAGCGAATAACAAAAATGACCTTGGGCACTCGGCTGAGTTTTCCCAAGGTCTTGTTTTTATCAGAAAATAATTTTAAGCCACTTTTTAACACTGTCAAGCCACACGCTGTTGTACGCAATAACCTCGTCAACGGTGTCGCAGGTGTGGACGTCGCAGGTTGAAAGGCCGTGACCGCCGAAGGGATAAATGTGCACCTCAGCGGGAATTCCCTTTTCAAGCAACGCATTCGCATAAAGCAGGGTGTTTGCAACGGGCACGCATCCGTCCGCTGCCGTGTGCCACAAAAATGCGGGCGGTGTATTTTCTCTGACGAGTTTATCGCAGGAAACAGAATCCGCTTCTTCCGGCATTTTCGGCTCATGACCGAGCAGATTTTTGAAACTGCCCGTGTGAGCAAAGACTTTGTTTGCGGAAATAACAGGATAGCAAAGAATTGATGCATTGACCGACTTGCTGTCGGGCACAACTTCTCTGACCTCGGGAATATCGAAGCTTGTCGAATAATGTGCGGCAAGGTGACCGCCTGCGGAAAAGCCCATTATCGCAATCTTTTCAGTGTCGCAATTCCATTCTTCCGCATTTTTATAAATAAGCTCCATTGCCGCGGCAACCTCACGAAGCTGTGTGGGGTAGCGGTGCGGACTGCATGAATAAACAAGAATGAAAACATTGAAGCCCTCAGGCAGAAAATGCAGGGCAATCGGCTCCGACTCACGCTCCGAGCACATCCCGTAGCCTCCGCCGGGGCAGATGAGCAAGCAGGGGCGTTTCTGATTCTGACGGTTCATTTCAACCATATTATAGGGCAGATAAACGTCAAGGGTGGGATTTTCGCCGTTTTTTCCGATAAAACCGAAATAGTTTTTCAATTCAAGTCTTTCGTGCTTCATAATAAACCTCCGTGCCTGAAAATTCTGATAAAATTATAACACCGTGCCGTCCGCTTTACAAGTGAAAACAAAATAAATATATACGGCGAAAAAATGATTGCGGTTACCTCTTGAAATTTCACGGCGTTTGTGCTAAAAATATTTAGTCAGCGGTTTGCCGCAACGGAGGTTTTTATGCAGATTTTATCTTACGTTTTAAGCTTTCTCGGCCTTGTTTCAATGATTATTGCCTCACTCATCAAAAGCGGCAATATGAAAAAAATTCTTTTTCTTGTTTTCTTCGGCAACTTCCTTGTTGCCGTCAGCTACCTTGTCGGCGGCAGCGGCATCAACGGTGCGGCTTCGTGCTTCCTCGGTGCGGCACAGACGGTTGTCAACTATTTCTTTGAGTCAAAGGGCAAACCTATCCCGAAGTGGCTGACAGTCATTTACGGTCTTTCCTTCGTCGTGCTCAACCTCGTTGTCGGCAAATTCTCTTACCTTACCGTTATTGCAATTGTTGCCGCGCTGTCATTTGTTATGAGCATCGGACAGAGCAACGTTTCAAAATACCGCTTCTGGATTGTTGTAAACTCCGTGCTGTGGTGCACCTATGACGTTTTGTCAAAGTCTTACAGTGCACTTGCAACACACATTCCGTTGCTGATTTTCACGGTGGCAGGAATGATAATTCACGACATAAAAGGCAAAAAGGATGCTCAGAAAGCAGAATAAAATTTAAGACCCGCAATATGCGGGTCATTTTTTATCTGAAAGACGTCAATGTGTAATTTTTGATGTCAACACGGCAGTCGTAATTGCCGTGGATTTCAAAGCCGATATTCGTACCGCTGATGTAAAAATCCTCTGCCGACACAGGTTTGCCGAAAATGTTATCGGCATTTGCACGCTCAATCATTTTTTCGATATGCGGTGTAAGGTCAACGCAAATGCGTGTCCACCGCTGACCGACACGGGGTGTACCGAAAGGATTGAGCGAACGAAGCTTCGTGCCGTAGGTATCGGCCGTTGAAACGGTATATATCATATTGTTACTGCCCGCCGTGTCGCGGCTCCAATAGGTTTCACATTCGCCACGGCTGTCAAAAACGGATATTCCGAACCACACAAATTTATCCCCGTCAACTCCGCTCAGGTACACAAACGCCTGATACTGCACGGCGTTTATCCCCTCGGGATTCAGGGTGTCGCAAAAATCCGAAATGCGCACGTCAAGAGCGAAAATCAGTTTATCGCTGTCACAACGGTAAAAAGCTTTGCCGTTTTCATCGGCGGCAGAATAATCGCCGGCAAGGCTTTGTTCAAGCAAAAGATGCGGCCACGCACCGTCGCCCGCAGGCTTGCCACCGTAAACCGCCGCGGCATTGAGTCGCATTGAAACAGAACGGTCATCGGGGTTATACGTAACAGATTTTGTCACGCCGTCCGTCAGGGTAAATCGGTCGCCTTCAATGCGGTTTGCCCAGAGGCATCCGCCCGAATTCCACTGTGCTATCATCCAGCGAGGCTCGGCTGAATCGGAATAAACAAAGTCACCCAGCGGCAACGTGCCGTTTGATGCATCCTGCGAAACAACCGTGAACCCTTCTGAAAAAACGGTATCGGCAAAAAGCTGTTTCGACTCTTTGCCGTAATAAAACTGCGGCAAAAAGCCGAGTTGTGTCAGAATCACAAGAAAAAGCGCCGTCAATCGGGTCAACATAATTACACCTCAAACTGCTTTCTGTCGGCGGTGATTACGCCGTCGCAGACGTTCATGCGGCAGATTCTTGCGTTTCTTCTGTCGCCCTTTAATCCGTCATCCTCAGCGTTTCTTGCGTGATAAACGGCATACCACTCACCGTCGTGCTTTATCATCGAGTGATGACCCGTGCCCTCTTCCCACTCGTTGGTTTTAAGCACGGGGGCATAGGTTTTGTCATCGGGATATTTTTCAAATTTAATCTTCGTAAGGTCGGTTTCGTCGGTTTTTGCTCTGGCAAAGCCGATGAAGTATTTTTCGTTTTCATAGCAGGCGCCGCTGTACATCAGATAATGCCAGTCGCCCTCTCTGAAATAAAACGCACCCTCGATTGTGTGCCAGTGTGAGCCCTTTGTATAGCGGTCTTTGCGGTAAATTTCCTCATCAATCGTGGGCACAACCACGGTTACGGGATTGCCCTCGACGGTGACGGGGTCAATAAGACGGTCAACGGCAATGTACGTGCCGGGTCTTTCGACATCAAAATTATTTGTTGAATAGAAGATAAACAAACCGTTTTCGTTTTTAACAACGTGTGAGTCGATTGAAAACGGATGAAGCAGCTGCTTTGCATTTTCAAACGGGCCGAGGGGATTTTTGCTTTGTGAAACAAACATTGTCTGTCTGTGACCGCCCTTGTCGGGTGTGTCGCCGTAGAATTCAAAAGAGCAGTACATATAATACGTGCCGTCAATTTCAATAACGGACGGTGCCCAGAAATCGTGCACGTCAGGATAAGTGAAAACTCTGCCCTCAAATTTCCATCCGCTGAGAAGAGCGTCGGAGGAATAGGCATAAACACCGTCGGAACCCGTTGTGTAAATATAGAATTTTCCGTTGCTTTCAAGAATGAAAGGGTCAGCCTGACCGATATAGGTTTCTTTGTTTATTTCAAGTAACTGCATACAAAATCTCCTTAAACAACGTAGTCAACCGCAACGCTTGATTCTCTGACTGCGTGCATATGCGTTTTTACAACAGAGCAGTGATATGGGTCATTCTGGTAGCTTTCAAGTGCCTGCTCATCGTCAAGCAATACTTCAAGAATAAGGTCGTAAGAGCGCTCGGAATGAAGAAAATCAATGCCGACGGTGATTCCGCGCAGCTGCGGCACGTTGCCCTGCATTGACAGCAGGACGTCCTTTGCCTTTTCACACTCGGCAAGACTGTTGTCCTTGAGTTTGAAACAAACGATATGCTTAATCATAACAAATCCTCCAAATGGTTGTTGTAAAAATTTTACCATTAAAACGAAGCAATGTCAAAACTTTGTTGTGTTATAAAATAAAAAAAGCACCGACAAAATCGATGCTTCTTCGTGGCGCGCTGGAAGGGATTCGAACCCCTGACCTTTTGGTTCGTAGCCAAACACTCTATCCGACTGAGCTACCAGCGCATTTTCAATTGCCCGAGTATGTTAACACATTTATCAGAAAAAATCAACACTTATTTTTAAATTTTTTTATCATTGTTCGATTTTTTTGTTTTGCGGCGCATATTTCTCCCTTTTTCGTGCCATTTTGACAAAAAACACAGCCAATACAACGCAAAACCCCTCCCGTTTTCCCTTGAAAATCCATCTTGCCTGTGTTAAGATTTAGTTGACAGATTTTTTTCGGGAGGATTTTTTATGCTCAGCACGATGAAAGCGGTTTTGTCTTTTATAACAGTGGTTCTCCTTTCCTTCGGTGTTATTCCCGTCAGCACCGAAATCGACTACGGCGGCACGGAATATGTTGCGCCCGCAATCACAACTCCGATGAACATTGCAACAAACGGCGAAACCGACTTCGCAATTGTCACTGCGCCCGATGCGGATGACTGCATTCTCACCGCCGTCAACGAGTTGCAGACTTACCTCAAAAAAATCTGCGGTGCGGATTTTGAGCACATCACCGAGGACAAGCTGCCCGCAGGCAAAAAAGCAATTGTTCTGGGCAAAACCCGGCTTGAAAACGACATTGTAACCGTCGACCGCCAAAGCATCAAAGCTGACGGATTCAGACTTTATTCCGACGGCAATTATCTGCTTATTGCAGGTGCCGACAGCCGCGGCACGCTTTACGGCGTTTACACTTTTCTTGAAGAATATCTCGGCGTGCGCTGGTTTACGCCCACTCTTGAGGTTGTGCCCGAAAGCAAAGATATTGTAATTGACGCAAACATCGACCGCACGGTTGAGCCTTCGTTTTCCGTTCGCCGTAATGACTGCGGAGGCACAAACAACGCCCACCGCGCCAGAACAAAAATGAACGTTTCATTCTGGCAGGAAATGCCCGAATACGGCGGTGCGCTGACCTACGTGCTGTGGGATGTCACCCTGACAACCCTTGTGCCCGACGCTCTTTTTGCCGAGCATCCCGAATATTTCGCTCTCACCGCCGACGGCACACGCTCAACCGACCACGTCTGCCTTTCAAATCCCGACGTGCTACCCATCGCCGTTGAAAATGCAAGGAAAGCAATTCTTGCGTGCGAAAGAGATTCAAAATTCATCCATATCGGTCAGAAGGATAACATTAACTACTGTCTTTGCGAAAATTGTGAAGCACTTTACACAAAATACGGCTCTGTATGTGCGCCGACCCTGATTTTCACAAACGCCTTTGCCGACGCACTCGACGACGAATTCCCCGATTTCACCTTCACTTTTTATGC
Organism: Acutalibacteraceae bacterium; assembly: GCA_045595825.1. Lineage (GTDB taxonomy): Bacteria > Bacillota > Clostridia > Oscillospirales > Acutalibacteraceae > CAG-177. Next base: position 148,826 of record JAZOBD010000020.1, read on the forward strand.
CTACAACGAAACCGACAGACCGCCCACAGACCCGACCCTCAGGTGTAACGCCAACGTTGCGCCCGTGCTTTGCGGTCTGCACAAGGCCTGCCGCAGTCACCCCCTCACCGAGTGCGGTGCAGAGGACGGCGACGATACCTTTATAAATCTTTACGGCGAAAAACAGCCCCGTGTTGCGCAGGATTTCGCAAACTGGGTCAAGGTTGCCGACACAACCTATATTTACGATTACACCATAAATTTTCTCAACACCGCGCAGTTTTTCTCAAACTTTGAAACAATGCAGTCCACAATGAAATATATGCACGACATCGGCATTACGGGCTACATTTACAACTGCGGCGACGGACACTATGCGGCATTCAACGAGCTTAGAAACTACCTGTTGCGCAAGCTTCAATGGGACGTTGACTGTGACGTTGAATACCACATGAACGATTTTCTTTGCGCATATTACGGCGAAGATGCCGCACCCTATATCAAAAAGATAATCGACATTCAGACCGCACAGACAAAGGCCACTGCACACGCCTTTGACTTTGACTGGCACTACCAGGCAGGCTATTATCCGCCCTACACGGTTGACAGACTCAACATTCTTTGGCACAAGGCACTCAATGCCGACATTACCGAAGAGCAGAAATTCAACGTTGAGGTTGCCAATCTCAGCTGGGAATATTTCAAAGCAAACCAGTTCATCGGCAAATATTCATTCCTCAGCCCTTTCAGACTTAAAGCCAACGAAGACCTTTACGATGCTTTTAAGTCACACTCAATGGACAGAGTTTCCTCTTTCGGTCTGATTCCCGCCGAAAAGAGTGAGGTTGATTTTATGCTGAGACCCTTTAATTGGCGCTGACAGGGGTAATTTTATGAAATTCTGCGATTTGCACACACATTCAAATTATTCTGACGGCAGCTTTTCACCTGCCGAAATCATAGCAGAGGCGAAAAAAACGGGACTTACCGTTGCGTTGACCGACCACGACAGCATAAAGGGTCTGCCCGAATTTATGGACGAGGCTGAAAAACAGGGTGTTACGGCGGTGGCAGGCGTTGAGCTTTCCGCAAACTGTGAGGGCAGTGAAATACACCTGCTCGGTCTTTTCATTGAGCCGCAGGAATATGAGCGCATTGAAAAGCTGACCGATAAAATTCACAAGCTCAAAGAAAACAGCCACACCGTGATGATTGCAAATCTTAACTCCGCAGGATACGGCATTGATTATGAGTCGGTGAAAAAGCACGGCAAAAACAACGTCAACCGTGTGCATTTCGCACGTGAGCTTTGCAGAAAAGGATATGTTTCATCTGTCGGTGAGGCTTTTGAAAAAATTCTCGATGAAAGCAAGGGCTTTTATGTGCCAAGTGAGCGCATAGAGCTGACTGACGCCATAAAATATCTTAAAGAAAGCAATGCACTGCCCGTTATTGCGCATCCGTTACAGTACCACAGTGCCGAATTCATAAGGAAACTTTTGCCCGATGCAATAAAGGCAGGTCTTGTCGGAATGGAAATTTATCACTCGTCTTATGACGAAGACAAACAGCGCCTTGCCGCAGGCATTGTAAAGGAATTCGGCCTTGCGCCAAGCGGCGGCAGTGATTTTCACGGCAAAAACAAAGAAAAAATCCGCCTCGGCACGGGCACGGGCAATCTTGCAATCCCCGTTGAGGTTTATGAAAACCTGCTGAAAATACACACACAAGCATAAAAGAAGAGAGGAGCTTTGCGGCTTCTCTCTTTTTTTTACTGATTTTCTGCTTTGCGTTTTATACAGTGTCTGTCATCGGGTCAACAGATGAAAATAAAAAAGCAGTTACACATCAAAGTGCAACTGCTTTATACGTTCAAATATTTTTTTGCTTTTTCAAAAAGATCGGTGCGGTTGGTGGTTTCAAGTTTGCGGTATATTGCCGCCGTATGTTTTTTGATGGTGCTTTCGGTTACGAACAGCGTGTCAGCAATAACCTTGCGTTTTTTGTTTTCAAGCAGGAAGCGAAGCACTTCTTTTTCTCTTTGAGAAAGAGCACTGATCGCACTCCAGTTTTTCATAACGCTTTCAATCTGTTCATTGCTGAAAGCTTTGATTATTTCAACCGTTTCGGTGTGCTGTTCGATTACCGCAACAGTTTCCTTCGGCGTGTCGGTTATTCCGTAATCCTGCAAAATCGAATAGAGAAAAAGAATCATTCCTTCGGTTACGATGTATGAAATTGAAAGGAACTCAAAGCTTGAATGAATCATATTTTCAACAAGCCATATTGCGATGTTGCCGACTACAACAAAAGCGAGGAACACGGTGTGTTTGCTTGAAACAACGGTTTTTTTGACTGCGGTATATGCAATAACCGCCACCATTGCGGCAAAGTAAGCAAAAAGAGACACCTTGTAAACAGCATGGAACGGACCGTATTCCTTGATGAGAACAGGCAAGCCGTCAATAAAACCAAGTGACACATTTTTGTAATATATCGGGAGCCACCCTCCGCTTGCGGCGATTAACAGCATAACGGAATTTATTCCGATGAGAATTTTCGGCAACCATTTCGGAAATACGAACCTTGAAAGATTCATTATCATCATCAGAAACGAAAACGGAAGAAAGACATTGCCGAGATATGCAATTCTGTTTGACCAGAGTGCTGCATCGAGCGTTTTTGAAAGGGATAACAAGAAATAGCCCAAGTCACAAACTGCAACGGAAACAAACAACAAAAGCAGCCACTTGTCGTGTTTATGGTCAACATAATAGTTAACGCCAATCATAAGCAGCGAAACCGCCATTGCTAAACCGTAAACGGTTGACATATCATCCCTCCTTTATTCTGATTATATATTATTCTATCATAGTTTGTTCATAGTGTCAAACAACGGGATACAGCATTATTCTTGTAAGATTGCACAAATTTAAAAAGCTGTTTTTGGCACGGTAGCCCTAAAGGTAGACCTGTTTTTTCGGAAGTAGCCTTCAGGGCCACTTATTTTTAAATATAGAAGAAAATACAATTAAATTACACAGTATAAATTTAAATCCGAAAGGAGAAATATGATATGGGACTTATTAAAGCAGGAATCGGTGCACTCGGCGGAGTACTTGCAGACCAGTGGAAGGAATTTTTCTACTGCGATTCACTCGAAAACGACGTGCTGATGGTGAAAGGCTCAAAGAGAGTCGGCGGCAGAAGCTCCAATACAAAGGGCAGCGACAACATTATCTCCAACGGCTCCGGCATTGCCGTTGCAGACGGACAGTGCATGATTATCGTTGAGCAGGGCAAGGTCGTTGAGGTTTGCGCAGAGCCCGGTGAATTCACTTACGATTCTTCAACAGAGCCTTCAATCTTCTCGGGCAAGCTCGGCGACAGCATCAAAGAAACATTCAAGCTTATCGGTAAAAGATTTACATACGGCGGCGACACGGGCAAGGACCAGAGAGTCTATTATTTCAACATGAAGGAAATAATGGACAACAAATTCGGCACCGCTAATCCGTTTATGTTTGAGGTTGTGAACAAGAGAATCGGTATGTCAAGAACCGTTCAGGTAAGATGCAACGGTATATATTCATACAAAATCACCGACCCCATTCTTTTTTACACAAGGATTGCAGGCAACGTAAGCGATGAATACAGAAGAGAAGAAATCGATATGCAGCTCAAAACAGAGTTCATTTCGGCTCTTCAGCCCGCCTTCGCAAGACTCACAGAGCTTGAACTCCGTCCCGCACAGATTCCCGCACACACAACAGAGCTCAAAGATGCAATGAATACGGCTCTTAAAGTTGAATGGACAGACCGCAGAGGTATTTCCGTTGAGTCGATTGCTCTTAATCCGATTACTCTTACACCCGAAGATATGCAGAAGATTAATCAGATGGAAGATGCCGCAACAATGGGCTCAAATCCGTTTATGATGGCAGGCCGAATGACAGATGCACAGGCAAATGCAATGGAAGCCGCGGCAAAGAATGAAGCAGGCGCAATGACAGGATTTATGGGCATGGGCATGGCAATGAATGCTAACGGCGGATTCAATGCGGCTCAGATGTATAACGCAGGAGTACAACAGCAACAGCAGATGGCACAGCAGCAGGCTCAGGCAAACACCCCTGCACAGACCGCACCCGCAAACGGCTGGAAATGTGCTTGCGGTGCAACGGTAAGCGGTAAATTCTGCACGGAATGCGGAGCACCCAAGCCTGCCGAAGAAGGCTGGACCTGTTCCTGCGGTGCAGTAAACAAAGGCAAATTCTGCCCCGAGTGCGGAGCGAAGAAACCCGCAGGCGCACCTCTTTATCAGTGTGACAAATGCGGCTGGAAGCCCGAAGACCCCAACAATGTTCCGAAGTTCTGCCCCGAATGTGGTGACAGATTTGACGAAAACGATATTAAATAATAAAAGGAGAATTAACTATGGGACTTTTTGATAAGAAATATTGTGACATTTGCGGCGACAAAATAGGACTTTTAGGCAACAGAAAGCTTGAAGACGGCAATATGTGTAAGGACTGCGCAAAGAAACTTTCACCGTTTTTCAGCGACAGAAGAAGCTCAACAATCGACGAAATCAAGCAGCAGCTTGCTTACAGAGAGCAGAACAAGCAGACCCTCGCAGGTTTTTCACCGATGCTCACATTCGGCGAAGATGACAAAATCTATGTTGACCCGATGAAGCAGAGCTTTGTTGTTTCAAGCCGTAATCCCGGCAGCTGGAGCGATGAAAACCCCGATGTTATTTCGCTTTCAAGCGTTACGAACTGTAACCTCAGAGTTGATGAGGATAAGGAAGAGATTTACACTCAGGGCAAAGACGGTCAGGAAGTAAGCTATAATCCGCCCAGATACAAGTTTACATATAATTTCTACATTGACATCAATGTCAACAATCCCTATTTTGATGAAATTACGGCAAGGCTCAACGACTCCGACGTTGAGGGCATGGGCACAATGGAATACAACCGCTATCAGCAGATGGCACAGAACGTTATCAACAATCTTATCCCCGGCAGAAATGCAGGTATGCCGATGAACAACGGTATGGGGATGAATATGGGCATGAATAACTCAATGCCTGTAAATCAGGGTTATGCCCCCGCAAACGCTTACGGTCAGCCTAATCCTTATGCACAGCAGAATCCTTACGGTCAGCCTCAGGCAAATCCCTATGCACAGCAGAATCCCTACGGTCAGCCTCAGGCAAATCCCTACGCACAGCAGAATCCCTACGGTCAGCCTCAGGCTAACCCCTATGCACAGCAGAACCAGTATAATCAACCGATGAACAATGGCTATAATCAGCCTCCCGTACAGCAGCCCATACCTCAAAACTGGGTGTGTCCTTCTTGTCAGGCTAACAATGACGGCGGCGGATTCTGCGCATTCTGCGGCACACCGAGAAACGGCTGATTTGTATGAGCAATAAAATGAAAACTGCAATAATTGCCGTAATCGTTGCCGTTCTTGTCGCCTTATCGGCAGGCGTAATATATTACGTCAAAAACAAGATGACGGTTTATGACAAAGACGGAACGGTTTATGAAAGCACAGAAATTCACGAACAAGGAGATGATTGACCTTGTCAACCATACTTGAACAAAAATGCCCGAATTGCGGCGGCGCAGTGGAATTTGACGTCGGCGCACAAAGGCTGAAATGCCCCTACTGCGACACCGAGTTTGATATTACCGCTATGCCCGAAGACACAGCAAATCAGGTTGAGCAGATCAACTGGAATTCGCAGGGTGCACAGTGGGGCGCAGGCGAAACGGACGGCATGAGCGTTTATGCCTGCAATTCCTGCGGCGGCGAAATTGTTGCCGATTCAACAACGGGTGCAACAAGCTGTCCCTACTGCGGAAATCAGGTTGTTATGAAAGGGCAGTTTTCGGGTGCATTGAAACCCGACCTGGTTATTCCCTTTAAGCTTGATAAAAAAGCGGCAAAGGAAGCACTCAAAAAGCATATTTCAACAAAGAAATTTGTCCCCAAATCATTTCTTGCCGATAACCGCCTTGAAGAAATCAAGGGTGTTTACGTTCCCCATTGGCTTTTCACCTGCGATGCAATCGGTAACGCAAACTACAAAGCAAAGAAAATCAAGAAATGGTCAGACGAAAATTACGAATACACAGAAACATCGTATTTTGACGTTTACAGAAGCGGCAACATAGGCTTTGACAACATTCCCGTTGACGGCTCAACCAAAATGCCCGACGACCTTATGGAATCTGTTGAGCCCTTTGATTTGTCGCAGGCTGTCGATTTCAACACGGCATATCTCGCAGGCTATCTTGCGGACAAATATGACGTTACAGCCGAAGAGAGTATGCCCAGAGCCAATGAAAGAATCAGACAGAGTATTATTGATTCGTTCAGAGAAACCGTGAAGGGCTATGACGAGGTTGAAAATCAGGGCGCAAATATGAACGTTGCCAACGGCATTTACAAATATGCTCTTTACCCCGTGTGGATTCTGAATACCTCGTGGAACGGTGAAAAATTCACCTTTGCAATGAACGGACAAACGGGCAAATTCGTCGGCAACATTCCCACGGATAAAAAAGCCGTTACAAAAGCTTCTCTGTTTCTCGGTGCAGGCATAGGTGCAGTTATCTACGGCCTTATGTGGCTGATTGAACTGCTTTAAGGAGGTGCGGAAAATGACTAAAAAGATTTTTGCAACTTTGATTGCAGTTATAATTTGTCTTTCGGCGGCAATTTCCGCATCTGCTTACACTCAGCAGTATGTAATTGACTACACCGACAAGCTCTCTTCAAGTGAAACAGAAGAACTCGATTCGTTTGCCGAAAAGCTTGAAACGGCTTACGGCATTACCGTGCTTTTCTGCATAAGCGAAGGCACGGGTGACGTGTCTGCCGCCGAATTTGCATCGGAAACTTACGGCGATTATACCGACAACGAAAACGGACTTATAATCGTTCACGATGATTGGAACAAAACGTATGTCACCTTTGTTTCGGGCGAAGCGGAAAAAACTTTCACCGATGCCGCCGTTGACAGCATGAAAGATGCCTATGACCTGAACGAGAGCTATTACGGCGGAATTTATGCCTGCTATAACCTTGCGATGGAATATCTTGAAAACGGTTATTCGGGCGGATACGTTTATGAGGATGAGTTTGTTTATGCAGGCGAAACAGACGAGCCGAAAACCGAAAACGAAAAAGACGGAGTTTCTATAATCTGGCTTCCCGTTTCGCTTCTTATCGGTCTGCTTGTCGGTTTTCTTATCATTAACGGCATTGCCTCAAAAAACAAGTCGGTAAAAATGCAGAAAAATGCAACAGTTTATACGCGACCGGGCAGTATGATTATAACAGGAAGTGCAGACAATTTCCTTTACAATAACGTCGAACGCAGAGAAAAACCGAAGCAGACCGAAAAGAAATAAGGAGGTAATACCGTTGGGATTTTTTGATTCACTCAAAAGACAGGCAGAATCCGCACTTAAAAGAGAGGTTTCGCAGGGTATCAACAAAGCGGTGAACAGTGCCGTGCAGTCAGTGGGCAAGGGCAGAAATCACACCGAAACCTTTACCTTTGCTTCACTTCCGACAAATGTCGCCGAGCTTCAGGCATTACCCGAAGCAAGCCTTGATTCCGCCTTCAAAACTACTGCACTGACCCTTGCGGCTTTGTGCAATTATGAGCACAATCCCGATGCCACAATTGAAATGCTCAATTTCTTAAAAGGTCCCGCAGAGGTCAGCGGCCTTGAAAAGCAGTTTATCAAAGAGCATCTCGGCTCCGACCCTTATAAAGCACGCTCATATTTTGAGGGCGCAACTCCGCAGAACAGCTATAAGCCCGATGTTCCTTATAAAATTGCGGTAATTGAAAACCCGTATTCTTTTGATAACGAAAACTGGGCAACGCTCTATGTCAAAAGCGGAGGTGCGGATAACCCCAGACCTATGAAGCTTCGCAAAAAGCCTTCAACGGGCCAGTGGTTCCTTGTTGAAATCCAATGCCTTGCAGATATCCGTGTGCCCGTAGAAGAAGACCCCTGGGCATAACAAATAAAAGGAGATGTAGGTATGAAAAAATTATTCACATTACTTCTTGCACTTTTAATGGTATTTACGCTTGCCGCTTGCGGCGATGATACCCCCGATAAACCCGATAACACAAAAGCACCCGCCGGCAATTCCGATGCAGACATTGAAACTTCACTTTTTAAGGTTAAGCTCAGTGACGGTTGGATAAACATTGAAGATGACTTCAAGAATGAAGAAGAATACTCCAAAGCTGTTCTTCAGGTTCTCGACCCCGAAGACGAAGAATATTACATAGTCGAGGCTGTAATCAGCGTTGAAATCGACGAGCCTTATGATTTCCGTGAAGACCTTGTTTATTACGGATTCAACCAGTATGAGTACAAAGAAAACAACGCTTATGAAACCGTAAATATCGGCGGCGTTGACCTGCTCAGATACGATGACGGCGATGACACGCTCGTTTATTTCAACCGTGTTGAAAACGCAAACGCATCGGTTTATGTCAAGTTTGATGCAACCGACATCAACGACAGCCACATTGCCGCCCTTCTTGAAGGCATAACCTTCAATCTTGAGGATATCGGTAATGAAGATGGCCCTTGGGAATGGGAAGGAGAAAGATTCTCAGCTGATGATGCAAGCATAGCTGCCGGCGCATTTACCGTTACATCAACATTCGTTCCTTTTGAAGCACCCGTCACAACCTTTGAAACCTTTGACCATTCCGTTGCTGCAATCGGTGACAGAGTGTATGTTCTTGTTGACGGTGAGCTCAGCGAATGTCACTATGACGGTGCATGCCTTGCCTTTGTTAATAAAATCGAACTTCCCGAAGACGATTACGAGAGAATTGAAGCAACGGCTGACGGCACACTCTGGGTAAGTGGCGGTCTGAACGATATTCTCTGCATTAAAAGTGGCAGCATAGTTGCAACTTACGAAGATATTGACAATTTTGCAATTCATCCGTCAGGTTCTTGGGGCGTTAATTATTTCACATCAAATGAGTGTGAAATTGTTACATTCAGCGGAAATACATTCGCCTCAACTCCCGTAATCTTCAAAGAAGCAGATACAATAATGCATCTCTGCGTTGATGAAAACAACATTTACGTTTGTGCGAATGCCGCAGACGACAGCGGTCACAAAGTGTTCATTTACAACAAAGACGGTGTTCTTCAGAAAACTCTCTGCGATGCCGAAGGTGAGGGACTCGGCAGCGTTACTTTTGTAACTCAGACCGCAAACGGATATATTGGCTTTGACGGCAATATGAGGGATGTTCTTCTTTGGGATAGCAACGGCAAATTCATTGCAGAGATTTCTGACGGAGATATTTTCTCCACAAATTATCCGTGGTTCTGCGCTTGTGCAGTTCTTGATGACGGAAGTATTATTACAATTATGACAGATGAACGTGAAGACCGTTCGGCAACCGAACTTGTAGCGTTCATCGTCAAAGGATTTTGATGTTGATGGATAAGTTAAAAAGAATTATCGGCATATTACTGGTTTTGTGTTTCTTGGTTGCTTTTACCTCTTGCGGAGAAGATTCTCCGCAGGAGGTTACTCCGAATGAAACAACACAGACTGCCGAAAATGAAACAACCGAAGAAATAACCGTTCTTTCACTCAACAAAGAATATATCTCTCATTATGAATGGTATGAGGATCATCCGATTATGCTTGTAAGAAGCGAATATACGGATGTTACCCTTGATGAATCAATGGAGAAAAAATATCCGCTTCTTGCCAAAGCTCTCACGGAAACTTCCGTG
>JAZOBD010000021.1:0-14414 GCA_045595825.1 Acutalibacteraceae bacterium
GTAAGAGTTGCAGTTTTCGCAAAGGGCCCCGAGGCTGACGCAGCAGCTGCTGCAGGTGCAGAAATCGTTGGTGCTGAGGATCTTGTTGCAAAGATTCAGGGCGAAGGCTTCCTTGATTTCGACGTAGCAATCGCTGCTCCGAACATGATGGGTCTTGTTGGTCGTCTCGGTAAGGTTCTTGGTCCCAGAGGTCTTATGCCCAGCCCCAAGGCAGGTACTGTTACACCCGACGTTGCTAAGGCTGTTGAAGAAGCTAAGGCCGGTAAGATTGAGTACCGTCTTGACAAAACAAACATCATCCACTGCCCCATCGGCAAGGTTTCCTTCGGCACAGAAAAGCTCAACGAGAACTTCGACGCTCTTCTTGATGCAATCGTAAAGGCAAAGCCCGCCGCAACAAAGGGTCAGTACATCCGTTCCTGCGTCGTTGCCACAACAATGGGCCCCGGCGTCAGAATCAACCCCCTCAAGGTTGGCGGTCAGTAATTTTTTAAAAAATGCTTGACACGCGCCTTTGGGTGTGTTAATATTACAAAGCTGTTCTTTTTAAGACAGCAGGTGCTTTCCGCATAAAGGCTTTTCAGCCGCCTGCCGAGAGAGGATGCATACAATTATTTTATAGGTAATTTGTGTGTGTTTGCCCTTTCTGCGGTTTGCGGAAAGGGCATTTGATTTTTGTTAATTGTTTTTGGAGGTGAATATATGCCCAGCGCAAAGATTTTAGAGCAGAAAAAACAAATCGTCAGCGACCTTACAGAGCGTCTTAACGGTTCTGTCGCAGGTGTTCTTGTTGACTATAAGGGAATCAGCGTTGCTGACGACACCAAGCTTCGTAAAGAGCTTCGTGAAGCAGGCGTTGAATACACCGTCGTTAAGAATACACTCCTCGGCCGTGCAGCTCAGGAAGCAGGTCTTGAAGACCTTGCAGGTGTTCTTGAAGGAACAACAGCTCTCGCTACCAGCGCAGAAGACCACGTTGCTGCTGCAAGAATCCTTTCCAAGTATGCTGACACACACAAGAATTTCGCTGTTAAGAGCGGTTTCCTTGATGGTAAGGTAATCGGCACGGAAACTATTGCTTCACTTGCAAAGCTTCCCTCAAGAGAAGTTCTTCTTGCAACTGTCTGCAACGCATTCAATGCACCCATCGCATCCTTCGCAAGAGCAATCCAGGCTATTGTTGACAAGAGCGGCGAAGCCGCAGCCGAAGCTCCCGCAGAGGCATAATCTTATTTTACTAATTTTTATTTTTTACTATTTATTAATGGAGGAAAAAAATCATGGCATCTGAGAAAATTGCTGCTATTATCGAAGAAATTAAAGTTCTTACCGTTCTTGAGCTCTCTGAGCTTGTACACGCTGTTGAAGAGGAATTCGGCGTATCCGCTGCTGCTGCTGTTGCAGTTGCAGGCCCTGTTGCTGACGCTGGCGCTGCTGCCGCTGAAGAGAAGACAGAGTTCGACGTAATCCTTGCAGAAGTCGGCGCTGAGAAGATTAAGGTTATCAAGGTTGTCCGTGAGCTCACAGGTCTCGGCCTTGCTGAAGCTAAGGCTGTTGTTGACGGCGCTCCCAAGGCTATCAAAGAGCAGATCTCCAAGGAAGACGCTGAGGCTGCTAAGGCTAAGCTTGAAGAAGTCGGCGCAAAGGTTGAACTTAAATAAGTTAACTTTACCTATCATAATAGACGGTACGTTTTTCGTACCGTCTATTTTTTTGCGACAAAACCGCTGACTGCCGTTTTTTGTCGCTCGGAGTACTCTTGTACGCCGTCCGTTCCAAGAAAACGTCATTCATTTGCTTTTCTCGAAAAAAACACCTTACCGACAAAACAACTCAACGACGTTTTTGTCGCTTGGAGTTGGCTACATATTAATTATTTACATTTATAATAAAGAATGTTATACTTTAATCAGATATAATTTGTGAGGTGCCGTCATGAAAAATAAGTCAGTTTACAAACATGTTGTTGTCGTCGGTGTTGACGGAATGGGTAATTTCAACAGTAAAGCCTACACACCAAGAATGGACGAAATTTTCAAGGATTATGCTGTTTCTTATTCGGCTTTGTCGATGGATCCGACAATAAGTGCACAGAACTGGGGCGGAATGCTTCTGGGTGCAACTCCGATTGTTCACGGTCTTACAAACGGCATTGTCAGCACAGCGGAATACACAAACAAGGAACTGCCCTCTGTTTTCACACGTCTTCGCAAAGAGATGCCCGAGGCTTATTTTGCTTCAATCTGTAACTGGTCACCCATTAACCGAGGGATTATTGAACACGATGTCGGCGTACACTTTGATACTGCCGATAATGACACTGACATTGTTGTCAAAATCCAGGCTTGTGTCAAAGATAATAAACCCGAGTTTTTGTTTATTCAGCTTGATGACGTTGACGGTGCAGGGCACAGCTCCACCTACGGCAGTGAAGAGTATCTTGAAGCTGTCACCGAGGCTGACGGTTTTGTCGGTGAGATTTTTGATGCATACACCGACGCAGGCATAATAGATGATACGCTTTTTATTGTCATTTCCGACCACGGCGGAATCCGTAACGGTCACGGCGGATACACAGACAGTGAAAAATATGTTTTCCTCGGTGCGCGCGGCAAATATGTGCCCAAGGGCGAAATCGGTTACGCCCAGACAAGGGATATAAGCGCCATCGTTCTCACCGCTTTTGGTCTGGATGTACCCGAATACGATGAAAAGGGTTTCAGCGCACAGGTGCCTTACGGCATTTTTCCCGATTATGACAAAGAATATATCCGTGCCGTGCCGACAGTTTATGACCCCGGTACAAGACCCACACCCGACTACAACGGAGAGAAAGGTCTCACTGCTTTCTTCGCACCCGAAAGAGTAAAGCTTGCACTGTTTCTTGACGATTCATTAAAAGATGAAAGCGGAAACTGCACACTCAGAGAAAGCGGCACGGTCAAATATTACTCAACCGGTATTTACGGCTCACGCGGCGAATTCGGCAAAACAGGCTATGCGGTTGTTGACGGCATAACCTTCGGCGAAAACAGCTTTACAATTGCTGTGTGGCTTAAAATCGACCGTTCCCTTGACGAATTGCCTGCCGTGTGCGGGAACAAAGACTGGTGGTACAGAAACCGCGATACAAAGGGATTTTTGCTTGCCGTGCGTTGCAATGACACCGTTTTCAACGTCGGCAAGGTTGACGATTGCATTGAAATCACAACACCTTTCCCTGATGAAATTTCCGACGGATGGATTCACACCATTGTTGCTGTTGACAGAGAGGCGGCAAAGCTGCGTTTTTACTATAATTTCAACTATATTCAAAGCATTGACATTCCGTCCGAATACGCGGGAATGTTTGACGGTCAGAATGAATTCGTTGTCGGCAATGACGGCGTGCGCAGCTATAACGACATTCTGCACGACCTTATTTTCAATATGGATGATTTCTTCATTTTTGACGGTGCATTTGATGATGCAGACGTTGCAAAATTAGAGGAATACTATAAGAGATAAAATGATTAACAAAGAAATTTACATAAACGGCAATTTAATAAAAAACCGTGTTGTCATTCAACCCATGGAGGGTTGTGACGGCACGCCTGACGGTGCAATCGGCGAGCTTACACGCCGCCGTTATCTGCGCTTCGCCAAAAGCGGTGCGGGTATAATCTGGTTTGAGGCGGTCGCCGTTACAAATGAGGGTAGGGCAAATCCCCGTCAGCTTTTCATAAACGAGGGCAATAAGGATTCATTCAGGTTGCTGCTTGCCGAAATAAGACAAACAGCGCTTGCTGAATGGGGCTTTACGCCCAAAATTATTGCACAGCTTACGCACAGCGGGCGTCAGAGCCGTTTTTCGGCTGTGCCCACCCCGATTGTCGCCTATCGCAACGAATTCCTTGAAGTGGGCAAAGAGCACCTTGATTACACCGTTGCAACCGACGGATATTGCGACACATTGCCCGAAAAATTCAGTGCGGCGGCGAAGCTCTGTGTTGAGGCGGGTTTTGACGGCATTGACGTCAAATGCTGTCACGCCTATCTTATCAGTGAATTCCTCGGTGCAACCGAAAGACCGGGCAGATACGGCGGCAGCTTTGAAAACCGTGTTTCGCTTTTTATGAATTGCATAGATGCTGTCAGAAATGTTGTGCCCGAAAATTTCATTCTCACCTCGCGTCTTAATGCAAGTGACTGCTACCCTTATCCCAACGGTTACGGCGTTGATAAAAACAATGAACCTGACCTTACAGAGTGTGTGAAAATTCTTGATTTGCTCAGCGCACGCGGTGTTGAAATGGTGAATATCACTCTCGGCAATCCATACAGAATACCGCACATCAACCGCCCGTGGCGCACCGATGTTGAAAGCGTTGAAACGGGTATGGCGCGCTTTAAAAAGGTGATGTCGGCACTTAAAAATCAGACGAAAATGAAGCTGGTTTATTCTGCACTTACACCGCTGGCCGAAAATGCAATTGAAGGTGCCCAAAGTCTTATAAATCAAGGGTTGTGCGATTTTGCAGGCTTTGGCAGAATGGCGTTTGCCTACCCTGAATTTTACGCCGATTATCTTAAAAACGGCTTTGTGGACAAGAAAAAATGCTGTCTGCTTTGCGGCAAATGCACCGAGCTTATGCGTGCAGGCACGGTGTCGGGTTGTCCAGTCAGAGACAGTGAAAAATATTTCCCTTATTACAAAAAATATGTGCTGAAAAAGGAGGGGTAATATGATTTGTGTTGTTACAGGTGCCAGCCGGGGAATCGGTCTTGGCATTGCAAAGGCATTGCTTTCAAAGGGCATGACGGTTGTCGGTACGGCAAGAAACGAAAGTGAAGAAATTAAAGCACTTGCCGCACAAAATGCCGACAGATTTTTCTTTGTACCTTGCGATATTTCTTCACAGGACGACCGAAAGGCGCTGTGCGGTTTCGTGACGGATAATTTCGGCAGGGTAGACCTGCTTGTCAATAACGCAGGCGTTGCCCCGAAGGTGCGCAAAAACATTCTTGAAATCAGCGAAGACGATTTTGATTATCTTACCGATATAAATTTAAAAGGCACTTATTTTGTCACACAGCTTTTCGCAAATGTGATGAAAAATCAGGGTGGCGGCAGAATTATCAACATAAGCTCCGTTTCGGCAGATACCGCTTCGGTAAACCGTGGTGAATACTGCATTTCAAAGGCGGGAATTTCAATGATTACAAAGCTTTTTGCCGCTGAAATGAGTCAGTACGGCGTGGGTGTTTTTGAAATCCGACCCGGCATTATTGAAACGGATATGACCGCCGCCGTACACGAAAAATACGAAAGAATGATTGAAAACGGCTTGACGCTGATTAAGCGTTTCGGCACGCCCGATGATGTTGCAGGGTGTGTTGTTGCCGTTGCAGAGGGACTGCTTGACTTTTGTCAGGGGCAGGTGCTCAATGCCGACGGCGGATTTCATATTTCAAGACTCTGATGTGAGGTGATTTAAAGTGCAATACTTTGATGCTGTTGTTGTCGGAAGCGGCGCGGCAGGCTATTCTGCGGCAGAGTGGCTGTTTTCTCTCGGCGTTAAAAATATTGCCGTTGTCACCGAAAACCGCCTTTCAGGCACGTCACGCAACACGGGGTCAGACAAGCAGACCTATTACAAACTTGGGCTTGACGGCAACCGTCCGGACAGCGCACGCAAAATGGCGGAGGCTTACATCTCAGGCGGTGCCTGCGACGGTGTGAAAGCCTACATTGAGTGCGTAAACAGTGCAAGGTGCTTTTATCGCCTTGTTGACTGCGGCGTGAAATTTCCGCGTGATTGCTACGGCGGCTATGTCAGCTATCTTACCGACCATGACGATGTCGGCAGGGCAACCTCGGTCGGCCCTTACACCTCAAAAATAATGACCGAAGCACTTGAAAAAAGAGTTACAGAGCATAAAATTCCGATTATTTCTCCCGTCACCGTGCAAAAAATCGTCACCTGCGACGGTAAAGCGTGCGGAATAATCGGTTATAATAATCAGACGGATGAAATAACCGCCATCAGGTGCCGCTATGTTATTGCCTGCACGGGCGCACCTGCATCTGTTTATAAGAATTCCGTTTTTCCCGTTTCGCAAAAGGGAATGACGGGTGTGCTGATTGATGCAGGCTGTTCACTTGCCAATTTTCAGGAGTGGCAGTACGGAATGGCTTCTGTTGATTTCCGCTGGAATGTTTCGGGCAGCTATATGCAGGTTTTGCCTCGCTTCGTTTCGGTTGACCCGAGCGGCAACGAAAAAGAGTTTCTGAATGAATATTTTACCGACTTTGCAGCTCTCAGCGAAAATGTCTTTTTAAAGGGCTATCAGTGGCCTTATCACGTTGAAAAAGCCTCATCTGTCATTGATGAGCTTGTCAATGCCGAAACAGAAAAAGGCAACAGTGTTTATCTTGATTTTACAAAGAACTCTGTCGGGTTTTCCTTTGAAAAAATGAATGAAACCGCACGGGAGTATCTTGAAAAGAGCGATGCTTTGTGTGAAACTCCTGTTGAGCGGCTTTTGAAAATGAATCCGAAGGCTTACCTGCTTTATAAAGAAAACGGAATTGATTTAAAAAAGGATTATCTTAAAATTGCCGTCTGCGCCCAGCACAACAACGGCGGTGTCTGGGTGGATGACGATTATCAGACCGATGTGAAAAATCTTTTTGCCGCAGGTGAGGTCGCAGGCGTTTTCGGCGTTACGCGCCCCGGCGGCAGTGCGCTCAACTGCACACAGGTTTCTTCACTGCGGGCCGCTGAATATATAAGCAAAAATACTGATGCTGATTATACCGAAAAAGAAAAATTTGCGCTGGCATCCGCTTTTGCGGCGGCGCAAAGTGAAAAAGAAGCTTTTTCGGGCGGCGATGA
This sequence comes from Acutalibacteraceae bacterium, assembly GCA_045595825.1. Lineage (GTDB taxonomy): Bacteria > Bacillota > Clostridia > Oscillospirales > Acutalibacteraceae > CAG-177. Next base: position 6,879 of record JAZOBD010000021.1, read on the forward strand.
AAATTATTCTCACATTCCCGCAATGATGAGCACCTTTGCCGCATTTAACCGTGAAGAAGAGGGGCTTTGCCGAATCTGTGAAGAGATTGAAAAGATTTTTTTACACGGTGTCAGTGCTGAATCCTACGGCGATTTTCTTGCCGCAAAGGATATGCTTTTGTCCGCTTTTGCGCTTGCAAAGTCGATAATGCTGACAATGCCCGAAACGGGCAGTCGCGGCAGTGCCCGATATGTAAAAGACGGCAAGGTCTTGCCTGAAAACAAAGAAATGCGCCGAAAAATTGCCGTTTATAAAGACGGCAGGGTGAATTTTGAAAACTGCCGGCCAATACCCGTTGCGGATTTCTGGTTTGAGCAGATATATAACGCTGAGGAATAAGTTCAAATGAAAAACATCTACTTTGTTCAACCGAATAATGTTTACGGTAATGAGCGCAGGTCGGTTTATCTGCCCTATGCCTCGGGCTGCATTGCCGCCTATGCTTTTGCTGACGCGAAAATCGGAGCCTCGTGCCGCTTCGGCGGTTTTGTATATACGCACGAGCCGATTGATGACGCTGTCAGCAGGCTTTGCGACCCATTTATTGCGGCATTTTCCTGCTCGGTGTGGAATTATGAATATAACAAGGCGCTTGCAACGGCGCTGAAAAAAGAGTATCCCGATGTTATAATAATCTTCGGCGGTCATAATGTTTTGCGTGATTTTGAAACTCTTGAAGAGTGCGCAGTGGTCGATTTCCTGATTTACCGTGAGGGTGAAGAGGCTTTCAGACAGCTTGTGCTTGCTCTGCTTGACGGCGGCGACCTTTCAAAGATTGCAAATATTGCTTACCGCACGCAAAACGGATTTGTAAAAACCCGTGAAGAGGGTTTTTATCTTGAAGAATATCCGTCGCCTTATCTCAACGGTTATTTTGATTGCCTGCTTGACGGCAAAACAAGTTTTTCCGCAATTCTTGAAACAAACCGAGGTTGTCCTTTCCACTGTGCTTTTTGTGATTGGGGCACTCTCGGCGGCCGTGTGCGGCTTTTTCCGATGGAAAGAATCAAAGCGGAAATTGACTGGATTGCAAAAAATAAAATCGAATATGTTTATTGTGCCGACGGTAATTTCGGGCTTTTTGACCGTGATGAAGAAATTGCGGAGCTGATTATTGCGGCAAAGCAGGCAACGGGCTATCCGCAGAATTTCAGAGTGTGTTTCACAAAAAACAGAACGCAGTTTGTCAAAAAAATCTGCCTGCGCTTTAACGAAAACGGTCTCGACAAAGCACAGACCCTGTCTTTCCAAAGCCTTTGTTCCCAAACGCTTGAAAACATCGGCAGAAAAAATATAACTCTTGACCATTTCAGAGAGCTGATGGGTGAATACAGCCGTTGCGGCATTTCCACCTCGTCAGAGCTTATTCTCGGTCTGGCGGGCGAAACACGTGAAAGCTTCACAAAAGGCCTTTGCGAGCTTATTGAGTACGGTCAGCACAAGGCGATTCAGGTTTACCCGTGCGAGCTTTTACCCAATTCCGAAATGGGTGATAAAGATTACATTGCAAAGCACGGCATTGAAACGGTGAAAACGCCGTTTGCTCAGGCGCATTGTAATGCACGTGATATGCACGAAATCACCGAATACACGTATAACGTCATCAAAACCGCTACTCTCAGCAGTGAAGATTGGGTTTACTGCGTGGCTTTTTCCTGCCTTGTGCAGGCATTTCACAACATCGGCTTTTTCAGGGCGGCGGCACTTTACCTGCGCAATGAAGCAGGTATCGGTTATTATGATATTTATTCTGCCCTTGCAAGCTTTTCTCAAAGTGAAGAAAACCCTGCCTGCAACGCTGTGTGGTCGCTTATCAACAACTTTGCTTCGGGTGTTGTGCACGGTGAAAACTCGTGGGTTGTGCCGTGTGAGGGCCTTGGCGAAATAAGCTGGCAGTTTGACGAAATATACTTTCTCAAAAGCCTCGAAAATGCGGACGAAATCTATGATGAGCTTTACCGTTTTGCCGTTTCGCTTGTCGGCGATACGCCCGAGGTGCGCGCACTGATGCAGTATCAGCGTGACATTCTCAAACGGGTGAATTCCGACGGGGAGCGGATTATTGCAAGCGATTACGATTTTTATTCTTATTGTAAGCACATTTATGACGGGGAGCCTCAGCCGCTTGAAAAGAAGAAAACCGTGATAAGAGTAAATGATACGGAAATCTGCCGCAACCTTTACGAGTATGCCGTCAGGTGTGTCTGGTACGGCAGAAATCACGGGCTTGCGCTTTACGTTTCGGATTACTACAAACCGCAGATAACAGAATAAAAATCCCGCCTCGGAGAGTGTCCTCTGAGGCGGATTTTTTATCTGAAATATTTGAATTTAAGGTTGTATTTTTTCTTGACGGAGGGGTAAAAGGTGATGTTGAAAACAACCTTCAAAAATTCCGTACCCGAATAATAAGCCTCTTTGAAAAAGTAGCCGATACCGTGCTTTCGTGTACTGTCAAGCGCATCTTTGATTACCTTGACGGCAAAGGAGTTGCTTTTTTCGCCGTCGGGCGCATAGCCTTTTGCGGTGAAACTCAGCCACATAAAGAATGCACGCAGCACTTTCAAATCTTTGTATGGGATATTGCTCAGGTTACATTCAAGAATTTCCCCGAAGCGTTGGTCACGGAATTCCGAAAGCCGTTGAGGCCGGGGCAGCTTTCCGCTTTCGATAGCTTTGTAATAAAACTCGCTGCCGGGAATGATTGCAAGGTAATTTACGTTAAACAGCTTTGATTTGATACCTTTTACAAGGTCAAGTGTCTGCATAAGGTCCTCGGGTGTTTCGTCGGGCAGGCCGATTATAAAGGACGAAATTGCAATAAGTCCCGCCTTGTTGCAGCCTTCAAAAGTTTCGGCAACTTTATCAAGGCGGATATCCTTGTGCATATTTTCAAGCATTTTTTCGCTTCCGCTTTCAATGCCGAAGAAAATCCAGCGGCAACCGCTGTCATACATATATTTGAAATCTTCCTCGTTGAAAATGCCGATTCTCGTCTGGCAACCCCACACAAAGTCAAGGTCAAGTGAGCGCAGAGTGTCGCAGATTTCGTGCATTTCTTTGCGGTTTCTGCAAAAGAGCTCGTCGGCAAAATAAATGCCGTCGGCACCGTGCTCACCGACAAGGCAACGTATTTCGGCAATAACGCTTTCAATAGGCCTTTTGCGGTAACAGCGGCGGTGAAACTCTGCGTTGTAACAGAATGCACAGCGGCATGGACAACCCTTTGCCCAATAGACGTAAAGCATTTTTTTGCACTTGTAGTTGACCTGGAAATACTGTTTTACATCAACAAGCGAATAGTCAATGACGGGCAACAGGGCAGGGTCGGCAAACTCCCTTTCGGGGGTGTAAATAACCTTGTCGTTTTCCATGTAAGCCAGGCCTGCAATCTGCTCAAAAGGCTTGCCGCCGTTAAGATTGTCGGCAATTTCAAGCCAGGTGAATTCACCCTCGCTGACCGAAATATAATCAAAACAGTCCTCTCTGAGCACAAGCTCCGGCACGCTTGAAGCAAACGGACCGCCGCACACAACCGTCAACGAGTGCTCTTTGACCTTGCGGGCAACGAAAAGCGCGTCATCAATTGACTTGTTTGACATCAGCGAAATGCCGACAATGTCGGGTCTGAATTGGCTGAGCTTTTCGTCAAGGTCACCTTTTGCGATTGTACGGTCAAAAATTTCGGCGGTGTGGCCGTTATTGTTGAGGTGAGTCGCAATAGAAAGCAGACCCAGCGGACAGGTGAATGCACGTGCGTAATTAATTGTTGCGGGGTTGATGAGCAAAATCTTCATTTCAACGCCTCTGTGAATGTATTTTTTGCGGATAAAGCATCATTCAAAGCATAGCATATCACCCTTTTTTTGTCAAACGTCACACCCTATTTTACGGCGTTTTTACCTTGATTTGCATAACGGCGAAACCTTGACAAATTAACTATATATGATATTATTATACTGTATAATTATATGCGGAAAGCTTGTGATTTTTTGTCCGGACAAAAGAACGTTTATTTCGTTCAGGTCGACGTTTCCTCGGGTGAGGATTCAAAGGTCGTTTACCTGCCCTACACGGCGGGTGTCATAGTCGCAAATGCCTGGCGTAACGGCCGGGTCAGTTCCGCATACGCTTTTAAAGAGTTCATTTTCATCCGCAAAGATGTTGAGGCGGTTGTTGCTTCAATGGAAAACCCGCAGGTTGTCGGCTTTTCAAACTATTGCTGGAACACACGCTATAACCTTGCACTTGCAAGCCGCATCAAAGAGGTTTATCCCGACTGTGTCACTGTTTTCGGCGGTCACAATATTGCACAGAACACCGATTTTCTTCAAGAAAATCCGCAGATTGATTACCTTTGCTTCGGCGAGGGTGAAATCACATTCGGTGCGCTGCTTGAAGGCTTGCTTGACGGCAACGTCGGAATCGTGTCAAACATCGCTTACCGTGACGGCACACAGTGCGTTATGACCAAGCAGGAAGTGCTTTGCTCTTCCGATTATGCCTCGCCCTACCTTGACGGTTGGTTTGACGGCTTTGACAAGAAATACGAAGGATATGAGTTCAACTCAATCATCGAAACATCGCGCGGTTGCCCCAACAAGTGTGCTTACTGCGACTGGGGTCTTCTGCAAAGCAAAACACGGTTCTTTCCGCTTGACAAGGTGCTTGCGGAGATTGAATGGCTGGGCAAAAACAAAATCCGGTTTGTCTGGGGTGCGGATGCGAATTTCGGCATCAGCGAAAACGATCTTACAATAACAAACGCCTTTGTCAGTACAAAAGAAAAATACGGCTACCCCGAAAGGGTCAGAATAAATTATTCAAAGGGCAACGTTGAACGGGTGCGTGAAATTGTGCGGCGTTTTAACCGCAAGGGGATTGACCGTGCAGGTGCAACAATTTCACTGCAAAGCCTTTCACCCGTTGTGCTCGAAAACATCGGCAGAAAGAATATGTCCCTTGAAAGCTTCCGCAAGAATTTCAGCATGTATCACGAGGAAAAGCTGCAGGTTTATTCCGAGCTGATTCTCGGTCTGCCGGGCGAAACCTATGACAGTTTTGTTGACGGAATCTGCAAGCTTTTTGAAATCGGTCAGCACTTTATTTTTGAGGTTTATAACTGCATTGTGTTGCCCAATTCAGCACTCGGTCAGCCCGAATATATGAAGCGCCACGGCATTGTCACATCGCGCTGTGAAATTGTGCGCTACCACTGCACCGAGGATGCTTATTATATCCCCGAAATGACCGACATCATCACGCAGACAAACACAATGTCACGTGAAATGTGGGAAAAAAGTGCCGTTTTTGCAGGCTTTACTCAGGCAATGCACGGTTGCGGTCTGCTCCGTTGCTTTGCGATTTATGCTTTTTATGAGCTCGGCAAAAGCTACCGCAGTTTTTACGAAGGTCTTATAGGATATATTGAAAGCGGAAAAGCTCCCTTTACGAAAAAAGCTTTTGACAGGATAAAGGCTTATTTTTCAAGCCTTGCAAAGGGTGAAAACAACAGGCTGAGCGTGCCTTATGCGGGCGGCCTTGTGTGGGAAAATTACGAGTATCTTTTCCTCACTCTCTGCGGCAATCACGACGAGTTTTATGCGGAAATGAGACCCTATCTGCTCACTGTCATTTCCGATGAAAATATTCTTTCACAGCTTACCGATTATCAGCGTGCGGTCATCAGAAAACCCGATGAGGTGCAAAGCAGTTGCCGCACGGAAATTGATTTCTATTCCTATTTCAAGGGAATTTACATCAATGAATATTCAAAGCCCGTTTACGGCAGCTTTGACACCGTTTTTGTTGACAGCGACCCCGCTGCGGGCTGGGAAGATTTCGGCAAACGTGTTGTATGGTACGGCAAAATGGGCAGTCGCTCTTACAAAGACAAAATCAGCGTAACGGCAGGGGAGGTTGACCGATGAAAAAGAACATCTGCCTTGCTCAGGCAAATTACCTTCACGGCCGTGCAACGTTTCTGCCTTACGCCGCAGGCACACTCATCGCAAATGCAAAGGCAGACCCTGCGCTTTGTGATTACTATGAATTTTCCGAGCCGCTGTTTCTGCGTGAAGACGTTGAAAAAGTTGTGGCGAAAATCGACAATCCCTATCTTTTCGGTTTTTCAAATTACATCTGGAATCACGAATATAACCGCGTGCTTGCAAAACGCATCAAAGAAGAGTATCCCGAGTGCATAATTGTTTTCGGCGGTCACCACATTACCCCCGACAGTTCACTTATGCTCACTGAGAATTACATTGACGTTATGATTTTCGGTGAGGGTGAGGAAATTTTCGCCTTGCTTCTCACAGCGCTTAAAAACGGCACGGATTTGTCAGAGGTGCCTAACATTGCTTACCGTGAAAACGGCAAACCCGTTGAAAGCAAAAAGGCAAAAATATGCGGTATTGACTATCCTTCGCCTTATCTTACAGGTGTTTTTGACTCGATTTTTGAAAATTACCCCGAGTATGATTTCCACGCGATTTTTGAAACAAACCGCGGTTGTCCCTACAACTGCGCATACTGCGACTGGGGCAGTCTGCACTCGGGTGTGCGCTTCTTTTCCGAAGAAAAGATACTTGCCGAGCTTGGCTGGTTTTCGGCGCACAACATCAGCGCTTTCGGCTGTGCGGATGCAAACTTTGGTATGTTTGAGCGTGACGAAAAATTTGTTGACGAAATGGTGCGTCTTAAAAAAGAGCAGGGCGTGTTTTCAATGTTGCAGGCATCTTACGCTAAAAACAGTAACGACCGCGTTTTTTCAATCACGCAAAAGCTCAACGACTGCGGTATGAATAAAGGTGCAACCCTTTCTTTCCAGTCGCTCAGCGAGCCTGCACTTGCAAACGTAAACCGCAAAAATATTTCCGTTGATACGTTTACAGCACTTCTCAACCGTTACAATCAGGCAGGCATTGCAACTTACACCGAGCTGATTCTCGGTCTGCCCGGTGAAACCCCTGAGCAGTTGAAGGAAAGCTGTCAGCTTTCCTTGCGGCTTGACCACGGCAATTTCATACATAATTTCAACCATTATGAAATTCTGCCGCTTTCCGAGTTTTACAAGGAATACACCAAAACAGGTGAGTATGACCCGCCCAAAGATCTGAAAGGCTGGGGTAAAATCAACGCCACCGAGTACGTCAACAACAGCATGTCAAAAATTCCCTACACCGACCTTAACGTTGTGCGTTGCTATATGCTGTGGAAAAACATCAGCGCCAGCTCCAATAAACATGACAGTGACACGTCATATTTCAAATATATCAAAAGCACAATCAAAGAGGCGGCAAGAAACATTTTCAGGTACGGCATCAAGGTCGGAATTCCGTGGGCATTCAAAACGCTCACAACCTTCCTGCACTTTGTACGTTACACTTATTTTTACCCCTCAATTCTTAAAAAGTACGGCATCAAATAAAAACGGGACGGCCCCCCCCCCGGGGGGGGCTGTGTTTTTCCTTTTTTTTTTGTGTGTTTTTTTT
>JAZOBD010000022.1:0-26261 GCA_045595825.1 Acutalibacteraceae bacterium
AGAAGGTGTTTGAAATACCGTCACGGCAGTCGGCATAGCTGAGCTTCGTGATCGAATTGAGCGAAGCAAGAGCACCGTTTTCCTCTCGGTTATGCATGGGGTTTGCACCCGGTGCAAACGGAGCGCCTGCCTTTCTTCCGTCGGGAGTTGCCCCCGTGTTCTTGCCGTACATAACATTCGATGTGATTGTGAGCACGGAAAGAGTGTGAATTGCGTGGCGGTAAGTGGGAGTTTTGCGAAGCTCGGTGATAACACGGTGAGCCATATCCTTTGCAATAAGGTCAACTCTGTCGTCATCGTTGCCGTATTTGGGGAAATCCCCCTCTGTTTTGAATTCGGAAATGAAGCCGTTGCTGTTTTTAACGGGAATGACGTTTGCATATTTGATGGCGCTGAGCGAATCCGCAACAACGGAAAGACCGGCAATGCCGAAAGCCATGAAACGCTCGACGGATGTGTCGTGAAGAGCCATCTGGGTTTTTTCATAGGCATATTTGTCGTGCATATAATGAATGATATTCATTGTGTTGACGTAAAGGTTGCTCAGCCACTGAATGTAGATGTCGAAACGCTCCATAACCTCGTTGTAATCGAGCTTGTCGCCGCTCATAACGGGCATCTGCGGGCCGATGTGGATGCCGCTTGTGGTGTCGTAGCCGCCGTTGATTGCAATAAGCAACAGTTTTGCGAGGTTGCAGCGTGCACCGAAAAACTGCATCTGCTTGCCGACCTTCATTGCGGAAACGCAGCAGGCAATTGCATAATCGTCACCGTAAATGGGGCGCATGATATCGTCATTTTCGTACTGAATGGAGTCTGTGTCTGCCGAAACCTTTGCACAGAATTTCTTGAAATTCTCAGGCAGAGCGTTTGACCAGAGCACGGTCAGGTTGGGCTCCGGTGAAGAGCCGAGGGTGTAAAGGGTGTTGAGAATGCGGAAGCTGTTCTTTGTGACAAGAGTTCTGCCGTCTTCGCCCATACCGCCGACAGCCTCTGTTATCCACATGGGGTCGCCGCCGAAAAGCTCATTGTATTCGGGTGTGCGGAGATGACGGGCAATGCGAAGCTTCATAACAAAGTCGTCAACAAGCTCCTGTGCGCCCTCTTCCGTGAGCGTTCCGTTTGCGATGTCACGCTCAATATAAATGTCAAAGAACGTGCTTACTCTGCCAAGCGACATTGCGGCACCGTTCTGCTCTTTGATTGCGCCGAGGTAACCGAAATATGTCCACTGAATTGCTTCCCTTGCGTTTGCGGCAGGCTGACTTATATCAAAGCCGTACATTGCCGCCATTTCTTTAAGCTTGCCGAGGAAGGCAATCTGCTGGAAAAGCTCTTCGTCAAGGCGAATCTGTTCGGTGTTGAAAGCTTCGTTTGCAAGCTCGTTTTTATCCTTTTTCTTCTCTTCAATCAGCTTGTCCACACCGTAAAGGGCAACACGGCGGTAGTCGCCGATGATTCTGCCTCTGCCGTATGCATCCGGCAGACCGGTGATGACGTGGCATTTGCGTGCCTGGCGCATTTCGTCTGTGTATGCGCGGAAAACGCCGTCGTTGTGAGTGGTGCGGAAACGGAATTCCTCTTCCACCTTTTTGCTCAGGTTGTAGCCGTAAGCCTCACAAGCCTGACGCACCATACGCATACCGCCGAAAGGATTGACACCTCTTTTGAGCGGTCGGTTTGTCTGCATTCCGAAAATAAGCTCATTTTCTTTATCAATGTAACCGGGAGAGTAGCTTGTCAGTGATGAAACCGTGGCGGTGTCAATGTCAAGCACGCCGCCAAACTGACGCTCGAGTGCAAAAAGAGCCTCAAGCTTTTTCATCAGTTTGCTTGTGCGGTCGGTTGCGCCTGCAAGAAAGCTGCTGTCACCCGAGTATTCGGTGTAGTTTTTCTGAATAAAATCACGCACGTTGATTTCATCTTGCCACACACCTGCGGCAAAGCCCTGCCAATTTTTGTGTTCCATTTGGTTGACCTCCTTTTTTCTTTTTGCCCGTTAAAACAAAAAACGGGCCAATCCAGTTTAACAGAAAACTGAATCGCCCAGACGGTCGGCTATACAATAAATTTACATTCCCCCGCGGTGATCCGCTTTTTCCGTCAGTCATGTAAACTTCTGCTTTTATTATACACGTGCGGTAAATGTTTGTCAATTTGTTATTTGTTGAATTTTATCCGTTATATGCAACTGAATTTGTTCAATTTTCAGATAATGCGAAAGATAACTTTTTTTGCAGTTGACTTTTTCATTTAATGATGTAAAATATTTGTGGATTTTATTTAAAGAAGGAGAATAAAAAATGAAAAAGGTACTCGCAATTATTACGGCATTGACAGTTCTTTTTGCTTTCACTGCCTGTAACAACAGCGGTGATAAGAAGATTGAAACAACCGCTGCCGTTGTTGAAGAAAGCACAACAGCAGAAAACAGCAAAACCCCCGACGAACAGGAAAGCACGGAGGTCAATACTGCCGAAAGCACCGAAGCAGACCAAACAACAGAGACTGACGCTGTCAGTGAAGCACTTACAGAGAAAGTTACGTCAAGCACCGTCGCTGACAAAACTGCGGTTGCAAAACCCTCTGACAATCCCGCCGATTGGACAACCGTGGAAATTGTTGAGTTTTATAAGCGCGCGGCGGCAAAATCAAGCCACGTTACGTCTTCACAGACAATGGAGATGACAGAAATTGTCGCCAACGACGGCAACGGTTTTCTCGGTACCCTCATTGAGTGGGTAACGCCGATTTTTAAGGCGGCGCTCAAGAAAAATTCAACAGAATTCAAGGGCATTACAGGCGGCTATGATAAGCTCACTGCTGCAGACGTTCAGTCTGCCAAGGCATACAAAAGCGGCGGATACACTGTTATTGAAATGACAATGAAAGAGCAGACCGACGGCATTAACGGCGTATGGTCTGAGGGCACGGTGGGTCACGCAATTTCGGTTGTCGGTGACATTTCGACCGTCCGTGAAGAGTTGCCGCAGTTTTACATTGATTTTGAAAACGCCGACATCAGACTGCGCTATACAAAGCCTCAGGTTAAAGTAAAAATTAACAAAGGCGGCGTCATTGAAAAGGGCACATGGAGCTACGTGCTTGAAGTTGAACTTGAAAATCTTTACATTGAGGCACTCAAATTCCCCATCAAAGTAATGGTTGAAAGCGGTTACGGCTCGGTCGACTACAAAGTAACCGTCGGCGGCGGATTCTGATAAGTAAACAGAAAAATGACTGCACCGCGCTTGTTTGCACGGTGCAGTTTTTTTACAAAATACGCCTTGACAAACGTGGGTGGTAGTACTAAAATAGGCTTACCGAAAAAACACGGACGCATAGCTCAGCTGGTCAGAGCGTTCGCCTCACACGCGAGAGGTGCTCGGTTCGAGCCCGAGTGTGTCCACCAAAAACCGACCAATTTCGACAGAAGTTCGTCGGGTTTACTTTTTTCCCTTTTCACTAACATTCGGGGAGATTTCTGGAAAGTAAGAGGAAATTGTGAATAAGTATAGGCAGTATACTCGCACCCGATTGCAATTTCAGGTTATGTGTAATATAATTATCATAATAAATAAAAAATTGACAAAGAAGTGTGATCGTGTGAAAAAGGCATTGATTGCGGTATCGGCATCTGTATGTGCAGGCTTTTTAGGTTTGGTGGTTGGTGTATTCCTTGACGAAACTTTTGGCGGAGCAAGCTTTACTTTTACCCCTTTCTTGTCGATTGTTTTTGTAATCCTTACAATGGGTGCATTTATTATCTGTTTCAACGACAAGATGAAATAAGCAAATTCCAATTTATCGAGTTGTTATTAATTTAGCGGTAAATATAACTGTGGTCCCAAAATGAGACATACTGCCAAAAAATCCAATCCGACAGGCTCGGCATTGATTTTTGCTTTTAATATGCAGTTATAATCCTCCTGAAAAATAAGAAGAGGGTGTAAAAATGAAAAAATTTAAAATCCCGATTATTATAGGCTTAATAGTTATAATTCTCTTTTTTGTTAATTTGAAATTTGATTTAATCGACAGAATTATAGTGCAATTCAGCAGTGAAAAATATGCTGAATATGTTTCTGAAATGAATTATGAAAAAGCACTGTTGAAAGAGCCTGTATCTGTCAAAGATATGGCATCGGAGGATACGGAACTTACACAAACAGAGCTTGATAAAATTATTTGCACTTATGATTTTCATACACAGCTTAAAGAAAAATATAATTTATCTTCTATAGCAACAGCCGACAGTGATTTTGATAAAACCGTTCAAATTCTTGAATGGCTCACGGAGCATACATATTACAGTGGTATGCAAATGAAAATGCTGAATGATGACACGCTTAATATTTTGGATTATTCCTTTGACAAACCCTTTTCACGTGCAATTAACTGTCGTTACAGAGCAATAGCGTTTGCAGATTGCCTTGTAGCAGTGGGGATAAAGGCGTTTCCTGTGGCTATGGTTTCTTCAGGCTTTACAGGTTCTCATTTCACTTGTTTGGTTTACATATCAGAAGAAGATAAATGGTGCTCCTTTGACCCGTCCTTTGGTTGCTGGTTCACGGATGAAGCGGGCGAACTTTTAGATATTTTTGAAATAAGAGAGCTGTTTTTACAAAATAAAGAACCTGTAGTTAAAGGGTACAGCTTTAACGGCAAACAGGAAAACTTTGATGTTTATATTAACTTCTTTATGAAATTCTGCATTTCAAATCTCAGCACTTGGGCAGATAATTCCGGCGAACGAAGGTCAGAAAACACCTTTTCAGGAAGAAAACAGTTTAATTCTGTTATTCCCGAAACGAAGACATTACACGACAATTAAATAACCAGTTAAGAAACTTTCACAAATTCCAAAATATCAAACTGTAATTATGGGTCTGACAATAAAAGCAGCACTTTCAACCGAAACTGCGGCGTTTAACTTGTTATTTCTGTCCGTAGTAGGCGTTTTTGCCGTGCTTGCGGAAATAGTGCTTTTTCTGTATCGCTTTTGATGCGGTGGGAGCACCGAGTGCCACACTAAGGTGAGCAATGTGCGCAACCTCTTCTAAAATTGCGGAGTTGACAGCCGCCGCCATGCAGTCCTTGCCCCAGGTGAACGGGCCGTGCGAGTGAACAAGAACGGCGGGAACGGCGTTGTAATCAATGCCGCGTGTTTCAAAACATTCAACGATAACTCTGCCCGTGTTCAGCTCGTAATCCGTGTCGATTTCATCACGCATAAGGTCACGTGTGCAGGGAATGCTGCCGTAAGCAAAGTCGGCGTGAGTCGTTCCGTAAACCCCGATATCCTTTGCCGCTTGGGCGAAAGCTGTTGCGTAGGCGGAGTGTGTGTGCGCAACGCCGCCGATTTCGGGAAAACGGCGGTAAAGCTCAAGGTGTGTGGGCGTATCGGAAGACGGATTCATACTGCCCTCAACCTTGTTTCCGTCAAGGTCAACAACAACCATATCGTCGGCGGTGAGTTTGTTGTAATCTACACCCGAGGGCTTGATGACAACAAGACCTTTTTCACGGTCGATTCCCGAAACGTTTCCCCAGGTGAAAAGCACAAGCTTCTGTTTTGGCAAAAGCAGATTTGCTTCCAGCACCTGCTGTTTTAACTCTTCAAGCATTTTTTACTCCTTATCTGCCTGCCGCAATGTTTTTAAGACGCTTCATAACGTCGTTTGCACCCCTGCCGAAATAGTCGTGAAGGGTTTTGTATTCCGCATAAATCTTTGCATAAATTTCTGCATTTTCCGCATTGGGATAATAAACGGTATCTTTTACCTTGCCCATGGTGCCTGCGGCTTCGTAAACGTCGTCATAACCGCCGTTTGCTGCACCTGCGGCGACTGCGCCGAAGATGGCACTGCCGAGCGCACCGCCCTGAGCGGAGCCGGCGATTTTAACGGGCATATTGAGAACGTCTGCATAAATCTGCATTGTCATCGGGTCTTTCTGCGAAATGCCGCCTGCCGCATAGAAGCCCTCAACAGCAACACCGTTGTCGTTGAACGTGTCAACAATCATCTTTGTGCCGTAGGCTGTTGATTCGATAAGTGCGCGGTAAATGTCCTCGGGCTTTGTCTGAAGGGTCATGCCGAGAATTGTGCCTGTAAGGTCAATGTCGCAAAGCACAGAGCGGTTGCCGTTAAACCAGTCGAGTGCGAGAAGACCGCTTTCGCCGGGCTTTTTGTTCTGGCATTTTTCACGCAGAAGCTTGTGGACGCTGATGCCTTTTTCTTTTGCCTCATCGGTGAAAGAGGCGGGCAGGCAGTTGTCGATAAACCACTGGAATGAGTCGCCGACACAGCACTGACCTGCTTCATAACCGTAAACACCGGGCATAATTGCATCGGCAACAACACCGCACATACCGGGCACTTGTTTTTCCTCTGTGCCGAGAAGCATATGGCAGGTCGAGGTACCCATAATGGCAAGCATCTGACCCGTGGCGTTGATTCCGACAGCGGGCACGAAAACGTGAGCGTCAATTGAGCCGACTGCAACGGCGGTGCCTTCTTTAAGGCCAGTCAGTTTTGCGGCTTCGGCGGTGATTTCGCCTGCCTTTGCACCGATGGGCATAATTTCTGTGCCGACTTTTTCTTCAATAAAGTTTTCAAGGCGGGGGTCAAGGGCTTTGAAAAAACTCTTGGGCGGGAACCCGTTTTTCTTGTTCCACATCGCCTTATAACCGGCGCAGCAGGCGTTTCTTGTTTCAACGCCCGTCATCTGCCAGACAATCCAGTCTGCCGCTTCGATAAAACGGTCAGCCTTTGCGTAAATTTCGGGAGCCTCTTCAAGTGTCTGCCATACTTTGGGCACAAGCCATTCAGAGGAAATTTTGCCGCCGAAGGTATCAAGCCAGTCAACCTTCAATTCGCGTGCAACTTCGTTGACACGGTTTGCCTGCGGCTGAGCGGCGTGATGCTTCCACAGCTTTACGTAAGCGTGGGGCTCACTTTTGTATTCGTCAAGAAAACACAAGGGGGTTGAGTCTGCGAGAGTGGGGAGCACGGTGCAGGCGGTGAAGTCAACGCCGACACCGATAACATCCGAATTGTCGACACCTGCCTGTGCAAGCACGTCGGGAATTGTGTTTGCAAGAACATCTATGTAATCCTGAGGATGCTGAAGTGCCCAGTCCATGCCGAGTTTTTTGCCGCAGGGCAGGCAGTCATCCATAACCTGATGGGGATATTCGTAAACAGAGGTGGCAAGCTCTTCGCCCGTTTTAACATCAACAAGCAAGGCTCTGCCGGAAAGGGTGCCGTAGTCAACGCCGATTGCATATTTTGCCATAAAATCAATCCTCTCAAAAATATATCAATTATAATAATATCACAATAAACCCGTCACGGCAATATAAAATTAAAAATCACTATAAATTGACAAAACCGTATTTGCGCCTTATAATGGGGGCATACATTTCAGGAGGCGAAATTATGCTGTACGTTTTTCTTGCAATTGCGGCAGTTGTTGTTCTTTTTATTGCCGTAATTCTTATCCGCACACTCAGGTTCACACCCAAGCCCAATGTGAAAGCAATTGACACACCCGAAGAGTTTGACCGTGAAAAATCCGTCACTAATCTTCAGGCACTTGTCAGGTGCAAAACCGTTTCCGACTATGACCCCGCCAAAGAGGATGAGGCGGAGTTTCAGAAACTCATCGGCCTTTTGCCTGAGCTTTATCCCAATGTTTTCAATACCTGTTCTTTCGATAAATTACCCGACCGCGCTCTGCTTTTCAAGTGGTCAGGCAAGGCTCACGGTGAGCCGACAATACTTATGGCGCACTATGACGTTGTTCCCGTGAATGAAGAAATGTGGGATAAACCCGCATTTGAGGCAATTATTGAGGACGGCGTTATGTGGGGCCGCGGCACGCTTGACACAAAGGTCACGTTCAGCGGAATTCTCACAGCCGCCGATCACCTTATTGCCGAAGGTTTTGTTCCCGAAAACGATATTTATTTTGCTTTTTCGGGCGGCGAAGAAATAAACGGCAAGGGTGCCTCCAATATAGTTGATTATTTCGAGAAAAACGGCATTGTTCCTGCGCTTGTTGTTGACGAGGGCGGCGCAGTTGTTGAAGGTGCATTCCCCGGTGTCAAAGAGCCCTGCGGTATGATAGGTATTGCCGAAAAGGGTATGACAGACGTGCAGTACCTTGCAAAATCGGCGGGCGGTCACGCCTCTGCCCCCAAACCGCACACCCCTGTCGGTGTGCTTGCCGACGTTTGCTGTAAAATTGAAAACAATCCTTTTAAATTTCACCTTACAAAGCCTGTTGCCGAAATGTTTGACACTCTCGGCAGACATTCCACCTTTGTTTACAGAATGATTTTTGCAAACCTCTGGTGCTTCTCGGGTGTTCTTGATATGATTTGCAAAAAAAGCGGCGGCGAGCTCAATGCGCTTATGCGCACAACGGTTGCTTTCACATCAATGAACGGCAGTAAGGCGCCCAACGTAATTCCTCCCGAGGCAACAATGGTGTCAAATATCCGAATCAATCCCGAGGATACCGTTGACAGCGTGCTCGAATATCTGCGCAAAACCGCAAAGAATCCCGACGTTGAAATTACCGCACTCAGGGGCATGAACCCCAGCCGTATTTCGCAGTCTGACGGTCCTGCGTGGGATAAGGTTGCAACGGCAGTTGCCTCCACCTGGAAAGGCACAATCGTTTCGCCCTATCTGATGGTGCAGTGCTCTGACTCACGCAATTACGGCAGAATTTCCGACAAGGTTTACCGTTTCTCTGCAATGAAGCTTACCTCAGAAGAGCGTGCAACAATTCACGGCAATAACGAGAGAATCCGACTGGAAACCGTTCACAGTGCGGTTGAATTTTTCATCAGACTCATCAGACAGTGCTGATAAATACAAAAAGCGGGCGACACTTTATAAAAAGTGCCGCCCTTTTTCTCTGCGCACGACAATTTCGTCTTGACTTTGCACGTGCTTTTTGATAAAATGTGTTGCAATTGAAAATGTCTTCGTAGCTCAGCAGGACAGAGCGTTTGCCTCTAAAGCAGTTTTTTCCAACACCAAAGTATATGCGCTTGTAGCTCAGCAGGATAGAGCGTCCGCCTCCTAAGCGGAAGGTCGGGGATTCGAATTCCTTCAAGCGCGCCAAATAAAGCACCTCTTTTGTCTGTCAGACAAAAGAGGTGCTTTATTTATTCTGCTATATATTCGTTAAACTGCGGATAGTTTTCGTCGTCGTTGACGGAGCTGATTTTATCTGTCAGCAAAAGCTTTGCAAGGGTGAGCAGATGCTTGTTGTTGGCGGCATCCTCGTGGTACATATTCCTGTAATACCACGTTGTTTCGGGCAGGGCACCGCAGGAAGCATCGATGCATCTGTCGGGCGAAATGTGGTTGTGCGTGCAGTTGATTTTTTGCTTATATACGTCGGGCAGAGTTTTGCCAAGAGGTGCGAAATATGCACCGATGGCGGAAGAGGCGGTGTTGACAACAATATCAGACGTGACGTCAACGGAATTAACGGCTTTGAAAAGCTGAAGATTGTAGCCGCAAAGGGTGAAAAAGCCAATGCCCTGAGCCTGATAATCTTTGATGCGTCTGCCGAAATCGCGTCTTATTTCAAATGCCTTGTCGGTTGCCGCACGCAGTTTTGCGTGGGCTGCGTCGGCAATGTATCTGTCACGCAGTCTTTCGTAGTCGGCAGAGGGCACAATGCCCCACATCGTTTCGCTGTTGACAAGAATTGTCTGCAACGCACTGTCAAGAATTTCCGCAACAAGTTTTCCGCGTAGCTTTTTCGGCAAAAATCCTATGATTTTGTTAAGCTGCTCACCGTCTTTTCTGCCAAGCAGGTCAACGAAAAGTGATGAATAATCTTCAACGCTGTAATTTCCGCCAAGCAGGTCGGCAACAACCTGCGAGCCGTCATAGGCGGGCACAACGCCGACAACACGGTTGACGTCGTTTTTTGCGGCATAGCGGTCAAGATAAAACGTGGTTACCGTTGCACCCATACTGACGGGGCAAAGGTTTACCTTGTCGTGACCCGTTGAAGCTTTTACCATTTGAATGAATTCGTCAAGCTTGTCTGCGGTGTCGCCGATGCGGCAGAAAATGTCATAAGCGAAAAAGAAAAGGTGATTCTCACCTATGGTTTCTCCCAATTCCTGAAGCGGCACCATACGGTATATGTATTTTCTGCCCCTTTCGTCGCAGTCGGCAATGCTTTGGTTATAAGACACAACACGGATGTTGTGCTTTTGCGTGCCGTCGGGGTGGCAGGCGAGAGTATCAAGAGCTTTTGCGATTGCTTTGCCTGCTTTCTTTGTGAAACCGAGGTCAAGCCTTGAAATTACAGTGACAATTGCGGGCAGGACAAGCGATTTTATAAGGGGTTTTGCATCAAGGTCGAGCGGCCACGAATTTTTGATTTTATTGCCGTTTGCGTCAACCTCAATCGTTTCGGACTGACCGATACCCGGAATGATGATTGTGGGACAGTATTTGCATTTGCATTTTTCAGCCATAATTTTTCACCTTAAATTCTTTGAGCAATTGCTTGTGTGAGCATTGCAAGCTCTTGCATTGTCATACTTTCTGCACGGATATTCGGGTCAAAGCCGCAGTCTTCAAGGGCGGCGGCGACGGCAGTTTTTTCAATACCCGAGCCCGAGCTTACCGAATTGAGTGCCGTTTTTCTTCTTTGACCGAAGGCGGCATGAACAATTCGGAAAAACAGCTTTTCGTCGGCAACCTCAATCGGCGGCTCTTTGCGCACGTCAAGGCGGATTACGCTGCTGTTGACCTTGGGCGGCGGCATGAATGAGCCTGCCGAAACATCGAAAAGTTTCTGAGCCTGCGAATAATAATCAACGGCAACGGTTACGGCACCCGACTGGCGGCTGCCGACCTCTGCGCAAAGACGTGCGGCGGATTCTTTTTGTACCATTACCGTAATTGCTTCAATGGGCAGTCGCTCTTCAAGCAGCTTCATAATTACGGGCGAGGTTATATAATAGGGCAGATTTGCGCACACGTAAACCTTCATGCCTGCGAATTTCTCGGCAATCAGCTTGTGCAGGTCAACTTTCAGCACGTCGTCGTTTACAATTTCAATGTTGTCGTAATCTTTAAGTGTTTCGTCAAGAATCGGCAGAAGTCTTGTGTCAAGCTCAATGCAGACAACTTTTTTTGCCCTTTTTGCAAGCTCAACGGTCAGCACGCCGATGCCTGCACCGATTTCAATTACGCCGCTTTCACTGTCAACACCGCATTCCTCTGCCATTCGCGGGCAGACAGAGGGGTTGACAAGAAAATTCTGGCCAAGAGCTTTTGAAAAATGAAAGCCGTGGCGTGAGAGAATGTCTTTTATTGTGCCGATGTCGGAAAGATTGTTCATTACAGTAACCTCGTGTTGTTGATAATAAGCTCGAAATTGCAGTTGAGATAAGCGGCGGAGCGTTTGCAGAGAATCATACGGTCAAGAAAAATTTCAAAATATTCCATAACGGGACAGATTTCCGTGTCGATTTTAAGTGTCAGGATAATCAGTTTGTTGTCGCCGTCAATTTCAAGATGTGAGCCGATTGCGGCAAAATTCACACGGTCGTGAATATCTTTTGAAACGGTAATCTTGTCCCTGACACGGGTGGAGCGCACGTCGCTTTTATCCGCCAGAATAAGTGCGGCGGCAAGCGGAGAAACAGGTGCGGCGGTTTTGTCGTCGTGGTGACCGATGGCAACGCTTATTTTAAGCACCTCGTCTGTGCAGAATCCGCGCTCTTTAAGAAGACTGTGTGCAAGCAGTGCGCCGCTTTGTGCATGATCAACCCTGTTTACAAGGTTGCCGATGTCGTGCAGCAGACCTGCTATTTTTGCAAGCTCGCAGGTTCTTTCGTCAAAATTCAGCACGGCAAGAATATTGCTTGCATCCGTGCCTGTTTTGACGGCGTGGGCAAGACCGTGCTCGGTAAAACCGATTTCGCCAAGCACCTTGTTTGCCGCGTTTATGTGCGCAACAATTTCCTCGTCGCGCCTCAAATCTTCAAATGAAATCATAATGCACCTCATTTTACGGTTGATTTTCACAAAAAATGATATTATAATGGTAAACGATAACGAACACATTGAAAGAGAGGTTTTTAATATGTCCATTCTTGTAACCGGCGGCGCGGGCTTTATCGGCTCACACACTGCCGTTGAACTTCTTAACGCAGGTTATGATGTTATTATACTTGATAATTTATGTAACAGCAAGAGTGAATCTTTAAATCGTGTAAAAGAAATTACAAATAAGGATTTTAAATTCTGCAAATGCGACATCCGTGACCGTGAAGGTCTTGACAAAGTTTTTGCAGAAAACAAAATCGATGCCGTCATTCACTTTGCAGGTCTTAAATGCGTGCCCGAAAGCATCCGTGAGCCGCTGTCATATTATGAAAACAACATCGGCGGCACCGTAACACTTTGCCAGGCAATGCAGGCGGCAGGCTGCAAAAGGATTGTTTTCAGCTCCTCCGCAACGGTTTACGGCTCCGGCAATCAGTCACCGCTCAAAGAAGATATGCCCGCAGGCGGCACAACAAACCCCTACGGCACAACAAAGCTTTACATTGAAAAGGTTCTTCAGGATTGTTGCATTTCCGACAGTGAGTGGAGTGTCTGCATCCTGCGCTATTTCAATCCCATCGGCGCACACAAAAGCGGCAGAATCGGTGAGGACCCCAACGGAATCCCCAACAACCTTATGCCTTACGTCACTCAGGTTGCAATCGGCAAGCTTCCCCATCTGAACGTCTGCGGCAATGATTACGACACTCCCGACGGCACGGGCGTACGTGACTATATTCACGTTGTTGACCTTGCGCTCGGCCACATCAAGGCTGTTGAAAAAGTTCTCGGCGGTACGGGTTGCAACATTTACAACCTCGGCACGGGCAACGGTTACAGTGTTCTTGACATTGTTCACGCTTTTGAAAAAGCCTGCGGCAAAAAGCTGCCTTATGTCATTGCTCCCCGCAGAGCGGGCGACATTGCAACCTGCTATTCTGACCCCTCAAAGGCAAAGGCAGAGCTTGGTTGGGAGGCACAGCGCGGTCTTGACGAAATGTGTGAGGATGCGTGGCGCTGGCAGTCAAACAACCCCAACGGATTTTAATTGACACGATAAATTTTACCTCGGATAAAGTCTGCACATCAACGCAAACTTTATCCGGGGTGTTTTTTTGTACAAAAAACCGACAAGAAGAAAACTTATCCGTTGTGTGGCCTATTTTTCGGCGCTGTGCGTTGTACTTCTGGCTGTGGCGGTACATTCGGGCAACAAGGCAAAAAAATATGAAAATATACTTGCGCAAACACGGCTTGAGTATGTGCTGGCTTTGGGTGAATACACGGACGAAATGTCCGCTTTGCTGAAAACCGCCGCATTTTCATCAAGCGATGAAACCCTGATGAGCTGTGCAGAGGAATTCGGAAAAAGTTCGGCGGCTTTGCGCTTGTCTTTATCTTTTCTGACACAGGAAAAAGCAGACCTGAATTCCTTTTGCAACGGTGCGCAGGCTTGTCTTGATACGGCGTATTCTTCGCTTTGCAAAGGGCAGTCTCTTGTTGACGGCGAAAGAGAAAAACTGTTGATTTGTGCCGCTTATTCCGATGATCTCAGCGGTGCATTTTCTGCCGTGGCGCAAACCGTTCTGTCGGGTGAATGTGCACTCTGCGAGGGCAGAAAAATTCACGAAAAAGCTCACACGGAATTTGTGTCTGACACGCTGACAAGGGCGTTGCTTGCCGTGGGTACGCCGCCTGTAATAAACGGCACGGAAAGTGCGGTTGCAACCTTGGGTAAGGCGGGTGGATGGACGGAAAGTCTGCCCGGTGTCACCCGTGATGAGGCGGCACAAATTGCGGCAGAGTTTTGCGGCATTGCCCCCGTTTTACTGCGAAACGGTGAGGATTTGCACGGTAAAGCCGAGTGCTACCGTTTTGAACACGGTTCAACGGAAATATGCATTACAAAACGCGGCGGATTAATTTATTCTTACGTCAGCAATGCCGATACGGGCAAGGCGGAGCTTGACTTTGACGATGCGATTGAGAGGGCAGGGGAGCGTCTTTCGGAATTCGGATATTCCGATTTTGAGTATATAAAATCGTTTTATTGCAACAATACGGTAACTTTTGTTTTTGCGGCAAGGTCCGACGGGGTTGTCTGCCTCGCGGATACGGTTTTGATTTCGGTTTCTCTTGTCACGGGGCGGATTGTGAGCCTTGATGCCGCAGGATATATTGAAAATTACCGCCGCAGAACTTTACCCGAAGGCATCGCCTCCGAAAGGCAGGCAATCGCCGTGATTTCACAAGCGGCACAGTATATTTCGCACCGTCTTATTTTTGATGAAAACGACACGCTTTGCTATGAGGTGCTGTGCAGAAAAGGTTCGGTTACGGCAAAAATCCTGTTGGATGCCGTGACGCTTGAAGAAAGAAAAATTTTCCTTTTGCCCTATGAATAAGCAGTGCGGTTGTGTCAATAATATGGTTGGCATCAAGCCGATTTTTGCGCAAAAAGGAGAATTGACATGAAAAAGACTGCAATTGCAATTGTTGCCCTCGTGCTTCTTGTTTCCGTTGTTTTTGCCGCTTGCGGCGGTGCGGATGACGGTAAGGTTACGGATACCACACAGGGTCTTATGACAAGCGACACCGACACAACCCGCCCGGATACCTCATCTGCCGGTGACAACAACTCGGCGATGACAGATCTTTCGGAAGGCATCAGTGAAGGCTTGTCCGACCTGACGGATTCAATGAGTGACCTGACCGGCGGAATGAGCGGCACTGATAACGGCACAAACGTCACAGGCTGAATTACTTTACGGAAATGACCGGGCGAAAGCTCGGTTGTTTTTGTATATTTACTGCCTTTTTTGCCAAAAATAAATCGGCAAATACAAAGAAGGAGTGAAAAAATGAAAAAGGAAAATTTCAGAAAAACCACGGGCAGGGGATTTTATTTCATACTTGCGCTGTGCGTGTTGAGCGTCGGTGCGGGCGTGTGGGGTGCAGTCAGGGATAAAGCGCAGACTGACGTGACAACCCTTGCAACCGATTATTCACGCATCACGATTGAGTGGAACGATGCCTTGGCTGACACGGGTCTTGCAACCGAGCGTGCCAATGCGCCGCATTCGGGCGTTTCCGATGACCGCGGTGAAACGGTTGAAAGCAAAGCGGAAAATCAATTGGCATCCGTGCAGAACAATTTTGTTTTACCTATGGGTACGGATATTATCAAAGATTACAGCGGTGGCGAAATGGTGTATTCGGAAACAATGGGTGACTGGCGTGTGCACAACGGCATTGATTTTGCGGGCGCAAAGGGTAACGTTGTCAATGCGGTTGCCGACGGCACGGTAACCGCTGTTTACGATGACAGCTTTATGGGCTGTGTTGTCGAAATTGACCACGGCAATAAAATGACGGCAAAGTACTGCGGGCTTCAGAGCGGATCAACAGTAAAAGCAGGTGATAAAGTGAGTGCGGGCGACAAAGTCGGCACGCTCGGTGTTGTGCCGTGTGAAGCGGCAGAGGATGCGCACCTGCACTTCGAGGTTGCAGTTGACGGTTCAACCGTTGACCCGCTTGAAGCACTGGATAAAGTTCTTACCGATTAAAATCTATGATAATGACTCTGCTTTGCGTTCGCGGCTCCCCTGTGGGTGCGCAAGGCACCACCCGAAACGGCAGGGTCTTGTCTTTTGAGGAAAGCTCCTCAATATAATATATGTGACCGCGTGAATAGGGGTATATATAAAATATTTTAAAAAAGGCTTTACAAATGCGAACAAGTGTGATATACTCCACTTTGCATCGCCCGAAACTCGGTTTGCGGATCATACCGTTTCACGGTCATCACCTGCCGCCTTCTGGGTTTTGAGGTAAAATTTTTAATGAGGTGAAAACAAATGACACAGGCAGAAAAAACCGCAATCATGCAGGAGTATGCTCTTCACGAGGGCGACACAGGTTCACCCGAGGTACAGATCGCAGTTCTCACAAAGAGAATCAATGACCTTACCGAGCATCTCAAGATTCACAAAAAGGACCACCACTCACGTCGCGGCCTTCTTAAAATGGTAGGTCACAGACGTAACCTTCTTGCATACCTTCAGAAGGTTGACATTGAGCGTTACCGTTCAATCATTGCAAGACTCGGTATCCGTAAATAATGAATCATCCGGAGCAGGCAGGATATCGATTCTGCCTGCTTTCTTGCGATTTTTTGTAACAATGAATCTTACAAACGGTCGTAAGGTTTTAGCAGTGAATCGGGTGCCCGAAACCTCGGACATCGGATTTATTGCTAAGTCCGCGAGCCGTTTGAAGAAATATATTTCAGAGAGGTAAATTTATGTTTTTCAAGTCGTTCAAAACTTACGAAACAGAAATTGCCGGCCGTCCCTTCGTGGTTGAGGTCGGTAAAATGGCTCAGCTCGCCGGCGGCGCATGTCTTGTCCGCTACGGCGAAACCAACGTTCTTTGCACCGCAACAATGGCTGCAAAGCCCCGTGAAGGCGTTGACTTTTTCCCCCTTTCCGTCGATTTTGAAGAAAAGCTTTACGCTGTCGGCAGAATCCCCGGCTCTTTCCAGAGAAGAGAAGGCAAGGCAAGCGAAAAGGCAACCCTTGCTTCCCGTGTAATCGACAGACCCATCAGACCCCTTTTCCCCAAGGATATGAGAAATGACGTCGGCGTTGTTGCAACTGTAATGTCAGTTGACCCCGACTGCCAGCCCGAAATCGCTGCAATGCTCGGCGTTTCAATCGCAATCTCCATTTCCGAAATTCCGTGGGACGGCCCCATCGCAGGCTGTGTTGTCGGTCTTGTCGACGGTCAGTTCGTTATCAACCCCACACTCGCACAGCGTGAGGTTTCCGACATGTACGTAACAGTTGCTTCCACAAGCGACCTTGTTGCAATGATCGAAGCCGGTGCAAACGAAGTTTCAAACGAAGATATGTTTGACGGTATTATGTTTGCACACAAGGAAAATCAGCGCGTTGTTGAATTCATCAACACCATCAAGGCTGAGTGCGGCAAAGAAAAGGTTGACTTCCCCTCAAATGATCCCGACCCCGAAATGTACGAGGCTATCAAGGATTTCGCAATCGAAGATATCCGCTTTGCTCTCGACACAGACGACAAGCGCATCAGAGACGAAAGACTCAAGCCCGTTTACGATAAGGTTCACGAAAAGTTTGACGAAATCTATCCCGAAATGGAAGTAAAGATTGAAGAATGTCTTTACAAGGTTCAGAAATATGTTGTCCGCCGCTGGCTTCTTGATGACGGCAAGCGTGTTGACGGCAGAGGCATTGACGAAATCCGTCCTCTTAATGCAGAGGTTGACCTTCTTGACAGAGTTCACGGCTCAGGTATGTTCACCAGAGGTCAGACTCAGGTCCTCACAATCACAACCCTCGGCCCCGTAAGCGACGCTCAGCTTCTTGACGGCATTGATGAAGAGGAAACAAAGCGCTATATGCACCACTACAATTTTCCCTCATACTCCGTCGGTGAAACAAAGCCCAGCCGTGGTCCCGGCAGACGTGAAATCGGTCACGGTGCTCTTGCTGAAAGAGCACTCCTTCCCGTTATCCCCTCTGTTGAAGAGTTCCCCTACTGCATCCGCCTTGTTTCAGAGGTTCTTTCCTCCAACGGTTCAACCTCACAGGGCTCAGTCTGCGGCTCAACTCTTTCACTCATGGCAGCAGGCGTTCCCATCAAGGCACCCGTTGCAGGTATTTCCTGCGGCCTTGTCACCGAGGGTGACCGCTTCATGACAATGGTTGACATTCAGGGTCTTGAAGATTTCTTCGGCGATATGGACTTCAAAGTTGCAGGCTCCAAGAAGGGTATCACAGCTATCCAGATGGACCTCAAAGTTCACGGCCTTACTCCCGAAATCATCAAGGAAGCTCTTGAAAAGACCTATAAAGCAAGATGCTACATTCTCGATGAAATTATGCTTCCCGCAATTTCCGAGCCCCGTGCAGAGCTTTCAAAGTGGGCACCCAAGATGCTCACCACAAAGATTGACCCCGACAAGATCGGTGATGTCATCGGCAAGCAGGGCAAGGTTATCCAGAAGATTTGTGCTGAGTGCGACTGTAAGATTGACGTTGAGGAAGACGGCTCCGTATTCGTTTCCGCAACCGATATCGACAACGCAAAGAGAGCAATCAGCATTGTTGAAACAATCGCCAACGACCCCGAGGTCGGCGCAATTTACAAGGGCATCGTAACCCGCCTTATGAGCTTCGGTGCTTTTGTTGAAATCGCTCCCGGTAAAGAGGGCATGGTACACATCAGCCAGCTCGACGTCAAGAGAGTTGAAAAGGTTGAAGACGTTGTAACCGTCGGCGACGAAGTTATCGTCAAGGTTCTTCCCATCGATGAGCAGGGCAGACTCAATTTCTCACGCCGTGAGGCTCTTATTGAGGTTGAGGGTCTTGTTCCCGAAAACGAGGTTGAGCCCCGCCGTCCCGCTGCTCCCCGCAGAGACAACCGCAACGGCGGCAACAGAAGACCTCCCAGAAGAAACAACGACTAATTGAACAGCATCTACACACCCCGGGGTCTGTGACTCCGGGGCAAGATGTTTTTGTCACGGAGTTGATAATTATATGATTAAAAATATTATATTCGACCTTGGCGGCGTCATAATCGACTACAATCCCGAAAAAGCACTTGCAAAATATTTTGATGAGGCTGATTGCCGCACACTGCTTGACTGTCTTTTCCGCAACAGACTCTGGACGGAAATGGACAGGGGCGTTGTCAGCGAGGAAGAGGCGCTTGCCGCCGCAAAAGATAAAATCCCCGAAAGGCATTTTGAAAAGGTTGCCTCAATCGTGCACAACTGGGGCGACGAAATGCCGCCGTTTGAGTGGATGCCCGAATTCATAAAGAAACTCAAAGATAACGGTTACGGTATCTATCTTTTGTCAAACGCATCATATGCTTTTCACGAATATTCAAAAAAGATACCTGCGCTCAGTCTTTTTGACGGCACGGTGATTTCGGCGGATTATCACATCAACAAACCCGACAAAGGCATTTACGAGGCTTTGCTCAACAAATATTCTCTTGTTGCCGAGGAATGTTTTTTTATCGACGATGTTGCCGCTAACATTGAGGGTGCCGCTGCTGTCGGCATTGCAGGTCACATTCATTCTCACACAGATATGCCGGCGCTTTGTGAAGCCTTGCGCCGACACGGTGTTAATATTTAAACGGTGATAAAATGAATTGTTTTTCACAACTGATCAAAAAAACAGGTGAATTTTCGACGCTTCTGACGGCGGTGATGAAAAACCGTACACCTCTGGGTGTTACGGGTCTTTCGCATATACACAAGGCGCACGTTGTTTCTGCTTTACGGGAAACGACATTTAAGCGCTTTCTTGTCATCACGCCTGACGAGGCACAGGCAAGCAGACTTGTCAGCGACCTTAAAGCCTTCGGCAACGAAGCTTTGCTTTACCCTGCCAGAGATTTTTCTTTCCGCTCAAACGACACGGTTTCTCGTGAATATGAGCATCTGCGTTTGAAGGCGCTTGACAGAATGCTGTCGGGCGATTTTGATGCAGTGGTTTTGTCGGCAGAAGCGGCAATGCAGTTGACTGTGCCGCCGAAAATTCTCGCAGAGCGCAGTTTTACAATAAAATCGGGCTGCGATTATGACCACGGCGAGCTTGAAATTTCCCTCATCCGTGCGGGATATATCAGAAGCGAGCAGGTTGACGGTTGCGGCCAGTTTTCGGTAAGGGGCGGAATTATCGACTTTTTCCCGCCCGATGCCTCAATGCCTTACCGCGTTGAATTCTGGGGCGACACCGTTGACAGCCTTGCACCGTTTGATACCGAAACACAGAGAAGACTTGAAAACGTCGACTCTGTGCGTATCACCCCTGCGCGTGAGGTGCTGTGCGACGAGGAAACCCTTGCCGCACTTATCGAAAATCATATAAAAGAAAATAAAATCAGAGGCAAGGCAAAAGAAATGCTTGATTTTGAGTTGGAGGCAATCAGCCACGGCGTGCGTTTCAATTCTTATGACAAATATCTGCCCCTTATATATCCGCAGGCGGCAAGCATTTTTGATTATGCGGAAAACTGCCTGCTTGCCGTGTGCGAAAGCTTTTCCGTGTCAGATAAACTCGGTGCCTGCGAGCAGATAATGAACGAAACCGTAAAGGGTATGCTTTCGGACGGTACGACCTGCAAGGGTCTTGACTGCTTTACGCTTTCAAAGGCACAGGTTATTGCCCGTTATGAGAAGTACGGTGCGCTTTACCTTGACCACCTGCCGCGCGGCAGCTTTGACACGCCCGTCAAAGAGCTTGTCACCTTCACCGCAAAGCAGATTACCCCGTGGAACGGCTCAATCACCGCTTTGCTTGAAGATGTTTCTGTTGTAAAAAGCAGAAAAGACAGCACGGTTGTTGTGCTTGCGGGTACGGATAAATCGGCGCAGGCTCTTTACGGTGACCTTGAAAATGAGGGCGTCAACGTAATGTTTTTCAAAAAAGCGCCCGATACATTTCCTGCGAATGTTGTCTGCGTGATGACTGGCGGATTTTCGGCAGGCTTTGAATATCCCGGTGCACGTGCAACAGTGATTACCTATTCAAGCCGTGCCGTGCCGAAAAAACGTGTGCCTGCCCCGGGCAAAAGATCCAACCGCAACGCTTTCAACAATCTTGATGAGTTGCACCGCGGCGAATACGTTGTTCATTCCGCCCACGGTATCGGCATTTTTGAAGGAATTGCAAAGCTTGAAACGGGCGGTACGGTCAAAGACTATATAAAAATTCAGTATGACAAGGCAGACGTGCTTTACGTGCCCGTCACACAGCTTGACCAGGTTTCAAAATACATCGGTGCAGTAAACCCCGACAAGCCTCTCAAATTAAACCGTCTCGGCGGTAATGACTGGCAGAAAACACGTTCCAAAGTACGCTCCGCCGTCAAGGATATGGCAAAAGAGCTTATTGCGCTTTACTCAAAGCGTTTGCGCCTTGAGGGTCACGCTTTTTCACCTGATATTGATATGCAAAACGACTTTGAGCGCCGCTTCGAGTTTGATGAAACGGATGACCAGCTGCGTTGCATTGAAGAAATCAAAAAGGATATGGAAAAGCCTTATCCCATGGACAGGCTTCTTTGCGGCGACGTCGGCTTCGGCAAGACGGAGGTTGCTTTGAGGGCAGTTTTTAAATGTGTTGCCGACGGTAAACAGTGTGCAATTCTTGTGCCCACAACCATCCTTGCACTGCAACATTATCAGACCATTCAAAAGCGCTTTGAGGGATTTCCGATTGAAAGCAGAATGCTTTCACGTTTTTGCACACGCAAAGAAATCACACGCACCGTCACCGACCTCAAACGAGGTGCGGTTGACATTGTTGTCGGCACACACCGACTTATTTCAAAGGATATTGAATTCCGTGACCTCGGACTCATTATTATTGATGAAGAACAGCGTTTCGGAGTTGCACAGAAAGAAAAGCTCAAAACCGCTTTCCCGAACGTTGATGTGCTGACACTCACCGCAACACCCATTCCCCGCACTCTGAATATGGCAATGTCGGGAATCCGTGACATGTCTTTGCTGGAAGAGGCACCGTCAGACAGATTGCCCGTTCAGACTTATGTCATTGAGCACAATATGTCTGTGCTTGTGCAGGCAATGCAGCACGAGTTGAGGCGCGGAGGACAGGTTTATTACCTGCACAACCGTGTTGAAACGATAGAGAAAACCGCCGCCGCAATCAAGGATTTCCTGCCGGATGCGGTTGTGGGAATTGCTCACGGTAAAATGACAGAGGATGAGCTGAGCGAAATATGGCGCAGGCTGTTAGAGGGCGAAATTGACATTCTTGTCTGCACCACAATCATTGAAACGGGCGTTGACGTACCCAATGCAAACACGCTCATTATTGAAGATGCCGACCGAATGGGACTTGCCCAGCTTCACCAGATAAGGGGCAGGGTAGGACGCTCTGCAAGGCGTGCAAGCGCATATTTCACCTTCACGCGCGGCAAGCAGGTTTCCGAAATTGCAACGCACAGACTGGATGCAATCAAGGAATTCACGGAATTCGGCTCAGGATTCCGCATTGCAATGCGTGACCTTGAGCTTCGCGGTGCGGGCAACGTGCTCGGCGCACAGCAGCACGGTCACATGGACTCTGTCGGCTACGAGATGTATGTAAAACTTCTTGAACAGGCAATCCGCGAAGAAAAGGGCGAGGATGTGCCTGCAATTCAGGAAAAAGAATGTGTTATCGACCTGCCGATTGATGCTTATATTCCGCCTGAATACATTGAGAGCGTGCCGCAGAGACTGCGAATTTACCGCAGAATTGCCGACATCAAGACCGAAGAGGATGCAAACGATGTTGTTGATGAGCTTATCGACCGTTTCGGCGATATGCCCGAAAGCGTGGGCGGTCTTATCAGAATCGCTTTGCTCAGGGGCAGGGCGGTAAAACAGGATATTTACGAAATTTCGCTCAAGGGCGACAGAATTGTGATGTATGTTGCTGACCTTGATATGCAGAAAATTTCAGCGGTTGCCGCACACCTTAAAGGCAGGGTTGTTGTCACGGCAATCAACGGCAAGCCTGCAATAACGGTGCGTCTGCTTCGTGATGAGCTTAAATTAAGACTTGTTGAGCGTGTGCTTGACTTTATGGAAAAATCAGCAAAATAACAAAACGGAGGCATGTAGCCTCCGTTTTTTGCTTTCTTAATTTTTATTGAATTCCATAATCGGCGCTCTTTTCCGTACGGTTACAGACCAAAATGAATTATCCACTTGTTTTCTGCAAGCGCTTTTTCCGACAACTCTCTCAGCTCAGACAGGGCGGAAACATCTTTGATTACGTCGGTAAATGCTTTGATTGAACAAGGCGGAATGAGTGTGACACCGCAGTAGGCAAGACCTTTTCCTTTGACATCGGGAGTATGCCAATAAAAATCCGTATGATTAAAATTTTCAACGATATCTTCCAAATAATCATCGTCTACGCAAATGCAGTTATATTTTTCAGGTTCATATTCATCATATCTTTCGCCCTGCGAGGGTGCGGTTTGCATAATGCCGAATTCGTGCTTTGCCAATATAACACCGCCTTTTGTGAAAATTCTTCTTTATTATATCATAAACATGGCAAAAAGAACACAGCGACGCAAAAACATTTAAACAAAACCCGCAGAATCAGCCGATTCCGCGGGTTACGTGGTTTATAAAAGCAACGCTTTGTTTACAACTGCGAATTAACCTCTGCCCAGACAGATATGCTGTCGGTTTGGACTATTTTTTTATTGTCGAGGAATCCGCCGTCGGTGCAATGATTGTCCGAATAAGTGATGTTTGAGCAATACTCAGACATTTGCACCGTGCCCTGCAAATTGTATTTTTCAAAGAATGTGCCGACGTCAACGGTATTTGCACTGAAAACAAGACCGTTTACGTTGTTCACCCTTATAAGCCTTGAAGGAATGTCGGTGAAGGTGTTTGCCGTGATTTCAATGTTGGTGAAAACGGCGGTTTCGGCAGATTTGCCTGCAATATTCGTGCCGATTTCTATCACCGAGCCCCAGTCGCTGTAATTGCACTTTTCAAAGGTGTTGTTGCGGATGACAAGGTTATCAACGCCTGTGCCCTCCTGCCAGAGGGTGGGCTCAATATCCATAACAACCTTTATCGCCTGAGCCATCGTTTTATAGAATCGGTTATTTTCACAAAGCCCGTTTGATGACTGCAAAAGCAGACCCCTTGCTCTGTTTTCATGGAAATAATTGTTTCTGATAACATAGTTTCCGCTGTTGCATTGAGTGTTGTAAGCGGTCCAACCTGCTGTTACGCTTCCGGGCAGACCTTCTACAACCACCTCTTTTGTTATCCAGTCAAGAACTTTGACAGAAACAATCTTTGCAGTTAAATCAGTATTTTCGAATTTATTGTTCTTAAATGCGAGAGTATCTCCCACTTCAAGTCTCATTGCAGATGCAATAAGCGTAAGTGTATTGTTGTTTGCCGCCGAAACGTAGCCGAGACCGTCGTGAACGTTAATTGCGTCGTCGCCCATTGAGCTTATATCACATCCCGAAATATTGAAGCAACCGTCGGTGTTCACAATATGAATTGCATCGGCGGTCAATGACACGCACCTGTCGTTTTTGTGTTCAGGTTTAACACCTATAAAGCTGTTGATAATCTGAAAGGGCGAGCTGTTGCCCTCGCAGATGTAAGCCATACCGGGACTGCCGAAGATGCTGACGTTGTCAAAGGTCAGATTTTTGCTGTAATCTCTGAGGCTGAAAACCGTGCCGTCATAGACGAAATGCCTGAGAATATATGTTTCGCCGTTTTCAAAATTGTCCAGGCATCCGTTGTGGGTTACACGCAGGGTGTTCTCTGAAATTTTTTCAGCGGATTTAACGGAGGTTGCATCCTGATAAAGATAGTTTTCTTTGCTCGAACATTTTGCACCGAATGTGTACGTTTCAGGGTCACATTGGGTAAGTGCCATGAGTCTGCTGTTTTCGTTGCAGTATTGTGCGTTTTTAAAAACGAGGTCAAGTGTGTGTCTGTCGGCATTACTGTTTTCAACGGTAACTACGCAAGCAAGCGGACTTTCTGCCCAGTTCCAATCAAAATTAAGGTTGCGTATTTCAACGCAGTCGCTGTTTCTGATGAAAAACTTGTACCCCGTTGAAGAGAAAACAAAGGTTGCACCCGAGCCTTCAATCAGCAGATTCTTGCAGTTGTTGGCATCAAGACCGTTTGTGCTTCTGAAATAATATATACCCTTGTCGACAATAAGCTTTGTCTGCGGATGCTGCGAACAGTAATTAAGCGCACTCTGAAAAGCTGCAAAATTATCCTTGTTATCCTCCGAAAGTCCGAAATCTGCGGCGTTGACAGCGCTAAGCTTATCGGCTTTGGGCCGGTGAATATAAAATTTTGTTCCGTTTGCTCCGTTTATCTCGTCTGCCGTTGTGTATTCACATAATGTGCCGGGCGTTTCAACAAGCACGTCGGGCTTCTCGGGCAAGGCAAACGACGGGGTGAACAGCATAAGCACCGAAGCGATAAAGGAAACTATTTTTAACAGCATTCTATCCCTCTTTCCGCTTAAAATTCGTTATGAAAAACCGTTTCATCCATAGGTCTGTAAACAGAGTGCCTTTCGTTGGGGACTGCGTCGGGGGCAGGATAACCCATAACGAGAAGCGCAACGGGTTCAATATTTTCGGGGATTGCAAAAGCTTCGCGCATTTTAAACGGATTGAAATGCATAACCCAGGTTGAACCGACACCGAGCTCCGCCGCCTGAAGCATCATGTGGGTTGTGACAATGCTTGCGTCAACAATGCCGCACTGCGCACCGTCATAGGGTCTTGTCCAGCATTCATCCTTGTTGTAGCAGATAAGCATGGCGCAAGGCGCATCAAAATGACAGCGTGTGCACTCTTTCAGCTTTGTAAGGGCTTCGTCATTATTGATGATAAGAATTCTCTGCGGCTGGTAATTGCAGCCTGTGGGCGCAATGT
The DNA here is from genome assembly GCA_045595825.1 of Acutalibacteraceae bacterium. Classification (GTDB taxonomy): domain Bacteria; phylum Bacillota; class Clostridia; order Oscillospirales; family Acutalibacteraceae; genus CAG-177. The sequence goes on from JAZOBD010000022.1 coordinate 25,623, forward strand.
GACCTGCCTGAATAATCTTTTCAATTACCTCTTTTTTCAACGGTTTGTCCGTGAATTTACGAACCGAATATCTTTCGGTGGCAAGCTTTAAAAAATCCATATTGACCCCCTTGGTTATATTCCAGACAATAATTAATCAAATCAACGTTGTCATTACGGATTATAACACAAGTGTATTTAAATTTCCACATACTGTTTGCAAAAAAAGAACCCTTGGAACCGTTGAGATTCCAAGGGTTTTCGATAATCCCCATTCGGGAAAAATTATCTCTTTGAGAACTGGGGAGCGCGACGGGCGCCTTTGAGTCCGTACTTCTTGCGCTCTTTCATACGCGGATCGCGGGTGAGGTAGCCGGCCTTTTTGAGGATGGCACGGAACTCGGGATCGACGCTCAGCAGGGCGCGGGCGATACCGTGACGCAGAGCGCCGGCCTGACCGGAAACGCCGCCGCCTTCGACGGTCGCGGAAATGTCGACCTTGCCGACAGTGTTGGTAGCAACGAGGGGCTGACGGACGAGCATTTTCAGCGTTTCAAGACCGAAATACTCTTCGATGTCGCGGCCATTGATGGTGATGGTGCCGCTGCCGCCCTGGAACAGATGCACACGGGCAACGGAGGACTTACGACGGCCGGTGCC
>JAZOBD010000023.1:0-33332 GCA_045595825.1 Acutalibacteraceae bacterium
ATACAATGCTTTATTCGGAGCTATTTAATGGATGGATATAGTGCGCCTACATCAAAAATTGAAAAGACAAATATTTCAGCGCTCACACTTGTGGGCGCTGCTTTTTATATATAAGCTTTTCTATCATTAATTTAACAAAAGCACTGGACAACAACAATAATTTGTTGTATAATTTATATAAGTATAATGCGTCTTTGGCCGGATGTGTTTTTGACGCTAAATTTTCATTGAAGGAGAATGCTTTCGTTCCGGCAGAAAGCTGCTATATTGGTATGACTATCAAAAAAATTATTGAGCTTCTGGATGCGGAGATCCTTTGCGGCGCTGACCACATTGACCGTGAAGTACATTCGGCGTGTGGCAGTGATATGATGAGCGATGTACTTGCTTTTGTTAAAGAGCAGGCGGTTTTGCTTACCGGCCTTGTGAACCTTCAGGTTGTACGTACTGCCGAAATGATGGATATGAAATGCATTGTTTTCGTCAGGGGCAAAAAACCTGATGCGGAAATGCTGTCACTTGCCGACCTTAAAGGCATTCCCGTTTTGTGTACAGATTATGATATGTTCTCCGCCTGCGGTCTTCTTTACAGCGCCGGCCTGAAAGGAGGGCAAGGCTGATGTCTGACAGTATTAAGCTCACCTTTGCCGTTGACGGCGAGGATTTTACCCGTGCCGGTGAAGCTTCGGGTGAAACAAAACGAGTGCTCAAAGAGCTCGGTTTCCCCGGTGACGTTATCCGTAACGTTACAATTGCAATGTATGAGGGTGAAATCAATATGGTTATTCACGCCAAAGGCGGTCAGATTGACGTTGAAATCGGCTCCGATTGCATCGACATTGTGCTTGCCGACCAGGGTCCCGGCATTGCAGACATTAACCTTGCAATGAAAGAGGGTTATTCGACGGCTCCCGACCAGGTGCGTGCCCTCGGTTTCGGTGCAGGCATGGGTCTGCCCAACATAAAAAAATACTCCGACGAGATGAAAATTGACAGTACCGTCGGTGTCGGCACAACAATTTACTTAAAGATTTACAATAAATAAAAAGGGAAGAGTCAGTGATTATGCAAGAATTCTTTCATTCTGTGCGTCTTGATTCTGACAAATGTCAGGGTTGCACAAACTGTATAAAGCGCTGCCCCACGGAGGCAATCCGCGTGCGTAACGGCAAGGCGCAGATAACGTCTGAGCGTTGCATAGACTGTGGCGAATGCATCAGAATCTGTCCGCATCACGCAAAGTATGCGGAACGTGATTCGCTTAATAAAATACTTGAATACAAATACCGCGTTGCGTTGCCTGCACCCTCGCTGTATGGGCAATTCAACAACCTTGAGGACAGCAATTACGTGTTGACTGCACTGAAAATGCTGGGCTTTGACGATGTTTTTGAGGTGTCAAAGGGTGCCGAATTGCTCAGTGACGCAACACGCAAGCTTATGGAAAGCGGAGAGCTTAAAACGCCCGTTATTTCCTCGGCCTGCCCTGCGGTTGTAAGGCTTATCAGGGTCAAATTTCCCAACCTTATTTCTCACGTTATGCCCATTGCCTCACCGATGGAAATTGCAGCAAAACTTGCAAGAGAAAAAGCAATGGCTGAAACGGGTCTGCCTGCCGAGGATATCGGCGTGTTCTTCATTACACCCTGCCCTGCCAAAATTACGGCAATCCGTCAGCCGCTTTGTCTGACGGGCTCAAACATAAACGGCGCGGTCGCAATCAAAGATATTTATCCCGTTATGGTCAAGGCGATGAATTCGATTGAAAACGCCGAAAACCTCGCAACATCGGGAATTATCGGTGTCGGCTGGGCATCAAGCGGCGGCGAATCTGCGGCACTTATAAAAGAAAAATATCTTGCGGCAGACGGAATTGAAAACGTAATGAACGTGCTTGAAGAGCTTGAAGATGAAAAGCTTGACAGGCTTGATTTCATTGAGCTCAACGCCTGCTCGGGCGGCTGTGTGGGCGGCGCACTTGTTGCCGAAAACCCCTATGTCGCAAAGGCAAGAATTCAGCAGCTGCGCAAATTTCTGCCCGTTGCACGCAACCATCTTGAAGGAGAAGTGCCTGATTATATGTATTGGCACAAGCCGCTTCAGGGCCTCAACGTTCTGCGCCTTGCAGAAAGCGTTTCCGATGCAATGGCGATGATGAGAAGCATTAATCTGCTTTGCGAGCGTCTGCCGGGTCTTGACTGCGGCACTTGCGGCGCACCGACCTGCCGTGCGCTTGCCGAGGATATTGTCAGGGACCTTGCCTCTGAGCAGGACTGCGTTTTCCGCCTGAGAGAAGAACTCACAGCGCAGGAGCGAACTTTCCTGCCGATACCTTTCAGAAAAGATAAGGAATAAGGAAGATTTTTATGATGCTTACTGTTGAAATGCTTGCAAAAGAGCTTGAACTTGAGGAGCTCTGCGCAGGCGATACACAGACCCCCGTCACGGGATGCTACTGCGGCGACTTGCTCAGCTGGGTAATGTCGCGCGCAAATTCGGGCGATGCCTGGCTCACGGTTATGGGTAACCTCAACGCCGTGGGTGTGGCGGCGCCTGCAAATCTGAGCGTGATTATTCTCACCGAGGATTCCGCTTTTGACGACGATGCCCTTAAACGGGCTGAGCTTAACGGTATCAACGTTTACCGCACCTCGCTCAACGCATACGAAGCGGCGGTGAAAATCTCAAAGCTGTTATGATACTTCACTACGATTTTCACATTCATTCCTGTCTGTCACCGTGCGGTGATGACGAAATGACACCGTGCAACATTGTCGGAATGGCAAAGCTGATGGGGCTTGACGTCATTGCTCTCACAGACCACAACACCTGCCTTAACTGTCCTGCCGTTGTGGCGGCGGGCGAGAGGGAGGGTGTGCTTGTCATACCCGGAATGGAGCTTTGCACGGCAGAGGAAGCGCACGTTGTCTGTCTTTTTGAAAGCGTTGAAAAGGCGCTTGCTTTTTCGGAATACGTTGAGCAACATTCCTTTGCCGTTAAAAACCGTCCCGAGATTTTCGGCAGGCAGTTAATCTGCGACGAAAACGACAACGTCACGGGCGAATACGAAAACCTGCTTGTCACCGCAAGCGATATCACCGTCAGCAAGGTTGAGCAGACGGTCAGAGGCTTCGGCGGTGTGTGCTACCCTGCGCACATTGACCGCTCATCTTACAGCGTTGTTTCCAACCTCGGCACAATCACGAAGGAGATGGGGTTTGAGGCGGCAGAGCTTTCCGACACGGCGGATGAAAATGTGATGAAAGAAAAATTCCCCGTGCTCGAAAAGATGTTGATTCTCAATTCCTCCGACGCACATGACCTTGAGCGTCTGTGCCGTGAGGCGGCGACAATCGAATGTAAAGAGAAGAGCATTTCCGAAATTCTTGGCACTATAAGCAGGGGTTGACTAATTCGCTAAAAAGTACTTGCAAAAAATCGAGTCTTTGTGAGTTTTTTTGCAATATAGTTATAGACATTTTTTTATATAATTGTTATAATAAATTTGATGCCGTCAAGGCGTGCAAATAAAAAAATTCCACAAATCAAAAGGATTAGGAGGAACGGCTGAATGCTTAAAAAAGTCAGCAAAATCCCCTTTGCGGGAACACCCGAGCAGGAAGCTCAACTTAAGGCAGTTATCGAAAAGTGTAAGGATGACAAGAGTATGCTCATGCACGTTATGCAAGAGGCTCAGGGCATCTACGGTTACCTTCCCTTCGAGGTTCAGGTAATGATTGCCGACGGTATGGATATACCGCTTGAAAAGGTTTACGGTGTGTCAACATTCTATGCACAGTTTGCTCTTTCACCCAAGGGCAAATACAACATTTCCGTATGCCTCGGTACAGCTTGTTACGTTAAGGGCGCACAGGACCTTCTCGACAAGATTGTTGAGATTCTTGGCATCGGCCCCGACGAGTGCACCGAAGACGGCAAGTTCTCAGTCGAAGCATGCCGCTGCATCGGCGCTTGCGGTCTTGCTCCCGTTCTCACTGTTAACGAAGAAGTTTACGGCAAAATTACCGCTGATGACGTCCCCGGTATCCTTGCCAAATATATGAACGAATAATTTATGCGGGAACTTTCGTTGAATGTGCTTGACATTGCACAGAACTCAATTTCGGCAAACGCAAGCCTGATTGAAATTGAGGTGGCCGAAAACACGGCGGAAAGCACACTGCTTCTCGGCATTTATGACAACGGTTGCGGCATGACACCCGAACAGGTTCAAAGTGTGACAGACCCGTTTTACACAACGCGCAAAACAAGAAAAGTCGGCATGGGAATTCCGCTTTTCAAAATGGCGGCGGAAATGACGGGCGGCAGCTTTGACTTGCAGTCGGTTGTCGGCGAGGGAACAAAGACAACTGCGGTTTTCAAGACCGACAGCATTGATTTCACTCCCCTTGGCGACATTGAGTCAACCGTGCTTATGCTTGTCACAATGAACACCGACCGTGACTTTCTTTACCGACGCAGTTGCGACGGCAGAGAATTTGTTTTCGACACACGGCAGATAAAACAGGTGCTCGACGGCGTGCCGCTGACAGAGCCGGATATTGTTGAGTGGATGAAAGCATATATTTGCGAAAACACGCAGGAAATTATCAGCAATCAATGACAATAGTCCCGAAAGGATGGTTATAAAATGAAAACATTAGCTGAACTTAATGCAATCAAAGAGCGCGCATTAACAAAAATGACCGTCAGAGAAGATGACACTGAGGTTACAAGAGTTGTTGTCGGCATGGCAACCTGCGGTATTGCAGCAGGCGCAAGACCCGTTCTTGCCGCTTTTGTTGATGAGGTAGCCCGCAGAAATCTCAAGGATGTTACCGTTTCTCAGACAGGTTGCATCGGCATGTGCCAGTATGAACCCATTGTTGAGGTTCTTGAACCCGGCAAAGAAAAAGTTACTTACGTAAAAGTCAAGCCCGAACAGGTAGCGAGAATTGTCAGCGACCACATCGTTAACGGTTCTGTCGTAACAGAGTTCACTGTCGGCGCTATTGCAAAATAATTAAGGAGGAGATTAGATGTATCGTTCCCATGTTCTTGTTTGCGGCGGAACAGGCTGCACTTCCTCCCACAGTGAGGAAATAATCGCCACCCTTAACGAAAAGCTTGCCGAAAACGGTCTTACCGACGAAATTCTCGTTGTTAAAACAGGTTGTTTCGGTCTTTGCGCAGAGGGTCCGGTTGTAGTTGTATATCCCGAAGGCTCTTTTTACAGCCAGGTTAAGGTTGAAGATGTTGCTGAAATCGTTGAAGAGCATCTTCTCAAGGGCAGAATTGTTAAAAGACTGCTCCACACAGACGAAAAAACTAAGTTTACCGCAAGTTCTCTTAAAGAAACCGAATTCTACAAAAAGCAGAAGCGTGTTGCTCTTCGTAACTGCGGTGTTATCGACCCCGAAAGCATCGAGGAATACATAGCTGTTGACGGTTATCAGGCACTTGCAAAATGTCTGACCGAGCTTTCTCCCGAAGAGGTTATCCAGATTGTCAAGGATTCAGGTCTTCGCGGCAGAGGCGGCGGCGGGTTCCCCACAGGCCTTAAATGGAGCTTCACGGCTGCAAACGCTGCCGACCAGAAATATGTAGTATGTAACGCCGACGAAGGTGACCCCGGTGCATTCATGGACCGTTCCGTTCTTGAAGGTGACCCCCACGCCATTGTTGAAGCTATGGCTATCTGCGGTTACGCAACCGGCGCAACCGAGGGTTACGTATATGTCCGTGCCGAGTATCCCATCGCTGTCAGACGTCTTCAGATTGCTATCGAACAGGCAAAAGAATACGGTCTTCTCGGTAAGAACATCTTTGAGTCAGGCTTTGACTTTGACCTTCACGTCCGCCTTGGTGCAGGCGCATTCGTCTGCGGCGAGGAAACTGCTCTCATGACCTCCATCGAGGGCAACAGAGGCGAGCCCCGTCCCCGTCCTCCCTATCCGGCAGTAAAGGGTCTTTTCGGCAAGCCCACCACTGAAAATAACGTTGAAACGTTTGCAAATATTCCCCAGATTATCCTTCACGGTGCAGAGTACTTTGCATCCATGGGTACAGAAAAATCAAAGGGCACAAAGGTTTTCGCACTCGGCGGCAAAATCAGAAACACAGGCCTTGTTGAAATCCCCATGGGCACAACTCTCCGCGAAATCATTGAGGAAATCGGCGGCGGCATCCCCAACGGCAAAAAGTTCAAGGCTGCTCTGACCGGCGGTCCCTCCGGCGGATGTATCCCTGCTCCCCTTATGGATACTCCCATCGACTATGACAACCTCACAGCTATCGGCTGTATGATGGGTTCAGGCGGTCTTATCGTCATGGACGAAGACACCTGTATGGTTGACATTGCAAAATTCTTCCTCAACTTCACCGTTGACGAGTCCTGCGGTAAGTGTTCACCTTGCCGTATCGGTACAATGAGAATGAAGGAAATACTTGACAAGATTACTTCCGGCAACGGCACACTTGAGGATATTGATAAGCTTGAAGAGCTTGCCGAATACATCAAGCAGAATTCACTCTGCGGTCTCGGCCAGACAGCTCCCAACCCCGTTCTTGCAACACTCAAATTCTTCCGTGACGAATACATTGCTCACGTTGTTGACAAGAAGTGCCCCGCAGGCGTATGTAAGGACCTCATTAACTACGTTATCGAGCCCGACCTCTGCCGCGGCTGTACTCTTTGCGCAAGACAGTGCCCCGTCGGCGCTATCACCGGCACGGTTAAGAATCCTCATGTCATCGACACAGCTAAGTGCGTTAAGTGCGGCGCTTGTGAAGCGGCATGTAAGTTCAAGGCAATTCATAAAGCATAAAAGGGAGGCAATACAATGGAAATGGTAAACATTAAAATTAACGGTATGCCTCTGAGCGTACCCAAGGGTATTACAATTCTTGAGGCAGCAAGATATGCGGGCATTGAAATCCCCACACTCTGCTACCTTAAAAAGATCAACGAAATCGGCGCCTGCCGTATCTGCATGGTAGAGGTTAAGGGCGCACGTTCACTTGTAACCGCCTGCGTTTACCCCGTAAACGAAGGTATGGAAATCTTCACAAACACAGAAAAGGTCAGAAAGAGCCGTAAGCTCACCCTTGAGCTTATCCTTTCAACCCACCGCAAGGAATGCCTTTCCTGTATTCGCAGCGGTAACTGTGAGCTTCAGAAGCTTTGTAAAGAATTCGGCGTTGATGACGAAAACTACTTTGCAGGCGCAATGCCCGAGTTTGAGTTTGACGATTCCGCCGCTCACATGATCAGAGATAACAGCAAATGTATCCTTTGCCGTCGCTGCGTAGCCGCCTGTGACGCTCAGCACGTTTCAGTTATCGGCGCAAATGCCAGAGGCTTTGATACACACATCAGCTCTGCTTTCGATAAGGACCTTGCAGACGTTTCCTGCGTATCCTGCGGTCAGTGTATCGTAAACTGCCCCACCGGCGCACTTGCAGAGAAAGACGACACAGCAAAGGTTCTTGCAGCAATCAACGACCCCGAGAAATTTGTTGTTGTTCACACCGCTCCTTCAATCAGAGTTACTCTGGGCGAAGCTTTCGGCATGCACCTTGGCACCAACGTTCAGGGCAAGATGGTTGCGGCTCTCCGCCGTCTTGGCTTCGACAAGGTATTTGACACCAACGTTTCCGCCGACCTCACAATTATGGAAGAGGCTTATGAGCTTCTTGACAGAATTCAGAACGGCGGCACCCTGCCCATGATTACATCCTGCTCACCCGGCTGGATTAAATATTGCGAGCACTACTATCCCACAGAGCTCGACCACCTTTCAACCTGTAAGTCACCCCAGCAGATGTTCGGTGCAATCATCAAGACTTGGTACGCCAAGAAGATGAACATTGACCCCGCAAACATCGTTTGCGTCGGCATTATGCCCTGTACAGCAAAGAAATTTGAGGCAAAGCGTGACAATCAGGCTGCATCGGGTTACCCCGACATTGACTATGCTCTCACAACCCGTGAGCTTGCAAGAATGATTGAGTCAGCAGGTATTTACTTCCCCAAACTTCCCGATGAAGAGTTTGACAATCCCCTTGGCGACGGCACAGGTGCAGCTGTTATCTTCGGCACCACCGGCGGCGTTATGGAAGCAGCTCTCAGAACTGCTGTTGAAACCCTCACCGGAGAAGAACTCGGCTCTCTTGATTTCAAAGAGGTCAGAGGCACCGAGGGCTACAAGGAAGCTACCTACTCTGTTGCAGGTCTTGAAATCAAGGTTGCAGCAGTCAGCGGTCTTGCAAATGCCCACAAGCTTATGGAAAAAGTCAAGAACGGCACAGCCGACTATCAGTTTGTTGAAGTTATGTGCTGCCCCGGCGGTTGTATCAACGGCGGCGGTCAGCCCGTACAGCACGCTGTTGTTCACAATTTCCTTGACCTCAAGGGAATCCGCGGCGCCGCTCTTTACGAGATGGACAAGAACCTTCCCCTCAGAAAGTCACACGAAAGCGAAATCTGCAAGCGTCTCTATGATGAATTCCTTGAGAAGCCCAACAGTCACATCGCTCACGAGGTTCTTCACACCACTTACACCCCCAGACCCAAGTATAAATAAGATTTATAAAAAGCGCGGAGATGAAAATCTCCGCGCTTTTTTGCGTGATATAAAGTAAAAGCACCGCAACACGTAAGTTTGCGGTGCTCATTAATATTTACTTATTTTACGTTGCACCAGACAAGCAGGTCGGTTTCGCCGCGGTTTGCAAAGGCGAAATAGGGAATAAACTTGAGCGTTTTTTCTTGCATATCGTCGGTTGCGGTGCGGTAAAGCGAATCAAAAGAATTTAACACAAAGCCGTTTGTTTCAAGCGTGTAAGCGTGCATCGTTTCATTGTAGGTGAGCTTTGCGCCGATATCCTTGCTGTTGACAAACAAAGTGTCAAGGTCGGCACCGTTGTCAACGCCTTCAAGGCAGTAAACAATCGGACCGCGAGTAACGGCAACCTTGCCGATGTTTGCTTTCACGCGCGGATTTGCCTGAACAAGGGTGACTTTCATTTCAAAGTCAAGCACAATGTCGGCACCGTCAGCGGCGCTGATGTAGGCATATCCCTTTTTGATTTCGCCGTCAAAAGCCTTGCCGTCAACGGTAATCACGGGGTTATCACACCAAGCGGGCACACGCACGGCAAGCAGTCTGCCGCTGAGTCCGTTTGCTTTGATTGAGATTTTGCCGTTTAATGGGTAATCGGTTGTCTGCTTTACGGTGATGCCGTCAAATTCTGCGTCAGATGCCATATAATGATGGACGAAGACCGCCGAATCGTTATATGTATAAAGGAAATCGCCGATTGAAGCAACAAAACGGGTGATGTTGGGCGGACAGCAGGAGCAGTCAAACACTTCAAGGCGCTGAGTAATCTGCCAGTGCTGTTTTGTGTTGTAGAATTTATTGATTATATCGCGGTTTTTAAGGTTTATTTCAAGCGGATTTTCATAGAAAAAGGCTCTGCCGTCAAGCGAGGTTGAGGAAAGGAAGCCGTTGTAAATGGCTCTTTCGGCAACGTCGGCATAAAGAGAGTCGGCATCAAGAAGACTCATTCTGCGTGCAAAAAGTGCAAGACCGATTGCGGCACAGCTTTCCGAATAAGCAAGCTCATTGGGCAGGTCATAATCGGTGCTGAAAGCCTCGCCGTAAGGGGTTGAGCCGATGCCGCCGGTTATGTACATACGCTTTGTTGCCGTGGATTCAAACAGTCTGCGGCAGGCGTCAAACATTGCCTTTTCGCCGGTTTTGAGTGCAAGGTCAGCCATTGCGCAGTAAAGATACATTGCGCGCACGCTGTGGCCGTCGGCGTCGGACATTTCGCGCACGGGGATGTGGCTCTGGTCGTATGCATGGCTGATGTAGTAAGGCGAGTCAAAATCCTTTTGGCAGGTGCCGCGCTTGTCAACAAACCACTTGGCAAGCTCTAAATAACGCTCCTCTTTGGTGCAGTCGTAAAGCTTGACAAGTGCAAGCTCAATTTCCTCGTGACCCGGTGTGCAGAATTCGGCAGAATCCTCAATCCTGAACACTTTTTCAATGTAGTCGATGTATTTGCACATACAGTCGAGGAAAGTTTTTTTGCCGGTTGCGTAATAATATGCAACAGCCGCTTCCGTAAGGTGACCTGCACAGTAAAGCTCGTGAGCCATACGGTTGACAAAGCGGTTGTCGGGTTCACAAACGGTGAAATAAATATTGAAATACCCGTCATCGCCCTGATTCTTTTCAATCAGCGAAACAACGCCGTCAACAATATCTTCAAGGTTTTTGTCAGGATGATTTTCAAGTGAATAAGCAACGCTTTCCATCCATTTTGCAATGTCGGAATCCCAGAAAATGTGCGGTTGCTTGTCATCGCCCTCTTTCCATTCAAACCTGAAAGCGTCAAATCTGCCCGTGTCGACAAAACGGTCGTATACGGTGGGAATGGAAACGGTGCGGTTAAGCTCCTCACGGTATTTCCAGAAGCCGTCTGTTTTAATGTTGCGGAAAGATACGGATTTATTCATTTTAATCCTCCGTTATTATCAGTGTTTTGCTTTTTTGAGGTTGTTTTCACCGGTTTCACCGATTGTGACAAGGAAATCGGCAAGTGACCAGATTAAAAGACCTATGTAAAGAACAAGAATTATTGTTGCACAGAAGCTGATTTCGAAGGTGTCAACGCTGACAAGGCCGCCGAGAAGACCGGTGAGGAAACCCGAGTCGCCGTCTTCGGCGAAAAGGTCGGCAACGTTGATTGTGCCGTCAAGAAGCGGATTTGCAAATTTGGAAAAGCAGATGCGCATTGCAATAATGCTTGCAAAACCGACGCCTGAACTTGCAAAAGGAACCCATCTGTTTTTTGAGCAGCAGGACCACACAACAATGAAAACAGCAACAAGAAGGGCGAAAACAAAACAGGCACCGGAAGCAATAAGCCAGTCCATATAGGGCTCTAATGCTGCGGGGAAAGATAAGCTGACCTCGCCGTCGTCGTTTTTAATAAGCTCAACAATCCAGCCGTACTCGCTGTCTTTACCGAGCAGAGTGTTGATGAATCTGTAAATGCTCAGTGACGCTTTGAGACCGTAATCAAGGAAGGTCGGTGAAACTTCAAGATAAAGAAGGTCGGCAAAAAAGGCAACGGGAAGAACAGCAAGGGCGAGAAGGCCGTTGACAATGCGGTAAAGTATTTTCATTTTGTTTCGTCCTTTCGTTATTTTTTCCAGGAGGAGTTGAGGGCGACTGTTCTGTTGAAAATGATATTTTCGGGGGTCGAATCCTTGTCAACGCAGAAATAGCCGTTTCTCAGGAACTGGAAAGTGTCGCCGGGTTTTGCATCTTTGATTGAGTTGTCAATCAGACAACCTTCAAGGCGGATGAGAGAGTCGGGGTTGAGATTATCAAGATAATTTCCGCTTTCTTCGCCTGCGGGGTTTTCAACATTGAAAAGTCTGTCATAGAGCAGAACGGTGCAGGGGGTGGAGTGAGCAGCACTGACCCAGTGAAGCGTACCCTTGACCTTTCTGCCGTCGGCGGAATCACCGCCCTTTGTTTCGGGGTCATAGGTGCAGTGTACGCAGGTGACGTTGCCGTTTTCGTCGGTGTCATAGCCGGTGCAGGTTACAAAATAAGCGCTCTTGAGGCGGACTTCATTACCGGGATAAAGGCGGAAATACTTTTTGACAGGCTCTGCCATAAAGTCTTCCTGCTCAACATAAATTTCTTTTGAGAAATAAACAGTGCGTTTGCCGAGTTCAGGCTTGTCGGGGTTGATTTCAACTTCAATTGCCTCACTCTGACCCTCGGGATAGTTGTCGATAACAACCTTGAGAGGACGAAGAACAGCCATTGTTCTGGGGGCATTTGCGTTGAGATTATCTTTGACACAAGCTTCAAGCAGACCGAAGTCAACAACGCTGTAAGCCTTGGAAACGCCGATGCGGTTTATGAATTCGCGGATTGCGGCGGCGGGATAGCCGCGGCGGCGCAGACCGCAGAGAGTTACCATGCGGGGGTCATCCCAACCGCTGACAATGCCCTTTTGTACCATTTCAAGGCATTTGCGCTTGCTGGTGACGGTGTAGTTGATGTTGAGTCTTGCAAACTCAATCTGACGGGGAGGCTCTTCAAAACCGATTTCATTGATGAACCAGTCGTAAAGAGGTCTGTGATTTTCAAATTCAAGTGAGCAGAGAGAATATGTGACCTTTTCGGCAGCATCGGAAAGCGGATGTGCAAAGTCATACATCGGATAAACGCACCACTTGTCGCCCGTCTGATGGTGGGGCACGTGAGCAATTCTGTAAATGACGGGGTCACGCATATTGATGTTGGGTGAAGCCATATCGATTTTTGCGCGCAGGGTCTTTTCGCCGTTTGCAAATTCGCCCTTTGTCATTCTTTCGAAAAGGTCAAGGTTTTCTTCAACTGAGCGCTCGCGGTAGGGGCTGTTTTTGCCGGGCTCTGTCAGAGTGCCGCGGTATTCGCGGATTTCGTCGGCGGTGAGGTCGCAGACGTAAGCCTTGCCGTTTTTGATGAGCTTGATTGCGCACTCATAAATGAAATCGAAATAGCCGGAGGCGTAGTAAAGGTTGTCCCACTTGTAGCCGAGCCATTCGATATCCTCTTTGATTGCGTCAACATATTCCATATCCTCTTTTGAGGGGTTGGTGTCATCAAGGCGCAGGTTGCACACGCCGCCGTATTTTTCGGCGGTTGAGAAATCTATGCAGATAGCCTTGGCGTGGCCGATGTGAAGATAACCGTTGGGCTCGGGGGGGAAACGGGTCTGAATACGGGAGTTGACTCCGTTTTTGAGGTCCTCGTCAATAAAATCGTGAATAAAATTAGAGGTGTTGATGACTTCTTCCATTGGGTTATATCCTTTCTGCATAAAAGCTTTTTGCGTCGTTTAATCTTGCAAGCACGGCATCTTTGCCGAGGAGCTGCATAATTGCGCAAAGGTCGGGTGTGTTGCGGCGTGAGGTTACGGCAACACGGATTATTGTTGAAACGTCGCCGACGTGACCTTTGAACATTTCGGGATTCTTTTTGAATTCCTTGACGTTGGGGGTAAAGCCGAGCGGCTCGCAAAGCTCTTTGAGCTTGCCGAACCAGGCGTCCTTATCATCGGCAGGGTCGTAAACAGCGGCGTAAGCGTCAAGCACGGCAACCGCATCGGCAAGGCTGATGTTTTCGGGCAGGGTGTAATCGGGGGTATAGTATTCGTCGAAAAGGTAAGAGAAATAATCCTTTACCTCGCTCCATTTTGCAATATCTTTACGGGGCTTTGCACCCTCGCGGTCGATGTTGAGCATTGCGGTTGAGCGCTCGGGGTCAGCGGTGAAAATTTTATAGAATTCGCCGTCATGTTTTTCTGCCCAGGCGGAAATTCTTTCATAAACCGTGCCTGCGCTCATAACGGAAATGACGTTTTTGCTGACATCCGTAAGTTTTACAATGTCAAAAAGGCAACCGCTTGAATTCATCTTTTTAAGGTTGAAGGGGAATTCAAAAATGCTTGCGGTGGGGTTTGCCTTGCGCCAGTCTTCAAAGTTTGAGTTGATGAGAGTGAGCAGGTAGTCAAGAATTGTTTCCTTGGGGAAGCCTTCCTCAACAAAATAGCTGACTGCCGCCTCGGGGTCCTTGCGCTTTGAAAGCTTTCTCTTGTCGCCCGTTTCCTCGTCTGTTTTCATAATCTGCGGAGTGTGGGCATACTTGGGCACCTTGTAGCCGCAGGCTTTGAAAAGAGCAATGTGCTTGGGCACGGAGGAAATCCACTCTTCGCCGCGGATTGCGTGGGTTGTGCGCATAAAGTGGTCATCGCAGGCGTGGGCGAAATGATATGTGGGGATTCCGTCGGTTTTAAGTAAAACTTCATCTATGATATTCTCGGGCATTTCGATTTTTCCGCGGATAACGTCTTCAAAATATACACGCTTGTTTTCGTCGCCGTCTGAGCGGAAACGAAGCATCCAGGATTTGCCCGATGCAATATTCTGTTCAATTTCTTCAAAGGAAAGGTCACGGCACTTTGCCCACTTGCCGAAATAGCCGGTGATGAGCTCACCGTTTGCGCGCTGTGCTTCCTTGATGTTTTCAATTTCTTCGGCAGAGCAGAAGCAGGGGTAAGCGAAGCCCTTGCGGACAAGGCTTTTTGCGATTGTCTGATATAATTCAACCCTGCGGCTCTGGGTGTAGGGGCCGTAGTCACCGACCTCGCTGTTGAGTCCCGTCACACCCTCGTTGAAGCCGACACCGAAAGCGTCAAAGCCTTCAACAATGGCGGAAACGCCGTCAGCAATTTCACGCTTTTTGTCTGTATCTTCGATACGGAGCATAGCAACGCCGTTTGTTGCACGTGCCGTGAGCACGTCAACAAGTGCGCTGAATAAGCCGCCGATGTGGAGATAACCGGTCGGTGAGGGGGCAAAACGCGTTACACGCGCACCTTCGGGCAGGTCACGCACAGGGTAAATAACCTCATAATCCTCGGGGGTTTTTGTAATCTCGGGGAAAAGCAGGTCTGCAAGTTTGTTGTAATCCAAAAGAAACACTCCAATGCGATTAAATATCACCCTATATTATCGCAGAAAATTTTAAAAGTATCAAGTATTTATATTATTTATTTTATAAAATATAAGCTATTTTTTTATCATCTTTGCAATGTGGCGGACAAAAAATTCATAAGCCACGCAGTATTCGCGCAACCAGCAGCCGAAGCCCGGGTAGGTGGGGGCGGTCACACGCAGGATTTTTTCAATTCCGCAGTCTTTTGCAATCAGTGCACTGCGGTGCAGGTGGTAGCTGCTTGAAAGAAAAGCAATGCGGAGATATCCGGGATTGATACCCGAGTGCTCTTCAATAAGGGGCAGAGCATAAATGAAGTTTTCATAAGTTGTTGTTGCTTTTTCTTCGGGGATGATTCTGTCGGGGTCAATGCCCTGCTCAATGAGAAATTCGGTGATGATTGCCGCCTCGGATTTCTTCTGCCCTTTGCGGAAACAGCCGCCCGAAGGCACGGCGTAAACGTGAGGATTTTCTTTGAGATAACGTGCGGCACGCGCCATTCTTTGTTTAAGGTTGGGGCTCGGCGTTGCGGCGCCGATGACGTGACCGCCAAGCAGAATCACATAGTCACATTTGTCGTTATAGGTTTTGTGTGCGTCGGCAATGACAAAAGGCATATAAACGGCGGCAACAAGAATGAAGACGCCAACCAGTCCGAGAATAACATATAAAACCGTCATTTCACAAACTCCTTTTTTCACAACATTAAAAAAAGGGGAGCAAAAGCTCCCCTGAGATCTGGATTTATGCAATGATTTCGCCCATTGTGCCGGCAGCGGGGCAAACAGCATTTGCCTCGTCGGTGTCAATGTGCATTGCAAGTGCAAAATTGGGATTTACGCGGACAACAACGTCACCGAAAACGAGTGAGCGGCCGTCAGATTCAATCTTGACGGAAACAACCTGCTTGTCGGCAAGGCCGTATTTTTCCGCATCGGCGGGGGTGGCGTGGATATGTCTTTTTGCTGCGATAACGCCGCAATCAATTTCGACCTCACCCTTGGGGCCGACAAGTTTGCAGGAGCCTGTGCCTGCGATGTCGCCGCTTTCACGGATGGGAGCAACAACGCCGATGCTTCTTGCGTCGGTCAGTGAAAGCTCAACCTGTGTTGCGGGACGGATGGGGCCAAGGATTGAAACAGCGGGGAAGCTGCCCTTTGTGCCGACAACGGCAACTCTTTCTTCGCAGGCAAACTGGCCGGGCTGAGAAAGGTCTTTTTTATGTGTGAGTTCATAACCCTCGCCGAAAAGAACGTCGAGGTCTGCACGGCTGACGTGAACGTGACGGGCAGATGTTTCGATAAGTACGGGTTTGCTCATTTTATAAACTTCTTTCTGTTAAGAATTAATATGTGATTGTGTAATCGTTTTCTGTTGAGAAGGGAAGAACAACGTCTGTGCCGCCCAGGGGGATGTAAAGAGTCCAGTACATCATGTAGTGAGCGTGTGTAACGTTGCCTGTTGCGGGGTCAACGGTTACCTTTACTGTGCTGGAAGGATAAGCAGTTGAAACTGTGCCGACACCGATTAATTTGGCAGCGCTGGGGATGTAGTCGCCGATGATGCCGGGAAGAACAACGTTGAAAGCCTTGGGAGCGTGGCCTGTGCCGTGTTTGTAGTTTTCTGATCTGCCGTCAGCAACTGTGGTGATTGTGATTTCCCATTTGCCGTTTTTCTCAACGATTTTTGCGTCTTTGACGTCAGCTGCTGTAAGCTTGCTGGACCATGTTTCGCCTTCAACGGGGAAGAATGCGTTCTTGTCAGCTGCGGAAGTCCAGGTTACGTTCTTCTTGCTGTCGTCTTCGCCCATGTTGTCCTTGATGAGCTTCTGACCGATGGAATCAAGAGCGCTGGGGATACCTGTGATTTCGCCGGCAACAGCGTGCTTCATGTAGTTTGATTTGATAGCCTTTGACTTGGGCTTTACGTTGTTGATTGATTTGTTGAAATATTCAACAATTGCAGCTTTGCCTTCGGGAAGCTTTTTGCCTTCGGTTGCAGCAGCTGTTGTTTTAGCGGCTGTTGTTTTTTCGTTTTCAGCAGAGGTAGCTTCTGTTGCATCGGTAGCTTCGGTAGCATCTTCCGTTGCGTCGGTAGCCTCAGTAGCTTCTGTTGCGTCGGTAGCTTCTGTTGCGTCAACAGTTGCGTCTTCGGTAGCGTCTTCTGTTGCGTCAACAACAGCTTCGGTTGTTGTGGTTGTGGTTTCGGGTTCATCTTTGCCGCCGCAAGCCGCAAAAACGGTTACGATGCAAGCAAGTGCAAGAATGAGTGCAAGGATTTTCTTTGTCATTTAATCTTCCTCCTAAAAATGTGTTTGATTGCAAACGGCGCAATCAATAGCAGTATAATTATAATATAAACAATCTGCAAATGCAAGCCCAAAAGTAAAAACACGTGTATTTAATTTTTATTGCAGCTGCACACTTCTTGCGGCGAGCGCCGCTTCCTGCCCGTCGTGAGTGATGATTATTACGCAGGCTTTTTCGGAAAGCTTTACAAAGAGGTCGGCAATCTGTTTTTTTATTTTGCTGTCAAGGCCTTTGAAAGGCTCGTCAAGCAGAAAAACATCACCGCCGTAAGCAAGCGCACGGGCAAGCGCAACACGCCGTGCCATACCTCCGCTCAGCTGGGCGGGCAACTTGTCTGCATCAGCGGTAAGACCGACGGCTGAAAGGGCGGATTTTGCCTTGTTTTCGTTGCTGACAACGGCAACATTCTGCAACGCCGTGAGGTTTGGCAGAAGTCTGTCTTCCTGAAAAACAACGGATATTTTTTTGCCGTCAAGTCCCGAAACAGTACCGCTGTCGGCGGTTTCAAGTCCGCCGAGAATACGCAGCAGCGTTGTTTTGCCGGCACCGGATGCGCCGAGAATCGCAAAAACACCGGTGTCGGGAATTTCAAGAAAAGGCAGATTGAGTACTGTGCCGGATTCAAACGATTTAGTGATTTTTTCAAGCGTTATCGGCATTTTTCTCCACCTTTCCTTTTGTCAGCTTTGCAATCATAAAACGTGTGAGCTTTTCAACGGCAATGCTCAGCACAATGACTGTTGCCGTCCACGCAAAAAGCTCGGGCGTTTCAAGGTAAATCTTCGAATAGTAAAGCCCTGAGCCGACAGCTTTTTTAGGCAGGCTGAGCGCTTCGGCGGCAACGCCGGCTTTCCACGAAAGACCGATTGCCGAATTGCAGGCGGCAACAAAATAAGGCACTGTCTGCGGAATGTAAATGTGGCGCACCGTCTTTTTTCGGCTGAATGAAAAAGTACGTGCCATTTCAAGCAGATTTTTATCCGTACGAGCAAGACCTTCGCTGACGTTTGCCCAGACAATCGGCAAAACCATCAGAAAAGAAATGACGGCAGGCACATAATCTCGTCTTATCCAGACAAGAAGCAGAATGATGAAAGAAGCAACAGGGGTTGCACGTATGACGGTGATGACCGGTTGCAGGAATTCATAAATGAATTTAACGCAGAAGGTTGCCGCGGCAAGCAGAGTGCCTGCAACAATTCCGGCAGCACAGCCTGCAACAATACGTAACAGTGTTGCCCCGATGGAAAGCCAGAAACCGGCTGTTTTTACAAGCGAAATAAGGCTCAGAAGCGTTGCCTCGGGTGTTGGCAGCAGTAATTCTTTGTTGACTGCAACGGCAAAAAGCTGCCAAAGCAGGAGCCATATCAGAATGACTCCTGCTTTGATTGCAATTTTTTTAAACGTTGATTTTTCAGGGGATGTAATAGAATGACTCATCAGGAAGAGCACCTCCGACAGATGCGGGATTTGCCTCATAAAGAACAGAAAGGTTTTGTTTTGCAATGTTCATCATTTCTTCACCGATGATGAAAGCAAGGTTGCTGCCGTCGATGCAGGCAAGAGCAATGTCGGCAGAGGGAAGGAATTTCTGTTCATAAAGGAAAATAGCGGCCGACTTTTTTGTGGTTTCGTTACGGACGTAGTTGATGGACATTTCATAAAAATCGAGGAATTCGGAAATAAGCTCGGGGTTTTCCTTTGCATAGTCCGTGCGGACAACAAGGCAACCCTGCGCCAGTGTGCTGTCAATGCCTTTTTTTGCACAGACCGCATCCCATTCGGCTGTCATTGAAACAGCTTTGCGGAACTTGGTATTTTTGTTAAGAACGGTTGAAACGTGAGGCTCGGGGAGCATTACAAGGCTGACCTCGTCTGCGGCGGCTTTTGCTGCAAGCTCGCTGTGGTCGGCAATGTATTCGATTTTAACGTCTGTTTCAGGATTGATTCCGTTTTCGCTGAGAACGAAATTAAGAATATATTCGGGTGTTGAGCCCTGACCGGTGGCGTAAATTGTTTTGCCTTTAAGGTCGGCAATGCTCTTGATGCTGTTGCCGTTTTCAAGGATGGAAAGAACACCGAGTGTGTTGATTGCAAGCATCTGTACGCCGCCGTTTGTCTTTTTGTAAAGTGTTGCGGCAAGGTTGAGCGGGCAGGCGGCAATGTCAACCTCGCCCGTTGAAATCATTGAAACGATTTCGGTGGGATTTGAAACGAAAGAAACGTCGTAGGCATAGGTGCGGTCAACGCTGAGTTTAAGCATTCCCATGCCGGTGGGGCCGTTGAGGGCGACAATTTTCATTTTATTTTCACGGTCGGGGGTGCCTGTGGTTGTTTCGATTGATTTTGTTGTGGTTTCGGTTTCTTTTCCGCTGTTGCCCGAGCAGGCAACAAAGGAAAACAGGGTGGCAACGCAAAGGAGAATTGCCGCAAGTCGGATAAATTTTTTCATTGAAAATACTCCTTTCAAAACATATTATTACATAATATATCATACATTCAACGGTTTGGCTTGTCAAGATTCAACGTTAAAAACAGTTGAAGAAAGCGCACGTGTATGGTATAATTTCAGACAGAATAAAAAACGGAAAATGACGGTGAATCAAATGAAAAACAGCTTTTTTGCAATGATTTCAAGAATGAAATATATCAACCGCTGGTCGCTGATGCGTAACGAACACGCTGAAAATTTAAGCGAGCACAGCTTTGAGGTTGCAACCCTTGCGCACGCGCTTGCGGTAATCAGAAACAATGTTTTCGGCGGTAATCTCAATGCGGACAGAGCGGCGCTTATCGGTCTTTATCACGATGCCCCCGAAAGCCTGACGGGCGACCTGCCTACCCCCGTGAAATATTACAGTGAGCAGGTAAGACAAGCGTATAAAACCGTTGAAGAAAATGCCTGCAACAGCCTTATTTCAATGCTTCCCGAGGAATTGAGGGGCAATTTTGAGCCGTTTTTCATTCCGCAGGAAGATGATGCCGAAATCTGGCAGATTGTCAAAGCTGCCGACAAAATCAGTGCACTGATTAAATGCGTTGAGGAGAAAAAAGCGGGCAACAGCGAATTCGTCAAAGCAGCGCAGGGAATAAGGGAAAGTATTGATAAAACCGCCTTGCCCGAGGTTGATTATTTTATGCAGAACTTTTTCTCGCAGTATGAGCTGACGCTCGACGAGCTGAAAGCCGATTAAATCCCGAGCAAACGCACGGCATTGCCGCCGAGAATCTTGCTTTTTTCTTCCGCTGTCAAATCAAAACAGTCAAGCAGTCTTTGTTCGTTTTCAGGCAAACTCCACGGTGTGTCGCTGGCAAACAGAATTCGGTCGGAGCCGTGGGCGGAAATGATTCTTTTTGCCCAATAAGGCGAGATAATACCGTAAGAATAAGCGGTATCAATATATAAATTGTCAAAGCCCGTAAGCTTTTCGCACACGTCTTCGCTGTATCCTATTCCGCCGAAATGTGCCGCAACAACGGGTGCGCCGCCGAAATGCGGCAACACCTTCGCAAGTCGGTCGGGTGTGCAGTGCACGGGGTGAGGGAAACCGATATCCACGCCGCAGTGGAAGGTTGTAATCATGCCAAGCTCACCGATTTTTTCATAAATCGGAAACATTCTCTCTTCGTCAACAAAGAAATCCTGATAATCGGGGTGTAGCTTCACGCCCTTGATGCCCGCCGCTTTGAGCCTTTCAAGCTCCTGCAAGGCTTCGGGACTGTCGGGGTGTACGCTGCCGAAAGCGACGATTTCGGGACGGGCATTTATCTCAATGGCGAAGCCGTTGACCTTGCTTTGCTGTGACGGGTTGGTGGCAATATTCAGCACTACCGAAACGTCAACGCCGTTATTTTTCATGCTCTCAATAAGCGAAAGCTCACTGCCTTCGTGAAAGGTGTCAAGAATTCCCGAGCGGTGGCGCAAAACGTCAAGCGCCTTGACCGCAATTTTTTCAGGGAAGCAATGCGTATGAAAATCAACAATCATTATTTAATACCTCGTTTCTGTGATTATTGCAGAACAATTATAACATAAATTTATTAATTGACAACTACTGAATTTAGTGGTACAATCTCACCGCATATTTATTGAAAAAAGGGGAAGTTTCAATGGCAAAATACACAAAAGATGACATTCTCAGAATTGCTGATGAGCAGGATGTAAGAGTTATCCGCCTGCAATTCACGGATATTCTCGGTGCTGTAAAAAACGTTTCCATCACAAGAAGTCAGCTTGAAAAAGCGCTTGACAACAAGTGTATGTTTGACGGCTCCTCCATTGAGGGCTTTGTCAGAATTGAGGAGTCGGATATGTATCTTTATCCCGACTACGATTCTTTTGTCGTTTTCCCCTGGAATTCCAGCGAAGAAAAAGGCAAAATCGCAAGACTTATCTGCGACGTTTACAAATCGGACGGCACACCCTTTGAGGGTGACCCCAGATATGTTCTTAAAAGGGCAATTGCCGACGCCGCCGAAATGGGTTATTCTTTCAACGTCGGTCCCGAGTGCGAGTTTTTCCTTTTCCACACCGATTCCGCAGGTAAGCCCACAACCCACACCCACGACCAGGGCGGATATTTCGACCTCGGCCCCATCGACAAGGGCGAGGATTGCCGCCGCGACATCGTTTTCACGCTTGAAGATATGGGCTTTGAAATCGAGGCATCTCACCACGAGTGCGCACCCGCACAGCACGAGATTGACTTCAAATATGACGAAGTTCTCAGAACGGCAGACAATGTAGTAACCTTCAAATATGTTGTTAAAAGTATTGCCCAGCAGCACGGCCTTCATGCCACGTTTATGCCCAAACCTATTTTCGGCGTTGCAGGCTCAGGTATGCACACAAATATGTCGCTTTTCAAGGGCAACACCAACATTTTTTATGATGAAAACGACCCCATTTCACTGAGCAAAGAGGCATACAGCTTCATTGCAGGTATTCTTGAACACATCAAGCCCATGACACTGGTGCTCAATCCCCTTGTAAACTCCTACAAGCGCCTTGTTCCCGGTTATGAGGCTCCCGTTTACATTGCGTGGTCTGCCAAAAACCGCAGTCCTCTCATCCGCGTGCCTGCCGCAAGAGGCGCAGGTACCCGTGTTGAGCTCAGAAGCGCCGACCCTGCCTGCAACCCTTATCTTGAAATGGCAATGTGCCTCAGGGCAGGTCTTGACGGCATCAGACGCGGTCTTGAAGTGCCGCCCTCAACCGATTCCAACATCTACGACATGACAAAGGAAGAGCGCATTAAAGAGGGTATTGATATGCTGCCCCTTTCACTTGAAGAGGCAATCAGGGAATTCAAGGACAACGCTTTTGTAAAAGACGTTCTCGGTGAGCACGTTTATTCAAAGTATCTTGAAGCCAAAAAAGAAGAGTGGAAAGCTTACCGTATGCGTGTTTCCACCTGGGAAATTGACAGATACCTTGTTACTTATTAAAAATTTTAAAAAAGACTTGATATTTTAAACAGCTTGTGGTAAAATATCCAAGTAAGTTTAAGTGTTTGATGAAAGAGTGGGGCGACCCGCTCTTTTGTTTGTCTTAAAACCAAAATTCACAAAAAGAAAAAAGGAGCGTGAAGCAATGGCTTCAAAGGGTAAGGGCGGCAACGTTGTCGCGACGGTATGGGATATTGCCGCACCGATTGCGGAAAGTCTCGGTCTTGAACTGTGGGACATCCGTTTTGTCAAAGAGGGTGCATCGTGGTTCCTTCGTGTTTTCATTGACAAAGATGGCGGAATAGAAATTCAGGACTGTGAAAAAATGAGCCGTGCACTCGACAAGCCCCTTGACGACGCCGACCCCATTGAGCAGAGCTACTGCCTTGAGGTTTGTTCACCCGGCCTTGAGCGTGAGCTTACCCGTGAAACACATTTTGAAGCCTGCCTCGGCGAAAAGGTTATGTTAAGGCTCATACGTGCCCGTGACGGCGTCAGGGATTTCAAGGGTGTTCTCGAAAGCTTTGACGGCACGGATATTACCGTGCGCCTTGAAAACGGCGAGGGTCTTTGCGTCAATAAAAAAGAAACAAGCTACATCAAGCTTGATGATTTTCCCGGATTCAATTAACTGACATATTGACTTTTATTGAAAGGATTGATTAACAAAATGAAGAACAAGGAATTTTTTGAGGCATTGAAGCTTCTCGCAAAAGAGAAGAACATAGATATGGAGGTCCTTTGCGACGGCATCCAGAAAGCAATCGTAACCGCCGTTAAAAGAGACTACAACAACAAAGACATCGTTTTCTGTGAAATCGATTCCGACAAAAGCGATATGAGAGTTTTTGTCCGCAAAAACGTTGTTAATGAAATTGATGACCCCGACACAGACCTCACCGTTGACCAGGCACGCAGATACAAAGCCACCGCACTGCCCGGCGACATTATTGAAATCGAACTTGAAACAAAAGAGGTCAGCCGTATAGCTGCCGAAAAAGGCAAGCACGTTCTGCGCCAGGGTATCCGTGAGGCGGAGCACGGCCGTATGCGCGAAGAATTCCAGAGTAAAAATCAGGAAATCGTCACCGCAAAGGTTTCCAAGATTGACCCCGCAACAGGCGACGCAACCGTCGAAATCGGCAAGCTTGAAGAGCGCCTGCCCAAATCCGAACAGCTTCCCAACGATAACTTCAAAGAGGGCGACCTCATTAAAATTTACATTGTTGACGTCAAGGAATCCGCACGCGGCGGCCCCAGAGCAACAATTTCAAGAACTCACCCCGGCCTCGTAAGACGCCTGCTTGAAAGCGAAGTGCCCGAAATCTTTGACGGCACCGTCGAAATCAAGTCTGTTTCCCGTGAAGCAGGTTCAAGAAGCAAGGTTGCCGTTTACAGCTCTGCCGAGGATATTGATCCCGTCGGCGCCTGCATCGGCACAAGGGGCACCCGTGTCAGCAAGATTGTTGACCTTCTTTGCGGCGAAAAGCTCGACATCGTTTGTTACAGCGATGACCCCGCAAAGTTTGTTGCGGCAGCACTTGCTCCCGCAGACGTAATCTCCGTCACAATTGACGAAGATGTTGAGCGTTCCTGCCGTGTTGTCGTCCCCAACAGCCAGCTTTCACTTGCAATCGGCAACAAGGGTCAGAATGCACGCCTTGCCGCTAAGCTCACCGGCTGGAAAATCGACATCAAGCCCGAAAACGAAACTCAGGAATCCCTTCTTAATTTCGACATTTAATTTTTTACACAGGAGTTGAACTTATGCCCGCAGTTCGCAGAGTACCGATGAGAAAATGCACCGGATGTAATGAAATGAAGCCGAAAAAAGAGCTTGTCCGCGTTGTCAGAAGTCCCGAGGGTGAGGTCTCGCTTGACCTTACGGGCAGAAAACCCGGACGGGGCGCTTACGTCTGCCGTGACGTTGCCTGTCTTACAAAGGCACGCAAGGCAAAGCGTTTTGAAAAAGCATTTTCCTGTGCGATACCTGACGAGGTTTATGACAGGATGGAGGCGGAGCTCAATGGCGGATAACAGACAAAGACTTGCTTCCATGCTGGGGTTGTGTCGCAGGGCAGGAAAACTTGCCTGCGGTCACGACGCCGCAATAAACGGCATAAAATCAGGTGCGGCGCATTTGTGCCTGCTTTCTGAAGATTCTTCCGAAAGACTCGGCAAAGAATTTGAAAGAGAAATATCCTTTTCAAAAAATGCAGTTCCGCTGATAAGGCTCGGAATGACAATGGAGGATATCAGACGCGCAACAGGGCTGAAATCAGCCGTGATTACAATAAATGACCAAGGCTTCGCAAATTCCGTGCTGGGAATTCTGGAGAACATGACTGAGGAGGTAACTCAATGATTAATAAATACAAATTACACGAACTCGCAAGAGACTTCAACGTCAAAAATAACGTTGTTGCCGATTTACTTGTAAAACACTTTGACGGCCAGAAAAAGCACTCAACCGTTCTGGAAGAGGATGAACTCAACGTTGTTTTTGAAACCTTTACCAAAGAGTATGAGGTTGCCGATTTAGAGGCATACTTTAATTTGTCTGCCCCTAAGGCAGAGTCTGACACACCTGCGCAGGAAGAACCCGCAGAGGCGAAAAAAGAAGAAAAACAGCCCGAGCAGAAACCTGCCGAGGCACCCGTAAAGGCAGAAAAGAAGCCCGAGCAGAAACCTGCGGAGAAAAAGCCGGCTGAGAAAAAGGCTGAAGAGAATAAACCTGCCGAAAAGCAGGAAAAGAAGCCTGAGCCCAAGCCTCAGCAAAAACAGCAGCCTGCAAAAGCGGACCGTCTGCCCCAGATGCCCACAGCTCCCAGAGAGCCGAAAAAAGAAAAAGAAAACAAGCCCATGCAGGCAAGAACAAAGGGCGAGGCAAGAACGATTGACACAAGGGCTGACACCGTTGACCTTGAAAAGTACAACGAGCGTTATGAAAACATTGCCCCCGAAAATAAAACAAAGCAGCACGCAAACTCTGTCGGCAAGCAGAAAATCAAGCAGAAGTCACAGCAGTACCGCAAGCAGGGCGGCACAAGACAGCCCCGCCGCGAAACAGAGGCTGAAAGACTCAAGAGAATTGCCGCCGAGCGTGCAAAGAAGCCTCAGCTTCAGCTTAAATTACCTGATGAAATCACCGTCGGCGAGCTTGCCGCAATGCTCAAAATGACAGCCGCCGAGGTTATCAAAAAGCTGTTCACACTCGGTCAGATGGCAACCGTCAATGAAGTTCTTGACTTTGACACCGCCGCCATTGTTGCCGAAGAGCTTGGCGCAAAGGTCGAAAAGCAGGTTGTTGTCACAATCGAAGACAGAATCATTGACGACAGCGAAGATGCTGCCGAGGATCTTCTTCCCCGTGATCCCGTTGTTGTTGTCATGGGTCACGTTGACCACGGTAAAACTTCACTTCTTGACGCAATCAAAAACACATCCGTCACCGCAACCGAAGCGGGCGGTATCACACAGCACATCGGTGCTTACAGAGTTGACCTCAACGGTGAAAAGATCACCTTCCTTGACACCCCCGGCCACGCCGCATTCACGTCAATGGGTCTGCGCGGTGCAATGGCAACGGATATTGCAATTCTTGTTGTTGCCGCCGATGACGGTATTATGCCGCAGACAATTGAAGCAATCAACCACGCAAAGGCCGCAGACGTTCCGATTGTTGTTGCAATCAACAAAATGGATAAGCCTACCGCAAATCCCGCCAGAATTCTTCAGCAGCTCACAGAATACGAGCTTGTTCCCGAAGAATGGGGCGGCGACACAATCTGCGTTCCCGTTTCCGCACTTACACATCAGGGTATTGATACTCTTCTTGAATCCGTGCTTCTTGTTGCCGAAATGAAAGAACTCAAAGCCAATCCCAACAGGGCGGCAAAGGGTGTTGTCATTGAGGCAAGACTTGACAAGGGCAGAGGCCCCGTTGCAACCCTTCTTGTCCAGAACGGTACACTCAAATCCGGCGACATCATCGTTGCAGGCATGGCTGTCGGCCGTGTCCGCGTAATGATGGATGACAAGGGCAACAAGGTTGACGTTGCAGGTCCCTCTGTTCCCGTTGAAATCACAGGTCTTGCGGAAGCTCCGCAGGCAGGCGACGGATTTGACGCCGTTAACGACGAGCGTCTTGCAAGAGAGCTTGTTGAGCAGAGAAAGAACAAGCTTAAAGAAGAGCAGTTCAAGCAGTTTGAAAAAGTCACACTCGACAACCTCTTTGCTTCAATCAAGGAGGGTGAACTCAAAGACCTTAACATCATCGTCAAGGCTGACGTTCAGGGCTCGGCAGAGGCTGTCAAGCAGAGCCTTGTCAAGCTTTCAAACGACGAGGTCAGAGTCAAGATTATCCACAGCGGTGTCGGCGCAATCAGCGAAAGCGACGTAATGCTTGCCGGCGCTTCAAACGCAATTGTTGTCGGCTTCAACGTCAGACCCGACCCCGTTGCTTCCGAAAACGCAGAGCGTGACGGCGTTGAGCTTCGCACATACAGAGTTATTTACGACTGCATCGAGGAAATCGAGGCAGCTATCAAGGGTATGCTTGCACCCAAATACAGAACAGTTGAGCAGGGCAGAATCGAAGTCCGTCAGGTTGTTAAAATTTCATCTGTCGGCAATATTGCGGGCTGTCACGTCCTTTCGGGCAAGGTCACAAGAAACTCAACAATCAGACTTGTCCGTGACGGTATTGTTATCACCGAAGCAGCAATTTCTTCACTGCGCCGTTTCAAAGACGACGTCAAAGAGGTTGCTTCCGGCTATGACTGCGGTATCGGCCTTGAAAAATTCAACGACATCAAAGAGGGCGACATTTTCGAAGCCTTCGTTATTGAGGAGTACAGAGATTAATGGCAGGTTACAGAATCGACAGAGTTTCAGAAGATATCCGCCGCGAGCTTGCCGCAATCATAAGGGAGCTCAAAGACCCCCGTGTTCAGGGCAAAATGCTCACCGTTGTGCGTGTTGACGTAAGCTCCGATGCATCCTTTGCAAAGGTCTTCGTCAGCGCAATGGAAGGAATTGAAACGGCAACAAATGCCGTAAAGGGTCTCACGGGTGCAACGGGTTATATCCGCCGCGAAATCGGTGGACGTCTGCACCTGAGAAAAACGCCTGAGCTTAAATTCATTGCGGATGACTCAATTGAGCGCGGTATGGATATTACCAGAAAGCTCGAGTCGCTCAGCGATGAGAGGAGCGGTGCAGATGACGAGGATTGACCTTCGTGAAACCGCAAAAATCCTTTCCGAAAGCGATAATATTTTACTGCTTGCCCACAGCCATCCCGACGGCGACACAATGGGCAGCAACACCGCACTTGCCCACGCCCTTAAAGCAATGGGCAAACGCGTTGCGGTAAAATGCGGTGACAGAATCCCCGCAGACTTTGATTTTATGTTTGAGGGTCTTGACAACGAAGAATTTGAGCCCGACCTGATTGTTGCGGTTGATGTTGCGGATAATAAGTTGCTCGGCAACGAGTTTGACGGCATTTACGGCGGCAGAGTCAATCTTTGCATTGACCACCACGGCTCAAATATCGGCTATGCGGAAAAACTCTGGCTTGAAGGCGAGTCTGCCTCTGCGGCAGAAATGATATTTGCACTTATCAACGAGCTGGGTTGTCCCATTACTCCCGTTATGGCTTCTGCGATTTTCACGGGTGTTTCAACGGATACGGGTTGCTTCCGCTTTTCAAATACAACGGCACGCACCCATCTTATTGCCGCTGAGCTTATAAAGCTCGGTGCGGATACACAGCCGATAATTCTCAAATTCTTTGAAACAAAAACAAAGACCTATGCCGCTCTTGAAAAGCTTGCGCTCGAAAGTATGCGAACATATTTTGATGACAGATGTGCGGTCATCACCGTTACGCAGGCGATGTATAAACGAAGCGGCTCTGACGAAAGTGAAACAGACCGCCTTGCAAATCTTCCGCGTCAGGTGGAGGGTGTGCTTGTCGGCGTTACAATGCGTGAATTGCGTGACGGCAGTTTCAAAGCATCGGTAAGAACTCACGGTGACATTGATGCCAGCGAAATCTGCGCACGTCTTGGCGGCGGCGGTCATGCCGGTGCCGCAGGCTGTACGCTTTACGGAAGTCAGCGCGAGGCAACAAACACGTTGCTTAATGAAATCAAGGCACAGCTTGACAGTTAAAAATGACAAAAGCCGCTTGTGAAGTGTTACACTTCGGCGGCTTTTTCTGCAAGGAGCTATATTATGACAGGTTTGATTCTCATAAACAAACCAAAGGGAATAACGTCATTTCAGGCGGTTGCCCGTGTAAGACGGCTTACGGGTGAAAAAAAGTGCGGCCACACAGGCACGCTTGACCCGATGGCGCAGGGTGTGATGACGGTAATGCTTGGCGGTGCAACCCGTTTTTGCGAGCTTTTGCCCGACCACGGCAAGGCGTACCGCGCAACGGTTCTGCTCGGCACGGTTACGGATACGCTTGATATCACGGGCGAGGTGCTTGCCACAAACGAGGTTAACGTCACCCCCGATGAATTCACCGCAGTGCTCGGTGAATTCGTAGGTGAAATTGAGCAGGTGCCTCCGATGTATTCCGCCGTCAGTGTCAACGGTCAGCGGCTTTATGAGCTTGCCCGAAAGGGCATTGAGGTTGAGCGAAAGGCTCGCAAAGTGACGGTGAGCGAAATAAAGCTTGTTTCCTGCGACGGCGAAAAAGGCGAATACGTCATTGACGTTTCCTGCTCGGCAGGTACTTACATCAGAACACTTGCCGCCGACATCGGCGAGCGGCTCGGCTGCGGTGCGGTGCTGACAGAGCTGATAAGAACAAGGGCAAACGGTTTTGATATTTCACAGACGCTTACCATTGAAGAGCTGGAAGAAAAAATAAATGCGGGCGATGCATCTTTTATTTCAAAAGTGGAGGATGCGCTCGCTGCTTATCCTGAAATAACCGTTTCTGCGGCGCAGGCAAAACGCTTTTCAAACGGCGGAGAGCTTGATTTGCAAAGGGTAAAAACCGATGTCACACAGGGTGCGGCAAGGGTTTATTCGCCTGAAAAAGTTTTTCTCGGCCTCGGTGAAATTGCTGACGGTGCGCTCAAAGTAAAAAGAGTATATAACGAAACATAAAAAATCCTTCGTGTGTCATAACGGCTGCACGAAGGATTTTTATCATTATTTCTTTTTGATTTTCGGCACAATAATGCAGGCAATGAGAAGAAGCACCGCGAGAACGCCGACAACAATCGGTACAACGGGGGTGCGGCTGCCCGTGGCGGCAACCTCAGCAACTTCTTCTGCGGCAAAAGCCGTGATTGCGGCGGCGACAACGCCGATTAACATAACCGCGCACAAAAACAAAGCAACAATGCGCACAAATAAATTTCTGTTTTTCATTTTAAACCTCCGTCAGCTTTCGATTTTAAGCAGTTTTTTCATTCCTTCGCCGATTTTGTCGGCAAGTTCATCTGCAAGGGCGGGATTTTCGCCGCGTGCGGTGATATAAACCTTGATTTTCGGCTCAGTGCCCGAGGGGCGTACAACAGCGCGGCATCCGTCAGGCAGGGCATAGGAAAGAACGTTTGATTTCGGCTGGTCAATAGCCTTGGTTTCACCCGTTACGGTGTCGGTTGTAAGGCTTTGCAGGTAGTCCGAAATTTTTACGACGGGCAGACCTGCAATCTCTGTGGGCGGAGTCTGACGGGTGGATGCCATGATGTCTGCCATTTTCTTCATACCGCTTGCACCTTCGAAACCGAAGTTGTAAAGCTTATCCGAGAAATAGCCGAATTCGTCATAAATGTCATTCATAACGTCAACAAGGGTCTTGCCCTTTTTCTTGTAATAAGCCGCCATTTCGCACATAAGAAGCGAAGCGGCAACGGCATCTTTGTCCCTGACGTGGGTGCCGACAAGGTAGCCGTAGCTTTCTTCCATACCCATCAGGAAATTGCCGTCTTTGCCCTCTTTTTCAAGCTCGGCAATGTATTCGCCGACGTATTTGAAGCCCGTGAGCAGTTGTTTCACCTCTGCGCCGCAGGCGTTTGCGACAATTTCAAGCAGGGGGGTTGAAACAATGCTTTCCGTCATAACGGGAGCTTCGGGAAGGGTGCCGTTTTCTTTTTTTGCTTTGAGAATATACTGTGTAAAAAGCACGCCGACGTTGTTGCCCGACATCAGCACGTATTCGCCGTTGTGGAGCACTGCAATACCCAGACGGTCACTGTCGGGGTCGGTTGCAAGCAGAAGGTCGGGCTTTTCTTTTTCGTTTTCCGCCATTTTCAGCGCACGTTCAAACGCCTGACGGATTTCGGGGTTGGGATAGGGGCAGGTGGGGAAGTTGCCGTCGGGCAGCTCCTGCTCGGGAACAACGCGGATGTTTTTAAAGCCGATGCGCTTGAGGACGGTGCGCACGGGAATATTTCCTGTACCGTTGAGGGGTGTGTAAATAACGCGCAGGTCGCTGCTTGCGCAGATTTCGGGGTTGATGCTCTTTTTGAGTGCCGTTTTGTAGAAAGCCTCAATAAGGTCGTTGCCGATGTATTCGACAATACCGTCACTGACGGCGCTGTCAAAGGACATTTTCTTAACGCCGCCGAACATATCAACCTTGCCGATGTATTCGTAAGTTTCAGCAGCGGCTTCGTCAGTAATCTGATAACCGTCGTCGCCGTAGCACTTGTAGCCGTTATATTTTGAGGGGTTGTGGCTTGCCGTGATAACAACACCCGATGAGCAATGAAGCTGCATTACCGCATAGGAAACAAAGGGTGTGGGCACGAGGTGGGGGAAAAGAAAAACTTTAATACCGTTTGCGGCAAAAACGCAGGCGCTTTCACGTGCAAATGCGTCGGATTTGAGCCTTGAATCGTAACCGATGGCGACGCTGGGATTGTCAAAGTGTGCGTTGAGATAGTTGCAAAGACCCTGCGTTGCGTGACAGACGGTGTAGATATTCATACGGTTTGTGCCTGCGCCGAGAACGCCGCGCAGACCGGCAGTGCCGAAATCAAGATAACGGTAAAAACGGTCAAGTATTTCGTCGTCGTTGCCCTGAATATTGACAAGCTCGTCGTGCAAATCTTTTTCCGTGCAGTTTTCGAGCCAGTTTTCATAAAGCTTTTTAACATCGTTCATAAGACCATCTCCCAATCAAATTTATTCCATTGTATATTTTACCTTTTTTTTGAGTGCGTGTCAATGAAAAGCTTTTGTTGATTTAGATAATATCTTATGATATAATCACTTTGAATATACACACACGGGAAGAGGCACGAAATGCTTAAGAAAAACGACAAAATAAGGCTTGAAATTATTGACTGCGCCGCAACGGGCAGCGGAATCGGCCGCCATGACGGAATGGCGGTTTTTGTCAATGCAACCGCACCCGGCGACGTTATTGATGCGCACGTTTTAAAGGCAAAGCCTAACTATGCTTTTGCAAAAATCGAAAAAATAATCGAAGCCTCGCCGATGAGAAAACAGCCGGAATGTCCTGTTTTTCTGCGTTGCGGCGGATGTGTGTTTGACCACATCACCTATGAAGCCGAGGCGCAAATCAAAGCAAATCAGGTTGCCGAAAATCTGAAAAGAATCGGCGGCCTTGACATCACACCTGAGCCGATTATTACCGCCGAAAGCACCTGTCGCTACCGCAACAAGGCTCAGTATCCGCTTGAAATGAAAGACGGCAAGCTCAACATCGGATTTTTCTCACAGCACAGCCACAGAGTAATCGACTGCCGTGACTGTCTGCTTGCGCCCGTGGAATTTGCCGCTGTTCTTGCGGTTTTTGACGAATATGTAAGAAAAAACAATGTAAAAATTTATGACGAAATCACCCACAAGGGCTTGCTTCGCCACATTTATCTGCGCAAAGCTGAAATGACGGGCGAAATTATGGTGTGCCCCGTCATAAACGGCACACGCCTGCCCGATGAGGAGGGGCTTGTACAGGCACTCACGCAAAAAATTGAGGGAATAAAGAGCATCTGTGTTAATGTAAACACCGAAAAAACCAACGTAATACTCGGCAAAAAAATGCGCACCCTGTGGGGCGAGGATTGCATAACGGATATCCTCTGCGGTCTGAAATTCCGCATTTCACCGCTTTCGTTTTATCAGGTAAACCGCACCCAGGCACAAAAGCTTTACGAAAAGGCGGCGGAATATGCGGCGCTCACAGGCAACGAAACCGTGATTGACCTCTACTGCGGCGCAGGCACAATCAGTCTGTCAATGGCAAAAAATGCAAAAAAAGTAATCGGGGTTGAAATTGTGCCCGAAGCGATTGAAGATGCAAAAATCAACGCACGCTTAAATAATATTGAAAATGCCGAATTCCTTTGCGGTGACGCAAGTGTTGCGGCAAAAGAACTTGAAAGCAGGGGAGTAAAGCCCGACGTGCTTATTCTTGACCCGCCGCGAAAGGGCTGTGCGCCCGAGCTTGTGGAAACGGCGGTTAAAATGGCACCTGACCGAATAGTTTACGTTTCCTGCGACAGTGCAACCCTTGCGCGCGACTGCGCTCTGTTTGCAAAACTCGGCTACACCGCCGTCAAAGCCGCCCCCGTTGACATGTTCCCCCGCACCGCCCACGTAGAAACGGTTGTCCAGTTGTCCCAACGAAAGGCCGACGCATATATTGACATAGATTTAGACCTTGATGAGCTGGATATTACAGCCGCCGAAAGCAAAGCTACCTATGATGAAATCAAGGAATATGTGCTCAATAAGTTCGGGCTGAAAGTTTCGACATTGAATATAGCTCAGATTAAAGCAAAACACGGCATCATCGAAAGAGAATGCTATAACAAAGGCAAAGACGGCCACCGTGTTCCCAACTGCCCGAAAGAAAAAAAAGACGCCATCACCGATGCGCTGAAGTATTTTAAGATGATTTAATTTGATATGCTTATACAAAAGAGCCCATCCGATTTGGATGAGCTCTTTCTTGTTTTTATAATACACCTTTGAATGCCTGAGGAATAACTTTGGTCAA
>JAZOBD010000024.1:0-46680 GCA_045595825.1 Acutalibacteraceae bacterium
CGTTGGGAAAGCGACCAGATTCCTTACCGCTTCATGGCCGGTAACATCAACGGCGACGATAAAATCACCACCGGCGATGCTGCTTCAATTTCAGCAGCTGCCGCATACGCATCAACAATCAATCAGGTTACACGTGAAGTAATACCAAACTCTTAATATCTGTTCTCTCTGCGGGTTAACCGCAGAGAGCCAACCTTAAATATAAAACGTTGGTTACTATTATTGGGAGGTATGATTGATGACTAAGTTTAAGAAACTCATAGCTTTTTTCTTGGTTTTAAGCATTATCGTCGGGACAATGCTTGTAATTACCTCGGCAATTGCTCCGGAGGATGTCAACACAACCTGGCCTGCCGATTACGCTTCATTCGGTACCGGCGAAGGTAATTCCTTCGGCGTCAAAACACAGTTCTTTGATGAGGATGATAATCCCATCAGCAGAGCCGCACCAGGCGACACAGTGTATCTTCGCATCTGGATAATTTCCGATTTCTATTCAAACAGTGCACAGTTTGTTCTCAGTTTTCCCAAGGATGTTTTTGAGGTTGATTATTATCAGGGCGATGCGATTACATACAACAGAACAAAAGGTTCATTTTCAAACAATAACAGACCTAACGGTATAGCAACAACAATCAGTGCCAATTATTATAATCCCGGCATTGAGGTTGACTGTTTTAATGCAGGTTATATAGATCAGGCGTTCCTTGATGCTTACGATTATGCATTCCTTCAGGTTTCAATGAACAAAACCGTTCTATGGAACGACCCCGTCAACTGGCTTTGCGAGCTTGAACTGATCGTCAATGAAAACCTTGACGACGTTGATGCTGTCGGAGAATTCTTTGTTGACGCAAGACTTATCAAAGACAAGAACCACAAAAAGGCTCTTTCGACAATGAGTAAGTCGGTCAATGAGGGTGCAAACTCAGGCGACGAATTCTCTTCATGGTCTGCAATTCCCGATGCAACTCTTGTTGCTGAGCCTGTCACTTTTGCCTCTGAAATTATTTTTGATGCAAACGAAGGCACATTTGCTCAGGGTGCCAAGACAGAGCACAAGGGAATAATCAACACAAGTTTTTCAGGTACAGAGCCTTCCGTTACAGCCCCGACAGGTAAATCTTTTGTGGGTTGGAACACAGATCCTGACGCAACAACCGGCGTAACATCACTTTCCGATGTGACTTTCGGCTATGAGGATGTTACATATTACGCCATTTATGCTTACGACCCGGTAACCGTTAAATTTTCTGCAAACGGCGGCAATTTTGCCGAGGGCGCAGTTACTGAGATTGAGGAGTATCCGGGCGAGGCGATAGAGTGTCCCGCTGTAAGCCGTACGGGCTATGAGTTCGTGGGTTGGAACGCTGATATTAACGCAACAACCGGCGAAAAAACTCTGATAGTTCCTTATGAAGACACCCTTTATTTCGCAATCTGGAAAGCAGGCGTATTTGATGCTGTTTTCATGCTTAACGGTGAAACTTACGCAACGGTTCCCACCGAGTTCAAGCAGCAGATAATCGCCCCTGACGATCCGACAACGCCCACGGGCTACGCCTTCAGCGGATGGAGCCCCGAGGTCGGAGTTATGGATGAAGAAGGTAAGATTTTTACCGCAACGCTGAATCCCGTAGACTGTTCGGTAAAATTCATCCTTAACGGCGGAAATATTGAGGGCAACGAGGCTGATATTACCGACACTGTTAAGTTTGATTCGGTTATCACACCGCCCGCTGACCCTGTACTGACGGGTCACCGCTTCACAGGTTGGGTTGACAGCGACACGCAAACAGTTGTAACTTTTGATGCTGAAAATCCGGTTATGGATAACGTCAGCGGCAAAACTTACACGGCAAGCTGGGAAAAACAAGAATTCAAAGTTGAATTCATTGATTTTTACGGCAATGTTTATCATACCGAAACCGTTATGTGCGGTTCCGTAATTACGCTTCCCTCAACAGATCCCGCAGACATCTTTGCAAGCGACAGTGTTCATGTAATTGCAACCTTCGAGGGTTGGAAAGACGTCCCTGCCGAAATGCCGGCAAATGATCTCAGAATTTACTCTGATTACAAAGATGTTTCCGTTAAATTGATTCCTGCCGCAGGTATGACTACCGTTGTTGACAGAAGCGGCTACACCGAAACAATTGCTGATTTTGACGGTGTTGCCGGCACTGATTACACAGCATATACCGATTCAACCGACAGCGAAAAGGCGCACTGGTTTGTTTACGGTCTTACAACCGAACTTGATGAAAACCTGCTTCGCAGTTACGTTGATTACACAGGTGACGGCAGAATTGAAATTATTCCCTATACCGTCAGTGGCGGTGTGGCTAAGGAATACGGCACGGGCGCTGTTATTAACCTTTACAATGTAAACGGCACGCCTGATAACACAGCCGACGACACGCTTGTCGAAAGCTTCTTTGTTGTCGTTTTCGGTGATGTCAACGGTGACTCAATAATCACGACCGCAGACGTTTCCTTCGCAAAGACATCAGCCGCTTATGCTCACGCTGAGGATGAGCGTTGGGAAAGCGATCAGATTACTTATCGCTTTATGGCGGGTAACATCAACGGCGACGATAAAATCACCACCGGCGACGCTGCTTCCATTTCGGCTGCCGCTGCATACGCATCGACAATCGATCAGGCTACCCGCGTGGTAACCCCCAATGCATAAAGCATACAGTTTTTCTCTCTGCTGCTTGTCCGCAGAGAGATGAAAAAGGAAATATTTACGGCTTTCCGTAATTTATATAAATTAATTTATAAATAAATTTTTTGGAGGAAAATTTTATGACCAAGATCAAGAAAGTGCTGGCTGTCATTCTGGCATTCAGCATGATCCTCGGCTCTGTGTCAATCATGGCATCTGCCATTGACCAGGCTGATGTCAAGACAACCTGGCCGAGTGACTACGCTTCATTCGGCTCAACGAGCATGAACTCCTTCGGTGTCAAAACACAGTTCTTTGATGAAGATGATAATCCCATCACAAAGGCTGCCCGCGGTGACACCGTGTATCTGCGCATTTGGATAATCTCTGATTTCTATTCCAACAGTGCACAGTTCGTTCTCAGCTTCCCCAAGGATGTTTTTGTGGTTGATTATTATCAGGGCGATACAATCACTTACAATAAAACAAAAGGTTCATTCTCAAACAGCAACAGACCCAACGGTATAGCAACAAACATTAGCGCCAATTACTACAATCCCGGTATTGAGGTTGACTGTGTTGAAGCAGGCTATATCGATCAGGACTTCCTTGACACTTATGACTATGCATTCCTTCAGGTTTCAATGCAGAAAACCGTTCTTTGGAATGACCCCGTCAACTGGCTCTGCGAACTTGAACTTACCGTTAATGAAGACCTTGAAGACGTTGATGCAGTCGGTAAATTCTTTGTTGATGCAAGACTTATCAAAGATAAGGATCACAAAGCTGCTCTTTCAACAATGAGTAAGTCTGTCAGCGAGGGTGCAAACTCCGGTGACGAATTCTCATCATGGACATCAATCCCCGATGCAACCCTTGTTGCAGAACCCATCACATTCTCTTCAAAGGTTATATTTGATGCAAACGGCGGTACTTTTGCAGCCGATGCAAAAACTGAAATCGCAGGCTTCATCAATGAAGACTTCGACGGTACTGCACCTGCAATTGCATCAGCTCCTGTCGGCAAGACCTTCAAGGGCTGGAGCTTTGACTCCGCAGCAACAACAGGCTCAGCAATTGCAGACCTTGGCATTACACACGGTTATGAAGACGTAACCGTATATGCAATTTACGGCGATCTTGAACCTGTAACGCTTAAATTCAATTCAAACAGCGGTACATTTGCTCCCGGCGCTGACACTGAGGTTGACGAAGTTCCCGGCAAGCCCGTAACAGCACCTGAAGTTACCCGCTACGGCTATACTTTCAACGGTTGGAGCACAGACTCAAACGCAACTGAGGGTAACATGACTCTCACAGCTCCCAATGAGGATACCGTTTATTTCGCAACATGGAAAGTCGGCACTTATAATGCTGAATTCTATGTTGACGGTGAACTTTATGAAACCGTTCCTACCGAATTCAATCAGCCCATCGACGCTCCCGAAGATCCTGAGGAGTCCACAGGTTACACATTCAGCGGCTGGTCACCCGCAGTTGGCAATATGACCGGCGAAGGTCTCAGATTCGACGGCACACTTGATCCCGTTGACTGCCCCGTAACATTTAATCTTAACGGCGGCAATATCGGCGGAAATACAGCAGAAGTTAAAACAACAGTCGAGTATGACGATGTTGTTACTGCACCTGCAAACATTGTCAAACCCGGCTACACTCTTTCCGGTTGGAAAAATCTTGCCGGTGAAGATGTAACTTTCACAGATGATTATCCCGTTATGAAATCTCTCAACGGTGAAACCTATACTGCACAGTGGACTCCCAACACAGGCGTATCCTACACTGTTGAGCTTAACATTATGGATACAACAGGTGCATATAAGACCACAACAAACACCTATGAAAACGGTGTTGTCGGCGAGCCTGTACCTTACACTTATACTGCTCCCGAAGGCTTCACAATCAGTGCTGCCAGCGAAAACATTGATGCCGACATCCCCGAAACAGGCACTCTTGTTGTTAAATACTTTGTTGACAGAAACAAGCATTATGTAACTGTTGACAACGGTATTGATGCACCCTACACAGTTGAATATCTCTACGGCGCAACTGTTGCTGATCCTGAAAGTAGGGATAAAGCACACGAAACATTTGATTCCTGGACATGGACAGCAGACGACAATAACATCACAAAGCCGGCTACAATGCCCGATTATGATGTAAAGGCAACTGCAACGTTTAAGGCAAAAACTTACACCGTAACATGGAATCTCGATGGCGAAACAGAAACAACAAGCGGTACAAACGAAGATGCGTTTGAAATTCCTGACGTCAGTGAACCCTACGGTTATGAGTTCAGCGGTTGGTTTGAAGACGCTGAAATGACCACGGAAGCAGAATTCCCCGAAACTTTCGAGGAAAGCACCACATATTACGGCACAATCACTGCAAAAGAATACACATTCAACTTCTTTGCTGACGTTAACAACGACGGCACAGATGAGGAATATGCAACACGTGTCAGCACATATGATGACATTATCCAGCTTCCCGAAGCACCTAAAAAGACCGGTTATGAATTTGTTTACTGGACAGGCGACTTCTTCGATATCTATGACGGCGACGAAATGATTCTTGAAAACTCTGATCCCGAAGAAACTCAGTGGCCTGATGAATTCGATCTTTATGCAATTTTCGATGCTCTTGAGTATGACGTTATTTTCAATGCTGATATTGACGATGACGGCGAGGCAGAGCTTTACAAAACAGTTCCCACCTATTTCGACGACGAAATCGATGCTCCCGAAGATCCTCAGAAGGAAGGCTACACCTTCAAGGGCTGGCTTCTTGACGGTGAACCCGTTGACTTCGACGATGAAGAAAATCCCGTAATCCTTACCACAGAGGGTGCAACCTTTGAGGCACTTTTCGAAATCAACGAGTATACCGTAACCTTTGTTGACGAAGACGGCAAAACCGTTCTCGGCACCGATACGGTTGAACACGGCTCAGCAGCAACAGCTCCTGCCAATCCTGCTGATAAGGAAGACAAGTTCTTCACAGGTTGGGATAAGGATTTCAGCAAGGTCACCGGCGACATGACAGTAACAGCTGTTTACGGCGACAATGTTGTTATCACATTCGTTGCTGACAATGAGATCGTTGGCGAGTTCAGCGGCAAGCCCGGCGCACCGTTTGAAGGCACTGTTCCCACCCCTGAAAAGGATGGTTACACACGCGCAGGTTGGACTCCTGAATTCAACAACGTATATCCCCAGACAACTACAAGATATACCGCTGTATTTGAACCCAAAGAATACACAATCAACTATGTAGTTGACGGCAAAGCAACCGATCTCAAAACAACAGCCAAGTGCGATGCACCCATCACCCTTGCAACCTATACACCTGCAACCGGTTATACCTTCAACGGCTGGTACACAGACGCTGAATGCACAATCCCCGCAAACATCACAACAATGCCCGCTTTCGGTGCAACTCTTTACGGTAAGACAATAGGTCAGGAAGGTATCGTCGTAACAGTTAATTTCTATTACATGGATACAACCGGTGCTTATTCCGATGAACCCACCTCAACCGAAACAAAGTACGGCACAGCAGGCAAGGAATACACTGCAACTTACACAACCCCTGAAGGCTTCATTCTTGATGAAGATGAAAGCAACATCAGCGGTATCGTAAAGGGCGACGGTTCTCTTGAACTTTCAGTTTACTTTGAGCGTAACCAGTACACCCTTACAACTGTTGTTGACGGTACAACAACAACCAAGAAAGTTTATTATGAAGCAGCTGTTTCCGTTGTAGAGCCTGACATTGAAGGCAAGGACTTCACAGGCTGGACTTGGACAGAAACAGAAGGCGGCGCAGAAATTGCTGCCCCCGCAACAATGCCCGCAAAGGACATCACAGCAACCGCAGGCTTTAAGACACAGTCATTCACAGTCACTTTCGTTGACTGGGACGGCACTGTTCTTAAGACAGAAACAGTTGAGTACGGCAAAGCCGCAACCGCTCCCGCTGTCCCCGACAATCAGGAAGGTCACGATTTCACAGGTTGGTCACCCGCAGATTTCTCATCTGTAAAATCCGACCTTACAATTACCGCTGTTTACGGCATCCAGAGCTTCGAGGTTAAGTTCGTTGACTGGGATGACACAGTCCTCAGCACCCAGAACGTTGACTACGGCAAGGCAGCAACTGCTCCCGCAGATCCCGACACCAAGGAAGGCTACTCCTTCAAGAACTGGGATAAGGCATATGACAGCATTACAGCTGACACAACAGTCAAGGCTGTTTATGAAATCAACAGCTACGACATCACCTACTATGTAGGCACAACTGCTGTTTACGAGACTCAGGCTGAGTTTGGCGCAGAGTTCCCCGCATACACAATTAAAGAATCAGACATCCCCGAAGGCTACACCTTCGACAAGTGGGTTGACGAGTTCGGCAATGACCTGCCCGACACAGTTCCTGCAGATGATGTTGTTATCGTTGCAAAACTCAACGCTATCGAATACACAGCAACATTCAATGCAACCGAGGGTGAATTTGAAGGTGGCGAAAAGACGAAGGAATTCCTTGTTGCTTACGGCACCGCAATCAATGCTCCCGCAGCACCCACACGTGAAGGCTACATCTTCGCAGGCTGGGAACCCAAGGTTCCTGCAACAATGCCCGCAAATGACGTAACATTCGACGCAACATGGATGGAAAAACCCAGCACCTACTATGTAACATTTGTTGTTGACGGCGAAACCTATGACGCATATGAGGTTGAAGTCGGCAAAGAAATTCCGCTTCCCGCAGATCCCGAAAAGTTCGGCTATAAGTTCGACGGTTGGGATCCTGAAGTTCCCGCAACAATGCCTGAACAGAACATGACATTCACAGCTAAGTGGAGAATTGACGAAACCCTTGTAACAGTCGTTGTCGGCGGCACAGTCATCGGTGCAGTTACTCTCGGTTCAATCGCAGCTATGAATGCAGCAGCAATCACAGGTGTTTCCATCATCGGCGGTATTGCCGTTATTTGGCTTGCAAGCGAGCTTATCGGCGACATTGAGCGTCCCGAAGAATTCACCGTAACATACCTTGTTGAAGGTGAATCCTATGCAGAGTTTGTTGTTGCAGTCGGCGACGACATCCCCGTACCTGCAGATCCCGAACTTGACGGTGCAACATTTATCGGCTGGAACCCCGAGGTTCCCGAGAAGATGCCCGCAAACGACCTTGTATTCGACGCAGAGTTCGAATATGATGAAAACGCAGGCGACAACACCGGCGACACTGACGACGGTGCAGACTCTGACGATAATTATGCTCCCGAGGGCGAAGGCAACGCCAATCCCTC
The DNA here is from genome assembly GCA_045595825.1 of Acutalibacteraceae bacterium. GTDB lineage: Bacteria > Bacillota > Clostridia > Oscillospirales > Acutalibacteraceae > CAG-177. The sequence goes on from JAZOBD010000024.1 coordinate 8,004, forward strand.
AGTTCCCGCCACAGGTTCTGCAACCACTGCTCTTGCAATTGCTGCCGGTCTTTCCGTTGCAGCAGCAGCAGCCTTCATCTCCCGCAAGAAGAAGGACGAAGACGCAGAATAATTTAAAGAATAACCCCGAACAATAGAAAAGGCAGCACAGAGTTCGCTCTGTGCTGCCTTTGGCTTTGATAAAGGGTGCAATGTCATTTTTCATCCCTCGGAGTACCCTTTACGCTTATAACAGATAAAAACCGCTCGCCGCCGGTATTAAGATAACAGAAATAATAATCAAAACCGTCACATTTCAGCCACCTCCTTAATATATTGAAAATAGGAAATTTTAAGGAGGATGGAAATGAACAACAAAAATCTCGAAAAGCTCATTGAGCAGTATAAGCGCGAAATGCTTTCATATTCACGCCGAAGCACTCTTCCGCCCGAGCAGCCTGTGCCTCAGCCGAGGGAACAAGAAGAAATACGGCAAAACGTACCCGCCGCGGCACAAGAATTTCCTGAGGCAATCCCTGTTCAGCAAGGCTTCAATTCAATCGAAACAAATCTTGATGACCGTTCTGGGGTTGAGTCTGACAACGAAAATCTTGAAGTAAACCGTGGCGGAGAAACCGTGCTCAGTGCAACGGATTCGGTTGAGGCGTTGCGTGAGCGTTGCCGCCGATATACAAGCGGCGAGGTATCCGCAACAGATATTCAGCGTGAAAGCTGTCGCAATCTGGAAACATTTTTAACCGCCAACACGGGCAAAGGACGCCTGCGCACCGAGGTTTATGCAGCTAACCGTGCTTACGGAATCCCCAATGCACGTGTTACTGTGTCTTTACCTGTAGAAACGGGGAATATAACTCTTTTCAACGGATTAACCGATGCCGATGGAATAACGCCCACGATCGAATTGCCTGCACCGCCCAAAGAGCGTTCACTCACACCGGACAGCAACGGTGCTGTCACTTATGCAGGCTACACAGTGGCGGTCGAGCATCCATCGTTTGTGAGAGCGGTTTTTACCAATGTTCCCGTTTTTGACTCAATCCTTTCAATCCAACCCGTTGAATTGCTCGCAAGGGCAGAGGGCACGGATGAGCCGGCCCCCATTTATGTCGGGGAAAAAGAAATGCAGTTTCTTGACGGTGTTGACATAAATGAAAGGAGAGAAAGCTGATGCCTACCCCTGTTATTCCCGATTATATAACCGTGCACCTTGGCAGACCGAATGAAAACGCACCCAACGTAACAGTGCCATTCACCGACTACATAAAGAATGTGGCTTCAAGTGAAATTTATCCTACGTGGCCTGAAAACGCCCTGCGTGCGAACATCTATGCGCAGATTTCCTTTGCGCTTAACCGTATTTTTTCCGAGTATTACCGCAGCCGAGGTTATGATTTTGACATAACGAACTCAACAAGCATTGATCAGGCGTTTGTCAACGGACGTGACGTTTTTTCGAACATCAGCGAAATTGTTGACGAAATTTACAACGATTATGTCACCAAGGGCAATCAGATTCAGCCCTATTTCACCGAATACTGCGACGGCAGGTCGGTAACCTGCCGAGGCCTGTCACAGTGGGGCACTGTTACTCTTGCAAATCAGGGAAGAACTCCGTATCAGATTTTGCAGAATTACTATGGCAACGATATAAATATTGTAAAAAATGCACCCGTAAAAAACATTGCCGCCTCTTATCCGAACCGCGCCCTGCGACTTGGCACGGTCAGCGAAGATGTAAGAACAATTCAGCAACAGCTGAACAGAATTGCTTCAAATTATCCGTCAATTCCGAGAATTCCTGCAACAAACGGTGTTTTTGACGCGGCGACAAGGGCGGCTGTTTTACAGTTTCAGAAAATTTTCAATCTTGCACAGGATGGCATTGTCGGCAAGGCGACGTGGTACAAAATAAAGCAGATTTACAACGCCGTCAAGCGTGTTTCAGACCTTTATTCAGAAGGCATCACAATCAGCGAAATTGAGCGCACTTTCCGCAAAATTCTGCGCCAGGGTGACAGCGGCATTGACGTGCGCACGGCGCAGTATTACCTTGCGTTCATTGCATATTTCAACAACAAAATCCCCTCGGTTGCCGTTGACGGAATTTTCGGGCCGCGAACCCGTGACGCCGTGCAGGCATTTCAGCGCGAATACGGTCTGACGGTTGACGGAATCATCGGCAGAAACACCTGGTACTCCTTGCAGGATGTTTACAACAGCATCCTCAACTCTTTGCCGGATGAATTCAGGGGATATTCTTCGCTGATTTATCCCGGCTATTTTATCACGACGGGCGCAACGGGCAATGTGGTGTCGCAGTTGCAGACTTTTTTGCGCACCATTGCGCAGAATAACAAATCCGTGCCGCTGATAAAAGTTGACGGAATTTTCGGCAACGCAACCAAAAATGCGGTTATTGCCGTTCAACGTCTGCGAGGACTGCCCGAAAACGGTGCGGTCGGACCCGTGACGTGGAATGCAATTATCAACCTTTATAATGAATATCGCTGAAAAATGCGCAGATAATTATGGTGGCGGAGCTTTTCCGTCACCATTTTGCTTTCGGGGGATATTTTCAATGTCTTTGACTTATTTCAGTGGCGATTTTTTGCAGGATACAGCACTGCTTGATTCGGTTTTAAGGGTAAAAGAGTCTTTTGATATGGTGGGGCGCGATATAATGATCGGCTCACTCAGGGCGAAGCTTTATTTCGTGGACGGCTTTTGCAAAGATGAGCTGATGGAAAGAATAATGGCTTTTCTTATGAAGCTCAAAGATGAGAAAACCACCCCGAAAATGACTGCGAGGGATTTTTCAAACGCCTTTGTGCCTTACGTTGAAACCGATGTTGTGGGCGACGTTGACGGCGTTGTGAAGGCTGTGCTTTCGGGCGCTGTTGCCATGGTTGTTGACAAGCGTCGGGATGTTGTGATTATAGACGCAAGAACTTACCCTGTGCGTGCGGTTGACGAGCCCGAAAACGACAAAGTTCTGCGAGGACCCCACGACGGATTTGTGGAAACAATTGTATTTAACACGGCGCTCATACGTCGCAGGGTGCGCGACCCCAATCTTATAATGCACATCTGCTCGGTCGGCAAAAAATCAAAAACAGACGTTGTGCTGTGCTATATTGATGACCGTGTGGATAAAGAAATTCTTGCAACGGTAAAAAAGAAAATTGAAAAAATCGACATAAATTCGCTTGCAATGGGTCAGCAGAGTCTGATTGAGTGCCTTGTCCGAAAGCAGTGGTACAATCCTTTTCCGAAGGTACGTTACACAGAGCGGCCAGATGCTGCCGCGGCAAGCGCTCTTGAAGGCAGTATAGTAATCCTCACGGACAATTCACCTGCCGCAATGATAATTCCTTCGGGTATTTTCGACTTTTTGCAGGATACCAACGATTACTATATGTCACCTTTTGTCGGCTCATATATAAGAATCATCCGCTCACTTGTTTTTGCAATAACTCTGTTGCTCACCCCCGTGTGGCTGTTGCTGATGCAAAATCCCGAATTGATTCCGCCGCAGCTTGAATTCATAAAGGTTGAGCAGGAAACGACTGTACCGTTTGTGATACAGCTTTTGATAATTGAGCTCATAATCGATGCGCTGAAAATGGCATCACTCAATACACCCAATGCGTTGGGAAATTCATTCAGCGTCGTCGGTGCGCTCGTGCTGGGTGAATTTGCGGTGTCCTCAGGCTGGTTTGTTTCAGAGGTTGTGCTTTACATGGCTTTTGTTGCAATCACCAATTTTGTTCAGCCGAGTTTTGAGCTTGGTTATGCGTTCAAAATAATGCGAATAATACTGATTATTCTGATTGCACTTTTCAATTTGTGGGGGTTTGCCGCCGGTATTGCGCTGACCGTTTTCCTCATTGCCACAACAAAAACCGTTTCGGGCAAAAGTTATCTTTATCCGCTTATTCCGTTTAAACCTCAGGCGTTGCTGAGTCTTATTCTAAGACGACCGATAAGCATTAAAAACAGTTAAAAAACACCCGCACACAAAATTTGTGTGCGGGTGAAAGTGTTTATTCAAAGTTTACCGTAATTCCGTTGATTGCGTTGTGGTATTTTGCGGCAAGCTCTTTTGCTTTTTCAACCGTATCCTCATTTGAAGGCTCGTCGGGGTTGGCGGTTGAAAGCCAGTTTTTCTCAAACTTTTCGTAGTTTTTGTAGAAATAGTTGCCCGTATATTCGTTTCTGCCGTCGGGCTGTTTTCTTGTGGCGTTTGAGTAAATTTTGCGTCTGGGGAATTCAAGGGCAAGCTGCTCAAAGAAGGTTTGCCAGCGCTTTACATAAAAGGTTGCGATGAGTCCGCCCCACTCTCTCCACGCCATGTCGTAATTCACACTCTTTACAAACGGCCCCCAGACAGTTACCTGAGCAAGAACGTTCAGTTCAAAATTCTCTTGGTCTTTTTCGGCAATTGCCTGAGCGGAAGCTTGCTTTAAGTGGTGGTGCAGGGTGAATTCGGGTCGTGTCTGCAACAACTCGTCAATCTCTTCGCAAAGCCTTAAAAATCCGTTTGAGCCACGCTCAAAATCATTGAGGTTTTTCTCTTTGTATCCGTTCCAGGCCCTGAAAAACTGGGCAGAGGCGTGATTGCTGAGCACCTGCCTCATAATGTCGCAGATGTCGTATCGCCAGCCGTCACTGTCAGCCTTTTCGGCGCTCATCAGCTGCTCAGCGGCATCAAGAAGAATCTTGTTGTCGTAGCGCAGTTCAAGTGTGTCGCCGGGAGCCGTGTGACGAAGCTCCGTTGCGGGGCGTGCACAGATAACCGAACCCGTCTCACTGCCCGTGCAGTCAGGGGAGTAACAGCTTTCGGCAAGGCACCTGACCGCCGTTTTAAGGCAATCCTCATCGCTTGCGTAACGGCGCTCGGCATAGCTGTCAAGCCACTTGTCAAGGTCGATTTCGGTGCCGCTCGTGAGCATATCGAGGGCAAGTTCAAAGTAAAGCGGATTCTGATTGATACCCTCTGCGAAGATGCCCGTTCCCACAACGTTGGGTGCGACTTTTTTCACTTTAAGATAAGGATTTTCTGCAAGTGATTTTATGTCGCCGTGAAGCACTGTGCGGTCACAGCGGTTGTGTACACTGCCGAGGATGAAATCATAGCCGTAGAAATTGTCGGTTTCTTTATATGCGTTACCTTCAAGGTCGATAACAAGCAATCTTTCCTTCGGCACGGCGGAAATAAGATTGCGGTCAAGCCCCTTTGACTGAACAACCCACACGGACTGAGCATCAAAGTCTTCGTAAAGGCGGTTTATCATTCTGCCTACATCCCAAAGGAATTTGCGGCTTTTCGAGGGAGCTTCATTTTCAAAGAACGGGTCACAGCTGTAATAATGGTATGCACCGAGAAGCTGCTTCTGTTTTTCAAGCAGTGCACTTCCGAATTTTTTGAAAAGCGGGTCAAGCGGGTCAATCATATATGACACCTTAAATGAGCGCCAGCTTTTTATCATACGCATTTTCGTTTTGCGGAAAAGCTTTACAATCGAGCCGGGCACACGTCCGTCAAAACCGGGCATAATCGGTGACATACCGAGTTCAACCTCGCGGTTAAGGATTTTCTGACCCAGTGCAAGGCGTGCCTCAACGTATTTGACATCGGCAAGTGCGAAATAAGAGTCAAAATTGCCCGTGAGCTGATAAGGCCAGAAGGCTGGGCCTGAAAGGTAGCGCAGTGCACCGACCTCGCTGTAACCGAGGTCACGCAGTGTATAATACCACACAGCTTCACTGCCGACAATTGACAGGGGCATGTTGATGCCGTTCATTGCCATAAAGTCAATTTCTTTTTCCCAACGTTCCCAGTCCCAGAAAGCGGCGGAGTAGGCGAAGGTGCGGTAATTCATATAAAGACGCTTTTCCTGCTCAATTACAAAGCTTATTTCTTCATTGGGCAGGGGAGCGGTTTCAACATTGATTTTTGTGTTGCCGCAATTTGAAAAATTCACCTTGCAGTAATCTTTCAGATAGCGGTAATATGCCATTGCCTGACTGATTTTGCAATCGCCCGCCAGAACGATTTTTCCGTTCTCGCAGTAAATTTTATAAACACCTTTGCCGTTTTCTTTTTCAATGTCTTTGAGCACAAAAAGGTCGGCAATTGCGGGTGTGTTTCGCTTGATCAGATTAATCATCGGCAATACTCCTTTGGATTGATTAAAACATTATAACACATCCTTTCTGTTTTTACAAATTATTTATAAATTTGGTAATTATTTGTGTTATAATAAATCCAAGGAGGCGAAAAAGCGATGGAAAAGTTGTGCTTTGAGCTTATGCTTGTACGTCATGCCGAATCTGAGGGTAACGTTGACCCCGACGCCGGGAAAAAATATGATTTCGGCAACACTCCGCTGAGTGCACACGGTCTTTGTCAGGCACGTCTTGTCGGTGAACGGCTGTCACACGGAAAAATCTCTGCCGTTTATCACAGCCCCCTTGAACGTGCAAAAGCGACAGCGGTACAAATCATACAGCGGCAAAGCGAAACTCCCGTTGTGGTTGCTTTCGGTGACCTTGTTGAAACGGATACATACCGTGAGGAAAGTGCCGAAGAAAAGCGGCAACGGGCAAAAAACTGCATTGATGAGGTCAGAAACCGTTACAGCAACGGTGAAACAGTTCTTTTTGTCACCCACGGCACCTTTATTTCTTATCTTATGCGTGAGGCGCTGGAAATTGCGGATGCAGGCTTGCGTTTCAGTGCTTATAATACGGGTGTGACAAAAATCAAGTTTTACGGCAACGGTGAGGTTAAACTGTCATACGCCAATGACACATCCCACCTTTACGCTGACAAAAACGACCTTGCCTTTCTGGTGTGACTTGTTTTTTTGCAGCAAAAATAAAAATATTGTCAGCTTTTTTGCAGTTTTTATCTTTACACTTTCATATAAATAAAGTACAATATAAGATAGACTAAAATAAGGAAGGTGCGTCTTATGCAACCCGTATATAAAAGAGTACTTTTAAAGCTCAGCGGCGAAGTCCTTTCGGGCGAAAAGGGTACAGGTTTTGATATTCCCACAGTCAACACAATTTGTTCCGTTATCAAGCAGGTCGCCGAAATGGGCGTGCAGGTCGGCATTGTTGTCGGCGGCGGCAATTTCTGGCGCGGACGTTCAAGCGGTGAGATGGACAGAATCCACGCTGACCATATCGGTATGCTTGCAACGGTTATGAATTCGCTCATGCTTCGTGACACACTTGAACAGATGGGTGTCAAGGCAAGGGCAATGTCTGCCGTTTCAATGCCTCAGATTGCCGAAACCTATGTGCGTGACAAGGCTATCAGCCAGCTTGAAAAGGGCAGAGTGGTTATTTTCGGTTGCGGCACGGGCAGTCCTCTGTTTTCAACAGATACCTGCGCAGCTTTAAGGGCGGCGGAAATCAATGCCGAAATCATTTTCAAGGCAACCAACGTTGACGGTGTTTATGATAAAGACCCCAACAAGTTTGACGATGCCGTTAAATACGACACGCTCACCCACAGCGAAATACTTGCAAAAGACTTAAAGGTTATGGACTCAACGGCAGCTTCGCTTTGCCGTGACAATAATATTCAGATTCTTGTTTTCAACCTTGAAGACCCGCAGAATATCATCAGGGCAATCACAGGTGAAAACATCGGAACAATTGTTAAATAATCCAAGGAGGAAGAAATAATGGAAACAGTATTTGCAACAGCTAAGGAAAAAATGAGCAAGACCGTCAGCGTTCTTAACGCAGAGTACGGTTCAATCCGTGCAGGTCGCGCCAACCCCGCAGTTCTTGACAAAATCAAGGTTGACTATTACGGTACACCCACACCGATTAATCAGATGGCGGCAGTCGCTGTCTCAGAGGCAAGAATTCTTACAATTCAGCCCTGGGATGTAAGCTCACTTCATGCCATTGAAAAGGCAATCATGGCATCCGATCTCGGCATCAATCCCTCAAATGACGGCAGAATCATCCGCCTTGTTTTCCCCCAGCTTACTGAGGAAAGACGCCGTGACCTTTGCAAGGATGTCAAGAAAATGGCTGAGGATTCACGCGTTGCAATCCGTTCAATCAGACGTGACTGCATCGACAAGGTAAAGAAGATGGAAAAAGCTTCCGAAATTACTGAGGATGACCTTAAAATCGCTGAAAAGAAGCTTCAGGATTTCACTGACAAGTACATCAAGGAAATTGATGTGACCGCAGACGCAAAAGAAAAGGAAATTATGGAAATCTGAGTGAGGTGATTGCCGATGACCCCTGAGCAGTTACAGTCTGTACAGTTGCCCGAGCACATCGGAATAATTATGGACGGCAACGGCCGTTGGGCAAAGCAGAGAGGCTTGCCCCGAAGCGAGGGTCACCGCGCGGGTGCCGACACTTTCAGGCGTATTTGTGATTATGCGTGCGAAATCGGCATTAAAAATCTCACGTTCTATGCTTTCTCGACCGAAAACTGGGCAAGACCGCAAAATGAGGTTGACGCAATAATGGATTTAATGCGTGACTATCTGAGCGAAGCGCAGGAGCGTCGTGAAGAAAATGAAGAAAAGGGCATGCGCATCCGTTGCATCGGTGACATCGATGCGCTTGCCCCCGATATAATAAAGCTTGTAAAAATCTGTGAAGAAGGCTCGCGCGACAAGTGCAGAACAACCGTCAACCTTGCCGTCAACTACGGCGGCAGAAACGAGATTCTGCACAGCGTGAAAAAGCTTGCTTCGCGCATTGAGAAAGGCGAGGTCAGGGCAGAGGATATCAGCCTTGAGGACATTTCATCGGGCCTTTATACTGCGGACCAGCCTGACCCCGACCTTATAATCAGACCCAGCGGTGAATATCGCTTGTCAAACTTTATGATATGGCAGGCAGCTTATTCGGAATTCTGGTATTCCGACGTGCTCTGGCCTGACTTTACAACCGATGACCTTGACAGAGCGATTCTTGATTTTTGCAGAAGAAGCCGTCGGTTTGGCGGAATATGATGTAAAGAAGTGTGTGTTATGAAGATTAGAATTATTACAGGTGTGGCCCTTGGCCTTTTTGTAATTTCCCTTTTGGTGTTTATGCAGTATCCCTTGGTGTTGGGGCTTCCGCTTGCTGTTTTTTCGGGAATGGCAGCTTATGAAATTATGCATGTCACCAAGTGTAAGAATAAGGTGATTACGGCGCTTACCGTTGCGTTTGCTGTTGCAATGCCGTTGTACATCGACCTTGACCTCGGCAGATTCATCAAAGTTCCCGTGAGTGTAATTCTTACGGTCTACCTGATTACGCTGATGGTTTTAATGCTGAAAAACTACGAAACAGTAAAATTCGAAAATATAGCCATGGCAATTTACGCATCCGTTTGCGTGCCGTATGCCATTTCCTGCACAATGCTTGTAAGAGACCTTTTCAAGACCTCGCCCGATCATATTCATCAGGCTCAGGCTCTTTTCCTTGTTCTCTGGGCAATGTACTGCGCCTGGCTTAGCGATACGTTTGCTTATTTCTTTGGCAGAAAGCTCGGAAAGCATAAGCTTTCACCTAAAATCAGCCCCAAAAAGAGTGTTGAGGGTGCTGTTGCCGGTGTTCTCGGTACAATGCTCATTTCTGTCATCACTTATTTTATCTGCTCGCATTTTTATTTCTACAAGGATACAATCAGACTGTGGATGGTTATTGTCGGCACGGTTGTACTTTCTGTTATCAGCGTGCTCGGTGACCTTTCCGCATCTGTTATCAAAAGAAACTTTAACGAAAAAGATTTCGGCACACTTTTCCCCGGCCACGGCGGTGTTATGGACAGAATTGACAGCTTCATTTTTGTCATGCCGTCTATGTATGCTCTTGTTAAAATCATGCTTGCCTTTGCATAAGGCACGGAGATGTTTATGGAAAAAACACTCGTTGTTCTCGGCTCGACCGGTTCAATCGGAATTCAGGCGCTTGAGGTTGCTGCACTGCGCGGCTTTAAAGTGACAGCGCTTACAGCCAATTCAAATGTTGATATTTTGGAGGAGCAGGTTCGTCGCCTGCTTCCTCAATTCGTTGCGGTTGCCGATGTTGCGGCAGCCGCTGATTTGACAGTAAGGGTTGCCGACACTTCCACAAAGGTTCTCGGCGGTGCAGAGGGCGTTTGCTTTTGCGCAGGTCTCGGTGCTGACATAGTGCTCAACAGCATTGTCGGCATTGCGGGTCTTGCCCCGACCCTTGCCGCAATTGAGGTGGGCAGCACAATTGCCCTTGCCAACAAAGAAACACTTGTTGCGGGCGGTGAGCTTGTAACAAGGGCGGCAAAGGAAAAAGGAGTTTCCGTTTTACCTGTTGACTCTGAGCACTCGGCAATCTTTCAGTCGATTCAGGGATGCCCCGGTAAAGACAGCATAAAAAGGCTCATTCTTACCGCTTCGGGCGGTCCGTTTTTTGGCAAGACGAAAGAAGAACTTAAAAACATCACACTTGAACAAGCGCTTAAACACCCTAATTGGAGCATGGGTGCAAAAATAACCATTGACTCTGCTACAATGATGAACAAGGGGCTTGAGCTTATTGAAGCGGTCTGGCTTTTTGATATGCCTGCCGACAATGTTGACATTGTTGTGCACCGCCAGAGCGTAGTTCATTCTTTGGTGGAGTTTTGCGACAATTCCGTGATTGCTCAGCTCGGCGTGCCTGATATGCGTATTCCCATTCAGTATGCGCTGACTTACCCCGAAAGGTTTGAAAGTCCCGTCAGGCAGTTGAATCTTGCCGAATTCGGAACACTGACCTTTGAAGACCCCGATTACGAAACTTTCGAAAGCATTAACCTTTGCCGTGAGGCGATAAAAAAAGGCGGACTTTATCCCGCTTGTGTCAATGCCGCAAATGAGGCGGCAAACCTGCTTTTCAGGCAGGGCAAAATCGGTTTTCTTGACATTGCCGCACTTTCACGGCAGGCTTATGAAAACACCAGGGCCGTTACCGGTTTTGGCTTTGATGACATTATGGCGGCAGATAAAGCGGCACGTGAGTTTGTCTGCTCACGCATTTAATCAGCAAAGCTTTTATTCTGAGGAAAGAGGAGAGCACAATGAATCAGATTTCATTGGCGATTTCAGCATCGCAGTTGTGGGGAAAAGTGTGGCCGTTTCTGGTTGCCGTGCTTTTCTTCGGGATAATCATTTTCATACACGAGTTGGGACATTTTATTTTTGCCAAGGCGTTTAAAGTCAAGGTGCACGAGTTTGCAATGGGCATGGGCCCCGCAATCCTGAAATTCGGTAAAAAAGATACTAAGTATTCACTTCGTCTTTTTCCTGTTGGCGGCTTTGTCAGCATGGAGGGTGAAGATGAACACAGCGAAAGCGGCGACGCTTTTTGCAACAAACCCGTCTGGCAAAGAATCATCATTCTTGCCGCAGGCGCAACGATGAATCTTATTCTCGGCATTGTTATTGTTGCGGTGATGCTTTCGGGCAGTGAACTTATCGGTACAAATCAGATTCATTCTTTCCACGAATCCGCAATCAGCAATGTTTCACTTGCCGCAGGTGACGAAATTCTTGAAATCAACGGCAGACGTCTGTATTCGGAATACGACCTCGGCTTTCTGATGTCGCGTGACGGCGACGGCACGATGGATTTCACCGTCAGACGAAACGGTGAGAAAATCCGTCTTGACGGTGTTAAATTTGACACAAGAGAAAATGCCGACGGCACGGTGACAATTATTTATGACTTTGTAATTGTCGGCGTTGAGCCCACGTTTTTAAGTGTAGTTAAAAACTCTTTGGGTGAATCGGTGTCACTTGGCAGAATGGTGTGGCTGAGTCTGTTTGACCTTGTAACGGGTCGCTACGGTCTGAGTGACCTTGCAGGCCCCATCGGCACGGTCAACATTATTGCCGACGCGGCTGAGCAGGCAGGGCAGGGTACCGATTACAGTTATCTGCTCACGCTTATGGCTCTTATCACAATCAACATCGGTCTTTTCAATCTTTTACCCATTCCCGCACTTGACGGCGGAAAACTTTTCTTTTCATTTATTGAACTCATCTTCAGAAAGCCCGTGCCGCGCAAATTTGAGCATTGGCTGCATGCAATCGGCTTTATTTTGCTGATTGTTTTAATGCTCGTTATCTCAATGAGCGACATTATTAATCTGATTAAAAACTAACGGCAGGGAGGCGGACAGTATGGAAAACGTAAGAATAAGCAGACAGATTAAGGCAGGTAATGTTTTAATCGGCGGCGGTGCGCCCGTTACGGTGCAATCCATGCTCAACCGCCCTGCTCACGACATTGAGGGCAGTGTTGCGCAGGCAAAGGCACTTGAAAATGCGGGGTGCGAAATCATCCGTGCCGCAGTGCCGGATATGCAGGCCGTTGCCCTTATAGAAGCTCTGAAAGCAAACGTGAAAATTCCCGTTGTTGCCGACATTCATTTTGATTACCGACTTGCGCTTGCATCTCTTGATGCAGGTGTTGACAAAATCAGAATCAACCCCGGAAATATCGGATCTTCCGAAAAGGTGAGAGCGGTTGCCGATGCCTGTAAAAATAAGGGCGTGCCCATCCGCATCGGCGTTAATTCCGGCTCGGTTGAAAAAAAACTGCTTGAAAAATACGGTGGTCCCACAGCCGAGGCGCTTGCTGAAAGTGCACTCGGTCATGCCACACTGCTTGAAGAGTGCAACTTTTTTGATACGGTGATTTCCATTAAATCATCTGACGTTGCAACAATGATTGCCGCTTACCGTCTGGTTGCGGCAAGGTGTGACTATCCGCTTCATCTCGGTGTTACCGAGGCGGGTACGCACAATATGGCTTTAATAAAATCCAGCGTAGGTATCGGCTCGCTTCTGCTTGACGGAATCGGCGATACAATCCGTGTTTCAATGACCGACGACCCCGTCAGAGAGATTGAGGCGGGTATCGACATACTCAGGGCAATCAACGTCCGTTGCGATTCGCCCACCGTTGTTTCCTGTCCCACCTGCGGCAGAACAAAAATTGACCTTATTTCCCTTGCAAACTCCGTTGAGCAGCGTCTTAAAGGCTGTAACAAGCCGATAAAGGTTGCTGTTATGGGTTGTGCCGTCAACGGACCCGGTGAAGCAAAAGAGGCTGACATCGGCATTGCAGGCGGCAACGGTGAAGCCCTGATTTTCAGAAAAGGCGAAATCCTTCGCAAAGTAAGCGAAGAAACGGCTCTTGACGAGCTTATGAAAGAAATTGAAAGACTATAAATTCTAAGAGGAGTACACAATGCAACAGGAGTTTAATCTTTTGCGGCATTTCATCGGCGATTATCTGAGTGCTGAGCTTAACGCTTTGCTCGGTGCAGGTGTTGTTAAAAGTATTCATCTTACCGACGATGAAAAGCAGCTTGATATAGAAGCAAAGTTTGAAAAATATATAGATATTCAGGACATCGGCACGGCAGAAAGTGAGGTTGAATCTTCGCTGGGTCTTGCCAAGGTGTCAATTGTTGCACTCTACACACCCGAGTGCTTTTCGGAAAGATGTTTTCCCGAGCTTACAAATGCATTAAAAAATAACGTTGCCGCCTCTAACGGATTTCTTGCAGGCGTTGAGTATAGGCTTGAAGCAAACAAGCTTTACGTTGACCTGCCCAACGGTGCCGGAATCCTGCGTGAGGTCGGCGGCGATTTATTCCTGCGGGATTATATCTGTGACCGGTTTCAGAAAGACATCGAGGTTGTTCTCACGGGTGCCGTTGCGGCAACGGTTGATGACCCCGATTATATCAAAATGCAGGCTTCGCATGTAAAGGTAGAAGCCATTACAGAGGACGCTCCCGGCAAAAAGCCGCTTGTCAGAGCTTATGAAGATCTGCCCATTTCAATCAGCAATATTTTTCCGATTTACGGCGCCGCAATCAAGAAAAAGCCTCAGCCGATTTCATCACTTTCAATTGAAGACGGAACAGTTGTTGTCTGGGGCGATGTTTTTTCCGTTGTTGACAAAACCACCCGTGACGGCAAAACAAAAATCATCAATTTTAATCTTACCGACTACACCGGTTCTTACACGGCAAAGATTTTTGAGCAGGTTGAAAACTGCGGTGCATTGTTAAAACACCTTGCCGTGGGCAAAACCGTGCTCATCAGGGGCAGGGTGGAGTTTGACAAATTTGTCAACGATTTCTGCATTAATACACGCAGTGTAAATATTATTGATAAAATGCCCGAAACGGATGATGAGGCTGAAAAACGCGTAGAATTGCACCTTCACACCAACATGTCTTCAATGGACGGTGTTGCAAGTGCAAAGGATTTAATCAACCGTGCCGCCGACTGGGGTCACAAGGCAATTGCAATTACCGACCACGGTGTTGTGCAGGCTTTCCCCGAAGCCGCCGCAACGGGCAAAAAGCGCGGCATCAAGATTATTTACGGCATGGAGGGCTATTTTGTCGATGACACAATTGACGTCACCGACCCCGAAACGGGCGAAAAAGTCAAACCCAATCCCAAGGAGTTGCCTTCTTATCATCAGATTCTTCTTGTCAAAAACAAGGTTGGCCTTAAAAACCTTTACAAGCTTATCACGAAGTCAAATCTTGAATATTACCACCGACGTCCGCGTGTGCCGAAGAGTGAGCTCATTGAGCACCGAGAGGGTCTGATTATCGGCAGCGCCTGTGAAGCAGGAGAACTTTACAGAGCGATTGTTGAGAAAAAGCCTTATGAGGAAATCAGGCGCATTGCAGAGTTTTACGATTATCTTGAAATTCAGCCCAACGGCAACAATATGTTCATGGTGCGCAATAAAATTGTTGACAGTGTTGCTGACCTTGAAAATATAAACCGACAGATTATTCACCTTGCCGATGAGCTGGGCAAGCCTGTTGTTGCAACGGGTGACGTTCATTTTCTTGATGAAAAAGACAGCGTTTTCAGAGAGATTCTGATGGCAGGTCAGGGCTTTAAAGATGCCGCCGACCAGGCTCCGCTTTATCTTAAAAATACCCGTCAGATGCTTGACGAATTTTCTTACCTCGGCGAAGAAACCGCACGTGAGGTTGTCATCACAAATCCCAATAAAATTGCGGATATGTGTGAGGCGATTCAGCCCATTCCGTCAGGCACCTACCCGCCCAAAATTGAGGGTTCTGACGAAGAACTGCGCAGAATCTGCTATGAGCGCACAAAGGATTATTACGGGGACCCGTTACCTGCCTACGTTGAAGAAAGACTTGAAAAAGAGCTTGACTCAATCATCAAAAACGGTTTCGCCGTGCTTTACATAATTGCACAGAAACTTGTCTGGAATTCAATGGAGCACGGCTACTACGTCGGTTCCAGAGGTTCGGTCGGCTCGTCGTTTGTTGCCTTTGCGGCAGGTATTTCCGAGGTTAACCCCCTGGCACCGCACTACGTCTGCGGAGAGTGCAAATACAGTGAATTCTTTACTAAGGGCGAGCACGGCTCAGGCTTTGATATGCCGCCGCGCGATTGCCCCGTTTGCGGCAAGCCGCTCATCCGTGACGGTCACGACATTCCGTTTGAAACCTTCCTCGGCTTCAACGGTGACAAACAGCCCGATATCGACCTTAACTTCTCGGGTGAGTATCAGTTTTATGCCCACCGCTACACCGAAGAGCTTTTTGGTACCGACCACGTTTTCAAGGCAGGCACAATCAGTACCGTTGCTGATAAAACCGCTTACGGCTTTGTCAAAAACTGGCTTGCCGAAAAAGGGATGACTGTTTCAAAAGCAGAAGAGGACAGACTCACAAGGGGCTGTGTCGGCGTAAAGCGCACAACGGGTCAGCATCCGGGCGGCATGGTTGTTATCCCCAATGACATGGATGCTGAGGATTTCACACCCATTCAGCACCCTGCCGACGATGCGGATAAGGGTCAGCGCACAACACACTTCGATTTCCATTCGCTTCATGATACAATCCTTAAACTTGATAACCTCGGCCACGATGTGCCGACGTTTTACCGTTACCTCGAAGATATGACGGGTATTTCGGTTATGGATGTTGACGTGTGTGACCCGAAGCTTTATGAGCTTCTTCTCAGCCCCGAGCCGCTTGGCGTAACTGAGGAAGATATTGACTGCAACACAGGCACACTTTCATTGCCTGAACTCGGCACTCCGTTTGTGCGTCAGATGCTTCTGGATGCAAAGCCCAAGAATTTCTCCGATATGCTTCAGATTTCGGGACTTTCACACGGCACGGACGTTTGGCTGGGTAACGCAAAGGATCTGATTGCAGACGGAATCTGCACCATTTCCGAGGTTATCGGTACGCGTGACAGCATCATGGTTTATCTTATTCATAAGGGTCTTGAACCGGGAATGGCTTTCAAAATTATGGAAATCGTCCGTAAAGGTAAGTCGCCCGATCTGCTCACCCCTGAGCACAAGCAGGCAATGCTTGACAACGGCGTGCCGCAGTGGTACATAGATTCCTGCCTGAAAATAAAATATATGTTCCCCAAGGCTCACGCCGCCGCTTACGTTATTGCGGCACTGCGCCTTGCCTGGTACAAGCTTTACAGACCGCTTGAATACTATGCAACATATATGACCGTCAGAGGCGAAGACCTTGACACCGTCACTGTTATGGCAGGCAGAGATGCGGTTAAAGCAAAAATGCGCGAGCTTTCCGAAAAAATCAAGGCGAAAACGGCAACAGCCAAAGAGGAAGGCACTTTTACATCACTGCAGGTAATCAATGAAATGCTTGCCAGAGGCGTTCAGCTTCTTCCCGTTGATATTTACAAATCCGCCGCCGATAAGTATCTTATCGAGGACGGTAAAATCCGTCTTGCGTTTTCATCACTTTCGGGTGCAGGCGGTATTGCCGCACAAAACCTTGCTGCCGCACGTGATGACGGTCAGGGTGAATTCATCTCGGTTGAAGATTTCCAGATTCGTGCAGGCGTTTCAAAAACCGTCATCACCGCACTTGAAGAAGCAGGCGCTTTTGAGTCGCTTCCCAAAAGCACACAAATCACATTCTTTTAGTTGAAATATATTTACTGTTGATATATAATTGACTTATCAATACTCACAGTGAGGATTTTTAAATGGCAAAAAAGCCGGTTAAGCTTAAAGAATGGTATAAACTTGACAACGCGGCGAAGATATTTCCCGGCCAGAACAGATCCAACTGGTCAAATATCTTTCGCTTCGGCGTTGAGCTTAATGAAAAAATCGACAGCGGTATACTTGAAGAGGCTGTCAGAATAACTCTTAAAAGGTTCCCCTGCTTTGATGTCAGAATCCGCAGAGGACTGTTCTGGTATTACCTTGAAAAGAATCCCAATCCTGCGCCGCCCGTTAATCCCGATGTCAATAATCCTTGCAGACGCGTTAAATGGAGCGAAAACGGCAGGTTTCTTTTCAGGGTATATTTTTATGAAAACCGCATTTCTGTTGAGTTTTATCACGCTCTTACCGATGCTTACGGTGCTGCACATTTTGCAATGACGCTTGTTGCCGTATATCTGCGACTGACCGGCAAACAGATACCTGACGGCGGAATGGTGCTTGACATTAATGAAAAAGCAAGTGCAGAAGAACTTGAGGATGCGTTTCCCCGCTTTGTTGACAAGCGTTACCCTGCAAAAGCCGAGCGACAGAAAAAGTTTGTTTATCATTATCGCGGCACACGCCTGCCCGACCACCACGTCAACGTCACAACGGGCTACATTCCGGTTGATAAGCTAAAAGAAAAAGCCAAGGAATACGGAGTGACGGTAACGGAGTTTCTGGCGGCGGTTATGTTGTTTTCAATTTACCGAATTGCTTTGCGTGAGGGTAAAACGGACCGTGAGGTAAGTGTGCAGGTGCCCGTCAATTTAAGAAACATGTTCAATACAAAAACCCTGCGCAATTTTTCACTTTGTTACAGTGTCAGAATCAATCCGCAAAAGGGCGAATACACTTTTACAGAGGTTTTGCACGCTGTTTCGCATTATCTTAAATACATCAACACCGAAAAAGAATTGCGTGCAATGATTAACGGAAATCTCGGTCTTGAAAAAAATCTTCTCGCACGGCTTATGCCGCTTTGGCTTAAAAATCTCGGAATAAACATTGCTTTTCATATCACGGGTGAGCAATCCGTGAGCGGCATGGTGTCAAACGTCGGCATTTTAAAATGCCCCGAGGAAATGTTGCCGTATGTGTCGAGGGTCATGCTTATGGCAGGGCCCGGCGTAATAAACGGCTCACGCTGTGCCTGCGTCACCTGGGGCAACACACTTGCCGTTACGCTTACAAACATTTACGAGCAGACGGATATTCAAAGAGAATTTTTTACTTCACTTGTGAAAATGAAAATACCGGTTAAAATAGAAAGTAACAGACGTAACGGCCATGCGGAAACGGAGGGATAAAATGTCATATTGTGTCAATTGCGGCGTTGAGCTTGAAAACGGCGTCAAAAGCTGTCCGCTGTGTGACGTTGCAGTAATCAATCCCGCAGAAAAAGATAAAATCCCGACAGCACCTGCTTATCCGCAAAGGCTGGAAATCCCGAAAGCTCTCAACCGCCGTTTTATCGCATTTATCCTTTCGATGGTGCTGATAATTCCGAATATTGTTGTTGCGCTTGTGAAGCTCCTTTTCGTTGAAAGTCTGCCAACGCCGTTTATTTATTGCGGTTCGGCGCTTTGCTGGGTGCTGTTTGTGCTCCCGTTGCTTTTCAGAAAAGCAAAACCGTTTTTAATTTGGTTTGTTGATACCGTTGCAGTGCTGGCGGCAACCTGGTTTATTTATTATCTTGTGCCTGACGGCGGCTGGTTTATACCGCTTGCATTGCCGATTATTTTTTCGTTTTCTTTTTGTGTCGGCTTGCTTATGGTTTTATTCGGCTTTTACCGTGACGGACCGATAAGAACAATAATAACACTTGCGGTTATGTCTTTTTTCGGCATTATACTCGACGTTGCCATAAACCGTTTTGTCGGCGGCGAAAAGCTGCTGGGCGTTTCGCTGATTGTTTCCGCCTGCTTTGTGGCACTGATGGTTTTCTTTACCGTTGTGGCAAAAAGCAGACGTTTCAGGGCGTGGGTTACACGCAAATTCTTTGTCTGATAAACTTTTGAAGGGAGTTTTAATATGGTAGGTTACATTATTCTTGCGGTTGTTGCTCTTTTCCTTGTTGTCACGCTTATCAGGGCAGCATTTTTTACCCCCAAGGCCAGAGATTACGGCAAGAAAACAGAAGAAAAAGTCAATGTTGAAAGGTACTGTAAGCATTTGAGTGGTGCAATTCAGATTCCCACGGTCAGCAATCCTGACAAGTCACTTGTTAACTGGGATGAATTCAAACGCTTCCGTGATTATCTTGAAGAGTCTTATCCGCTTATTCACTCAAAGCTTGAAAAGGAAATCATTGCCGAGGCAAGCCTTATTTACCGTTGGAAAGGAAAGGATTCTTCACTTGACCCGATTGCATTGCTTTCGCATCAGGACGTTGTTCCCGTTTCGGAGGGCACCTATGATGACTGGGAGCATCCTCCTTACAGCGGTTACAATGACGGCGAATATATCTGGGGCAGAGGTGCCATGGATATGAAAAATCACCTCATTGCAGTTATGGAAGCGGTTGAAACCCTGCTTGAAGAAGGCTTTGAGCCTGAGCGTGACGTTTATCTTTGTTTCGGTCACGACGAAGAGGTTGTTGCATCCAAAGAGGCGGGCGCAAAAGCAATTGTCGAAACGCTTCAAAGCCGCGGAATTCACCTTGACAGCGTAATTGACGAGGGCGGTGCAATTCTGCCCGTCAACATCAAAGGCATTCTCAACCACAAAAACCTTGCAGGCATCGGTATTGCCGAAAAAGGCTATTCCGACTATGAAATTACCGTCACCGCAAAGGGCGGTCACTCATCTCAGCCGCCCAACCACACAGCACTCGGCGAGCTTGCCGATGTTATCAAAGACCTTGAAAAGCATCAGTTCAAGGCAAAACTTATGCCTTTTATCACCCATCTTTTCAGCCAGGTCGGACGAAATTGCACTTATCCTGCAAGAATCATCACTTGCAACCTGCCGCTTTTAAAGCCGCTTATCAAGCTTGTGATGACGAAAATTCCCCCTGCCGCTTCTCTTGTCAGAACAACAACTGCCGTCACAATGTCTGAGGGCAGCCCTGCGGCAAACGTTCTGCCCCAGCGTGCAAGCATCACCGTCAATTTCAGAGAAATGCCCGGCACAAGCGTTAAAGATGTTGAAACTCACATCCGCAAGGTTGTCAGGAATAAAGATATTGAGGTTAAATTGCTTAAAGCAAAAGAGGCTTCGGCTTTTTCGGCCGTTGATTCCCGTGCTTTCAAAGCAATTGAAGAGCTTTGCATGCAGTCCAACCCCGACAATATCGTATCGCCTTATCTCGTAATGGGTGGCACGGATTCCTGCTTCTATGAGCCGATTTGCGAAAATATCTACCGTTTTTCACCCTTCCTTGTCAGCACTTCGCTTTTGCTTTGCACCCACGCAACGAATGAGCGTTTGCCGCTTTCAAGCGTTGAAGAGGGTGTGGCATTTTTCAAAAGATATATAAGAAAGCTTTCAACAAAAGAATGAGAATTTTAATTGCACCCGATTCCTTTAAAGGAACACTGACTGCCCGCGAGGTGTGTGATATTATCGGCGAGGCATTCAAAGAAGTTATACCCGACTGTGAAATAACAAAGCTCCCTGCTGCCGACGGCGGCGAGGGGCTTTGTGCCTGTTTGCACGACATTCTCGGCGGTGAGCGGCTTTGTGCGGAGGTTTGCGGCGTTTTTCCTGACAGCCGCATTACCGCGGAATATGTAATACTTCCCGACAAAACCGCTGTTGTTGAAATGGCGGCTTGCGCAGGTCTGCCGCTTGCGGGGGAAAGGAAAAATCCGCTTAAAACCACCACTTACGGTGTGGGTGAGCTTTTGCTTGACGCAAAGAAAAACGGAGCGAAAAAAATTCTGCTCGGACTCGGCGGCAGTGCAACAAACGACTGCGGTGCGGGAATGGCGGCAGCACTCGGTTGGAAGTTTTTGGACGAAAATGCAAAAGAATTTATTCCGGTGGGTGAAAGCCTGATAAACATCCGTAAAATTGAAAAAACCGAAACTGATTACTCTTTGCCCGTTACGGCTGCCTGCGATGTCACGAATCCGCTTTTCGGAAAAAACGGTGCGGCTTTTGTTTTTGCACCGCAGAAAGGTGCAGACGCCGAAGCTGTTGACTTGCTTGACAGGGGGCTTCAAAACATCGCCGACGTGATTTACCGTGATCTCGGGTTATCCGTGGCGGAAAAAGCGGGCGCAGGTGCGGCGGGCGGTATGGGTGCAGGTGTGCACGCATTTCTTTCGGCATCGCTTAAAAGCGGCGCAAACATTCTGCTGGATGCCGCAAACTTTGAGAAAAAATGCCAAAACGCCGACCTTGTTGTAACGGGCGAGGGCAGACTCGATTCGCAAAGTGCCGACGGCAAGGTGATTTCCTGCGTTGCCCTGCGTGCCGAAAAGCTCGGCAAGCGTGTGATTGCCGTTTGCGGCAGTAAAGGCGACGGAGCGGAAAAGATAAGCGGCTGCGGTATTGAAAAAGCATATTTTGCGGTAAATGTTGACAAAAGCTTTGCCGAAATTCTGGCAAGCTGTCGCTGCGATTTGTACACAGCCGCCGAAAAAGCGGCAAAAGACTATAAAACTTAATACCTTTATAAAAAGCAAAACGGCATCTGTCAGATGCCGTTTTTTGCATAGATAAAACGAACTTTCCTCAAATATTATCCGGACAACCGTTCACAATAATAGTGCCTTGTTTTTGCGAGGCAAAGCGCAAATCAATTTTTGTGCGGAGGTGAAAAGTGGGCAAATCTTTTAAAATCCTCAGCGCAATCTGCGCAGTGTTCTGCACCGTTGTACTGACGGCGGTCGCTTACGGCACACTCAGAATTCCCGACAGGTTTAATGTGACCTCAACCGAGTCGGTGCTCCACGGAATGTTTTATGACGTCAGGTTTGAGACTGTCGGACCGGTTGTAAAAGCTTCCTCGGGCGATTCGGACAATGTAAGCGAAGAATACACGGTAACGGTTGTTGCGTTAAAAATTTTCCCCGTTAAAGATGCCAGGCTTGCCGTAGCGAAACGGCAATATGTTATTGCGGGCGGAAACATTTTCGGGGTAAAGCTTTACACCGAGGGCGTGATAGTCGTCGGATTGGATGACGTGGCAACCAAAAGCGGCAATGTTTCACCCGCCGCCGAAGCGGGACTTAAAGCGGGCGACGTGATAGTTTCTGTAAACGGCGAAAAGCTTGACAGCACGGATGAATTCTCTCGCCTTGTCGAAGCATCAAGCGGCAAGGCAATGACACTGAGCGTTATCCGTGAGGGCAAGAAAAAAACGCTTTCGCTCACGCCTGCCGTGAATAAGTCAGATTCAAAACCGAAGGCGGGAATATGGGTGCGTGACTCATCTGCGGGAATAGGTACGATAACCTTTATCGACCCGCAAACGGGTGTTTTCGGCGGCTTGGGTCATGCGGTTTGCGATGTTGACACGGGCAAGCTCATGCCGCTCTCGCAGGGCGAGGCAGTTGAGGCAACCGTTAACGGATGTTACCGTGGCTCGGCAGGGCATCCGGGCGAGCTTTGCGGCACATTCTCGAAAAAGGTTATGGGTGCATTGCTTGAAAACACTCAGGCGGGAATATTCGGGACTGCTGAAAACCCCGACAAAACGGCGCCGACTGTTCCCGTTGCCGTCAAAAGTGAGGTGCACACGGGTTATGCACAGATTATCGCAACGGTTGATGAAAACGGACCGCAGTATTATGATATCGAAATAACCAAGATTTATACTGCGGGCGATTCAGGCTTTCGCAATATGTCGGTCAGGGTGACGGATGAACGGCTGATCAGGCTGACCGGCGGAATTGTTCAGGGTATGAGCGGCAGTCCGATAATTCAGGATTCAATGCTTGCCGGCGCAGTTACCCACGTTTTTGTAAATGACCCGACTCAGGGTTATGCGATTTTCGCCGAAAATATGCTTGATACGGCAAGAAACGTTGCCGACACACAAAACCGCAAAAACGCATCTTGAATTGAGCTGCTGCGGAGAAACGTTGAGTATATCTGCATCAATTCAAAAAAACGAAGCCGTCCGTTATCGGGCGGCTTTTTGTTTGAGGTGAAACGGCAATTTTTTCATCGGCAATCTTCTTTTTGTTTCGACACAAGCGACGCAGTATCACGTTTGTTTTCAATTTTTGTGTCGCAAAAACAAAATAAAAAGCGAAAGAAAATTACCAAATATTGCCAAAAACTATTGACATTTTTTCCCAGTTATAGTATTATCCCGTTGAACTTGATAACCAAGGAGGAATTTTTATGGGAAAAATGTTGAAGGTTATGATTACTGATGATTCGAGCGATTTTTCGCGTGAACTTTGCGCCGCACTGCGTTGCGCAGGCTGCGACGTGACAACCGTTGCAAAGGACGGCACACTCATTGTGCGTCAGCTTTCTCAGGGCGAAATGCCGGATGTGCTTGTTGTTGACGGATTTATGCCGCGCCTTGACGCACTCGGCGTTTTAAGACAGCTTGCGGCAATGAAGCCTGCAAGAAAGCCGCTTGCTATGGTTGTTTCAAGCGTTGACAATTCGCGCTTTGAAAGCGAGCTTTTGCAAAACGGTGCGGATTATTATTTTCTTAAACCCTTTGCACCCGAAATGCTTGTTGAAAGGGTGATGCAGTTCACGCACGAGCCCGTTGCCGCACCGAGCAAGGTGGTGAACGAAAAGGCTGACCTTGAGGTTGTTGTGTCGCAGATTATGCATCAGATAGGCGTGCCTGCACATATCAAAGGTTATCAGTACCTGCGCACGGCAATTGTTCTGTCAATCAACAACGGTGAGCTTATGAGCTCGGTTACGAAAGTGCTTTACCCCACTGTTGCAAAAATGTACAAAACAACCGCCTCGCGTGTTGAGCGTGCAATCCGTCACGCAATTGAGGTTGCGTGGGACAGGGGAGACGTTGATGTGCTCAGCTCTTATTTCGGATACACAATCCAGAACACGCGCGGCAAGCCGACAAACAGTGAGTTCATTGCAATGATTGCCGACAAGCTGCGCCTTCAGCTTAAATCGGCGTGAATTTGACAACGAAAACACAAAATGATAAAATAAAAGCAACCCTTAAAAAGAAAGGATTGCTTTAAAAATGAAAAAATTTGTCAGTGTTTTTCTTGTTGCAGTTGTGCTTGTCAGTGCACTGTGCGGGAATGTTTTTGCAGCCGAGCCGATGCTTGAAAGCCTTATCAGGGAGGTTGAAAACGGCTCGGAAGCTTACGTTTCAATCAAAGCCGCAGGTGCGGCAGGCATGTCGGCAAGTGATAACATTTATGTCAAGGGTGACAAGGCGTGCTACGAATATGAAACAGGCCCCTTCAAATTCAGGGCGGTTTTCAAAGACGGTAAAACTTACCTCGTAATGCCGCTTTTCGGCGTTTATACCGTTGTTGACGGATATTCAATCAACGACCCACAGTCCCTGCTTAAAACGGCTTTTGCCGCCACTCTCGGTGTGACTCAGTACGTAGGCTCAACCACCGAAACCCTCAACGGCGTGACTTATGTTTATGAAGAATACAATGACCGTGCCGCTGTTACAATTGTTGCAACTTTTGCTGACGGTGAGCTTGTAAAAATCACCGTTACTGACACTGAAAGCGGCTCTGTTCAGGTGACAAATTTCAACGCTGCCACCACAAGTGTTGATGACAGCGTTTTTGAAACAGATTCTTATAAAGATATTACAGCCTATCTTTCCTGGCTGATGGTTCTCGTTTTCAATATGCTTTAAGCCCTGACAATTCTCAGCTCTGACATAATAATACCCATATGCGGCTCGCTCAGCTCAATGTCGGCACAGCCGTTTACAAAAACATCGGATTTAAGCAGATACGTTGCGGTTTCAAATCCGGGTGCGCAAAGCTCGCGGTCAAACTGTTCGTTTTTCTCGCCGCCGTACTGCTTGCCTTCATAGATTACATTCCCGTTTACAGTCACCTTGTGGTGGTTGAGAACGGGAATTTTTTTGCTTGTGAAGGTTACAATCAGCTTGTAGTCCGTGTCGGGCAGGAATCCGCCGACTTTGCAACGGAATGTGAGATTGTCGTAAACCTTGAACATACAGGTGGGCATTGCCCCCGTGTTGACGTTGGGACGGTCACCCTGAAAATCCATATAAATTTCGCCCGTCTGGTCAACGCCCAGTACATCAAGTCCGTGCTCGGCAACCGAGAAATAATATTCATCGGCGCGAACCTTGTTTCTGTCAAGCACACGGAGCATAAACGGCGCTCTTTCGTCCTCGGGCAGGGTGTCTGCGCGGTCAAGTCGGTTGAGAAGCCACGCACGGTCGGTAACGGGCATTTTTATTGAATCAAGCACGGCGCCGCGCTCCCAGCCGTTTGTGCAATAGCGTGCAACGTCAAGCTGCATGCCGATTTTGATGAACAGCTTTTTCGCAAGACCTTCAAGACTGCCGAGCTGTTTCGTGTATTCTTCGGGGAATTCTTCATTGAGGATTTCTCTGCCCAGTGTAAGATTTCCGTCACGGAGCGGCTTTTGTGCACGCTCAATAAGTTCAAGTTCAAACGAGCGGCGGTGACGCAGAATCCAGTCGCATTTTGCTCTGAAAAGAAGCTGGATAAAACGCCAGTTTTCATTAAGTGAAGGGTATTCTTCCGAAAGCTCTGTGAACATTTTCAGTGTGCCGTCAATGCCGGGGTTTTCGGCAGGGTCACACGTCCAGTTGAGTTCAAGTGCCAGAATTGCATCGGCAACTCTGCGTGCAGGCACGCCGGGAAAGAAAAGACGTGAATAGTCGCACAGTGAGGTGAGTGTGTCTGCCTCGGGGAAGAAATCCATATCGCCCCACACCATCTTGTTGACGTCGTCGTTGACGCCTTCGGAGTAGCTGACACTGCCCACAACGTAACGTCTTGTAAGTCGGTGGATAAGCCGGTATTCTGTCGGGCGTGGATTTGTACATTCGCGGCTGAGACCTGCGGTGAGAGCGTAGTGCCAGTCATCACGGTTAAAATGCACGGGGTATTCGCACCTGACGTTGTGTGTGATGTCGGGATAAAGTCGGATAGGATATTTTTCGGGCAGACGGCGGCGCAGCTCATCGATGGGGAAGGCTTTGTTTGGTCCGGTGATTACGCCGTCAATTTCCTCGGGCAGTTTTTCCATTTCTTCAATGAATTCCTCACCCCAGGTCGGTATTGAGTGCGGTTTCTGGGCGGAGGGCCACATCTGTGCGTTGGGATGCACCTGCTTTAATGCCTTTGAGATTTCACGGCAACGTTTTACAAATTCGTCGGGGTAAAGCTCGCCGGGATCGCCTCCGGGCGGAAAAACAACGTCAATTCTCGGCACTGTCCTGAAAAATTC
Source organism: Acutalibacteraceae bacterium (assembly GCA_045595825.1). Classification (GTDB taxonomy): domain Bacteria; phylum Bacillota; class Clostridia; order Oscillospirales; family Acutalibacteraceae; genus CAG-177. The sequence goes on from JAZOBD010000024.1 coordinate 34,437, forward strand.
AGAGCGCCTTGCAACTGCTTGCTCGCAGGTTTCGCCGTCACAGTTGGGATACCACAGCGAAACATCAAGGTCAATTTCGTCGGCCATTGCCGCCGCTTTTGCAATCAGCTCCTGCTCATCATATCTCATCAGCACATTGCGGTTGGATTCAAGACCCTCATAGGGAATGTGCTCAACCGTGTTTGTGCCGAAAAACATCATATCAAGGTAATATCTGTAATAGTCGTCATAGGTCCACGCATCATAGGTGTTGGGTGTTTTGCGGTAGCCGATCTGGTGACCTCTGATTTTTTTGTCGGGCACGTAATCACCGGAAATATCTTTGATAAGGCAGAAAATGCCATTTTCAAAAACGGATTTTCTTAAAATCATACCGATTGCAAAAATGAATCCGCGTATGCCTTTTGCGGTAACCGTGATTATTTCATTTGCCACCGTGATGGAATAGCTGTCTTTGCATTCTCTGCCGTCGGCGACAAAAACGAAGCCTGCCTCAGCTGCAGTTGCGGCAATTTCGGGTGCAGTGCCGAGTCTTGCCGAAAGCTCGTCTGACAGAATTTCACAGGCTTTTTTACCGTCGGCACAGTCAGAGAAAAGTGAAGCGTTTCTGATTTCGATATTCATACCAAAAACCTCTTTTCCAAAGCATAATTATAAAACAATATTATCACGTCAGGCACTTAAAGTCAAACAAAGCAGAATAAAAAAACTCTTCATAAAAACTGATAACCCCGACCGATTGCGGCAATACTGTTAGTGCCATAAAAAACGGTCGGGGTGATTATTTTGCAATTCAGCAAGGTGGAAATCTGCGGGGTCAATACAGCAAAGTTAAAGGTGCTCAAGGAAAGTGAGAAAACAGAACTCCTAAAAAAAGCAAGGGCAGGGGATATGCGTGCACGCGAAGAGCTTATCAATTGCAATTTGCGCCTTGTGCTGAGTGTAATTCAGCGTTTTACGAACAGGGGAGAAAATCCTGACGATTTGTTTCAGGTCGGGTGTATCGGTCTTATCAAGGCGATTGACAATTTTGATGTGACGCTTGACGTAAGGCTCAGCACCTACGCTGTGCCGATGATAATCGGTGAAATCAGGCGTTACCTGCGCGACAACAATTCCGTCAGGGTCAGCCGCTCGGTCAGAGACACCGCATATCACGCAATGCAGGTGCGTGAAAGAATGATAAACGAGCTTGAGCGTGAGCCGACGCCCGAAGAGATTGCGAAAGAGTTGGGTGTCACGCGTGAGGATGTTGTGATTGCGCTTGAAGCGATTGTTGAGCCTGTTTCTCTCAATGAGCCTGTTTATTCCGACGGCGGCGACACAATTTATGTTATGGACCAGCTCGGCGACGGCAACGACGACTCGGACTGGCTGGACGAAATTGTTTTCAGACAATCGGTCAAGGAGCTTAATCCCAGAGAAAAAAAGATCCTCTATCTGCGCTTTATCAAGGGTAAAACGCAGATGGAGGTTGCAAGTGAAATCGGAATATCCCAGGCACAGGTGTCGCGGCTTGAAAAAGGTGCGATTGAGCACATCAAGTCAAGCTGACAAAAGGGGATTTTCCCCTTACATAAGGATTATTGATGTTGCCATAAGTGTCTGCGCCGTGTAATACGTTGAAAGCTCAATTGTGACAAAAAAGTTTTTGCGTTTGACGGGGGTGAAATAAAGAATTCCGAGGAAGGTGTCGCTGACTGTAAAAAGTACTGCGCCGATTAATGCGATAAGCACCGAGAATTCTTTTGTTTCATAATAAAGCATGGCGGCAGCGGCGGTTTTATAACACAAAACGGCATAGTAAAACACCATAAACGGCAAAAGTTTGCCCGAAAGCCGCATTTTGAAAGCTTTGACAATAGCGAAGGCAACAATTCCCGCTCCGATGCCGCAGATGAGCGGTATAACCCTGAATCCGCCGATACTTATAAAAGCAGCAATGGCAAAGAAATGGCTGACAAGAAAGTATAAAGTGCCGAGGGGAATGAGTTTTTCCCTGAATTTCGGCGCGATTTCTTTAACGCCCAGCAGCACGTCGCCGCCCAGGCCGAAAAGCAGACAAAAAACAATAAGGCAGAAATAATAAGGATTTTTCGGGTTGAAGCAGTAGCCCACAATTGCAATTGAAACAAAGCAAAAGCTTGACATGAATTTGCACACCGTGCCGTAAAAAGAAAGACTCCTGCGTCTTAATATAATGGTTGCGACGGCAAAAAATGCGGTTGCCACGATAGGTACGGCGGTGATGATATAAACAGGTTGCATAAAAACACCCTTTCAGAAATTGATTATTTCAAGATGTTCAAGCAGAATTTTTGTGCCGAGGCAGATGAGGATTATTCCGCCTGCAAGCTCTGCCTTGCTTTTGTATTTGATGCCGAAAATGTTGCCGATTTTAACGCCTGCGGCAGAAAGCACAAGAGTTATGATGCCGATGAAAGAAACGGCGGGCACAATGCTGACTTTAAGAAATGAAAAAGAAACGCCGACGGCAAGTGCATCGATACTGGTTGCCACGGCAAGAACAAGCATTTTTGACGGGCGCAGTGAATCGTCAGCCTCGCACTCGTCGCAATCTTTTTTCTCGCTGAGGGCCTCTTTAATCATATTTGCACCGATGATGCCAAGCAATACGAAAGCAATCCAGTGGTCAAATTTTTCAATCTTGTCACTGAAAGTGCTGCCCAGAAAATAGCCGATGAGCGGCATGCCGGCCTGAAAAATGCCGAAATAAAGACCGACAATCAGCGAATTTGAAAAAGTTACTTTTTTGAGCGCAAGTCCCTTGCACACGGCAACGGCGAAAGCGTCCATCGACAGTGCGACGGCAAGAATGAAAAGTTCGGTGATTCCCATATCCGGCTCCTCTTGATTTATAACCGCATTATACAATAATTGCGACAAAAATTAAAGATATTTTTCAAAAAACTTGATATTATCTTCGTGACATATTAAAATATATAGTATGATTGGAGGTTTTAATATGTCGAAAGCACTTGAATATCTTGAAAATTTACAGCGTCTTAACGCGCGCATTGTTTCCGAGCAGCTAGGCAATATTGAAAAAGCGGCACGTCTTGTCGCGACTGCGCTTGAAGGCGGCCACAGAATTTTTGCATTTGGCACCGGCCATTCACATATGCTTGCCGAGGAGTTGTTTTACCGTGCAGGCGGTATTGTCAATATTACCCCCATTCTTGAAACAGCGCTGATGTTGCACGAATCGGCTTCAAAAAGCACTTTACTGGAACGTGTCGGCGCTTACGGTCAGATTCTTTTTGACACTTACGGTCTTGCCAAGGGTGACGTTCTGCTTGTTTTCTCCAACTCGGGCAGAAACGGTGTCAGCATTGACCTTGCCGACCTTGCTGTCAAAAACGGTCTGCACACAATAGTTATTACAAACATGGAGCACACCATGAGCGGCGCCTCACGCCACCCGAGCGGTAAAAAGCTTTACGAATTCGGTGAGGTTGTACTTGATAATTGCGGTTGTCTTGGCGATGCAAGCGTGGCGATTGACGGCTTCAACCGCCGTGTTGCGCCGACATCAACGGCAATCGGTGCCGCAATTCTTAATGCAATGTCCGCCTGTGCCATTCAGTATATGGTCGATGACGGTTTTGAACCTGAGGTTTTTGCAAGCAGTAATGTTGACGGCGGCGACGAAATCAACGAGAAATATATTGCAAAATATCAGAAGGAGATCAAAGCATTATGATGCCTTTACCGCAGAAAATCAATCAGACGGGTGTTTTCACTGTCAGCTCATCCTGCGTGAAACTTTTCGGTGACGACGTGGCTTTTGCCGCTGACATTTTGCAAAAAAAGGGAGTAACCGTTGCAGAAAATGCGGCAGTCGAGCTTATGCTCAAATGTGAAAAAACACAGCGCACCACTTACATAGAACAGGCGCGCCGTGTCAGCAATGAAAAGTTTATAATTGAAATCTCGGTTTCGGGTGAAACGGCAAAAATTGTTGTCACTTATGCGCACCGACACGGTCTGTTTTATGCCCTCGAGTGTATAGGTGAATACCTTTACAACGGCGAAATTCCCGTTGGCGAAATTGTGGATTACCCGCTTTTTAAAAAGCGCGGATACATAGAGGGATTTTACGGCAAACCGTGGACTTTTGAAGAACGCACAAAAATGATTGCGCTGATGGCGCAAAGCCGCATGAACTCTTACTTTTACGCCCCTAAGGATGACCCTTATCACCGCGAAAAGTGGCGTGATTTGTACCCGGAAAAAGAGCTTGGCGAGCTTAAAAAAATCATCGGTTTGTGTGGCGAAAACTTTGTCGAATTCACGTTCTGTATCGCCCCGGGGCTCAGCATGTGCTACTCTTCCGAAGATGATTACAACGCTCTTTTGCGTAAAGTAAAACAGCTTTACAATAACGGTGTCAACGGCTTCGGACTGCTGCTGGATGACATCCCCGAAACACTCTATTTTGAGTGCGACAAGCAGCGTTTTGACAACGAAACCGTCAATGCACACATCTGGCTTTCCAACCGTCTTTATGATGATTTGCGTGCTCTTGACCCTGCAATCAATCTCACTGTCTGCCCGATGCAGTATCACGGCAACGGTGACGAATATTTCATTTCCCGTTTCGGCTCAAATCTTGACCCGATGATTAATATTTTTTGGACCGGTCACAATATCTGCTCACAGGAGCTTACCTGTGCCGAGGCGGCGGTGTTTGAGCGCAGCACGTTGCACCAACCGCTTTATTGGGACAACTTCCCCGTCAATGATTGCGAGATGTACAACGAAATGCACATGGGCTATCTTTATGGCAGGGAAAAGGAGTTATATGCTCACAGCGAGGGCCTTATTTCCAACTGTATGGAATATGCCGCGGCAAGTGCCGTGCCGTTGCTCACGGTTGCCGATTATCTTTGGAATCCGCTTTCCTACAATCCGCGTGAGTCGTGGAAAAAAGCGCTTGCCACCTGTTTTGGCGATGACGCTGACAAGGTTATTTACTTTACGGATAATCTGCTTTTCTCCTGCCTGAAAGTTGAAAACTCATCTCTTTTCAATCAGACGGCAAATGATGCTCAGCAGGCTTATTACAGCGGCGACACTGCAACCGCCGTTAAAATTCTTAATGATTATATTGCAAAGCTCAATGAGTGTTGTGACCTGCTCAAAAGCGGTAAGTTTGAAACTTTTGCTTCAATGGAAAAGTGGGTTGACAAACAGCTTCTGATGCGTGACATTCTTGTCAAAGCGGTAACACTCTTTGATAATCCTGCCGCAAAGGGCGAGGTGCAGGCAATGCTTGACGAATACCTCGATATGCCGGCGGTGCTGATGGATTTCTCTTTTCAGAGTCTTACAGAAAGGCTGTTGGAGCTGTGATGAAACGGTTTACGGATACAATTGAGAATAAAAATTTGCGTGAAGCTTATGTCTTAACAGAAAAAACCGCCCCTTTGGGCGGCTTTGATTGCGGCAGTCTGTGCTCGGCGCTCTGCTGTGAAGGTGATGACTGTAAAGGTATGTTCCTTTACCCGGGCGAGGCTGAAATACTGCGCGGTGTTGAAGATTTTGATATTGTTGAAAGCGAGGGTAATCTCGGTTATCCTGCTCTTGTCTGTCGTGGCAGATGTGACAGGCGCACAAGACCGCTTGCGTGTCGCTTTTTTCCTCTGTTTCCCTTCGTTTTTGAAGAAAGCGGCAAGCTGAAGCTGAGTGTTGACATTGACCCTCGCGCAGGTATTTGCCCGCTTGCGGATGAAAATGTGCGCTTTGACCGTGATTTTCTGCGCAGTGTGCGCCGTGCCGCACTTTATCTGATGCGTGACAGTGAAACTTTGTCATATCTTAAAGAAACAAGTGCTGAATTACTTGAAATCATTGCGCTTAATGAAATGCTCGGCTAATCTTTCCATTGATACACTTCAAGGTCAACGGTGCCGTCGCTGCGGAAGGTGACGCCCTCTTCGGCAAGCAGCTGACGCTGAATGTTTTCGCCGCCAAAGGCAAAAGCCTTTGAAACCTCGCCGTTACGGGTTACAACACGGTGGCAGGGGATTTTTATCGGCTCAGGGTTTACGTGCAGTGCATAACCAACAACTCTTGCCCACCTTGGATTTCCTGCGTAGGTGGCAACCTGACCGTAGGTGGCAACCTTGCCGCACGGTATCTGTTTTACAACGTCGTAAATTCTTTCAAAAGTGGTTTTTTCCATTGTCCGACTTCCTTTATTTAATATTACATTTTTATTATACCACCGTTTTCGTCAAAATACACATCTTTTTTCGGAGGCTGGCTTATGTCCTTGTATACACACATAATCTGGGATTGGAACGGCACCCTTCTGGATGATATCGGTGCATCACTGAAAAGTGTCAACGAAATGCTTGATCGCAGGGGGATGGAGCCAATCGGATTTGACCGTTACCGTGAATGTATCGGTGTGCCTATCCGCTGTTTTTATGAGCAGGTTTTTGACCTTAGCGTTGAAAATTACGACAATCTGCTTGCTGAATACAATGCGGGCTACCTTGCGGCGCTCGGCGAATGTACTCTTTCTGATGGGGCGGCGGATGCTCTGAAGGCTTTTGCTGAAATGGGTATAACCCAGCTTATTGTTTCTTCTTGTGAAATGAATCAACTGAGCGAAAACGTTGAGAAATACGGCGTTTCGTCTTTTTTTGATGCCGTTCTGGGGGCTGATAATTTCCTTGCGGCAAGCAAAATTGACCGTGCAGAGAAATATCTTAATGAAAATAATGTAACCGAAAGGGGAAGGGTGCTTGTTGTCGGTGACCTTTGTCACGACGCCGACCTTGCCGACAAAATCGGTGCCGACTGTGTGTTGCTCACCATCGGGCACGAGGACAGAAAACGCCTTGAGAATACGGGTCACAAAATTTTTTCAGATATTTCACAGCTCCGTTTATATGTGGAAAATAAATAAAAACAGTATTTTTATCCTGCCGGAAGGCATCGGAAAAGGGCAGAAACAGACGTCTGAAAAGAGAAAAATACGCCCGGTGAAAGTACAGGTTACGGCAGATAAATCCGGCTTTATCTGCCGTTTTTTGCGCGTTTTTTTCTTTGTTTTTGCGTTGCAAAATGCAGAAATTTCTCCTTTTTTGTGTCACATTTTCGTCACAAATCTTGTATGTTCATGTCACAAAAAGCATATTTTTTAATGCTCTTTCAGCAATAAAACGGTCAAAAATATGCAAGTTCATAATTTGTTCATAAATTGTTTACAAACCGTTAATCGAAATATATCCACATCGCAACATTGCTATATTAAATTATTATTGTAAGTTAGTGGGCAAGTCTCCCACGCTTGGTAAAACCGCCCGTAATTCATGTAAACGGGCAATCGGGGTAACACCCGACAGCATTTTTGGAGGTGCAAACTATGAAAAAAGCAAAAAGACTTCTTGCTCTTGTACTTGCTTTTGTCATGCTCTTCTCCGCAGCTTCAGTCAGCTCTTACGCTTACTGGGCAAACTGGAAAGAACCCAGCATGACCGACAACTACAAGTACTACATGACCCCTGAACAGGGCGCCAGCTGGACCCTTGACTTCCTTGATGACATCCTCAGGAAGGAAAACATCGTCCTTGACCTTGGCGACATGACTGCGGGTATCGTCGACCTGACTCTTGACGTCAGCTGCTATGACCGCCTTGTGCAGACCCTTCCTGCCGTTCTTGACTCCGGTTGGGTTAACACCCTCGGCGGCTTGCTTGGTCTCATCGGTGACCTCGACCAGGGTCCTCTTGAAGGTGCTCCTCTCCGCGGCGACACCTACACAAGTGACCTTGCTTGTATCTACACACTCACCGACTTCCTCAGCACAAACAGAAGCGTTATCGGCTCAATCATTACCGATGGTCTTGACCTTGGTGTTATCAACAGCTTCATTTCCCTTCCTTCAATGCTCGATAACCTTCCCGGTTTCCTTAAGGCTACCGTTTACGGTCTTCTGACAGGTGACACATCTTATGCCGACACTGAAAATTACGGTGCAACACCTTCTATTGACACCGCTCTTCAGACTCTTGTCAACACAGCCCTCATCACCGGTACCGGTGATGAGGACGACACTCTCCTCGGTCCCAATTTCGCTCCCCTTATGCCCAGCCTTTCCGCTGAAGACGTTCAGCTTTCAACCCAGACCCTTTACGGTCTTGTCAACAAAGTAATCGAAGGTCTTCTCGGCTCAATGCTTGGCCCGATGCTTTATGATGTGCTTATGGATGCATGCGGTATCGAAGTTACCGAAGAGTTCCCCAAGGGTAAACCGGAAGAACTCAACAACGAAACCCTTACCATCATCTGCGGTATGGTTACCGACCTTTGCGGCCAGTTTGTTGAAGGTACTGAAATGGAACTTCCCGATTACAGTGAGTGTATCTATCCCGGTGAAAAGCTTGACCTTCTTCTTGACTGGTTCCTCGTTGACGGCGGTATGAGCGTTTTCATCAAGATTGACGAAAGCGGTATCGCAATCACCGACGACTTCATGGCTCTTCTTTCCGACCTCGCAAGACTTGCTATTCCGCTTGCTGTTAACCTTGAACTCTTCCCCGCTGTTGAAGGCATGCCCTCCACAGACGAGCTTACAGCTAAGGACGAAGCAACCGGCGAATACATTATGCCCGACATCGAGGTTTATGCCTGGGTTCTCAAGATAGTCCTCAGCGACCTCATCAACGGTGCATACATTCCCGCTTACGCAACCGATATTTATCAGGTTGGTGCTTATGCAATGGCATCAGTCGCTGCCGATATTATTCCCCAGTACAATTTCTACGACGCTCTCGATGCTAACTACACATCTCAGTCAAGCGTTGATGTAAACGGTGTTGCCGTTGACGCAATCCCCTTCCAGGATGAAGACGGCCTTCCCGTTGCATTCCTTCACATCGTTACTCAGATCGGCGTCTTCTACCTTAACGGTATGATCGACACCACAGAGGTCGGTTATTCGATTCCCGAAGGCTGCTCCTTCGAAGAATTTGTTGACTATCTCATCAACTGGGTATTCACAACCTACACTCCCATTCTTTACGATACAGCAATGGCAAACCTTGCTAAGGATAATCTCACATGGACCGGCTCAACAATTTGGGAGAAGCTTGACCACTCACTGTTCACAATGATCCCCGCTGACTGGATGCCCGAAGGCATCGACGGTTCTTATGACCTCGTTGTTCATTGGCTCCTTGCCAACGTTTTCGAGTTTGACCTTCAGGGTATTGTTGCTCTCTTATCAGTCCGTGAGGGCGGCGAGCTTGATACAACCCCCGTCATCCCGCTTCTTCTCAGAGTCGTCGACAGAGCTCTCAAGATTGTCTTCGGCGGCAACGCTCTCCTTCCCCAGAGCACAACCACCGACTTTGCCGGCAATACTGTAACTTCCGTTACCACCTTTGACGGTCTTCTTGATGCTCAGACACTCAGAACTCTTGTTGAAAATCTTCTTTACTATCTCCACACTTACAGATACGAAATCTGTGAAACACTTCTTCCGCTTCTCGCTTCCAGCGATTACGACAAGCCCTACCGCACAGACAGAATTACAGACGCAAATGCCCTTCAGATTTCACCTGAGGATGTTTATGATTATGTAGAATATTTCGAGCGTCTTAATTCTTATGTAGTAGGCACCGAAACTGACGAAGAAACCGGCGAAGAATACGACGTTTACGAGTATCTCGACAACTTCGACTACGAAACCTACGCTAAGTTCACAGTTGGTACAACAGCAACCAACGGTAAGGGTGCTTTCGAAGAAGATGTCTATGTTTTCAACCGCGTTGAAGACTACGGCGAAAAGCTTTACCACTACCTCAACCACAACGATCAGCTTGAAATGGCAACTGAGGCTGCCGATGCTGCAACAGCTGCAATCGAAGGCATTGGCGACAATGTTCTTCCCATTGTCAAGTACTATTATGACCTTCTTCAGTACGAAGCAAACTTCCAGACATGGACAACAAGCGGTTTCGACGGCAACGAAGACGGCACTGTTTCACAGGAGCCCGAAGATAAGCCCGTTAAGCCCAGCAGACCCACAATGGTTGTTTACCTTCCCAATGATGGCACCGACGCTATGAACAGAATTGGCCCGCTCGCTTTCTGCGGTGCTTACCTTGAACATGCAACTGATCCTGAGGTCTTTGCTGCTTCCATTGAGAGAGATGCTGAATTGCTTACTGAATACGGTTTTGCAAGCACTGTTGAAGATTGGAACAACAGCACTTACACTGCAACCGGTTTCTACATGGTAAGTCAGGCATTTATCGATCAGATCCTTCATATGCTCTCCGATACTCAGACGAAATTCACGATCAATGTTCAGGTAGAAGAACCCGCCATCGGTAACCTTTGGCAGGGTAAATATGAAGATCAAGACTTTTTCTTGTACGAAACAGCTGATACCACCAATCTCCAGATGTCAATGGAAGAATGGCTTGTCTACTGTGAAGAACAGCAGCAGGCACTTGCCAACGCTTATGACCAGCTTTCATGGCGTACAGAACTTTCTCAGGCCAATAGAAGCGATACTCTCTTCGCTAACCAGCTTCAGAGAACAATGAGAATGGTTAATGAGGCTTATAATAACGGTAACAACTACATTGTTACGGGCTATGACCCCACAACAGGCGCCGAAATCACCGAAAAAGCCTACACAACAGCTTCTTACGAACCCTTTAAGAAGATGTTTGAGTATTCACAGAGAATCTGTGACCTTTCATTCTCCAATCCTAGCCAGCTTACCCAGTCGATGTTCACACTTGCAAGACGTGCACTCTGGGTTGCTTATCTCGACCTTGTTGATTACCTCGGCAACGCCGATTTCACACAGCTTAATGAGTATATTTCACAGGCCAACGACATCCTTGCAAATCTGCCCGAAGGCGATCTTGGTTACACCCCCGAATCAATCCAGATTCTTCGCGATGCTCTCGCAGAAGGCGTTGACATCTCCGACGGTCTCTTTGTAGTTGAAGGTGTTGAAACTGATATTGACTCCGAATGCCAGGAACTTGTCGATAACATTGCCGGCACACTTTACGCTGCAATGAACGGTCTTGAGTACATCCTTGACCCCGACATCAAGGCTGCTGTTGTTGACGATGTTGCGAAGTGTGTTCTTGACGTTACTGCTTCGGCATTCAAGTTTATCCACGGTATCGTAAGACCCAGCGGATTTGAAAAGACTGACGTTGATCCCATCGGTGGTGCTGAACTTACAGTCAACCCCACAGAGCGTGGTTCAGGTACAGGTACTAACATCCTTGGCTTCAGAAGCGGACTTCTTTCCTTCAGATATTACGTAGTTGTTTACGGTGACATCAACGGCGACGCAATCGTTGACGGTACTGACATGACTCTTGTTCAGGCTTACAGCGTACTTGGTCCCACTGCTTCCGGTGTCAGCGCAAACTACAAGGTTGAAGCTGCTGACGTAAACCACGACGGCGAAATCGACGCACTTGACGTTGAACAGATCCAGGGCGTTTACAACTATGCAAGAACAATCGATCAGACTGACAACACAGAAGCTGACTACGGTTACATCAACGCATAATTGCAAACATCAAACAATTTAGTTTAATTCTCAGGGCGGCACCCACAAGGTGCCGCCCTTTTTCTTTGCTTTATATGAAGTATGACAGATGATTGTTTCGAGTGAGTTATTGTCTGTTTATGATGTGTTACCGTTTCAGTAAAATTATATATAATGTAATAAAATATTATCTGTGTATTTTCGACCGAAACCACCTAAAGTTTATCTACTGTTGAGACTTTTTCAGACAGAAAAGCATGCTTTTGACGTGTCATCCAATTTCACATTCAAGGTGATTTCCTTATATATAAAACATTATATATATGTCACCGCCGATCACCCGGCTCACCCTGTTGCCCTCCCGAATAATCACCACCCTGAATATATCCCCGACCGCGTTTCCTTCGTTATCTCCTCACGTGCGGAAACAACCTAACCTCGCGGAGCGCCCCGTCGCCTCACCGCCAACATTCCCCGTGAGGCGTGAGCCCCACGCACCCCACACCGCCCACTAAACACCCGGCGGTGTTGAAGAAACCGAAAAAAAGATAAAAAAAGTTTGAAAAAAGTGTTGACAATTGCGAAACGTTTTGGTATTATAGCTGAGCGCCTTGTGAAACGGGCGCGACTCGGCACCTTGAAAATTAAACAACGAATAAGAAACAAAACCCTTGAAGATTA
>JAZOBD010000025.1:0-45327 GCA_045595825.1 Acutalibacteraceae bacterium
TGAATTAAAGAAATATATCCATTACTACAACAACGAAAGAGTTTCAATAAAACTAAAAGGAATGAGCCCGGTACAATACCGAACTCATTCTCTATCAATTTAATATTTTGTCTTGTCTAAACTTTTGGGTTCACCTCACTGATGACAAAGGGTGCTTTTAAGTTTGATTTAAGGTGCTGTCGCAGTTGCTCAGGAGAGGACAACGTTGAGCAATACGGGTGCCTTGCCGTTGGGATAGTCACTGAGAATGAAAGTTTTCTTTTCAAATACGCCCTTGCTGTTCATTCGCAGAACAACAAATTCGGCATCGGGATTATTCGCATTGTAGTCGTCAAAGGTTTTTATTTCTTTGCCGTCAATTGAAATAATTATATCACCGATTTCAAGAAAATCGTGACCTTTAAGGTCGGGGTGATACTCCCAGACCATCAGTCCGCAGGGTTCAAATTTTCCGCGCTCAACCTCTTTTATGTATTGGCGCATTACGGGGATATAAATATCGCTTTCGCTGCTGTTTACCTTTTTGTCATACATTTCAAGGCAGGTGAGCGCCTGGTCGTAAATGCCAACTTTCAGGTTGCGTCCCATATATGCCCAGAGCATTTCAGCGTCCAGGTCGTCCGTGGGGGCATATTCCTTGCGCAGCTGAGCTCTTTTTGATTCAAGCTCGGCAGTGAGCTTATCCACTTTGCTTTGCGCCTGTGAAATTTCAGGCGGCACAGTTGTAGCTTTTGTGGTGGTAACCGCCGTTGCCTTTGAGGTGGTTGCGGCGGTTGTTGTTTCCTGTGAGTAGAAACCTTTGGCCATTGACATCAGCTGATAGTTGGACTCACCGACAAGACCGCTCAGACGGTTTAGCAGTTCTTCTTCTTTGTTAAGATTTGCCTCAACCTTGCTTTCCAGATCTTTAAGATCATACATCCATACATAAGAGTCAAAATCAAGGCTGAGATATGTTTTGGAGCAGCCGTGTCTGAATTCTGCGGAGTAATCCTTGTCAACGTTTATAATAAGATTGTTGACCTCATATTTAATGTAATCTTTAAAAAGATCAAGCTTTTCTTTGATTATGCTGACACATTCCTGCTTTTGCGCGGTGTTGAGCGGACATTTGGGGTCAAGAATATTGATAAGGAAAGTGATATCATTCTGGATTGATTTTGCGTTTGCGGCAACATCCTGAGGCAGAAGCGTAAGGTCGGCTTTCAGGAACACCTCGGAAGAATACAGCTGATTCAGCACGTCTTCACTGAGCGTGGCGGGATTGTCGCAACACTCCTGCACGGCAAGAAAAGCCCGGTCAGCCTTGTCGGAAAGATCACGGTATGCTATGACGTCAGAAGAATTGATGCAGTTGCCTGCTTGCTCAATGGCACCCTCAGCCGCACGCACAAGGTTTTCACACGGGGTCATCGCTTGCAGAATATAAGAAAAGACGTCCTCGGTGAGATTTTTTTGCTCGGCAGACATGGTGGTGGTCGGTATTGTTGTCACTTCACCGCCGTTATTTTTTCTTTTAATCATCTGTCCGCCGAGAATTATGCCTGCGGTTACGGCAACGACTGCAACGATGCCTGCAACAACGGTCAGCACTTTTTTGGGGTTACGTTTCTTTAAAATTCTGCTTTTCAGTGACGGCTTTGTAACAAGAAATTCGTCGAGCTTGTCCATAAAAGCGTCAAAGAATTCCGTGTTCGCCTCAATGCCGTTTTTGTAGCGGATGGCGTCAATGCTTTCGGGTAAATCTTTCGGAAAAGAAAAGCCCCTGAGCATAATGGGAACGATGTTGAGTTCATTTTTGAGCGCACACTCAATTTCAAGCCTTACCCAGTCATCCTCATTGTCACAGCGGTCAAGGCTTTCGGGGGAAAGAACAATAACAAAATCCTTTGCGTTTTCAATTACGGAATAAAGTTTTGTGTTAAAGTTGCCCGAGCGGAGAGATTCAATGTCAAAAAAGGTGTTATATCCTCTTTTTGTCAGTTCGTCTTTGATGATTTTTGCGGTGTGCTCGCCGCCGACTCTTCTGTATGAAATAAAAACATCGTAATCCACTGTTTCGCCTCCAAAGATTAGTTTAATTTTAATATAACATTATTATCCGTCTTTTGCAAGCAATAAAAAAAGCTGTACCGATAGCTTTCGGTACAGCTTTTGATTTTAATTATTCAGCCTTCTTCGAATATTTGAGAAGATAGACGTATCTCATCAGCAGTGAGTCGAAATCACTGATTGTTTCGACATTGCCGAAAAGGCTTGCGCCGAGAAGAACAAGACAGTTTTTGCTCATAATCATCTTGACGGCGTTAGCGTCACCCTCATTTTTACCGCAGCAGAGTGCGCCCTTGCCCTTGATGAGAACGGCGTTTTTGCCTTTGATTGCTTTCGCGCAACCTGCGGCATCCGTGCAAAGAATTTTGGGACCGACAATCTGTGCAAAGTCGTCAATTGTGGGCTTGAGAATTTCGCCCTTTGACGAAACGGCAACAGCCGCATCTGAATTGCAGGCAAGAATACAGGTGAATTCCGTGTTCTTGTAAATGTCAAGATGCATCTTTGCTTCTGCGGGCACAGTGCCTGAAATTGCTTTTCCGCTTGCAAGCTCGACAACGGCAGTTTCGCCGTCAGCTGTGAAAGTTACTTTGCCGTCGGCAAGGGTGCTGTCGTATTTGAGAGCACCTGTTGCGCCTGCGGCAGCCTTCTTGCAGAATTCGTCAAAGTTTGCCGAGCCGTCGGCAGCCTTTGAAAGAACGTATTCTTCGCAGGCTTTTTCAAGCGTTGCTGCAACGTTGAATGCGTCATCGCTGTCCTTGCCGAAGCAGACGGCACCGTGGTGCGCCATGATAACAGCCTTTGACTTGCTTGCTGCAAGTGAGGCACGAACACCGTTTTTGAGTGTTTTTGTGCCGGGCAGACCGTAACCGCTGATAAGCACCTCATTGCCGATGATTTCAGCAAATTCGCCCGTGAGTGAGGGAATGCCTTTTTCAAGGGAGCTTATAACGGATGCGTTGGGCTGATGTGTATGAATTACGAAGTTTGCCTCGGGATGAGCCTTGTAAACCTCAGCGTGAACGCCCTTTTCAGAAGAGGGCTTGATATCTGAAGAATAAGCAAGTGTGTTTATTGAAACAAGAACAATATCCTCAGGCTGAAGGCTGAGATAGGGCTTGCCGCTGGGGGTGATGACAAAGCTGTTTTCGTCAACGCGGCAGCTTACGTTGCCCCACGTTCTTGCAATAAGACCTTTTTCCACAAGGCGGATGCCTGCGGCAACAACTTCTTTTTTAGCTTGGAGAATATCCATTTCAAACCGTCCTTTGTAAAGGAATTATTTCTTGGATTCGAGGCATGCAACGTTTGCAAAGACTCTGTCGAATCTTGAAATTGCATCGTCAATCATTTCCTCATTGTAAGCAGCGCTTGTGTAAAGTCTGCTGCCTGCAAGGGTGACCATGCCCTCTGCCATGTAAGCGGCACCCATGTGCTCCATTTCCTTCTGGCGTGCGCCTGTCTGGTTGAGGATTTCGGGAATCTGCCAGATTTTTGCCCAGTTGATTGCAAAGTGCATTGTGCCGACTGTGTCAAGGTGGCAGATGGAGCCCTGGTTGAATGCTACGAAGGGAAGATTGTACTTCTTGATGGACTTCTGAATACCTGCGATGAGTCTGTCACCCATTTCGCCTGCCTTCTGGCAAGCCTTGGTGCGCTCGATTTCGCAAAGGGTGTGATAACCTGCGCAGCAGGAAAGGGGAGTGGCAGCCATTGTGCCGCCGCACATTGCCTTCTTAATCTTCTTACCTGATGAGTCAAGACCTGCGCCAAGGTGCTTCATGACGTTCTTGTGGCCGCCGATGCCGCCTGCACCGGGGTAACCGCCGGCGATAACCTTGCCGAAGATTGTGATGTCGGGGTCAACACCGAAGTAACCCTGAGCGCCTGAAACGCCGATACGGAAACCGGTAACAACCTCGTCAAATACGAGAAGAGCGCCGAACTTGCGGCAAAGAGCCTCAACGCCCTTTACGAACTCTTTGCTGACGGGACGTGTGCCGCTTTCGGGGCCGACAGGCTCAAGGAAAACAGCAGCGGTGCCGCCGTTGAGCTGATTCTTTCTGAGCTTGCGTTCAAGTGAATTAAGGTCATTGGGGAAGAATTCGTCTGTGTGCTTGAAAACAAACATCGGAACGCCCTTTGACTGAAGGTTCTTTGTGCCGGGAACTCTCATGCCGTAAGCGAGCTGATCGGACCAGCCGTGGTAAGCGCCGCCCATTTTGAGAATGTTCTTTTTGCCGGTTGCAAGTCTTGCAACACGGACTGCGCACATACAAGCCTCTGTACCTGAACCGAGCATACGGAACATTTCAACAGAGGGAACGCAGTCGGAAATCTTCTTTGCAAGCTTGTATTCATATTCGTGGAAAAGACCTGTGGAGGGGCCGCAGGTGTTGAGAAGGTCGATAACCTGCTCACGGATGATTTCAGGGTTGCTGCCCAGAACTGTGGGACCGCCTGCCTGAAGGAAGTCGTAATATTCGTTGCCGTCGATGTCGTAAAGCTTTGCACCGTCAGCCTTTGTGAAAACAAGGGGGAAGGGATAGTTGAAAGCAAGGTTATGCTGTACGCCGCCGGGGATTGTTTCTCTGGCAACGCCGATCATTTCCTTGGACTTTGCGCACTTTGCGTCGAAATAGTCTCTTTCGTAAGCTGCAAGTGCCTCGGGCTTAATGCTGTAAATGGGCTTTTTGATAAGAGCATCAAGCTCTTTTGTAACGGCCGCAGCATCAAGGTAATTTTTGATTGCGAAATTGGTATCCATGGCGAACCTCCTATGTTGAAAAAATATTAACTCTTAAAGGTCGGGAAAACACACCCCGACCGCATATTTACTATATTATAACAAATAAAGCGTAATTAAGCAAGACCCAGTTTTTTTGCCATTTCGGCTGTTTTAAGCTCGAGAAGTTTTGAAACGCCCTCTTCCTGCATTGTAACGCCGTAAAGCACGTCAGCCTCTTCCATTGTGCCGCGGCGGTGCGTGATGAGGATGAACTGGGTGTTCTTTGTCATTGTGCGCACGTATTTTGCGTAGCGCGTTACGTTGACGTCGTCAAGGGCTGCCTCAACCTCATCAAAGAAACAGAAGGGTGCGGGCGTAACCTTGAGAATTGCGAACAGCAGTGCAATTGCGGAAAGACCCTTTTCACCGCCGGAAAGCAGGTCAATGTTCTGAACGTTTTTGCCCGGGGGCTGAACCTTGATGTTGATGTTACATTCAAGAACGTCCTGCGGGTCTTCGAGTACAAGCTCAGCCTTGCCGCCGTCAAACAGCTCTCTGAAAGTGTCGTTGAAATTCTGATTGATTCGTCTGAACTGTTCACGGAAGCGCTCGGACATTTTACCTGTCAGCTCCTCAATCATTTTGATGAGCTCTTCGCGCGATTTTTCAATATCCGTTATCTGAACTTTCATAAATTCATAACGGGTCGAAACCTCTTTGTATTCTTCAACGGCACCGACGTTGACGTTGCCGAGGGCACGGATTTTGCCTCGGATTTCAACAAGTGTGCGCTGTGCCTTGGGAATATCTTCAAGCACAATATCAAGCTCCTGAGCCTGACGCAGTGTGAGCTGATATTCGTCATAAAGCTTGTTCTGTGCCGAATCAAGCTCGTTGAGCATTGAGTCACGGCGTTCTTCAAGTCTTGCAAGCTCGCCGGAGATTTTTTCCTTGTCTGCGCTGACCTGACGCTCTTGTGAACGCAGGGCGGTGGAGCTTGCCTCAACGTCTGTACGCTTGCCGATAAGCTCGGAGACCCTGGCTTTGCAGTCGTCGGATTCCTTGCGAAGCCCCCGAGCTTTTTCGGTCATTTCAGCAATTTTTTCCTTAACGGCAATGCTCTGTGTTGCAATTGCGGCAATTTCTTCGTTGAGTTCATCAACCTTGCCGTCGTGCACCTCACGTCTGCGGCGAAGCTCTTCGATGGTTTCAAGCTTAGCCTCAACATCCTTGCGCAGGGCAACGATGTCAAGGTTTATGTTTGTCTGCGCCTCGGCAAACTCTTCACGCTTTTGCAACAGTATACCGCGCTCGTCATCGAGGGCGGCAAGCTTGTCAGCGAGAGCTTTTGATTTCTCGGTAAGCTGTGCCTCGTGTGCCGCGGATTCGGCAGAGGTCTTATTGAAAGCTTCTATTTTTTCGTTGGAGCGCTGTTTTTCGTCCTTTAATTCATTGAGTGCGTTTTGTGCGGAATTGAATCTGTCTTCCACAAGTTTCAACTCGCCGTCACTGCGGATAACGTCTTCCTGCGCTTTTGCAAGCTCTGCCTCGGCGCCGTCAAGCTCGCTTTCGGCAAGGGCAAGCTCGGCATTGACGTTTTTGAGAGTCGCCTGTCTTTCGGCAAGCTTGTTTTCAAGCTCTTTTGCAGTGGCTTTGAGTTCTTCAATTTCATTCATACGGCTGAGCAGACCGACGTTCTGTCCGCGGGAGCCGCCCGTCATTGAGCCGCCCGCATTGAGCACCTGACCGTCAAGTGTAACAATCTTGAAGCGGTACTGGTAGCTTTTTGCCATTGCAATTCCGTCATCGATTGTTTCGACAACAACGGTTCTGCCGAGAAGTGAGCGGATGATTTCGACATACTTTTTATCGCAGGTGACAAGCTTGTCGGCGGTGTTGATGAAGCCGACACAGTCATCAAGCCCCTTTTCGGTGAAGGGCTTTGCCTTGATTGCACTCATCGGCAGGAAGGTTGCTCTGCCTGCACGGTTATCTTTAAGATATGCAATTGCGCGTTTTGCATCATTTTCGTTGTCGGTGATGATGTTCTGAATGGCCGCACCGAGAGCCGTTTCGACTGCGACGGAATAGTCACCCTCAACGGTGATAAGCTGTGACACGGTGCCGTGGATTCCTCGCATCGTGCCGCGCTTTACCTCTTTCATAATCTGTCTGACGCTGCCTGCGTAGCCGTCAAGATTCTTTTCAAGGTCATCGAGCATCCTGATGCGTGCATATTTCTGGTGAATGTCGAGGTTGAGATTTTCAATTTCTTTTCTGATTTTTTCAACCTTTTCGGCACGGGAGTTTACTATCATCTCATAGCCGTCAAGTGAATTGCCGTGCTCTGCAACGGCGGCGTTTGCCCTGTCAAGCGCAAGCTGAGCCTGAGTGCGCTTTTCGGCAAGCTCGTCGAGAATTGAGCCGCGTGAAGAAATTACCGAGTCGATGTTTTCGATTCTCTGCTTTAATTCATCAATTGCGGAGGCGGCGGTTGACTGCTCAACGCGGCAGTCGGAAATCTGTAAAGTAAGCGCCGAAATCTGTTCGCTGATTGCTTTTGCTTCTTCTGAAAAACCGCTGTCACGGCTGCGGACTGCATCAGCTTCGGCAAGCAAAGCTTCAAGCTCGTTTCTCTTTTCGGCAATTTTTTTATTTAATTCTTCGGTTTCGGCGTTTGCCGTTTCAATATGTGTGTCAATATCCTGATGTGTCTGAGCGGCATCGGATAAATCCTTTGTAATTCTTTCTATCGTCTGCTCGTTGTGTTCAAGTGTGTTGTTTTCAACGGCAATCTGACCGTCAAGCACGGTTGCCTCTTC
This sequence comes from Acutalibacteraceae bacterium, assembly GCA_045595825.1. Lineage (GTDB taxonomy): Bacteria > Bacillota > Clostridia > Oscillospirales > Acutalibacteraceae > CAG-177. The sequence continues at coordinate 7,603 of JAZOBD010000025.1, forward strand.
TTCAAGAGTTGCGGCCTTTGTGCGCATTTCATCAATTTCAACAATAAGGTTGTTGGAATCGGCAATTGCCTGCTCGATTTTTTCGGCAAGCTCGTTCAACTGCTTTTCGGTCTGCTCATACTGCGCAGCGGCAACGGAAAGCTTGTTTTCCTGCTCTTTGAGTCCCGCTCTGGATTTCTCTATTGTGTGCACCCAAAGACCGATTTCAAGCTCTTTTTTCTCGGCGGCAAGCATCAGGAATTTCTGTGCTTTTTCGCTTTGAGTTTTAAGAGGGCCGACACGGCTTTCAAGCTCTGCAAGAATGTCGCGCAGGCGCACAAGGTTTTCTTCTGCCTGGTCAAGTTTTTTGTTTGCATCGGAGCGACGGTAACGGAAATGTGAAATTCCTGCCGCCTCTTCAAGCATATCTCTGCGCTGAGATGAGCGTGCGGAAACAAGGTCGGCAACTCTGCCCTGGCCGACGATTGAATAACCGTCACGGCCGAGACCCGTGTCCATAAACAGCTCGTGAATATCTTTTAAGCGGCACACTTCTCCGTTTAAAAGATATTCGCCTTCGCCTGAACGGTAGTAGCGTCGTGTAACGCTGACCTCGTCTTCATCGCAGTTGTGAAGCGACTTGTCGGTGTTGTCAAGGCGCAGTGTAACCTCAGCGTAGCCGAGCGCTTTTCTTACGCTTGTGCCGCTGAAAATAACGTCTTCCATTTTGGAGCCGCGCAGGGATTTTGTGGACTGTTCGCCCAGAACCCAGCGCACGGCGTCGGAAATATTACTTTTTCCCGAGCCGTTGGGGCCGATGACGGAGGTTATGCCTTTCCCGAATTCAAGAACGGTTTTGTCGGGAAAGGATTTGAAGCCTTGTAATTCAAGTGCTCTTAAAATCATTTTGCTAACCTACTTTATGTAAATTTGATATTCTTGCAATTTTTCGTCTGTTTTTACTGTGACATTATAGCCGAGAGCGGCAAGCGAGCTGATATTTGTCCTTTTCTGACCGACAAATTTTGAAAGCTCACGGGGATTAACGTAAATCTCGGCTGTGCCGTTTTCAACGCCTTTACTTCTGAGGGCATCAAGTGTCATTTCAAAGTAAATACGGCTTTCGCAAAGCTCACGGAGCGCGGGATGATAACAGCCTGCGACAAAGCCCTCGTCAACGTTTCCGCCCGAGTGAAGACCGAGACGGATAACCTTTATGTTTGCCTTGCGGAACATTTCAAGGAGCTTTGCACAAAGGGAAACGGTTGCCTTGACATCAGGGGGCAGATATTCGCCGTTTTCGTAAAGACGGCACAGCTCAGTGCCTTCAAGAACAACGGTCGGATAAATTCTGACGGTTGCGGGGTGCAGGGCAATTATCTTTTCCGCCGTTTCAACCGAATCGGCATCCCCTGAGCCGTAAAGCCCCGTCATCATCTGCAGTCCCAGCTCAAAACCGTATTTTTTTATTAGGTTTGAGGCATTTATCACGTCGTCGGCGGTGTGACCTCGACGGTTGAGGGAAAGTACACGGTCATCAAGACTCTGCGCACCAAGCTCGACTGCGCTTACTCCGTATTGGCTGAGAATGTTGCAGATTTCTTCGTCAATTCCGTCGGGGCGTGTGGAAATTCTTATCCCTTTGAAAGTGCCGTTTGCGACGTATTCATAAGCCGTTTCAAGCAATGAAAGCATATAATTGCGCTCAATCATTGTGAAACTGCCGCCGAAAAAAGCGATTTCGCCCTCGCCCTTTGCAAAATTCGGTGAAGCAACGGCGATTTTAACGGCGGAGTGAATATCCTCGGGCGTGACCCTTTTACTGTTTCCGGAAATTGTGCGCTGGTTGCAGAAGGAGCAAAGGTGAGGACAACCCTCGTGCACAACAAAAAGAGCAACGTTTGTGTGTTTCATTTTCAGATACCCATCAGCGCAAGTGCTTCACGCGCGGCGGCCTGTTCGGCAAGCTTTTTGCTTTTGCCCGTGCCTTTGCCGATAACGTTGCTGTTAAGATGAACCTCAACCTCGAAAATTTTGTTGTGGTCGGGGCCGCTTTCGCCCACAAGAACGTATTCAACGGTTTCCTCGGGGTTGCGCTGAACAACCTCCTGAAGGGTGGTTTTGTAATCTTTGACCGAGGGGCTGAAATCTTTGCCGTCAATGAAGCGCAGAATGAATTTCTTTGCCTCTTCAATGTCTGAATCAAGATAAATGGCGGCAATCATTGCCTCGAAGGCATCGGCAAGAATGGAGGGTCGCTCTGCGCCGCCCGTTCTGATTTCGCCCTTGCCGAGCAACAGATATTCGCCAAGGTCAAGTTCCTGAGCAAAAGAGCAGAGAGAGGCTTCGCAAACCGCAGCTGCACGCATTTTTGTAAGCTGGCCTTCGGGCAAGTCGGAAAAACGGGAGAAAAAGTATTCTGCAGAAACAAAACCCAGCACGGAATCACCCAGAAATTCAAGGCGCTCGTTGCACTTTGAGCCGTCTTGCAGCTCGTTGACGTAAGATGAATGTGACAGCGCCGTTGTGAGCAGATGAGTGTTTTTAAAGCTGTAACCGAGCTTATTCTGCAAATCTGATAAATTTGCCGGCATTTTATTTTCTCCCTTCTGAAAAGTCAGGTGTTAATGATGTCAGACAGAAGCCTGAGACCTCTGTCAGCAAGCGCTTCGTAGCGCAGACGTTTATCACGTATTTTTGTGTCAAGTGCAGGCAACAAGCCGAAGCTTGCGCCCATCGGCTGAAAGTTTGTGATGTTTTCATCGCTGATATATCTTACAAGTGCGCCCGTCATAGTTTCGGCAGGGGGAATAAAATTATCCTCACCGAGAAGCTGTCTTGCGGCGTTGATGCCTGCAAGAATTCCCGAAGCGGCTGATTCCATGTATCCCTCAACGCCCGTAATCTGGCCTGCGAAGAAAAGACTGTTTCTTTGGCGCATTGAAAAATCGGGGTTTAAAAGGCGCGGTGAATCGATAAAAGTGTTTCTGTGCATTACGCCGTATCTGACAAACTCGCAGTTTTGAAGTGCGGGAATGAGCGAGAAAACACGCTTTTGCTCACCGAATTTGAGGTTTGTCTGAAAACCGACAAGATTATAAAGAGAGCCTTCTGTGTTTTCTTTGCGCAGTTGAAGGTTTGCCCACGGTCTGTGCCCCGTGCGGGGGTCACGCAGTCCCGTCGGCTTCATCGGGCCGAATCTGATTGTGTCAACGCCGCGCAGAGCCATAACCTCAATGGGCATGCAGCCCTCGTAAACGCCTTTGCGGCGGTCAAATTCGTGCAGGTCGGCACTTTCGGCATTTATGAGCTCATTATAAAAAAGCTCATACTCTTCTTTGTTCATCGGACAGTTGATGTAGTCATCGGCATCGCCTCGGTCATATCGTGACTGTGTGAATGCCTTGTCCATATTGATGCTTTCTGCCGTTACAATCGGTGCGGCGGCATCAAAAAAGCTGAGATTGCCCGAGCACAGTGCTGAAATCTCTTTTGAAATGCTGTCTGATGCGAGCGGACCTGCGGCAACAATCACGGTGCCGTCTGCGGGGATTTCGGTCACCTCGCGGCGGATGAGAGTGATGTTTTCGTTTTCCTCAATCATCTTTGTGACAAGGGCGGAAAACTTGTGTCTGTCAACGGCAAGTGCGCCGCCGGCGGGCACGGCAGTCTGCTTTGCGCACCAAACGCAAAGGGAGCCGAGAAGCTCCATTTCGGCTTTCAGCATCCCTGCTGCACAGCTTGTACGGATTGCCTTGAACGAGTTTGAACAAACAAGCTCAGCAAGTCCGTTTTCGGTGTGTGCGGGCGAATATTTAATTGGCTTCATTTCATAAAGCTCAACGGCTATTCCGCGTTTTGCAAGCTGCCACGCAGCCTCAACACCCGCAAAACCGCCGCCGATTACGACAGCCTTCTTATTCATTGTCCTGTTTTTTCTTTCTTGTAGCTTTTTTCTGGTAGCCGCAACCCTTTGCCATGCAGACAAGCATGCCGCCCTTCTTTTTGAAAAGAATCTTGCCGCAGTCGGGGCAGGTTTCGTCGGCAGGGGGATCCCATGACATAAAGTTGCACTTGGGCCACTTGTCACAGCCGTAGAAGGTGTGACCTTTCTTTGAGCGTCTTTCTATAATATCTCCGCCGCACTCGGGGCATTTGGCACCGGTGTTGAGCACGAGCGGTTTTGCATTTTTACACTCGGGATAGCCGGGGCAGGCAAGGAAACGTCCGTAACGGCCTGTTTTGATAATCATCATTCTGCCGCACTTGTCGCAGGGAATGTCGGTGATGTCCTCTTCAAGCTGAATTTTGACGTTTTTCATATCGGCCTTGGCTTTGTCAAGTGTCTTTTCAAAGTCCACATAAAATTCGTCAAGCACCTTTACATAATCGGCACTGCCGCTGTCAACCTTGTCAAGGTCGGTTTCCATCTGTGCGGTGAATTTTGCATTGACGATTTTCGGAAAACGCTCTTTGAGCAGCTGAGTGATGGCACAGCCGAGCTCTGTGGGTACAAGCTGTTTTGCCTTGCGCTGGATGTAATCTCTCTTGATGATTGTTGAAAGAATTGTTGCGTAGGTGCTGGGACGGCCGATACCGTTTTCTTCAAGCTCTTTGATAAGTGAGGCTTCTGTGAAACGGGGTGGCGGCTGTGTGAAGTGCTGGTTGGGTACGATTTCTTTCACACGCACCTTTTCGCCGTTTTTGAGGTCGGGCAGATTGCCTTCTTCATCCTCTTCTTCGGGCAGCTCGTAAAGCTTTGTGAAACCGTCAAATCTGATTGAATAGCCTGCACCGGTGAAGATGCAGAATTTGTCGCTTTTCTGCTCTTTTGTTGCAATAACCTCAACCTTGACGGTGTTCTGCACACAGCTTGCCATCAGACAGGCGATGAAGCGCTTCCAGATAAGCGTATAAAGCTTATACTGGTCGGTTGTAAGGCTGGATTTTACATCGTCAGGGGTGAGTGAGGGAACAGAGGGTCTGATTGCCTCGTGACCGTCCTGAGCGTTTGAGCGGGATTTATAAAAATGAGGCTTGTCGGGCAGATATTCGTTGCCGTAGGCTTTGACAATGTATTCGTTGCCACGTGCTCTTGCCTCGTCGGAAATGCGGAGCGAGTCGGTTCTCATGTAGGTTATAAGACCTGTTGTGCCGTAGCCCTTGACGTCAACACCTTCGTAAAGCTCCTGTGCAATTCTCATTGTGCGCTCTGCCTGAAAGCCGAGTTTTCTGGAAGCTTCCTGCTGGAGGGTTGATGTGATGAAGGGCGGCTGAGGATTCTTTTTACGTGTGCCTTTTTTGACGGATTTAATGCTGAAATCCGCACCGTCAAGGCGTGCCAGATAAGCATCTGCCTGCTCTTTGTTTGTGATTTTTATTTTGCCGTTTTCATCCTCGTGAAGAGTGGTGTTGAAAATTTTGCGCTGTGAGGATAAGAACTTTGCGTTGACAATCCAGTATTCGTCGGGAACAAAGGCGTTGATTTCGTTTTCACGGTCAACGATAAGACGTACGGCAACGCTCTGGACTCTGCCGGCGGAAAGACCTCGACGGATTTTCTGCGAAACAAAGGGACTCAGACGGTAGCCGACAAGTCTGTCAAGAATACGGCGTGCCTGCTGTGCATTGACAAGGTTCATGTCAACTGCACGGGGGGCTGCCATGCCGTTTGTGACGCCTGTTTTTGTGATTTCATTGAAAGTTACTCTGTTCTTTGCTTTAAGGTCAAGACCCAGCACGGTTGCAAGGTGCCAGGAAATAGCTTCTCCTTCGCGGTCGGGGTCGGCTGCGAGATAAACTGCATCACAGTGCTCAACCTTTGACTGAATGTCTTTGACAAGCTTTTCCTTGCCTTTGATGAGGTCGTATTTGGGCGCAAAATCATTCTTGACATCAACGCTCAGTTTATTTGCAGGCAGGTCTCTGACGTGACCCATTGAAGCGATAACGTCAAAGTCGCTGCCGAGGTATTTTTTGATTGTTTTAGCTTTTGCGGGGGACTCAACGATAACTAATTTCGACATATTTCTATCTCCTGTATCCGAAATATTTCAGAGGGATTATTTAACGGTGTAAAGCTTGCCGGGCAAAGCGACAATATAATCTGAAAGCTCAAGCTCTGTCAGTGCACACACAACGTCGCCAACGGGCAGGCCCGTGTTGATAACAAGGTCGTCGGTATGTACGGGGTCATAAGAAATGAATTCATAAACCCTTGCTGCCGTCTGTGAAACATCGCTGATTGCCGCCTTTTTCTTCGGTGCGGCAAAAACGGGGGCGGTGTGCTTTTTTTCAAGCTCACGTGTTTTTTCTCTGAGTTTTGCTGTATTTATCATATCGGGATATATCAGAGAATATTCGTCAAGCACATCTTCGGCGCAGGTGATTGCCTTGGCGCCGTCACGGATAAGTCGGTTTGCACCGAGGTAAGCCGAAGAAACGATGTTGCCGGGCACGGCAAAAACATCCCTGCCCTGGTCGGCGGCAAAATGCGCGGTTATGAGTGAACCGCTTCTTTCGCCTGCCTCAATGACGAGAGTGCCGCGTGACATTCCCGATATAATACGGTTTCGTATGGGGAAGGTTCTGGTAGTTGCAGATGAAAACGGGGCGAATTCGCTGATAACGGCACCGTTTTTGCTGATTTGACTGAAAAGCTCTGCGTTGCGGCTGAGGTATCTTTCGCCAAGACCGCAACCGAGCACGGAAACGGTTTTCCCTCCGCCGTTTAATGCACCGTCGTGAGCAGCCGAGTCAATGCCGAGTGCGCCGCCGCTGACGATTGTAATGCCTGCCGCCGCCATTTCACAGCAAAGCTTTCTTGCAATAACCTCGCTGTCGCGTGCAGGGTTTCTTGTGCCGACAACCGCAAGTGGCAGGGTGCCGTTGACGAAAGATAAATCGCCCCACACGTAGAGTATAAGCGGCTGATTGCAGATGTCTCTGAGCAAATCGGGATAGTCGCTGTCTTCCGGTGTTAAAATGTGCCAACCGTTTTTATTGCACAGGTCAATGTTCACCTTTGCACGCTCAGGCTTTACCGAGCAAAGCTTTGTTATCTGTTGGTTGGTAAAAACACCGCTCAGACGCCAGTCTGACGGACCCGCCTCATAAAGCTCACGCGCGGTAGGATAAGCCGAAAGCACGGCATCAACCCGTGCACCTGCGCCGAGGCAGGAGGAAAGCCATATCCAATATGTGCGGCTGTCCATAAAATCAGACTCCTTTTACAAGCTCCCACGCGATGATTGAGGCCGCCGAAGCGGCGTTGAGGGATTCTGCCCTGCCGCCCATGGGAATGGTGACCCTTTTGTCACAGGTTTCCATGGTCTGCGGCGTTACGCCTGAGCCTTCGTTGCCGATGACGCAGACAATGCCGTCAGCCCCGTCAAAGGCGTTGCGGATGTCGCAAGCATCATTCTGCGGAGTCGAAGCCACAGTAAGCATACCCTTTTCCTTTAAAAAAATCAATAGTTTTATAATATTTTTACTTCTTATAATATTAAGGCGAAGCGATGACCCCATTGCCGCACGCAGTGCTTTGGGGTTGAAAATGTCACATCCGCCGCTGACGATGATTCCGCTGATGCCCAGTGCCTCTGCCGTGCGGCAGATTGCGCCGAAATTTGACGGGTCCTGAACGTTTTCGAGTGCCAGGTAACGGCCGTGGGGGTCAATGTCACCGTCACCTTTGTCGTCGGGCATTGCGCAAACGCAGAAAATGCCCTGTGCGGACTGGGTGTCGGAAAGCTTTGATGCAACGTCTGATGAAATTTCAAAAACCTCGTCGGCGTTTTTTGCAACGGCGTCAAGGTAATTGGTATACTTTTCGGCCGCCTGAGCGGTGAAAAATACCTGTTTTATAACAATGCCTGTCTGTGCGGCATCGGCGCAAAGACGCGCGCCCTCGAGAACGAACTCCCCGCTTGATGAGCGAAGCGAGGCGCTTTCTCCAAGGCGTACGAAATGCTTGATTTTTTCGTTTGAACGGCTGTTGATTTTAATCATAACGCACTCCGATAAAAAGCAAAGGTGCCGTAGCGCGCGGGCGAAAACCCGTGCGTACTACGGCTAACTTTACATTTTTAAATTAGTTGAGAGCAGCCTTGGCTTTTTCGCAAAGAGCGGTGAAAGCAGCGGGGTCTGCAATAGCGATTTCAGAAAGCATTTTGCGGTTGAGGGTGATGTCAGCCTTCTTGAGACCGTTGATGAATGTTGAATAATTCATACCGTTGAGCTTGCAGGCAGCAGAGATTCTGGTGATCCAGAGGCGGCGGAAATCGCGCTTTTTCTGTTTTCTGCCGATGTAAGCGTACTGGCCGCTCTTCATAACAGCCTGCTTAGCAGTCTTGAAAAGCTTAGCCTTTGAGCCGTAATAGCCCTTAGCGAGTCTGAGAACTTTATTTCTTCTCTTGCGAGTCATAATTGCACCTTTAATACGTGCCATGGTTAACTACCTCCTGATGTTTTAAATTAATACAAAGCTTAAGAATTATTTGTAAGGAACAAGACGCTTGATCTGCTTGCAGTTTGTAACGTCGGCAACAGTTGTCTTGCGAAGATTTCTCTTGCGCTTTGTGCTCTTTTTGTTGAGGATGTGTGATTTGTAGGCATGTGCACGCATGGGCTTGCCGCCCTTTGAAATCTTGAAACGCTTCTTAGCGCCGCTGTGGGTCTTAATTTTAGGCATTGAATTTTCCTCCTTGATATTATTCACTGTGATTATCGGCGTAAACCGTTAATTTACTTTGCACCTTTGGGAGCAAGGAACATCAGCATCTGTCTGCCTTCAAGCTTGGCAGGTTTTTCGACAACTGCGGTTTCGGCACAAGCCTGTGCGCAGCGCTCCATAATTCCGAGGCCGAGTTCGGGGTGGGCCATTTCACGTCCGCGGAAACGGATGGAAACTTTTACCTTATTGCCTGCGGCAAGGAATTTGAGGGCATGAGAAACCTTTGTGTCAAAATCATGCGTATCAATGTTAAGAGAAAGTCTGATCTCTTTGATTTCGACAATCTTCTGATTTTTCTTTGCTTCTCTCTCTTTCTTTGACTGCTCGAAGCGGTACTTGCCGTAGTCCATAATCTTGCACACGGGCGGTTTTGCCATGGGTGCGATTTTGACAAGGTCAAGGTTGCTGCTTTCGGCAATCTTAAGAGCGGCGGCGGCGGTCATGATGCCGAGCTGCTCACCGTCGTTAGAGATAACTCTTATCTCTTTGTCACGGATTTCTTCATTGATTTGCATTTCTTTGATACCGATATTAAAGCACCTCCAATGCTGGTTTTTGCAAAGACTGCAATTAACAAAACAAAAGCGAGGGCGGCACAAACCGTCCTCGCAAATCAACAATCCTGCACAGGCGCACAAAGGCACCCGAAAAAAGGTTATTGACCGACGTAGGACTGAAGCCCCGTGGGTGAGAACGCCGCTGAAATGAACGCTCTGCTTTGTTGTGCAAGTTATTGTAATCTATGACGCCCGAAAAGTCATGCGTTTTTTTGAGAAAATTTGAAAAAATTATTTAACCTTGCTTATTGCCGTAAGTGCTGCGCAGGCAGATGCACCGAGAATGACGAAGGCAACGGCAATCATCGGGTTGAACAGAACAGAGCCGAGGCAACACAGCACGGTTGACAGCACACAGCCGAGGCCGCACAAAACCGCTTGCAGAATAAAAGCAAGCCTTGCGTTTGTGAACATTCTGCAAGCCCAGGCAAGTGTTCTGAGCATTGTCAGTGCGGTGCCGTCGTGAAGCATTGTGACGGGCAGACGTTCTGTGAATTCATCGCGTCTGTCTCTGAAAATTTTTCCTGCAACGCCCGAAATAACCTTAACGCTGTTGAGAGGCAGACCGAAGCTTCTTGCCAGCATTTCCTCAGTAATGTTTACATCATTTGAGCGGACAAGCAGCTGAACGCCGTTTCTTTCAAGCTCGTGTATGTAAACGCTGAGTGTTTTATCCACACTGTAACTTACAACAAACATTGCCGCAAGCTTTTCGGCAACCGAAAGATAAATGACTTTTCTGCCGTGGTGCGTGTATTTTTCTTCCATTGATTTCGGGGCAACCTCAACGTTGTGGTTGATAAGAAGATTTCTGTTGCCGAGCAATACCTTCTGGTCACGGATTCTTGCCGACAAACCGAGCTTGTCTTCAAAGGCAAACTCCTTTACTGCGGGCAGAAGCTCGGTGTTGCCGCCGATGATTGTTTCAAAGCTTTCGCTGAGCGGACCGCCCGATTTAATCACCATTGCGGCGGCATAAAGAAGGACGTCGTCGATTCTGACGTTTTTGAAATCCTTCATACCGTGCATTGTGCAGGCGGAGCGGTTGAAAATGTCAGCACTGTCAATAACTGCGGCATTTGTGTTGCCGAAATTCTCGGCAGCATCAAGGCTGACAATCTGCGAATCGTAAACTTTGAGCGCGTTTGCCGCTTTGAGCGAAATCAGAGCAGGGACAAGACCTGAAAGCACGGGTGCGCTCATGCAGAATGAAGCAACAAGTGCCGTAACTGCGCACATGAAATCCTTGTTGACAATTCCGCAGACGGTTGCCGAAATCAGAGAGGCGGCAAAGGCACACGGAAGAAGGATTCTGACAGCTTTTTTCTCTGACTCATTTGTAGTGGAATTCTTCACAAAGTCATCGGGAAATCCGATTTTTGAAGAATAGAGCATTGTTGCATTGCCCATAAGAAGACCGCGGCCAAGCTCAAACATATCGTTTGCATCGGTAAAGGGGTGTATGGCGTACAGGTCGTGTTTTTTACGCATTGCAATCTGCTCAAAATTATTGATTATGCGCTGATAGTTGATGCGCACTGCAAGGCTGTTGAGCATAAGTGCAAATGCGGCAACGGCGGAAAAGCTTTCTGCGCCCACGGGCACGTCGCTCGGTGCGATAATCGAAATAATGTTGTGAAGCAGTGCAAGGATAACGGCAACCACACTTGCCGAAGCGGCTGTGGGTTTTAATCTAAAAAGCGACATCACACCGTCAATGACAACGTTCTTGTTGAGTGCCGCCGCAACAGAAAGCAGAACTGCGCTCACGGTGTAAACTCCGCTGCCGCCCTGCGAAAAGAGGGGGGAAGAAACGGAAAAACTTTCGAACACTTTGGGAATGAAGAAAAGCAGAATGAAAACGAACTCAATACCCAGTGTGCCAATGAAAGCAACCGTGGCGTTTTTTGCTTTTTCAGTAAGCTGTTTGTAAATCGTTCCTCTTGAGGAACGGCTTGTGTATTCATAGGTTGCCGACTCTTCGTCGGTGACAGAGGAAGCGGTTGTGCTGACTGAAACGTCGGGAGCGGGAGTTTCTTCCGCTTCTTTGGAAATGCCGTCGGTTTCGGATTCGTCGGTCTCGGAGGAAATGAGACGGAAATTTTTAGCCTTTTCCCTGCGTCTTGTCCAAAGGGCATTTTCCACATCCCGGGGATTCTGCTGTTTGGGGAGAACGTCGATCGGCGTATCATCAAAGCCCGTAAGAAGCAGCTGACCCTCAACGTTGTCATCCTGCTCAGGTTCGATTTGTGCCGGTGCGGAAGCCGCTTTGCCGGCGATGAACGTTTTTTCCTCAACTGCGTGTTCAAGCATCTTGTCGGCGGTGACGATTTTCGGCATCGGCTGAAGCTCGCCCGTGTATTGGGTATGATGCTTTTCTACAATCATACCGGGACGGTCAACGGGTCCCGTTGTAATTTCATCGGGCTCGAGCACGGGCTCTGTATTCAACGAGCGCATAAAGCGTTCACGGTATTCGTTTGTTTCCATTGCGGACTGACGGGGAGGAGTGTTTTTCCTTTTGAACATTGCGAATTCCGTTTCACCCGAAAGAGGGGGAGTAAACGGGTCAATAAAGCGGGTTTTCTCCTCGTTGAGCTCCTGCTCGGTAAAAATACGGGTATTCTCTTCGACCGCATTACCAAAATCAGCCTTGATAATCCGTGTTGACTGATCCGCTTCGGCTGAAGCCTGCTGCTCGGGCTCGCGGATATCCTCACGCTTTGCCGGAACAGGATTTTCGACAATTGACGGCGGAGTAAAAACAACCGTCTTTTCGGTTTCTTGAGGCTTTTCAGGCTCTGCCGACGGGATGTCGGACAAATCCGCCGAGGGTACATCGGAATTTGCAAATTCAAAAATTCTGTGCTTCGGCTTATCCTGAGGCAGGGCTTCTGCCTTTTCCTCATAAACTTTCGGTCGGAAAAAAATCTGTTTTGCTTTTTCATCCTCGTCTGCCTGCTCAGTAACGGCAGGCTCAACGGGTGCAGGTTCAGCAGGGGGCGGCTCGGGAGTGAAAGTGTAGTGCGAATAATCGCTTTCGGCTGCGGACGATTGCAGATATTCGCCGTAAGTGTCCGAATTGCGCATTGCCCTGACCTGTTCAAGGATGGAATCTATTGAATCACCGTTATCAACGGTGTTGAAAAAGTCGCTCAAAAATATCACCTCACGTGAGAGTTTTAAAAAAGTTATCTGTGCTTGGCAACCTCGTACATAAGGATTCCTGCCGCAACAGATGCGTTGAGGGAATTGATTTTACCTTTCATCGGCAAAGAAACGATAAAGTCACACTTTTCTTTGACAAGGCGGCTGATTCCGAAGCCCTCGGAACCGATTACAAGGGCAACCGCGCCCGAGTAATCCTGCTTGTCCCAGGGTGTGCCGTTCATATCTGCGCCGTAGACCCAGAAGCCCTGCTCTTTGAGCTGTTCAATGGTCTGTGAAAGGTTTGAAACACGGGCAACGGGAACGTATTCGACAGCGCCTGCCGAAACCTTACCGACTGCATAGGTCAGGGAAACACCGTGGCGTTTGGGTACGATGATTCCGTGCGCACCGCAGGCGTCCGCCGTTCTGATAATTGCACCGAGGTTGTGGGGGTCGCTGATTTCGTCACAGATGATTACAAATGGCTGTTCTCCGCGTTCTTTTGCAAGGTCAAGAATGTCCTCAACCGACGAATATTCATGCACGGCGGCATAGGCGGCAACGCCCTGATGATTCTGACCCGAGCAGATGTGCTCAAGCTTGCGTATATCTACCTCTTTGACAACAATGCCGCGTTCACGGCACTGTCCGATTATCTTGCCGAGTGAACCGCTTCTTTCGCCTTTTGCAACAAGAAGCGTGTCAATGGCGCGGCCGCTTTTAAGTGCCTCTGTAACGGCATTTCTGCCGACAATAAGGTTGTCATTTTCAATCATTTTTTCCGGTACGGACACGTCGGTAAAAAGCGTGCCTTTCTCCTTATCGTAAATAAAAAACAATACTCTACTTTATTATAACATATTACAGGCAAAAAACAACAACATATTGAACTTTTTTGCAATTTTTTTCTTTATTTTGTGTTTATTCCTTGTTTTTCCTCAAAAACCAATTCCATAACCGTTTAATCGGCACCCCGATTGTGACAAAAAAGAGGAAGCGTTTTGGTTACAATTTTTTGTAAGAAAAAATGAAGGTGTTTCCGTGGGGCGAAAACGGTTTCCCTGCACCTGCAATCGGAGGAAAATGATGGAAAAAATCGAAAAAAAAGGAAGAAAAGCGGTAATTGACATTGACCTTGTCGCGCAGGCAGGTCAGCGCATTGCAAAGCTTGCGGCATATTTTCTGGCGGCAATGCTGCTGTCGCGCGCAGAGCTTTTTCTGACGCCCGTTTCTTTTGGTGTCAGTCTTGTTGCGGCACTGTCGGGGTGGGGGGCTGTTGCCGCCGCACTCGGCACTGCGGCAGGAAGTTTCGTTGTTTTTTCGGGCACACAGGCAATAAGAATTTCTGCGGCGGCGCTCGGCACTGCGGCGGTTGCGATTGCGCTGACAAAAACAAGTGTGCACGTTTACCGTAAAATAATAATGCCGCTTACGGTAACGGTGATGTGCCTTACGTCGGGCGTGGCGGTTGTTTTTTCTCAACAACCCACCCTTGACGGCTTTTTGAGCGTGATTTGCGATTCTTTGTTAAGCGGTGCAATGACAATGGGCTTTATGGGTGCTCTCAGCTCGTTTTCACGGCGGACAAGCCCTGTTTTGCTTGATAAAAAAAGTCTGGTCTGCATTTCGGTCAGCATCTGCGCATTCCTGACAAGCCTTGCGGATTTGAGCTTTATGAGCATTCATCCTGCGCGTATTTTTGCGGCAATGATGATTTTGATTGCGGCGGCACTCTGTGCGGAAACGGGCGGTGCTGTTGCCGGAATATGTGCGGCGGTTTGCGTTGCGGCGTCCGGTGCACCGCCGGCACTGTGCCTTTGCTATGCGGCAGGCGGTTTGTTTGCAGGCATTGTGTCAGGTTACGGTCAGCTTGCCTCAGCGGCAGCAATTTCCGTTACGGTGGGCGTTTGTGCGGTGCTTTCAGGCACGGTTGAGGCGGTTGCAATGCTTGCGGAAGCGGCAGGTGCGGCAATTGTTTTCGTGCTGATACCGAAAAAAATTATCGTGGGTGCCCGTGACAGACTTATTATGCCCGAGGCGATGCGTATGAAAGCGGGATTTCTTGCGGCACCCGAAAAAATAGAAAACACATCTCAGGCAATTTCCGAGATTGCCGACTGTATACGCACCGTTGCAAACGGGATTGAAAGAATTGTGCCTGCCGAGGATGAGATAATCAAACAGCGTGTCAGAGAAAGAGTGTGCCTTAACTGCGTGCAGGGGGCGTGCGGCGAATGTGAAAACTCGGCGGAATTTGAACGCTGCTGTCAGGCCTTGCGGTCGGGTGATGAGGTCGGCGCAGAAATCTTTTCTGTGGATTTTTCGGCACGTTGCCCCAGCACATCACGCCTTGCGAAAGCCTTTAATAACGCCTTTGCGGGACAGATGTCGGTCAATGCGGTTGAGGCAGGCGGCAAGCATTACCGTGAGCTTGCCTGCGGTCAGTTTGAGGCGCTTTCGACCGCCCTTACGGAGTTGTCTTTACAGATAAAAAGTGAAAGCAATTCACTGTATTATAAGGAAAAAACCGCACGCCGTGTGATGGAAGAGCACGGGCTTACCGTTTTTGAAATCAACTGCAACCAGCCTTCCGACGGGGCAATCAGGGTGAACGCACGAATCGGAAAACTCAGCGAAAAAATCAGTCTTTCCCGCTTGCGAAAAGCTCTCGGTGCCGCACTTTCGGCAGAGCTTGACGAGCCTCGGATTACTGAAAACGGGGATGATTTATTTATCACCTTTGCCCGCAAAAAGCGTTTCAGGGTAAGGCTCGGCTCGGCTTTTTCGCCCTGTGGCGGCGAAAGACTCTGCGGTGATTATTTTGAAACCTTTGTCACAGATTCTCACGCTTACATCCTGCTCAGCGACGGAATGGGCACGGGCGGCAGGGCGGCAATTGATTCTGCAATGACGGTGGAGATTTTTTCAAAGCTGTTGCGTGCGGGAATGAGTCTGCAAACCTCACTTGAAATCACGAATTCCGCTTTGCTTATAAAATCACGTGATGAGTCCATCGCAACGCTGGATGTTGCCGCAATCAATCTTTTTACGGGTGAAACCCGATTCTGTAAGGCGGGCAGTGCGGCAAGCTTTTACAGCCGCCGCGGCAGACCGTGTGCGGCGGAGTTTGCTTCTTTGCCGCTTGGAATTCTGCCCGATGCAAAATTTGTAAAAACAACCGTTACGCTCTCGGGCGGAGATATGATTCTGCTTGTCAGTGACGGCATTACGGGGATGGATAATCAGACAATCACGCAGGAAATCAGAATACGACCCGAGGGAATGAGTGCAACGGCTTTTGCAAGCCACATACTTTCGCTGGCAAAAGAAAAATGCGGCGAACGGTATGATGACATGACCGTAATCGCCGCATATATTGAAGAGATTTAAAAGGGATTATGCGAAGGTTGTAAAGTCGAACTCCCTTATGCCCACAGGCGTGGGTGAACCGATGAGGGTGTACGAAACGTAAAGCTTTGCGTAGTTTCTGCCGTCTTTAAGCTCGCCCTTGACGGAGATGCTTACCTGCTCGCCGGGTCTGATTATGCCCGCCTTGAAGGCGGCAAAGTCAACGTCATAAAAATCAACGCCCGTGACGGAATTGATTGCCATTGGGTATGACGAAAGGTTGCGGATAATAAGTTCACTGTCCTCGGGCGTCGCATAGCCGCTCGGGGATTTGTCAAGCTTTGCATAAACACTGAGGTATTCGTGCTGTGAAATCTCAAACTGAGGATAAGCGGGGTCCGAATGAACGTTTTTGATGTCGTCGGTGAGCAGAAGGGTCTGAATAAGGCTCATTGTGTATTCTTCAAAAGCATACATTCCGTGATACTGATCTTCGATAAACCATGTGTTTTCGGGCAGATATGCGCAGGATGCATCAATTTCTCCCGAGGGGGAGATGTGATTGTGCTTGGGGTTTGCGCAGGTTGTGTTTTTCGGAGTGTAATCAAGTGCAAAGCGTTCACCGAAGGGCGCACAGTAAGCACCGCTGACGGAGTTTGTGTGAATGATTATGTCAGAATTTACACGCTCGCCGAGAGCAATTCTTGTGCCTGTGTTACATGTGATTGACACGCTTGTGCCTGTTTTCTGGCAGGCTGTAAAGCGCTTGTTGAAATTCGGAATAATATCGTAATGGTAATAGTCTGAAAGTGCAATCAGACCTGCATTTTTTTTGGAGTCAAGGTACTGCGTCTTGGTTTCGTCATAGATTTCGGCAGGAACGAAATCCCACACACAGCCCCAGTTGACAATCAGGTCACGGACACCCTCTGAAAAACCGTTGCCAAGGCCGCTTGCAAATGAAGCGAGCGCGCCCGTAAGCAGGAACCTTGCAATGCCTGTGTCGGGAGAAACGGCGGTTTCAAGGAATTGAAGAAGCTCGTAAACGGCAATATCCATGTTGCCGTTAAGAAGCTGTGCGCCGAGATAAGTGCCGCCGAGTGCGGGTACGCTCATAACGGCGTTGTCAACACGTGTGTCGTTGCAGTACATGTTGAGGTATGTGCCGAGAATCTGACCGCCGTGGCTGAGACCGAAAATGTCAACCTTGTCAACGCCGGTATATTCAAGAACGTCAAGAACATATTTACGAAGTTCCTTTGCCGTTATTGAAGCACTCATACGGAAATCGTTGTGGAAAATGAAGATGTTTTCATCACCGACAGCGGGTGAAATTGCATCACAAAGGTGTGTTTCGACAACGCCCTCGCCTTCAAGCTCTTCCATAAGATATTTGTAAGAAGAAATTGCAGGGTCATTGGGGTAATGTTCGAGGGGATAAACGCTTGTGCCGTCGGGGTTACAGCGCATTTTTTCAAGAATGACCTGAGTGCCCTGACCGAGCGTTTTGCCGAAAATTTCGGGTTTGCCGATGAAAACCGCCATAAGGGTAAGCAGGAAATTGCCAATGTCATCTTTGATTTGTCCGCCGACATCGTCAAGACCGATGCTCCACACCTGTTCTTCTTCCTCTGTGCCGTAGTTAAGGTAAAGTGAGCTTGAGGTGAATCCGCCGATGACAATTACAACATTTTTTTCGGCTTTTGCGGCAGATGCCGCAGGGATGCAGGTTACCGCAAGAACAAGTGCAAGTAAGAATGCCGCAATTTTTTTGAGTTTCATTTTACATCCTCCGATTGATTTATAAAATTATGGTTTTAATATACTTTTTTAACAAGTCTGACAGAGTCAACTTTGTCGGATTTGTGTTTTATTTTGCCGCGCTTTCCATGGCTTTTTCCTGTTCAAGTTCTGCTGCCGCAGTTTCTGCCCTTTCTTGCAGACCCTTGATAACCTCTTCGTGCTTTTCGTCTGTGTAATCCCAGAAGAAAAGATAGGGCAGGGCGCACAGAATGTGACCCACAAGGTCAAAGGCAACGCCGACAATCATACATTTTGTTCTGATGTCATCAACAAAAAGAACGTCCCAGTCGGAAGTGAAGCCGTAGCGGTAGAAAAGAATGGGGATAATAAGGCTGATGAGTGCGGAAATCGGGCTTGTAAACCAGCCGATAACGCCTGAGTAGCTTTCAAGGCGTTCGCCCGAAATATACATCTGATAGTCGTTGATGCGCACGTTCATATCGCTTTCGGCAAGTTTGAGACCCGATGTAAGGGCGTCACCGACACACAGTGATATGAGCATAATTGCGCCGCAAAGCTTGTAGTTTGTGGGGAAGAAATAGCACGCGGCAATGTAGCCGAGGCTCTGCGCCGCAAAGACAAGGCGCTTGAAAACCATAAGCGTTTTATACTGGAATCGCTTGCGTATCCACGGTGCAAGAAATGCGCCGGGGTTGCCGACAAACTGAACAAGAATTTCAACAAGGCTGAAAACGATGCCCAGTTCACGCCACGTATAAATCAGTACAATCGTCTTTACGGCAAGACCGCCGTTGCCCAGGGCGTCAATCATACCCGAAATGGCGTTTATCCAGCGGTATTTGTTTTTAAGAACGCCGCTGATACCTTCCCAGAAAGGAATGTATTTTTTCTTTTCAATGGGCGGTTGCGGAATACGCTCTTTGATTTTGCTTAAACCCCCGAACATAATGACGGTTGTAAACATAAGCATAATGGGAAGAACGAAACGGAAGGTGTTGATATTTGTAAGACCGCCCGTGTAAGCTGTGATCACGGGCAGAATGAATGAAATCAGTGAGTTGAAAAGGTGGCTGAGCTTTTCGGGATAGCAACGCACAAGCATTCTTTCGTGGCCGTTGGGGCTGATGGTGTTTGAAATGCTGCTTGCACCGCCCGTGTAGCCGAACATTCCGTAAAGCTGGAAAAGAAGGTAAAGCTTCCAGACGCGCTCTGTGAGGGTTTCCTGATAAATGGGAAGCCAGCAGATGAGCAGAACGCAGATTATACAGGGCAGAACGTTGGGATAAGCGAAAAGCTTGTAGCGTCCGAATTTGGGCAGGTAGCGCTTACGGATGAAAATGTTTCTTGCACCGCCGTAACCGGTGACAAGCCAGTGGGCCGCAAAAATTTTGAGTGCGCTTCGCATATTGATGCCCGAAAGTTTGTTCACATAATCAACCAGACCTGACGGCCAGGGCAGAATTACGGAAAAGTCAAACACAAGGAACAAAATGCCCAACGCCGCAACCGACAGATAAAGCGCATAGAACATCCGCTCGGTCTTTTTCGGCAGGAAGCCGAGGTTGTCGTTGACCATCATACTAAGGATGCTCCAGAAGTATCCCTGAATCATAAAGAAGGCACCGATGATGGAAAAGGTGAGAATCGGAATCTCATAATAATACATTATGAGGTAGCAACCCAGACCGAAAGAAATGTAACCCAGAACACGGCTGAGAGCATAGTCACCGCCGACGGCAAGGAAAACTGAAAGATATTCTTTGTAAGGGACATATTTGCCCTCGGCAGGAATGTTCCAATGGTCTCTGAATTCGCCAAGAACATTTTTAAATGAAAACTTTGCTTTGCCTTCACTTGCCATTATCATTCAGCCTCCTTTTCGTTATTTTCTTCAAGTTCCTGCTGCTGTTTGAGCAACGCTTCGTTGTAGATTCTTGCAATTTCCTCGTCTTTGAGTTTCTTCTTTTCCTTTTTCTTTTTTGACATCAGGAAATCTTCTTTGAACATATTGCGGACGACCTGAAGCGCAACAATCGAGAAGCAGGGGATGAATATAAAAAGAACCATGAGGATAACCGCAAGGTAGTTTGTGTCACCCTCGGTCAGACGTCTGTAAAGCGCCTTTACCTTGCCGAAAAATGAATTATCCTCCTCAACGGCAGGCTCTTCGACAACGGGTTCTTCCTCGGTGACGGGTTCTTCTTCGACAACCGGCTCTTCCTCAACGTAAACCTCTTCTTCCGCAGCACGTTTGAGGTTGTAGTCGTTACTTTCGTCACGGGATGCACCGAAAACCGGGTCATCTGACGAAAAGCTGTTTTCGCCCTTGGGCATCCAGTTGCCGCCGAAAGAAATATTATCCTCATTTTGTGCGGCAAGGTAGAAAACTTCAAGATTGTCGCACTGATAGAAACAGTGGTGGCCGATGTTTTCAACGCTTTCGGGAATGAAAATTGAATATTTCATACCCTCGCAATAGCTGAAAGCATCATCACCCATTGTACGCAGTCCGTCAGGGAGATTTACAAGGCTTATGCCGTAACACTTGAAGAAAGACATGTTGCCGATTTCTTCAAGCGTTGAGGGCAGAGTTATCGAAACAAGGCGGTCACACTTATAAAAGCAGTTGGTGGCAACACGTCTGACGCCCTCGGGAATTACATATTTTTCGTCGCAGGACCATACCTTGTCAACCACAAGGGTCGAGTCGGTGTATTCTTTTGTCAGGTAATATGTACCGATGTACGGGTCCATAACGCCCGTTTCAAGCATTGTTTCAAAATCTTCGGCAGAAATGTCATCGCTTGCCTTGGCTTTGAATTTTGAGTAAAGGTCCTTCTTGTCGGTGAAACCGGTGACCGTGAGTGTTTCTTTCACCTCGTAACCGATGTTTCTGATTTCGCCGTATTCGGCAACGTCATTAAGAACAACCTGCGAGCAGTGGCAGATGGGGTAAAGCAGAATCTTGCTCATATCCTTTGTGTAAAGAATACCGTCAACGTCGGTGTACCATTGGTTGGCGTCATCAACAATAACGGCTTTGAGCAGCTTGCAGTAATAAAACGCACGCTCGTCAATGTATTGAACATCAGGACCGATGTAGATGTATTCGACGTATTCGTCACTGACCATTGTGAAGCTGTCAACGGCGACGATGGGCTTTGACGTGTCCTCATTCTGTCCGTTTTTGTCGGTGACGTAATAAATCCTTACTTCCGACGTGTTGGAGTTGCCGTTGAAACCGTCAAAAACCCAGCCCCCGACACCTGTGCCTGCGACATCTTCACTGTATGAATACTCAAAGGTGTCACGGGAAATTGTGTTGAAGGTGAGCCAGACGGATGTGCCGACAAAAGCGCACAGCACGATGATAAACAGAATTTTTTTGAGCAGATTCATGCAAACACCCAATCTTTGTTTAAAAATTTTAGTACATTTTAATAATAATTCATTGTGTATACATTTGTCAATGGATAAAAATATAGATTTTTTATTGACTTTAAAAAACATAGATTTTATAATCAAAATGATGAACTTTCAGATAAACGGAGGGGGATAAATGGACTTTAACGTTGCTGCAAGGGCGTACAGAGAAAATCCGACGAAAGAGAATCTTGAAAGCCTGACAAAAGAGCTTTGCGACGAGATGACAAATGCGGAAAAAATAAAAATGCTTCAGGGTCACGCAATGAAAGCTACCGTGAGGGGGATTTTTTCATCCGGCAGGGTTTACAATGCCACTCCTTACGGTGCAGGCGGTTGTAAGCGTCTGGGCATACCGGAGGTGCGCTTTACCGACGGTCCGCGCGGAATTGTTATCGGCAAAAGCACCTGCTTCCCTGTTTCGATGCTCAGGGGCGCAACCTTTGACGACGAACTTGAATACCGTGTAGGCGTTGCTTTTGCAAAAGAAGCAATCGCAGGCGGTGCCAACTATTTTGCAGGCATCTGCATAAACCTTCTGCGTCACCCGAAGTGGGGCAGGGCGCAGGAAACTTATGGCGAGGACGCGTGCCTTCTGGGTAAAATGGGTGTTGCACTGACAAAGGCGGTGCAGGATTACGGCATGATTGCCTGCCCCAAGCACTATGCGCTCAACAGCATTGAGGATTTGCGCTTTTCCGTTAGCGCAAATGTTGATGAAAGAACACTGCACGAGGTTTATCTGCCGCATTTTAAAAAGTGCATTGATGCAGGTGCGCTTTCGGTTATGGGCGCATATAACCGCGTAAACGGTGAATACTGCTGTGAAAACAAAACACTGCTCACCGATATTCTGCGCAACCGCTGGGGATTTGACGGATTCACGATTTCCGATTTCTTTTACGGCATTTACAGTCCTTCAAAAGCTCTTGATGCGGGTCTTGATGTAGAAATGCCTTACACGTTTAAATATGCCGCCTTGGGGGCTTTGCTCAAAGCGGGTAAAATCGCGCAGGAAACAATTGACACCGCCGTACAGCGTGTTGTCAGCGTTTTGCTTCGCACCGTGCCCGATATAAAACCGCAGGAAAAAAGCGTAATTCTTTGCAATGAACATATCAGCCTTGCACGCGAGGTTGCGCAAAAAGGTACTGTCCTGCTTAAAAACAACGGGGTGTTGCCCCTTTGCGGCAATGAAAAAATTGCCGTTGTCGGCAGATATGCAGATAAAATCAATGTCGGCGACCACGGTTCAAGCAATGTTTTCAGCCCTTACGCCGTCACCCCTTATCAGGGAATTGCAAGGCGTTTCGGTAAAGAAAACGTGCGTGTTTACAATGGTTGCGACCCACAGAAAGCGGTTGAAACGGCATACGGCACACAGTGTGTTATTGTCTGCGTAGGCTCCGACCATAAACAGGAGGGCGAATTCCTTGTGAATTTCGGCTCGGTCAAGAAAAAGCCCCAAAACATGGGCGGCGACAGAGTCAGCTTGCGTATTCCTCCGGAGGACGTACGGCTTATCAGGGCGATTGCGGCAACGGGCAGAAAGGTTGTTGTCAATATCATGGGCGGCAGTGCCTATGTAATCAATGACTGGAAAGACAGCGTCGGCGCAATTCTTATGTCATTTTATTCGGGTATTGAGGGCGGAAACGCCCTTGCCGATATTATTTCAGGCGATGTCAATCCGTCGGGTAAGCTCCCGTTTACGGTTGCCGCAAAAGAAAGCGATTATCCCTCTTTCCTGCACATTGACGACGAGGGCAGGGATATAACTTATGACTATTATCACGGCTACACACTGTTTGAAAAATACGGCACAAAGCCCGATTATCCTTTCGGTTTCGGTCTTTCTTACACCGATTTTGAGGTGACGGGAAACTCCGCTGAGGTTGCGGACGGTAAAATAACAGTTACCGCCGAAGCAAAAAATGTCGGCAAAAGGGCGGGTGATACCGTTGTGCAGGTCTACGTCGGCTCTGACAGTCCCTATGACGACAGACCGGTCAAGCTGCTCAAAGGCTTCCGGAGAGTAAGCCTTGCGGCAGGAGAGAGCAAAACCGTCACGGTTGAGATTGATACAGATGACATTAAATTCTATGACGAAATGCTCAAAGAATTCAGACTTGACCCCGTTTATAAGGTTTATGCCGGTGACTCGTCACAGAGCGCAAAGCCTTTCGCCAAGCTCGATTTCTTCGAAAATATATAAAAGAAAGCCTGTGTGCATTCTGCACACAGGCTTAAATTTTGCTTTTTAATTATGCTTTGCCTGCGCAGCCGAGAACGGTCTGAATCTTGTGTTCAACCATACCTTCGATTGCGGTGCGGGCAGGTGCAAGGTACTGTCTGGGATCAAAGTGGCCGGGATTCTCAGCCATATACTTTCTGATTGCTGCTGTCATAGCAAGGCGGAGGTCAGAGTCGATGTTGATTTTGCAGACAGCGTGCTCAGCAGCCTTGCGAAGCTCGCTTTCGGGGATACCGATAGCGTTTTCCATCTTGCCGCCGAATTCGTTAATCTGGTCAACAAACTCGGGGATAACGGATGATGCGCCGTGAAGAACGATGGGGAAGCCGGGAAGCTTCTTTTCGATTTCTTCAAGGATGTCAATGCGGATTTTGGGATCCTGACCGGGCTTGAATTTGAAAGCGCCGTGGCTGGTGCCGATTGCGATTGCAAGGGAGTCAACGCCTGTGCGTGTAACAAAATCAATAACCTCAGCGGGGTTTGTGTAAGAAGCATCTTCTGCGGAAACGTTAACGTCGTCTTCGATGCCTGCAAGCTGACCGAGTTCGCCCTCAACAACAACGCCGTGAGCGTGAGCATAGTCAACAACTTTCTTTGTGAGAGCAACGTTTTCTTCGTAGGGAAGGTGTGAACCGTCGATCATGACAGATGTGAAGCCGCCGTCGATGCAAGCCTTACAGGTTTCAAAGTCGGTGCCGTGGTCAAGGTGAAGTGCGCTGGGCAGACCGCTTGTTTCAACGGCAGCCTCAACGAGCTTTACAAGGTAAGTGTGGTTTGCATAGGCTCTTGCGCCCTTGGAAACCTGAAGAATGAGGGGAGCGTTGAGCTTTTCGGCAGCCTGAACGATACCCTGAATGATCTCCATGTTGTTAACGTTGAATGCGCCGACAGCGTAGCCGCCCTTATATGCGTCTTCAAACATTTTTTTGGTGGTAACTAATGCCATTTTTATCACTCCTAAAAATTATAAACAAGTTTTGCCATTGTTATTATAACATTATTTTTGCTAATGTCAATATTATAATTCAAGCACGCCGCTTATGTCATCAATTAAAAAGTCCGCCGCCGTCGGTTTTGCCGTTTTTGAGTAAAGGCAGCCGTAAACACCCGCGTTTTTGCCCGATAAAACGTCAATTTCACGGTCGCCTATCATAACGGTTTCGGCTTTATCAAGAGAATTTTCCCTGACAATGTGCTCAACCGCATCAGGTGCAGGCTTTGCCGCAAAGCCTTTTGTGGAGTCAACAATCATCTCGAAATATTTCAAAATGTCATATTTTTCAAGATAATGTGTCAGGCTTTCAATTCCGCGGTGGGTGTAAATAAACTGTCTTGCCCCTCTTTCATGAAGAGTTTTAAGTGTTGCAACAGTGTTGGGAAATGGTACAGCCTGCGGCTCGAAAGCATAATCGTGTTCATATTTACGGAAAATTTCTTTTTCTTCTTCGCTCACGTCGTAGTGCCCGTAAGCGTGTGCAAAAGTCACTTCAAGCAAAGCCTTTGCTTCGTCATAATCCGCCTCTTTGCCAAACTCGGCAAGAGTTTTCACAAATGCTGCGGCAATGTGAGGGTAGCTGTCAAAAAGCATACCGTCAAAATCCCAGATATAATTCTTCATAAATACTGCGCCGTCCTCTGTGTGGGTTTCTGAATCAAAAGATATCATACATTTATATTTTATAGTATCTCACCGTATTTTTCAATAGTTATAAAAATCAAAAAGCCCCGTTGGAAAACGGCACTTTTTGTTTAAGTTTCGGTTTTTATCAATAAAGAAAAGAGCCGCCCGCGGGCGGCTCTCGGATTATTTGAATTATTCTTCCTCGGCAGCTGCCTTGGCATCTTCGATAACTTTCTGTGCAACGTTTGCGGGAGCATCTTCGTAACGTGCAAATTCAAGTGAGAAGTAGCCTCTGCCTGCTGTGACGGAACGGAGAACGGTTGAGAAGTCGCCCATTTCAGCCATGGGAACCTCAGCAACAAGCTCCTGCATCTTGGGCTCTTCGGACGGACCCATGCCGAGAACGCGGCCTCTGCGCTTGGTGATGTCACCCATGATGTCGCCGAGGTTGTCGTCGGGCATATAAGCCTTAAGTGTGCCGATGGGCTCAAGGATTGTGGGAGCTGCCTCGGGGATAGCTGCTTTGAAAGCAAGCTGAGCGGCAGTTTTGAATGCCATTTCGGAAGAGTCAACGGGGTGGTAAGAACCGAAGTGAAGAGCAGCCTTGATGCCGACCATGGGATAGCCTGCGATCATGCCCTTTGCGATGCACTCGCGAAGGCCCTTTTCAACAGCGGGGAAGTAGTTCTTGGGAACTGCGCCGCCGACAACTTCGTCAGATGTGAAGACGAAATCTTCTTCGCCTGCGTACGGCTCGAAACGGATATAAACGTCGCCGAACTGGCCGTGACCGCCGGGCTGTTTCTTGTGACGGCCCTGCTTGTCAACGGTCTTGCGGATGGTTTCTCTGTAAGCAACTCTGGGAACGGTGAGATCAACCTCAACGCCGAACTTATTCTTAAGCTTTGTAACAACGGTGTCAAGATGCTGTTCGCCAAGGCCGGAAACAACCTGTTCTCTTGTTTCAACGTTTGTTTCAAACTTGATTGTTGCGTCTTCTTCAGCAAGTCTGTTAAGGCCTGCTGCAACCTTGTCTTCTTCGCCCTTCTTGCGGACCTTGACTGCCATTGAAAGGCAGGGGGCGGGGAAGTTAACGCCTGCAAGCTCAACAACATTTTTGGGGTTGCAGAGTGTGTCACCGGTCTTGAAGCCGGAAAGCTTTGTTACGACACCGATGTCGCCTGCGGCGATAACGGTTGTATCTTCCTGCTTTGCGCCCTTGACAAAGATGAGTTTACCCATCTTTTCGCTCTCTTCCGTGCGAGCGTTGAAGGCGGGAGCATCGGGAGTGATTTTACCGGAAACAACCTTGAAGAAGGACATTTTACCAACGAACGGGTCGGCAATTGTCTTGAAGCAGATAGCTGCAAGAGGACCGTTTTCGTCGCACTTGAGGTCGCCTTCTGCACAAGCGGTTGCGTCGGGAGCAACTGCTGTGATTGCGTTGAGGATAAGGTCAACAGCGTCGGTTGTGTAGCCTGCGCAGGCATATACGGGGTAGATAGCGCCGTCAGCAATACCTGCTTTAAGGCCTGCTGCAATTTCTTCGGCGGTGAATTCTTCACCCTCAAAGAATTTTTCCATAAGAGCCTCGTCAGCGGAAGCGACTGCTTCGTTGAAGATTTCCTTCATCTCGTCAATCTTTGCATCTGAGGGCATTGCAACCTCGGCAGCTTTGCCGTTGTTGTATTCGTAAGCCTTGCCTGTTGAAAGGTCAACGTAAGCCTTGACCTTGTCGCCCTGCATGAAGGGAACGACTACGGGGCAAGCCTGAGTGTCATATTCTTCTTTAAGAGCATCAAAGGTTTTGTAGAAATCGGTGTTTTCAGCGTCGCAACGTGTTACGGCAAACATCTTTGCAATGCCTCTTTCGCTTGCGGCTTTGAAAGCCTTTTCGGCACCGACGTCAACGCCTGAGCCTGCCTGAAGAACGATAAGAGCTGTTTCAGCTGCTCTTACGCCTTCGCTGATACCGCCGGCAAAGTCAAACAGACCGGGGGTGTCAAGGATGTTTATTTTTACGTTTTTCCACTCAAGGGGAGCCATTGCAGTGGAAATCGTAGCCTTACGTCTTTTTTCTTCTGTGTCAAAGTCGAGAACGGTGTTACCGTCAGCTGTTCTGCCGAGTCTGTCGGTAGCCTTGGCAAGGAAAAGCATTGCCTCGGCAAGGGTTGTTTTGCCTCTGCCGCCGTGGCCGGCAATGGCGATGTTTCTGATGTCTTTTGCGTTGTAAGCTTTCAAAGAATTTCCTCCTTATTTTTTCCGCCGCAGGGCGTGAAAAATATCTTCTTGTGTAAGATTGCGAGAATAATAGGTTAGTCCAGCGCAATATCAAAGGCTATTGTATCACATATTAATTACCATTTCAATATTTTTTTTGGCTAAAATGCCGAGGTTTTCTTGTTTAAATTGCTCAAAAAACAAGTCTGAAAATCGAAAATCAAGTCTTGTGTGAAGATGTGTCACTTTCTTTAACGGAATTTTCCGCAACGGGCTGAACTTCGGGCTGAGCCTGTTCTTTTGCTGCGTTGCCCCAAAGATGTATAACGCCTTCGTCATTGAGGATTTTGACAATGACAATTGCAATCGGCAGTACAATCATTCCCACAACGCCGAAAAGCTGAAGTCCCGTGTAGAGTGCAATCAGTGTGATGACGGGAGGCAGACCGAGGTTGACCGCCACAAGTTTTGGCTCAACAACCTGTCGAATTACCGTAATAACGGCATATAATATAAGCAGGCCGATACCTGTGCCCACGCCGCCTGTGATGAAGGAATAAATCATCCAGGGAATCAGCACGGTGCCCGTGCCGAGCACCGGCAGGATGTCAAGGCACGCAGTCACGATTGCAATGACAAGCAGGTATTCGCCATTGTACACACCTGCAACTTTCATAATATTAAGTCCTATTACAAGCTCAGAAAAAGTGATGAAGATTATTATGACATAAGACTTTACAAGCTTGCCGAAAGAGGAGCGGATAATATTTTTGACACGCCTGAAAGTGTGACGTTTTTCATCAGAAAGAACGCCTTCAAAAAAGTGCATCAGCCTTTCGTAATCAAGTGCCATAAAGAAGCTTGCGATGACTCCGATTACAATGGCAATAAGAATTGACGGAATCTGTTTTGCCGTTGACCACAGGCCGCTCAGCGGTGTTGTGATGATTGAAAAATCAAATGCGGAATCCGTTGAAGGCTGGGGTGCTGCCGAGGGAGGAGGCACGGTTGTGTCACCGACGGCAACAAGCAGGCGGTCAACAAGATTACCCAATGCATCAGCGGCGGTTTGTTCAAGCGAGTCGGGAAGAAAAGTGATAAGGGAAAAGATTTTTTCTTCCGCTGTTTTTATAAGGTCGGGGATATTGTCCGCTTTTTCGTAAATGAAAGCGATAAAGCCTTTGACCTCAACGACAATGCGGTACCCGACAAACGACAGCAGCGACAGCACCACAACGAGCACAATAAGCACCGAAAAGAATGAAATTATACTCTTTTTGATGTGCGTCTTTTTTGCAACGGAGTTTATCGGCTTCTGAAGAATTGCCGCAACGGCAAAAGCAATTATGAAAGGCAGAAACAGCGAATAAAGATATTTGAAAGCGACAAAAAACAAAGCAACGATTGTCAGCACGTAAGCAATGTTAATCAGCGTTGCCCTGCGTTTTTCAACCTGATTCATAAAATTCCTCCCTGAAAAAACAGAAATTTCCTTCTTATTTTATATCATTTCAAGTGAAAACACAATAAAAGCCATAAAAAATTCAGAAAAGTTTCATTTTTCTCTTTATTATTTTGAAAAAATATGTTAATATATGTCATTCCCATAAAATTTGCTTATGGCATTTTTTTGGTTTCAGATTCAAGCAAAGGAGAATTCGGCTATGAATGTTGCAATTATGGGCTACGGTGTTGTCGGCTCAGGCGTTGCCGAGCTGCTTCAGAAAAATTACGAGCACATTGTCAAAAAAAGCATGCAGACCGAAATGGAGCTCAAGTATATTCTTGACAGACGCACTTTCCCCGGCGACAAAAATGAACATCTTTTAATTTCCGATTTTACAAAAATATTAAACGACGACAGCGTTAAAATCGTTGTTGAAACAATGGGCGGTCTTCACCCTGCATATGAGTTTGTTCTTGACTGCCTTAATGCCGGCAAGAGCGTTGTCACATCCAACAAAGAGCTTGTTGCCGCAAAGGGTTGCGAGCTTCTGAAAATTGCCGCCGAAAAGAACGTCAACTTCCTTTTTGAGGCAAGCGTCGGCGGCGGTATTCCGATTATCCGTCCCATTTTCCAGTGCCTTGCCGCAAACGACATCAATGAAATTGCAGGCATTCTCAACGGCACGACAAACTTTATTCTTACAAAAATGATTACCGACGGCATGAGCTTTGAAGAAGCCCTTCGTCTGGCTCAGATCAACGGCTATGCCGAGCGCGATCCCTCAGCTGACGTTGACGGTTTCGATGCCTGCCGTAAGATTTGTATTCTTGCCGCACTCTGTTTTGGCAAACACGTTTATCCTGACGAGGTTTACACAGAGGGTATCAGCAAAATTGCACTTGCAGACGTTGAATATGCCGCTTCGTGGGGCGGCGTCATCAAACTTCTGGGCAGGGCCAAAAAGCTTGATGACGGCAGGGTCAACGTAATGGTAAGCCCCGCTTTTGTTCAGGGTCACAGCCAGCTTGCGGGCGTTGATGACGTTTTCAACGCAATTCTTGTCCGCGGCGATGCAATCGGTGACGTTGTATTCTATGGCAGAGGTGCAGGTAAAATGCCCACCGCCAGCGCAGTTGTTGCCGATATCATTGACTGCGCAAAGCACATGGAAAGACGTAAGTTTTTCGGCTGGCAGGAAAGCGAAAGCGGCTACGTCGCAAACTATCTTGACGCCGAAACAGCATATTATGTACGAGTTACCGCTGACGACACCGCCGCTGCGGTTGCCGCTGCAACGGAAACTTTCGGCAACATCAAGCTTCTTACCCGTGAAAACGCACCTGACGGAGAATTCGCTTTCGTAACGGGTACAGATACGGAAAAGGCACTCAGCGACAAGCTTGCTGCACTCAGCGGCATGAAGGTTGAGTCGTTCATCAGAATCACCGACTATTAATTTTACCCGGAGGTATATATGGCACTTATAGTTCAGAAATTCGGCGGCAGCTCTGTTGCCGATGCACAGAGAGTGATGAATGTTGCAGGCATCATCACAGATACTTATAAGAAGGGCAATGACGTTGTTGTTGTCGTTTCCGCTCAGGGCGACACCACAGATGACCTCATTGCAAAAGCTAAGGAAATCAATCCCGATGCTTCAAAGCGTGAAATGGATATGCTCCTTTCCGCAGGCGAACAGATTTCAATTTCTCTGCTTGCAATGGCAATAGATAAACTCGGTTGCCCCGCCGTTTCTCTTCTCGGCTGGCAGGCAGGCTTCAAAACAAATTCCAAGCACGGCAGCGCAAGAATCAAAAAGGTTACCGCTGAGCGAATCAAGATGGAAATTGACAACAAAAACATTGTTATTGTTGCAGGTTTCCAGGGTATCAACAAATATGATGATATCACAACCCTCGGCAGAGGCGGGTCGGACACAAGCGCCGTTGCAATCGCCGCGGCAATGCACGCTGACCGTTGTCAGATTTTCACCGATGTTGAGGGCGTTTATACTGCTGACCCGCGCAAGGTCAAGGGCGCACAGAAGCTTGATGAAATTACTTATGACGAAATGCTTGAACTTGCCACACTCGGCGCACAGGTTCTCAACAACCGTTCAGTCGAAATGGCAAAGAAATACAATGTTGAGCTTGAAGTTCTTTCAAGCCTTGCAAGAAAACCCGGTACAATTGTTAAGGAGGTCACCAACGTGGAAAAAATGCTCGTAAGAGGCGTAACAAAGGATACATCAGTCGCCAGAATTTCAATTGAAAAGGTTCCCGACGTTCCGGGAATCGCTTATAAAATCTTCGGCAAGCTTGCCGCAAAAGAAATCAATGTTGACATCATCCTTCAGTCAGTCGGCAGAGACGGCACAAAGGATATCGTTTTCACCGTCAGCAATGCTCATGCAGATGAAACTGTTGCAATTCTTGAAAACTTTGACCTGCTTAAAGGCCTTACCGTCGTTTGCGACAAGAACGTTGCAAAGGTTTCAATCGTAGGCGCAGGTATGGAAACCCATCCCGGCACCGCCGCAACAATGTTTGAAGCTCTTTTTGAGAACGACATCAACATTCAGATGATTGCAACAAGCGAAAGCAAAATCTCCGTTCTTATCGACATCGCTGATGCTGACAAGGCTGTCGTCGCAATTCACGACGCTTTTCTTCCCACAGCAGAATAATTGAACTGACAAAAGAGCCTCTCCGCTTCAGGAGAGGCTCTTTTTGCTGTTTGCCGATTTGTGCAGTGAAAACGGTGATTACAGTCCGAAAAGGCTCATAAGTCCTGCTATTAAACCGGCTCCGCCGAGTGCGGGCCAGACAAGAATGCCTACAATACCGACCAAAGCCACTGAAATGGCGGTTGTGTAGGTTGATACTGCCGCGCCCAAAAAACCTTCGCCGAGTTTTTCAAAAGAATCACCAAGAAGCTCACCGAATGTTCCGGCTTCTCTTTCTTCTGCTTCAATATATACATACGTACATTCAGGATGATTTTCGGTGTAGACTACCGCTTTGACCTCACAGTCTTCATTGACGGTGACTTTCAGTCCGTCAACAGTTGCCCACGAGGTTTCAGGTGCGAATACCGAATCGTATGCAGATTCAATTCTTATCATCAGAGGCTCATCAAAGCCGATGGGAATAAAAATATACGGGGTCAGATCGACGGTCTCACCTTCTGTGATCTGAACGTAGCACAGATCCGTATAGGGCAAAGTGTTTTCCGTAATGTCTTCGTAGGTGAAATAGTATTTGCCGTCATCGCGGTTTTCTGACATATCAGCAGAGCTTTCATCCGCAGAGGACGCTATTTCCATAACGTATTTTCCGCCGGGAGCAAAAAGGTCAGCGGGAACCTGCATATAATTGCAGTCTTGCAAAGAAGTCAGATCGTCGGATGAAAATGTGTGAATGAGTATTTCTTTAGAGCTGTCATTGATGCCGTAAATCTTTATTTGTGTTGTTTCCGTTAAGGTGATCCACCACCAGAATATCAGACGGTAATTGCCCTGGTAATCCTGATACAGTCCGACACGGTCTTTTAATGTGTTTTCTTCCAGAGCAAAACCGGTAACGGTTGCCGCAGAAACGCAAACAATAACGGCGAGCAAAACAGCGATTATCTTTTTAAAAGTTTTCATTTTTTTCCTCCGCAGATCAAATTGCAAAAAAGTTCAGCCAGTCGCCGGCAACCTCAACTATCGGGCTGAGAAACGAAGATGTGGCTTCACCGAGAATAATAAAAGGTCCGAGCAGTGCGATAAGCGGTCCGAGGATGGGAATAAGAATAAGGCCCATGATTTTTTCTCCTTTCGTTGCGGCAGTTTGCTGCCGATGTCATAATGATACAATTTTATTTTTTAATATTCAATTATGAAAAAGGTTATGAAATCATTAAGGATTATTATAAATTTCTTAACACTCAGAAAATAAAAACAGCCTTTCATTTTTTGAAAGGCTGTTTTTTGTTATTTGAGAAATTTCTTTTCTTCTTCGATTTTTATATTCAGCAGGCGTTCAAACTCGTTTTCATCAAACGGAATTTCAACTGCCTTGCCGAGCCAGTCGGAAAGATAGATTGCGTTTGAAATTGTAAGCCCTCTGATGCCCTCGTTGCCGGGTGCAGTGAGCGGAGTGCCGTCAAGTACCGCCTGAGAAAAGTTTCTGATGATTTTCAGGTGCTGTGTACCCAGACTTATGAGCGCAACGGGCAACGGCAATTTTTTGCGGTGAACTTTTTTGGGGATTTTGGGCATGAATTTTTTGTTCGTTTTATTAAACTCGGTTTCGCCCACGGTAAGCTCGGTGAAGGTGAGGGTGTTTTTCTCAATTATAATCTGTCCCTTGTCACCGTCAATTTCAAGGCGGTTTGTGCCGGGCGAATCGTGGGTTGAGGCGATGAATACACCCGTTGCCCCGTTTTCATATTCAAAGCTTGCCGTCACGTCGTTTTCAACGCTGATGTCACGGTTCCTGCCGTACTGAACAATTGCACTTGCTTTTACGGGCATACCGCCGAGCCATTGAAATATATCAATCTGGTGCGGGCACTGGTTGAGGAGCACGCCGCCGCCTTCGCCCCACCAGGTGCCGCGCCAACCGCCCTGGTCATAATAAGCCTGCGGTCTGTACCAGTCGGTAATAATCCAGTTGATGCGTTTGAGCTCACCGAGTCTGCCGGAGTCAATAATTTCTTTTGCACGCCGGTAAAGCGGATTTGTGCGCTGGTTGAACATCATGCCGAAAACAACGTCCTTGTGCTTTG
Source organism: Acutalibacteraceae bacterium (assembly GCA_045595825.1). GTDB lineage: Bacteria > Bacillota > Clostridia > Oscillospirales > Acutalibacteraceae > CAG-177. Next base: position 40,873 of record JAZOBD010000025.1, read on the forward strand.
CGGCAACCTCGTTTTCGCGTCTGACGGCAGAGGTGAAAACACCTGCCGGTTTGTCGCTGAGAGTGTGAATACCGCTTTCAATGGCGTCAATTGTGATTTCGGGATGAAAATAGTGCGGTGTGCAGACAATTACGGCATCAATAATGCCGTCGGAAAACATCTTTTTGTAATCGTCATAAATTTTCACGTTTTTAAGCGAGGCTTTTGCCCATTCGCGTCTTTCGGGCAGAATGTCGCACACTGCCGCAAGCTCCGCTGTTTTAACAAGTCCCCTTGAAAGCATTCCTGCATAATAAGAGCCCTGCTTGCCGATGCCGACAATGCCGAATTTTACTTTTTTACTCATAGCGCACCTCAATAAATCGTTTTGATGAATTTGATGCTGTCTTCAACAGTCAGGTAAGGTTTTTTAGTTGAGTCGTGCTCAATTACCGCCCACTTGGTGCCGCCTTTTTCCGCCGCTCTGAGAATCGGAGCAAAATCAATCGTGCCTTTGCCGATGTCGCGCACCTTTCCTGTCATAAATCCGAATTTTGAATAATCTTTCAGATGAAGCAGGTCAAGTCTGTTTGCAAATTTTTCAACGTAGGCAAGCGGGTCACGCCCCGCAAAACGTGCCCAGAAGGTGTCGAAAATAAACTGCATTTCGGGTACCTCACGTGCCATAATGTCAAGTTTCGGCACGCCGTTGATTTCCTTGAATTCCATCCAGTGATTGTGATATCCGAATTTAAGGCCGTAGGGCTTTAATTTTTCGCAGGTTGTGTTTGCAATTTCACAAAAACGTTTGAGGGCATCTTCGCCGCGTGTGAATTTCTGCGGCATCATACCAAGGCCGACAATTTCACTGCCCATAATAAGATGCTCCTCGGCGAGTGCATCAATGTCGTTTACAATTCTGTCAAACGGCGAATGCGTGCCGTTGATTACAAGACCGCAACCGTCTGCAATTTCGCGCAGACTTTTTGCACTCATTTCACAGATTGAGGAAAGCTGAACGTTTGTCGCACCGAGTGCGGCAACTTTTTCCATAACCTCTTTTACCCCTGACGGTGTTTTACAAAGTTTGCGTAATGTGTAAAGCTGAACGCCGATTTCAATTTTTGACACACGGATACCCCCTTTATATAATTACATTATATTCGTACGTATTCCTTTCGTCAAGTCGGTAATCAGGGGTGATATTCGGTTGACATATTTATTTTAAAGGATTAAAATAAATAACGGTAAGAATAAACCGAAACACAAGGAAAGGATGTTGTTTTTATGTCAAAGAAAATCGGTTATGCGGTTGTCGGTCTCGGCGTCGGCAAAAATCACGCAAAAGCGGCTTTTGAGTCAGAAAGTGCAGACCTTGTTGCCGTTTGTGACCTTATTGAAGAAAAGCTTGAAAAGGCAAAAGAGGATTATGAGGGCGTTCTCACTTACACTGATTACGATGAGATGCTTAAAAATCCCGATATTGATATTGTAAGTATCTGCGTGCCCAGCGGTATGCACGCGGATTTTGCCGTCAGGGCAATGGAAGCGGGCAAGAATGTTCTTGTTGAAAAGCCTATTGATATTACGGTTGAGGCGGCAATGAGAATTGAAGAGGCGAGAGTGCGCACGGGCAAAATTGCAGGTGTTGTTCATCAGAACAGAAACAACGCAAATATGAAGCCCATCTGTGAAGCTATTGAAAGCGGCAGGCTCGGCAAGCTTATTCTCGGTGATTTTGCTGTCAAATGGCACCGCACACAGGAATATTATGACAACGGCGGTTGGAGAGGAACCTGGGAAATGGACGGCGGCGGTTCGCTTATGAATCAGGCTGTTCACACCGTTGACCTTATGCAGTGGCTTATGGGTGACGTTGAAAGCGTAACGTCACAAATGGGTATTTTTAACCATAAAATCGAAACAGAGGATCTGACAGCTTCTCTTGTCAAATTCAAATCAGGTGCGGTCGCAACTTTTATCAGCACCACCTGCGCTTATCCGGGCATCTGCACGGGCATCAGAATTTACGGCTCAAACGGCTCCATTGAGGCAAACGGTGACGAGCTTGTTTGCTGGAAATTTGTTGATAACGCCGAAAACGAAGAAAAAGAAATGCTTGAAAAGTATGCGGGCAACAGCAGTGCCGCAGCACTGGACCCCAGCCTTTGCCTCGGCCACAAATCAATGGTTGAAGACATCATTGCCGCTGTCAGGGATAACCGACCGCCGCAGATTATGCCCCTTGAAGCAATCAAAAGTGTAAGAATTGTAAATGCGGTTTATGAATCCGCAAGAACGGGCAAACCGGTAATTTTTGACTGATATAAATTAAAACCCCGCCTCTGCAGAGGCGGGGTTAGCTTTTTAACTTGCTTCCGAAACGATGACGGTGAAAAGATTGCCGCCCCCATCCGTTGCGGTTACAACGGCGGTCTGGCTGGGTTTTGTCGTGGTTGCCGGTCTTCTTGTTGTTGCGGCTGTCGTGGTCGGTACAGTGCTTTTCAGGGCCGTTGTTTTATCGGATTTTGCGGTGTTGCCGGGAAACTGTGCGCCTGAGGTTGCGCCCGTAGCGGTACCTTTATCCGTTGCTGTTGTTTTGCCCGGTTTGATGATTACCGGGATTTTGTAGGTCTTGTCGGCTTCTGTGGGATTGTCATGACTGCTGTAATTGCTGTGCTTTTCGGTGTTATGCTTTGGATTGGTGTTGTTTTCCGAGGCGATTTCCGTTTCGCCATCTTCGGCAGCGGCAACTGTTGTTGCGGTGGTATTGTTTTCGGTTTTGCCGTTGCAGGCAACGAGAGTCAAAACAAGAGAAAGCGCAAGAATGATTAAGGCAACGGGAAGTATCTTTTTCATAGTTATTCTCTCCCTGAGATTATTCTGAAATAGTCTCTGCAAGAATTTCAACGGCTTTGCGCAGGGTGTCAAACGGAATATTGAGTGCGGGCAGAAGTCTGACTTTTTGCTTTGCGCTCAATACAAGCACGCCTTTTTCAAGGCAGGCGGCAATGATTTCCTTTGCAGGCTTTTCGCACTCAATGCCGAGCATAAGGCCCATACCTGCAATGCTTCTGACGCCTTTTACAGCGGAAAGGGTTGAAATAATGTAGTCGGATTTTTCTTTGACCTGTGCAAGAAGAGCATCGTCAATTCTGCCAAGCACGTTGACGGCACCTGCACAGCAAACGGGGTTAGCACCGAAGGTTGAACCGTGTGTGCCTGCGGCAAGAATATCCTGCACCTTTTCGCCAAGCATTACGGCGCCAAGCGGCAGACCGCCGCCAAGACCTTTCGCAGTGGTGACGATGTCGGGTGTGAGGTCATAGTTCATAAATGCGTAAAGCTCACCTGTTCTGCCGTTGCCCGTCTGCACCTCGTCAACGATGATGAGCAGATCTTTTTTTGCGGCGGTTTCTTTTACCGCGGCAACAAATTCGGGTGTGAGCGGACAAACGCCGCCCTCGCCCTGAATGAGCTCAATCATAATTGCGGCGCAGTCATTTTCTTCGGCAAGTCTTGCAACGTCTTCGGGGCAGGCGGGGTCAGCGTAGACAAAGCCTTCGGTGAAAGGCATAAACTCAGTGTGGAAAGAATCCTGACCCGTTGCGGCAAGTGTTGTGACAGTTCTGCCGTGGAACGAATTTTTAAGTGTGATTATAGTGTGATGGCCTTCACCTTTGTTGACAAATGCCCAGCGGCGGGCGGCTTTGATTGCGCCCTCGTTTGCCTCGGCACCGGAGTTTCCGAAGAAAACTTTCTTCATGCCCGTGCGCTCACAAAGCATTTTTGCAAGTGCCACACAGGGCTCGGTGTAGTAAAGGTTAGAGGTGTGCTGAAGCGCACCGAGCTGTTTTGTAACGGCATCAACCCACTCGTCGTCTGAAATGCCGAAGGTGTTGACGGCGATACCGCTGCCAAGGTCAATATATTCTTTTCCCGTTTCGTCATAGAGTAAAGAGCCTTTGCCGCTGACAAGTTCAACGGGGAAACGTGCATAAGTGTTTGCAACAAATTCTTTATCAAGTTGCTTTAAGTTCATAATATCACAGCTTTCTTAACACGGTGTTAAATTGTTTTGAATTTTCAGCTCTGAACGAACATTGTGCCGATACCTTCATCGGTGAAAAGTTCGATAAGAATTGAGTGCGGAACTCTGCCGTCAATGATGAAAACTCTATTGACGCCGCGGCGGATAGCCTCTATGCAGCAGTCAACCTTGGGAATCATACCGCCCTTGATGATGCCGTCGTTTACGAGCTCGGAAATCTCGCTGACGTAAACCTTGGGAATGAGGGTTGAGGGGTCGTTCTTATCGCGGAGAATACCGTCGATATCGGTCATTGAAATCATACTCTCTGCGCAAAGCTCGCCCGCAATCTTTGCGGCGGCTGTGTCAGCGTTGATGTTATAAACGTTGCCTTCATCGTCAACACCCGTGGTTGAAACAACGGGTACGTAGCCCTTTTCGAAGTC
>JAZOBD010000026.1:0-15869 GCA_045595825.1 Acutalibacteraceae bacterium
GGAGGTGGTCAGAATGATTTTAAGACCGGATTATATTAATGCAATTACTCCTTTTATAGATGCACCGCTTGTGAAAATTCTTGCCGGTGTCCGTCGATGCGGTAAATCAACAATTTTTGAAATGTTAGTACAGGAAATCAAAAATAAAGGTGTTTCTCCCGATAACATTATTGAAAGAAAATATAACAATCCTGATTATGACGACTTTACGGCAAAAAAGATGTATACCGATTTAAAAGATGCCATAAAAGAAAAAGGAAGATGCTATCTTTTCCTTGACGAGCTTCAGGAAATCAGCGGCTGGGAAAAGACTGTAAACTCTCTTATGGAAGACTTTGATGTTGATATATATGTTACAGGCTCAAACTCAAAGCTGATGTCAAGTGAAATATCAACATATTTAACAGGCAGATATGTTCTGATTCCTGTTTACACTCTTTCTTTTAAGGAATATCTGACTTTTAAAAACAAGGATATTAAAAATGCTCGAGAAGCTTTTGATGAATATGTGCAGTACGGTGGCTTTCCTATTGTGGGCATAAGCGATTTTGATACAAAATCAGCATATCAGGTTGTTGAGGGGATTTATGCTTCTGTAATAACGAGAGATATTTCTAAAAGACACAAGATAAGAAACAAAGATCTGTTTGACAGAGTTGTAAGATATATTATTGAAAATGTAGGTCTGACGTTCTCTGCTTCTTCAATAGTAAAATTTCTCAAAAGTGAAAACAGAAGTCTTTCTGTTGAAACAATATATAATTATCTCAAATGGCTCAGCGAAGCATTTATTATCTATCCCTGCAAAAGATATGATTTGCAAGGTAAAGCAATCCTGAAAACCCAGGAAAAGTATTATCTTTCCGATATTTCAATAAAGTATAGCTTACAAGGCTTTGACAGAAAAATGTTATCGGCTGTTTTTGAGAACATTGTTTTTCTTGAAATGAAACGCAGAGGCTATGATGTCTATATCGGTAAAAACGGTACTAAAGAAATAGATTTCATCGGTGTTCGCAGAGATGAAAAGATTTATGTTCAGGTTTGCGTTGAACTGCCCACCGAATCAACAAGAGAAACAGATAACCTTATGGAAATCAAAGACCACTATCACAAATATGTCGTTTGCAGAGATACACTTGCAATCGGCAACGATAACGGAATTGAAATTACACATATTGCTGATTTCCTGTTAAGAGAAAAATGGTGATAAAATGTTACTTCCCAAAGAAAACGAAGAATTCTTCTATAGCTTTATTGAAAAAGAATTGCGGTTTTATCCGAGCTCGGATAGTAATTGTTCATGGTTGCCGTTTTCGATAAATCGACCTTTTGCGGTTTATGACATTTCAGACATGAGCGATGAACAGATAGAATTGCTTTATGAATTGGCACCGTCAGCACTTGCAAATTGTCTGCAGCCGGGGCATCAATTATATTGGTTTGATTGGCAGCACAGTCTGGTTCTGTTTGACCCAAGAAATCCGAAAAACTATCAAAGTGAGGATGAAGAAACTCCGCATTTTAACAGTAAAGGAATTGCATATTTCGGCGGATTTTTCCCTGACGGAGATTATTATTTTTATATTGATAAATATGGTGCATTCGGCTATCTGTCACATCCGTGGCGTCAGGAGGTTTGGATTTTTGGAGAAAAACTGTTGAAGGAATTTGAAGTGATACACGAGCAAATCGGTTTTGTACCAAAGGCAATTTTGAAATAGTTTTACAGCGTGTGGAGTAAAATCTGCACGCTGATTTTTTGTGTAAAATGGCAGTTAAGGGGGTGTAATTTATAAAAATTGTAAATTTACTCCCGTTAACTCAAATTTATAAAATCCGACACTTTCATTAAAAATGTCTACAAACTACCGCTTATAGTCTTCCTTTCATTGCAACCACCCCATAGCTGCACCCATAATTGAAGTGCCGAAAACCTAGTAAAATAGGCACTTTTGAGGTTTTGAAAAATTTTATGGTTTTCTCTTGACATTTACCCCTGCCGCTTGCACAACCATTGCTGATTTTTTGCACGACACGGCAACAACGCCCGAAGATTACGATATGATTCTTACCGGTGACCTCGGTGCGGTCGGCTCGGAGCTGTTGTGTGAACTGTTGTACAAGCAGGAAAACGTTGACATCAGCGCCGTCCATCACGATTGCGGCACAATGATTTTTGATATCAACTCGCAAAAGCTGTTTTCGGGCGGCTCGGGGTGCGGTTGCAGCGCGTCGGTTGTCTGCTCGCATATTTTGCGGCGAATAAAGGCAGGGGAATTGAAACGGGTGCTTTTTGTTGCAACCGGTGCACTGATGTCTGCCGTTTCCGCCTTGCAGAGTGAATCAATTCCCGGCGTGGCTCACGCAGTGCTGTTGACTTCTTGACAAAATCAGGTGAATTTATGAAAGATAAAGCGTTATGTAAAATAATCCGCAGTGCCCGCACAACATTGCACACGCAGGCAAAAAGGGCGGTTAAAAATCCCGAATATGCGGCGGATGAGTGGCTTTGCGACAATTATTATGTTTTTGAGCGTGAGGCACGCACTGCGTTAAAGCAGGCGGCCTCGGTTGCAAAATGTTCAGAAGGTCCGGAAAAGCTTCCGGACCTTTTCGCGATATGTGCCGCACTTTGTCCCGACGGCGTTTTCCCGACGGCAGAGCAGATAACCGGATCAATCAAAGAAAACGGACTGTCGCTGCGTCAGGCGCAAAAACTGCCGACGGCATTCAGGTGTGTTTTGCTGGATATGGCGGCAAAGGCAAGCAAAATGAAAAATCACAAGGGCGGCACGGTGATGGGCAACTGTGTGAAAGCCTTTTTGTCACTGCGCGAAACGGATTTTGACGAAATTCTTGAAAATTCAAGCGAGGTTGAAAAAATTCTGCTGAGCGACCCTGCGGGTATTTACGGCAAAATGGACAGTGCTTCACGTGCGATTTATCGGCAAAAGCTGTCGCAAGAGGCTCAGAAATGCGGCGTTGATGAAAAAACATTTGCGAAAACAGCGCTTGAAAAAGCTGAAAACAGCAAAGACGAACACAACCGTCACGTTGGTACACATTTTATCAGCGGGAAGAAAAACACAAAGCACGCATGGCTTTTTCTGATTGCCGAGGCAGTGTTTCCTCTTGCAATCTGTGCTGTTTTTGCGTATTTTACAAAGATTTGGTGGCTGTCAGCGCTTATGTATCTGCCACTATGGGAGCTTTTGCGTCCGATTATTGAATATTTATCGCTGAAAAGTGTCAGGCCGCAGTATTTTTTCAGACTCGATAACGCCAGTGACAAGGTGCTTGATACCCACGCCCTGATTACCGTTTCGATGCTTCTGCCCTCGCCCGATGAAAGTGAAAAGCTGAAAAAACGTCTGCAACAGTTGTATCTCAGCAATGCGACGGGCAACATAAAAGTTTGCTGTCTCGCTGATTTCAAGGGCGCAAAAAGTCCGTCAGTGCCCGAGGATGCGGCGTCGCTTTCTGCGGCTAAAAGAGTTACGGATGAATTGAATGAAAAATACGGTGGCGGATTTATTCTGGCGGTAAGAGAAAGGACTTTCAGCAAAACTCAGCACGAATTCACGGGCAGAGAGCGCAAAAGAGGTGCCATAACCGACCTTATCAGAGCAATAAAAGGCAACACAAAAGGATTTGCCGTGCTTTCGGGTGATATAAGCGAGCTTTCAGAAACAAAATATCTCATTGCGCTTGACAGCGACACACAGCTTGTTTTTGACACCGCCTCACAGTTGGTGGGTGTTGCTCTGCATCCGTTTAACAAACCGCAGATTTCAAACGGCAGGGTGGTGTCGGGTTACGGTATCCTTGCACCTGCCGTCGCACCGCGGCTTCTTCCGTCAAATGCAACCGCTTTTTCCCGACTGCTTGCAGGTGACGGCGGCGTTACCGCCTATGATTCGCCGAGCGGTGAGCGTTATCAGGATTTGTTCGGTGAAAGCATTTTTTCGGGCAAAGGACTTATTGATGTTGATGCGTTTTATGAATTGCTTGACAGCGCTTTGCCGAAAGAAAGAATTCTCAGCCACGATATTTTAGAGGGCGGCTACCTTCGCACGGGTTTTGTTTCGGATTTGCAGATAACCGACGGTTTTCCGAAGCGACAGCAATCGTATTTTGCACGTCTTCACCGCTGGGTCAGAGGTGACTGGCAGAATTTGCCCTTTGTTTTCGGTAAAAATCCGCTGAATTCACTGTCGCGCTGGAAGCTTTTTGACAATCTGCGACGAAGTGTTACTCCTCTGGCGACGGTAATTCTCGCTGTTGCCTGTATTTTTACCGCAAATCCCGTTTGCGCACTTGCGGGTGCGGTTGCATTGCTTTGCACGGCGGCACCCAATCTGTTTTCGTTTATCTGTCTGATTCTCAGGGGTAATTTCAGCTCGTTTTCACGCCTTTATTTTTCACACACACTGCCTGCGGCGCTTTTGTCGCTCGTCAGGGGCGTTATAAACACCGTAATGCTTGCACAAACGGCATACACCTGCACCGATGCCGCCGTAAGAGCCTTGTGGAGAATGACTGTCAGTAAAAAGAATCTGCTTGAATGGACAACCGCCGCGGCAAGCGAAAAAGATTTTTCTTTGGCAAAAACGCTTATTTTCAGTCTGCCGTCGGTGATTGTTGGCGCACCCATGCTGTTTTTTGGCACTCCCGTTGTACGGCTTCTCGGCATTTGCCTGCTTTTCAACGTCCTTTTTGCTGTTTTTTCGGGTAAAGAAAGGAAAAGCGGCAGGCCTGCACTCACTGAAAGCCGATCGGCGCGGCTTCTTGACTATGCGGCGGCGATGTGGGGCTATTTTGAAGATTTCTGCACAAAGGAAAATAACTTTCTTGTGCCTGACAATGTGCAGGAATCACCCGTGCGGGCGGTTGCGCAACGCACTTCCCCGACAAATATCGGATTAATGCTGATGAGCTTTCTTGCTGCCCGGGATTTCGGCTTCATTTCTACGTCGGATTTGTATATGCGGCTGAATTTAAGCCTTTCGAGCATTGAAAAGCTTGAAAAATACAAAGGGAATCTGCTCAATTGGTACTCGACAAAAGACCTTGAAGCAATGCGGCCTCGCTTTGTTTCGAGCGTTGACAGCGGCAACTTTCTCTGTTGCCTTACTGCACTCAGACAGGGGCTTTATGAATATGCCGGCGAATGTGCGGCACTCAACGGGATTATTGAAAGAATAACAGCAATAATTGACGGCACAGACCTTTCCGTTTTATATAATGAGCGACGCAGTCTGTTTTATATCGGTGTTGATGCCGATGACGGCGCGCCCGTTGGCGGCTATTATGATTTGTTTATGAGTGAAGCACGTATGACAAGCTATTATGCCGTTGCAAAACGCATTGTGCCGAAAAAACATTGGGGTACACCTGCAAGAATCCTTGTCGGCGAAGGCAGATACACGGGTCTTGTGTCGTGGACAGGCACGATGTTTGAGTATTTTATGCCGCACCTTTTTATTGAGTCGCCAAAAGGCACAGTTACTAACGAATCGCTGTGGTTTTGTTTGTGGTGTCAGCGCAAAAGAGCGGGCAAAAATATGTGGGGGATAAGCGAGAGCGGATTTTTTGCTTTTGACAGTGCACTCAATTATCAGTATAAAGCACACGGGGTCGATGCAATCGGCCTGAAAAGGGGGCTTAACAAAGAAACGGTAATTTCTCCCTACTCAAGTTTTCTAACACTTCCGCTTGCTCCGCAGATGTCTTTTAAAAATCTGCTGAGGCTTGAAAAAGCAGGGATGACGGGCAAATACGGCTTTTATGAGGCGGCAGATTTCACACCCTCGCGCAAAAACGGCGAATTTTCTGTTGTTTCAAGCTATATGGCGCATCACGTCGGCATGAGTATGCTCGGTGTGCTGAACTGCGTAAAAGATAATATCGTTCAGCGCAGGTTTATGAAAGATGAGGCAATGTCAGGTGCACGCAGTTTGCTGGAAGAGCATATTCCCGGCTCTGCAAGTGTTTTCAGGGATGTAGAATACCGCGAGGGGCCGAAAATCCGTGAGCGCACAGAGGGTAAGAAAAAAACGGTTGAAGCGCCGTCACCGATTTCACCGCAGGTGCGGGTTTATTCAAACGGTCGCTATTCAACCGTTATCAGTGAGGTCGGCACGGGTGTAAGTATGCTTGATGCTGTTGACCTGACTTGTGCGGATGAAGATATATTGCGGCGTCCGACGGGGATTTTTGCGGTTTTGCGTGACGAAAAACGGATTTTACCGTGTGTAAGGGCACTGGATTATACCTCAAACGTTCATTTCAAAGCAGAATTTGATAAAAACGAGGCGATTCACAGTGCGAAAGGCAACCAACTCGCACTTACAATGCGCACGTCGGTTTATGAAAAGAAAAACTGTGAAAGACGACGTTTTACGGTCGAAAATCTGTCGCAGAAACAAGCGTTTGACGGTAAACTGATTGTGTATTTTGAGCCCTGCCTTGCAAAAAGAGAGGCTTTTGCGGCGCATCCCGCATTTTCTCGCATTTTTACAACCGATAGAATTGATAAGGAAAGACAAATGGCGGTTTTTACACGCAGGATCCGTCACGGTGAAACTCCGATAAGTCTTGCAGCAGGATTTAAAGAAGAAAACGAAGTGCTGATAGAAACAAACCGTGAAAGGGTGCTTGCTTGCGGTGGCGGAATACAGTCACTTGTCGGTTACAAGGGTGCGGCAAGCGGATCTCGCGGCAATCCCGATGCGTGCGCGGCGTTTACGGTGAAAGTGAGTCTGAAAGCAGGCGAAAAAAGGGATTTCAGCTTGCTGATTTGTGCTGAAAGCGACGAAGAAGAGGCGGTGAATACTCTTGAAACGATCAGAGTTGCGAAAAGCGATGAAAAGCTCGGCGCTGACCCGTTTTACAAAAATCAGCTTGACAGCGCTCTGGCGCAAAAAATGTTACCTGCGGTGTTTTATCCCTCGTCAGTTAAAAGAGAAAACGGCGAAAGAGATGTTGCTTCAAATGTAAAAAATGAGCATCTGTGGAGCTTCGGGATATCAGGTGACAACCCGATAATTTACGTGGAAATGAGCGACGTCTCGGATGTAAAAACAGCATCGCCGTATATCCGGATAAATAATGCTCTGCGCAACCGTTCAATCAAGACGGATTTAGTGCTTGCATACACGGAAAAAGAGGGATATGACAGCGTTTTTTTAAGCGCTGTCAGGGCGGCACTCAGGGAAGAATCCTGTGAGTTGATGCTGGGCGTTTCAGGCGGAATTCACGCTGTAAATCTCACCCCTCACAGCAGTGCTGAGCGTGAAACATTGCGTGCAAGAGCCTGTTTTTTGAGCACAGATGACCATTCGGCGCAAAACGATGACAACAGACGCTGTAAACCCTTGCCGATAAGGCCTTCCGCATCTTACTCCACAAAAACGCAAAAAAATAAATTTGTAAAGCCGAACGCCTTTACAAATTGCCAAATCAGAATAAAAAACACCATCTCCGACCCTTCGATAAATGCCGAAATCCCTTGGTGTGTCTGCTTTTCCAACAAAATGATCGGAACATTGGTCAGCGACAAGGCGTTAGGCTTTACATGGGCAGCGAATTCGCAAAAAAACAAGCTTACAAAATGGTTCGGAGATACACGTTCAGACAACCGTTCGGAGTTGATTTTAGCTAAGATCAACGGGTGTTTTGTCGACCTTATTCGTGATGCTGAAAAATGTTTCACGCCTAACAGCGCACAGTGGCGTTCACAGTTTGCGGGAGTTGATTGCCGTGTCAAGGTTTCCGTGGATGCCTACCGTGCCGCAAAGCTTTACAGAGCTGAGTTTGCTAACGGAACCGACCGTGAGATTTCTTTCGATTTGTGCGGATACACAGAGCCTGTCTGCGGTGAAAAAAACAGTGCAAAAAGCTTTGTTTCGGGCAGAAAAATTCCTTGTGGTGCAAGCTTTTTTTCACCGCTTTCCGAGGTTTCGGGAACAGCGGTTTTTGTGTGTTTGGATGGTGCCGACAGTGTGTGCTTTGACCGTACGGCTTTTTTGTGCGGAAAGGCAAGTGAAATGACTTTGCCAAACGCCGATCCTTGTGTTGCGGTAACGCATAAAATATCGCTGCCTGCGGGCGGAAAATCAGTTGTCACGTTTGTCCTTTCGTGGGGAATCGACGAAGAGGAGGCGGTTAAAACGGCGTTTTCGGCTGAATTCCCCGAAGAATACCGTGCTCCTGTCAGAATTTCCACCAGTAATAAAAAACTTGACACTTTCTTTAATTCTTTTCTGTATGCTCAGGTTAAAAATTCACGTTTCTTTGGTAAAACCGGCTTTTATCAGTGCTCGGGTGCATGGGGCTTCCGCGATCAGCTGCAGGATTCACTTGCTTTTCTGCTGACAGAACCGCATCTTACACGTGAACACATCCTGCGCTGCTGCCGTGTTCAGTTTGAAGAGGGTGATGTAATGCATTGGTGGCACGAAACGGGTAATGACTTTGTGACGGGTGTGCGTACGCTTTGCAGCGACGACCTGCTGTGGTTGCCGTATGTTTGTTGTGAATACGCAGAAAAAACGGGTGACAGCGACATTTTTGACGTTGAAGTGCCGTATATTTGCGGTGAGGACCTTAACAGCGGTGAAAATCAGCGTTATTTCCGTGCTTATCCGTCTGCGAAAAGTGAAAAGGTGTACTCCCATTGCATAAAAGCAATCCGCAAGGCTTGCAGATTCGGCAAAAACGGTCTTGCTCTGATAGGCTCGGGTGATTGGAATGACGGGATGGACAGATTACCCGAAGGCACGGAAAGTGTATGGCTGAGCCTTTTTCTTGCCGAAACAGCGGAAAAAACGGCAAAAATTGCGATAAAAAAGGGGAATACAGACGATGGGGATTTTTTAAATGGGGTAAGCACCGATTTAAAACGCGCAGTTGAATCCCACGCATTCACGGGCGACATTTATTGCCGCGCGATTCTGCCGGATGATGGCAGATTAAAAGCTTCGGGCAAAGAATTGACCGATATTCTTCCGCAGGCGTTTGCGGCATTTACAAATCTGAAAGAGGAAAGAGTGAGAGTTGCCCTGCTTCATGTTTGCCGGAAGTTGACGGATAAAGATAACAAGGTTATCCGTCTTCTTACGCCGCCATTCAGCAGAGAGGATGCGGAAAAAGTCGGTTATATTGCCGCCTATCCTGAAGGAATACGTGAAAACGGTGGACAATACACTCATGCTGCCGTATGGTTGGCCCGTGCGTTGTTTTTTATCGGGGAGACACTTCTTGCAACAGAATTGCTGACGATGCTCAATCCGTATGAACGGTGTCTTGACGCAGAAGCGGCTGCAATTTACCGTGCTGAACCGTATGTGTTGGCGGCGGATGTGTATCATGCTCCCGGTGCGGTCGGCAGAGCGGGGTGGACGCATTATACAGGCAGCGCGGCCTGGTATTATCGCACAATTCTGGAAGAGCTTATGGGTGTAAAGCAAATCGGTTGCAAAATTTTTGTTGATCCGAAATTTTCCGAACTTTGTCAAGGCGAAAGTATTGACATCAGGCTTGAAAACAGCTCAATTTGTATAAATTTCACCAAAACAGGAAAAAAGAGGTTGATTGTTGACGGACAAGAGAAAAATTTTATTCCGCTTGACGGCGAGAGTCACTCGGCAACTTGCGAATTCTGATGTGAAAATGTAAAGAAAAATAACTTTACAAAAACGCAAAAAAAACGCATGATTTTTGTCAAAAGGTATGATATAATTTTTTCACAAAAAGACATTTATATAAAGCAAAAAATCGAAAAAACGACATTTTTTCAATAAAAAAATGTCGTTACATAAAATCCGCAAAAAATGTCAAAATCGTAAAGCAGAAAGCCTTTACAAAAATCACTTGTCACAATTGTCTTTTAATGTGACGGTTCAGCACAAAATGCTATGGCAAATGTGAATAAATTATGATTTAAATTTTGTGTGTTTTTTACAAAAACGCCCCTGCAAGCATTAAAATCATTGACAATTGCCTGTTTTTTAAGTATAGTTAATATGACCATAAGGTCGCTAATGGGTGAATTGTACTCAAAATCGCAAAAACACCCTGCCAGGCGACCTTGGACAACATAAAATTTGGTATTTGCCACCCCTGTAAAACGCCGGTACGGCGTGTCGGCGTGTGCAGAGGAACAAAGGAGGGTGAATCGGCGGCAGGAAGCCCGCCACAAAAGTTTCCACAGCGCTTAAATCAGTTAAAAATTTTTTAAATTTTTAAAATTTTTTTGGAGGTGCACATTTTGAAAAAGTTCCAACGCGTACTTGCAGTCCTCATGGCTTTCGTAATGCTCACCGGTATCGTCAGCGTAACCGGTAGTGCATACCAGGCTTATAAGGACGAAGCAATCCTCACTGCTAACGGCGGTAAGGGTTACAATGACATTGATGCTCCCATGTTCACACTTGAACAGTATGCATCAATCGGCCTTGATGAGGTCGACCGTATGCTCGCTAAAGAGCAGCTCGGCGAACTCGACATTTACGTCGGTACAATCAATCTTAATTCTATCGACGGCGCACTCACAAGTGTTGTTGAGCTCTTCGGCAACCTTGAGTCTCTTCTTATGTTCCTTGGTGACGCAGGCGGTCTCAGCCTCAACTCCATCGATGGCGTAAGCAGACAGACAAAGACTGACGTTGAAGTTATTTATGCCCTTTTCGGCTTCCTCAACGACAACGCAACAATCGTTCAGAAGTATGTTAACGGTACTATCGACCTTGGTATCCTTAACTCGCTCGTTGCATCATTCGTATTCGACATCAGAGAACTTGTTCTCGGTCTCCTCTACGAACTGATTCACGAAGATTTCGACAGCGATGAGCAGAATCTTCCCGAAAACCTTTCTCTTGACAACATTCTTCAGGACCTTCTCAATGACCTCGTTCTCGGTGAATGGGTTCTCCTTAACCCCTACTTCGATCTTCCCAAGACCGACGGCAACCACAGAGATTTCGAAGATTACTTCGAGGGTACACGTGATGCCAACAAGGATTACTACGGTTGGTTCCACGACGGTCACTGGGTAACATATGCACTTGGTGAAACAGCTGTTGTCGACAAGGGCGCAGAGGATCCCGGTCCCCAGTACATCATCACCGACATCAACTCAACAACAACTGCTTACGATTTCATCGAAGCTCTTATGCTCCGTGCTTACAACGACCTTCTTGTTCCCGAACTTAACAGCGTAACAAGACCCTGGCTCCGTAAGCTTTGCGGCGTTGAGTACAAGTCTGAAAAGATGGACGCTTCAAGCGACCAGTACGAAGAAGACTATGACGGCGAGCCGTATGATCCCGCTGATCTTGATCCTGTTCTTTCAACCCTCTTCGACGTTGACGGCATGCATGTTCCCGAGGCATCTCTCTCCGGCACAGTAACATTCTATGCTACAACAGATGCTGAAGGCCAGATCATCTACTCAGCAACCCCCACTACTATTAATTACAATTATACTACATTCATTTCCGCATTCAACACCACACTCGGTCTCTTCCTTGATGCTGTCCTTGCAGCTCCCATGGGCGCTGACACATGGACATGGCACTTTGGTAACGGTGCCATTGGTGACAACTCACTCCTCTTCAAGAACATTTGTAACGTAGCAAGATACGTTCTCATCGTTTCCGGCAAGACCTTCTTCCAGGAAACAATCGAGACCAAGACTGAGGCTCAGATCAGAGCTATGAGCGATCAGGAACTTGTTGCTTACGTCATGGCAGCTATCCTCAACCTTTCTGTTGACTGGACTTATGTTGACTATGACAGCGCCAGCATTGCAGACGCAGCTTACACTTGCGTTGAGCAGCTTGCATGGCAGGATATTCCCCAGTATACATATGATAAGCCCGAAAGAGCTGACTATGCATCCGACGCTGCATACTATGATGCTCTTCTCGATCAGATTCTTGACATCCTCTTTGACGTTGCGGTTTACAACCTTAATGCAAGCCTTGACGTTATCCCTGCAGGTCGCGAGAGCGGCGTTTCTCCTGCAAATCCCGTAGGCAACGGCCTTCTTCAGTACAACCACAACTGGAAACAGTCACTCCTTGAAATCGCCGTATGGGCAGTTAACCAGTACGGTGGCATCCTCAACGTAGAATTCAACGCTGATAACTATGCAGGCGAACTCGGCAGCCTCACAGCTGACGACATCTTCAAGGATGTTGACAACCTTATTGACGCTATCATCCCCATCGTTGGTACAGACAGCTGGATCTACGGTGAAATCTCCGATTCAACAGGCAGCGTATTTGAAGACCTTATCTTCGATTACATCATCCGCCCCGTTATGAATCTTGATGCAACCAACTTCGAAAAGATCTTCTGGAGAAATGAAAACGGTACATTTGCAAACAACACCGTTAAGAAAGTTCTTATCGAGCTTGTATGTAATGTAATTAACCTTATTCTTCCCAATGCTGTTAACGCAAACAAGTATGCTACACTCAACGACGTTCTTGACAACGCTGAGCTTGGTAACATCGCTTACACACTTCTTACAACTCTTTACAGCAGAAGAGTTGAACTCGTTCCCGTAGTACTTCCCGTCGTTTGCCAGCTTCTCGGCCTTGTCGATGCTTCTGAATTTGAAGAGATCGAAGTTTACATGCCTGAGGTTCTCGCAGGTCAGACAACATTTGCAGTTTACAACGGTTCAACCGGTGTTAACACAGGTTACACAGACGCAAACGGCGACTTCACACAGGACGACCTTTATGTTTATGAAATTTCAAACGCTTACGTAAGAACATGGGCACCCGGCGCCACAACTCCCGGTCAGGTAATTTCTGCTTCCGGTATCGGCGAGGGCACCCTCATCAACGGCGGTGACAGCGTTAACGTAACCCTTTCAGGTCAGTTCAATGCAGGCACAATCGTTGAGTTCATCATTGAGTACGACGTACTTAAAGAAAACGGCCAGAAACTCACCAGCTCTCCCATCGCAAACACAGCTTATGCTTATGTCGGCACAGTTGACGAAGACGACGATACTCTCCGTACCGTTGATACAACATCAGTCAGCGGCGCTGAAATCTCCTACGAAGCAGCTGTCTATCTCAGCAAGACTGACGACAGATCAGGCGGCGGCCTCGGCTCCATCGCAAACAAGGTTATCCGTATTGAAAACACATCGGGCAGCGACATGGCTGTTTCCCTTGTTTCAGGTGCTAACAGCGGCACACCCGCTTTTGTTACCACCGGCGATTTCGAAGCAACAACAATTGCTAACGAAGCTTCTGCATACGTAACACCTTACGCAATCGCAATCGACCCCGCCTCAGAAGATGAATCCGAGTACACAAGATATAAGGAAACATGGGAACCCGTTCTTGATGCAGAAGGCAACGTAACGCGCGATGAAAACGATGAAATCATCTATGAATTCATCGAAGACAACGGCGGCGTCGCAGACGGTGAATATCCCCTTACAGCTGTTATCAGTGTTGGCGGTACAAACGTTACCATCAATCAGACAGCTCACCTCTACTGCGACTACAACCTTGGCGGTCTCTATGACAATGCTGTAAGAGCAAACCGTCAGCAGGCAAACTACAACATGGACCTTGACGGCGGTTACGAAGCTTGGGCAGCTTATGTTGCAGCTCTCCAGAACGCAGCAAGACTTGTTCTTGCTCCCAAGGTAAGCTCTGAGTTCCAGGATACAATCGCTTACAACGGCTCCGAAGATTATGCCAACAAGTTTGAGCAGTATTATGAAGAACTCGACGCTGCAATCATTGCCCTTGAAGAGTTTGCTATTTCCAGCGGCGTTGATAAGATTAAGGATGCTCTTGAAGATTACAGCGGCTTCAACTACACAGTCGATCCCGCTACTAATGTCAAGACAGACCTTGAATACTATGAAGATGGTTACATCTTCTTCGGTATGCGTGACTTCGTTCCCCACACATACCTCAACTACAGAGATGCAAGAAACCTTGCAGAAGATCTCTACAATTCACAGCACGTTTACGCTCCCGTGGCTCCCGAAGTTCCCGCTGAGGATGCTTCTCCCTTCGAGTGGCAGCAGTACAACGAAGCTCTTGAAGCTTACAACATTGCTTATGAAGCATATCTCGTTGCTCTTGAAAACATTCCCTCAATCGGCTCTGTCGAAGCAGCTTATGCTGAGTGGAAAGTTCAGCTCTTGGGTAGCCGTCTTATCAGACTTCCCGCAAACAAGAGCAAGCTTGAAGTTGTTGTTGACATGTGCATCACAAACGGCAACGTCAACGCAGGTGGCGCAAGCTACTACACCACAGAATCCTGGGAAGCTTACGAACATGCAAGAGATTTCGCTCTTGAAGTAAACGCAACTTCCGTAGATAACCTCGTTCCCTCACAGGTTAACACCGCAACAGGCGAACTTGTCGAAGCTTGGAAAGACCTCGTTCAGGGCTGTAACTACACAGCAGTTGACGAAGCTCTTGCAAATGCAGCTGATGAGCTTGCAACAGGCGGCGCTCCCGGTTCAGGCGCAGAAATCGAATACACAGAAGACACATGGAATGCTTTCATCGAGGCTTACAATGCTGCCGACACAATTGACAGAAACCTTGCCAAGACCGATGAAAACGAAGCATACATCGACGAAGTAGCTGACGCTCTTGAAGAAGCTGTTGCAAATCTCACCGTTTACACAGGCGAAGTTGAAGTTTCATACGAGCTTACAACTGATGAGGTTTGCTTCGATATGTCAGGTCAGTATTTCTGGGCTCCCTGGTTCAATGAGACATACTACTCCGAATACTATCTTGATGAAGAAGGCAACGGTCGTCCCTACCTTTGCGGTATTTCCGAGTATATGTTTGATACAGACTACATCACTGTATTCGGCGGTGAAGATGCTCTTGCAGCAGGTAACGTTCAGGTTGTTGTTGAACCCAGCATATGGGATAACTTTGCAACAGGTGCAACTGTTAAGATTGTAGACATCAATGATGAAAGTGTTGTCTATGATGAGTGGATTGCAATCCTTTGGGGCGACGTAAACGGCGACGGCGAGATCACCGGCGGTGACGAATTCGCTCTTTCCTGCTACAACGGCGGCTTCGAAGAGTTCTATTGGTTCATGGATGAAACTCAGTTCTTCCTTGAAGTAGCAGGCGACCTTAATGCCGACGGATTCCCCGATCCTGGTGACGAATTCGCAGTTGGCGCTATTGTTAACGGCTTCGCTTATTTCGATCAGGGCGCACAGTCTCTCGTTGAACTTTAATTGATTCACGCATTTAATCCTTAAATTTAATTAGTTCTGTGGGGTGTCAAACACCCCACAGAACCCCGTTTTTTCCAATTCAGCTTATCTTATTTTATTTTATTTGCTCTCCGGCAAATAATCTATTGTGAAATCATTCACAGATTTTTCTGTGATTTACAAATAGAAATATAAGGAGGAAAAAAAGCAAATGCCAAAACTTAAAAAACTTTTGAGCGTTGTTCTTGTATTTGCTATGCTTTTCGGAACAATCTCATGTCTTGGCGGTGTTTTCTCACTTGCTCCCGTTGCTTCAGCAGCAACCGGCACAAGTTCTGTCAAATCAGTTGAAGATCTTGACAATGAGTATGCAGGTTATCTGTATGCATACTATGCAACAGAAATTTATGAAACTGATGCCTCGGGCAACAAAGTTCTCACTGACTATTATGTTCAGCCGGGTGACGCCCTTGAAGTCAGAGAATTCCTCAAGACAAACTACTATGTAGGCGTTGCAGCTCTCTGCTCATTCTTCGACCGTGATTTCTTCGAAACAACTGACGTTGAAACCAGCCACGTTTTCGGTGATGACGGAACACTTTCAGCTGTTAACACCAATCATCCCACGGTA
>JAZOBD010000027.1:0-11094 GCA_045595825.1 Acutalibacteraceae bacterium
CCCTTTATTTAAAGCCATTTAAAGCAAAAAAAGGCTCACAATCTTTGTATCAAGATTGTGAGCCTAATGTGGTGCGGGTAACAGGACTTGAACCTGCACAGCCTTGCGACCATTAGAACCTGAATCTAACGCGTCTGCCAATTCCGCCATACCCGCATATTTAATTGATTCCTTTTCGCAAGGCGCAAAACGGATTATACCGCAGAGTGCTTCAAATGTCAAGGTCATATTAAAAAAATCTTTGTCCGCACATCGTTTTCTTGACAAAAGATTTATTATTTTTTATACTTTAAACATAGTTCTATCTTTCACGGAGGTTGAAATGAAATTTGTTGTTGCCGCCTGGTTTGAAAAAATAACCGCCGCCGTTATGGCGTTTATAATGTCACTTTCTCTTTTTGGCGGTGAAGCGCCTCCTACGCCCGTTGAGCGTCCTGAGGCAAACACCGTTACCGCTTACAGTGCGGAAAAATCCGATTATCAGCTGAACGTTGACGTCGGGGAAGAGATTCACGACATCAGCGACCTGCTTTTCGGCGTGTTTTTTGAAGACATCAACTTTGCCGCTGACGGAGGTCTTTATGCCGAAAAAGTGATTAACCGCTCTTTCGAATATTTTGAGCAGGCGGCAGGCGATAATCTGCACGGCTGGTCAGCTGTCGGCAGTGTGTCTTACCGTGTTGTTGATGACTCGGCAACCGCACTTAATGCAAACAACACAAATTATCTTGTTATTGAAAATACCTCTGCTGATTCCGCAGGCATTGCAAACTGCGGTTTCCTTGACGGAATGAACTGTGTGGCAGGGGAAAGCTATGATTTTTCCGTTTATGCAAAAGGTGTTTCGGGCTATGACGGCAAGATTTACGTAAGACTTGTTGCTGACGGGGCCGTTGCCGCAAGCGGCGAAATCCCTTCCGTTACCGATGAATGGCAGAAATATTCACTTAGCCTTGACTGCACCGTTACTGTAAGCAGCAATGTCTATTTGCAGGTTGCGATTGATAACGGCTCGGTCGCACTCGATATGGTTTCACTTTTCCCTGAAAATACATTTCTCGGCAGAGAAAACGGTCTGCGTGCCGACCTTGCGCAGATGGTTGCCGACCTTGAACCGAAATTCCTGCGTTTCCCCGGCGGATGCATCATTGAAGGCTGGGATTACGAAAGCGCTTACAACTGGAAGGATTCGCTCGGTGTCGGTGCCGACGGAAATCCGCTTGAATTCAACGGCAAATACGGCGACGTTGCAACAAGAAGCTACGGGGTCAATATCTGGACGGATACCGTCGCAACCGAAGATGTCAACCCCTGCTTTATGAGCTACGGTCTAGGATTCTTTGAGTATTTTCAGTTTGCCGAGGATATCGGTGCAATCGGTGTGCCTGTCATCAACTGCGGTCTTTACTGCCAGATGCGCGGACGCGGCCCTGCCGAAGATGAGCGCTTTGAGCAGTACTTGCAGGATATGCTTGACCTTGTTGAATTCTGCCGCGGTGATGAAAACACAACGTGGGGCAGGGTAAGGTGTGACCTCGGGCACCCCGAGCCTTTTGAGCTTAAATATATCTGCATCGGTAATGAAAACGAGGGCGAGGTTTATTTTGAACGCTATCAGGCTTTCCTTGAACTTTTCCTTGAAGTGAAGGCGGAAAATCCCGAACTTTATGAGGGCATTGAGCTTATCTATTCAAGCGGTGCTTCGGATGCAACCCACTCGGCTAACTATCTCAAATCCTATGTTTTCGCTGACGGATGGCTTTCTGAAAATCCTGATTATACCGTTACCGATTTTGCAGGAGCAACCGACCAGCATTATTACAACACGCCCGAGTGGTTCCTCAAACATACCGATTATTATGACGAAAAAAACTATACCCGTGACGAATCTCTGATGGCTGACAGCCCTCACGGCGGCGGAATCGACGTTTTTCTCGGTGAATATGCCGCAAAGTCGAACAACCTGCACGCGGCGCTTGCCGAGGCCGCATATATGACGGGACTTGAACGCAACGGTGATATTGTCAGAATGGCGGCTTATGCTCCGCTTTTCGGTAATCTCACCGCAACACACTGGGCACCCGACCTCATCTGGTTCAACAATCATCAGGTCACTGGCTCAATCAACTATTATATGCAGAAAATCTTTTCGATAAATGCCGGCACAAAGCTTCTCAAATCAAAGCTTGACGGTGCTTCTGTTGAACAACCCGACCTTAACGGAATGGTCGGCGTAGGTACCTGGTACACGAGCGTTAAGTTTGACAACGTTCTTGTTACCGATAACAGCAACGGCAGATTCCTCGGCAGGGACAGCTTCAACACAGAGCTTTCTTACTGGTGGGGCTGGAATGAGGCGACGGATGACGGCGACTGGCACGTTGATGACCACGCACTTGTCAACAGGTCAACTTGGATGGAATACTCAAACACGGGCACCGTTGCTTATTTCGGTGATGCCGACTGGACAAATTACACCTACACCGTTGACTGCACAAAGCTTGCCGGTGACGAAGGCTTCCTCATTGCTTTTGGCGTTAATGACATTGACAATAATTATTTCTGGAATATCGGCGGCTGGGGCAACACGCTTTCGTGCGTTCAGCGCATTGAAAACGGCGCAAAGTCCGGTCAGATTCCCGGTACAGTCACCGATTTCACCGTTGAAACGGGTAAAACCTATCAGGTGAAAATCGTTGTTGACGGCACTGTCGTCACGGGTTACATTGACGGTGTGGAGCAGTTTTCCTTCAACACCGCTTCCGAAAGTGAAGCCGAGTGTTACCACGTGGTTTCAACCGATGAAAGCGGAGATACGATTATAAAGCTTGTCAACGTCACGGGCGAAAGCCGCACGGTTGCAGTTGACATTGCGGGCGCTGAAAGCGTCAGCGAAAGTGCAAAAGTTTATCAGGTTGCAGGTGACAGCCTCGGTAACGATAATATTCTGGGTGCTGTTGAAGATTGCACGATGAAGGAATTCACAGTCAGCGGTATTTCAACAAAGTTCAATTACACCGTGCCGATGTATTCGGTGACGGTTATCAGAATTTCAAAATGATTTCGGAGGTGCGTTATGCCAAAGAATGAATTGCGCAACACAAAAATGAAAATTGTCAATGCAGCCTGGGCGTTGTTTTACAAAAACGGTTTTGAGAAAACGACGGTTGAGGAAATCATTGAAGAATCGGGCACGTCGCGCGGCTCGTTTTATCATTATTTTGAGGGCAAAGATGAGCTTCTGACCTCGCTTTCAAGCCTTTTTGACAGCAGGTATGAGGAGCTTCAGGATAATCTGCCCGAGGGTATGACAAGCTTTGAAACCCTGATGTATCTAAACAAAAAGCTGTTTGTTATGGTTGAAAACAGCATTCCGATTGACCTGCTTTCAAGGCTTTATTCCTCACAGATTACGTTAAAGGGCGACAGAAACCTGCTTGACCGTGACAGAACTTATTACAAGCTGCTCAGAAAAATTGTGCTTGAGGGTCAGCAGGTGGGCGAACTGCGTGATGATTTCACGGTCAACGAAATTGTCAAGGCTTACGCACTGTGCGAAAGGGCAATTATAACCGACTGGTGCCTTTGCAACGGCGAATATGCTTTGACACGATATTCCGAAATGCTTTTGCCCCAGCTTTTCAGCGGATTTTTAAAGAAATAAGAATTAAAGCGGAGCGTTTTGCGCTCCGCTTTTTATTTACACAGAAACTGTGCGTAATACTCCTTTGCTTGCGCCCTGCTGCGCCTGCTGACGGGAATTTTACAGCCGTCAGCCATTTCAAATTCGTCGCCGTCAAGCTTTACGACACGGTTTAAGTTGACAAGAAAGCTCTGATGTGTGCGCAGGAAAAAAGGACTGTCGATTTCTTTTTCAATGTCATCAAGCTTTTTGTAAATGTTATGCTCACTGCCATCCTCACGGTGAAGAATACATTTTGAGTTCTGGCTTTCTATAAAAAGAATATCACCGAAAGGCACGGAGACAATGCGGTTTCTGTGCCTGACAGTGTATGCGTCGGGCGAGCGGTCTGCCGTAATGCAGTCAAGTGCAGCGCAGATTCTTTGGGAGTCAAAGGGTTTAAGCAGGTAACCCCTTGCGCCGATTTCATAGCCGAAAATTGCAAATGAAAGCGTATCTGCGGCAATGATGATTTTACCGCCCGTCGCACTTTCTTTGATGCATCTTACTGCCTGTCTGTCAATGCCGCCGTCACGGCTCATGTCGGCAATGATGATGTCAAACCTTTCACCATCGCCGATTTCATAAATAAGCTTTTCTGCACTGTCATAAAAATCAACGCTGTAATTTATGGCCTTTTGCCTTAAATACTTTTCGGCTGGGTGAATCAAATGAATTTCATCTGTTTTGTCTTCACTGCAAAGAGCAATGTGCATTTCAATTTCTCCTTTTTCACCGTAAAATGCACCGTTTTCAACCAAAACGGCATCAAACGAAAACGGCGGTGTATAATCGCAGACCTGAGGCGGTGATAAAAATGGCTGAATATAAAGTTTTCAGCGACAAATACCTGTTACCCGAGGTCGGTGAATACGTTTCTTACGGCATTTGCGTTTATTCTGACGGCAAGCTTGTGCTGTGTGTGCCTGATGTTGTTACAGATTCTGAGCGTGCCGAAAAGCTTGTTTGCCTTTGTAACGGGTGCGGGCTTGACCCGATTCATCTTGCTGATGTTATTGAGGATTTTTTATATTAGTCGTGTGACGATATGTCACAATATAACATAAATCTCTTAAAATTTCAACTCTTTTCGCCGTTTTTTTATTTTTCAAAACTTGAAATTGAAAATTTTTTGTGATAAATTTAGAATATAACAAGGGGAGGAATAAAAATGAAAAAAATGCTTAAATCCGCGCTGGCAGTTTTCTTTTGTGTCAGCATTGTGTTTACCTGCTGCTTTTCAGGCTTTGCCGCAGGCGGCGCAACGGCACCGAAAACAAAGTATCCTTACGTCTTTGTCCACGGCATGATGGGGTGGGGTGAAGGCTCGAATTTTGAGTCAATGATGCCCTACTGGGGTCTTTCGGAAGAATCCAACGTAATCACTTACCTGCGCAGTGAGGGCTACGACGTTTATTATCCGTCGGTCGGAGGTCTTTCCAGTGCGTGGGACAGGGCGTGTGAGCTTTATGCTCAGCTTACGGGCACCGTTGTTGACTACGGTCAGGCACACTCGGAAAAATGCGGTCACGCACGCTACGGCCGTGATTACACGGGCAAGGCAACAATGGGTGAGCCGTGGAATTACAAAAATGATAAAATCAACCTCATCGGTCACTCTTTCGGCGGCGCAACCGTCAGAATGCTGACACATCTGCTTGCCTACGGTGACCCTGCCGAGCAGGCGGTTTCGGGCGAAGCTTGCAGCGGCCTTTTCAAAGGCGGAAATGCAGGTGCAATCAATTGTTGCATCACTCTTTCGGCACCGCACGACGGCACAATTGTTTCCAATTATGCAACTGACCTTATTTTCCCTGCCGTGATGATTGCTTTTATGATGAACTTTGATGCAAAAACAGGCTTTCTCGGTATGGATCCGATGCTTGACCAGTGGGGAATTTCCGTTGACCCTGCAAGCGGTGAAAAAGTAAAGCTTGATATTTTTAACTGCATCCGTTGCATTTTGTCGGATGACCACTGCGGCAAGGATATGACTCTTGCGGGTGCGGCGGAGCTTAACAGCTATGTCAGGACGGTGCCTGAAACCTATTATCTTTCATACACAACGCAGGCAACAACTGAAAATTTCCTCGGTCTGCAACAGCCGATGCTTAAAATTTTCCCGATTTTCCTTCTGACCGTTCCGCTCATTTCACTTTCACGCGGAATGATTGTTGACGGAACAATTCTTGACAAAAGCTGGACACCCAGCGACGGCATTGTGCCGCTCCGCAGCGCACTTTATCCTTCAAGCGATGAAAATAACCACGCCGAGTTTACAGCCTCTTCTGCGTGCGTCAGGGGCAAATGGTACACAATGCCCACACTTGTCGGCTATGACCACTACGATTTCTGCAAAACAACAAACGGTTTTGAAAATAAAGAAAATCTTTTCGCTTTTTATGAAGAACTGATTCAGACAGTTGAAGCTCTTTCGTAAGTTTATAAAAAATGCCGCGATTCCGAGGGGAATCGCAGCTGTTTTTTTATTTTATAAAGCTTTGTCTTTGAGCACTTCGCCCTTTTTGATGTTGAAAACAAACTCTTCCTTTTTGCCATTTTTTTCCGTCACAATTGCAATAACGTCCTTGTCGGTGTATTCGGCACTGATGATTTTTTCGTCTGTCTTCTTGAAATAGTGTTTGAGAAGGCGCATCTGCTCAGCGTCATAATCACCCGCATTGTCAGAAACAAAGAGCACGTTGCCGCACAGGTTGTTGATTTTTGCAAGCAGTTTTTTCTGCTCCCATGTGAATTTGAGGTTGTTGTTTCTCAGGAAGAAAACGTCGGGGTCATTCATAAACACTCTGCCGTTGAGGTGACGGCGGAAAATGGAGTTGTTGATTGCACTTTGTGCGCTGAGCATTTCGTTGCTGACGTGAATGTGATTGTAAATCTTGCCCTTGTAAGTAAGGTCAACGTCACAGCTGATTCTGCAAGCGTCGCAAACGCCGATTGCGGCACTCATCGGAATTCCGCAACCGAGCAGAAGCTTGTCGCCGACACATTCTCTGAGCAACTGCATTGCCTCGTGCATAATTTCGCCGCGGCTCTTGCCGTTTCTGGGTGTAACGCACTCGCTGTAAAGGAAGTCGAGCTTTACCATGTCATAGCCCCACTCGTTGAGCACAACGTCAAAAACCTTTTTGATGTAAGCTCTTGCTTCGTCGTTGTAAATGTCAAGTGTATATGCGCCGCCCCAGGCAATACAACCGAGCTGAGGCTTGCCCTTTTCGTCTTTGATAAGCCAGTCAGGGTGCTCTTTTGCAATTCTTGAAACCTTCTGACAGCTGAAAGGTGCAATCCAGATGCCTGCAAGGTAACCCTTGTCGTGGATTTTATCAGCGATGAATTTCATTCCGTTGGGGAATTTGTCGCAGTAGTCAAGCCAGTCGCCGACATAGGGCTCATATCCGTCGTCAATCTGGAAAATGGAAACCTCGTCTTTTGCGGGGTCAAGACCGTCGAGGTCGCGCAGAATAATTTTTTCGTCAATTTTCTGGAAGTAGTTGTACCAGGAGGTGTAACCGCTCATTGCGCCTTTTCTTGTGGCGGGCATGGGCATCATTGAAAAATAGTTGTCAAAAACATCTTCGTAGTTGCCCTCAAAATAAACAATGTCAAAAATCCTGAGTGACTCAGTGACCTTCTTGCCTTTAACATCCTTGTGAATGGCGAAATAATTGTCATTCATTTTAACCTTAAAATAGGTGTAACCGGTGCTTTCGCAAAGAGAACCCCAGAGTTTTACGTTTTCGCCGTTTCTGATGTAGGTGTAGCAATGGCTGTGGAATTCGCCGGGCTTTTCGGAATAAGAAACGATCCTGTCGTCACTTGTGATGCTTGCATAGTGTCTTAAAAAGCTGTGAATGTGTGACAGTTTGATGGTTGATTTAAGAACGTCGTCTTTTCTCATTTCACGGCTTTTTGTCCAGGACTGGTAGCCGTTTGCAAAGAAATTATCGCCGTTTTTGAAAACGTAGGAAGTTTCTGCATAAAAGTCAACAAGCTCAAAAGTTTTTTTGGGGTTGAGCGTTACGGAGTATCTTTTGCCGTCGTCAACAATGTCGAGCGCATAAAAATCGTTTTCTGTTGCGTTTGATGTAACGATCTTGCCGCCAGCGATGTACTTGATTACATATTTCTTGCTCATTTTAACTCACCCTTTATACATAATGAATTTATTATAACAAATATTTTCAGCTAATTCAAGTGGGGACAAGTTTTGAGTGTTAAATGCGGCAGGGCAGGGGAAACAAAAAATCCGTACGGTTGTGTACGCAAAAACGTATCAGCTGAGGATTAAATATCCACTCATCCGATTTCTCTGAAAAATGCAGAAAAACCTGTCACAAAAGTGACAGGTTCAATGTTTGTACGTTTTTGAATTACAGAACTTTTACCGTTAAAAAAGAGGAACGGAAAAAATTTCAAAATCAGATTAATTATCTGCTTTTGTTGTTCTGATTGTTCTGATTGTTCTGATTGTTCTGATTGTTCTGGTTGTTCTGGTTGTTCTGATTATTTTTGTTGTTCTGATTGTTCTGGTTGTTTTTTTTGTTGTTGTTATTATTCACGTTCTCACCTCCTGAAAAGTGTGCAAGGATAGTTTGTCACCTGTGAGGCAAACTATACATACAAGAAAAAATCTGAAAGGATAAAAATATGCTTTTGATTGCAAACGGTCTTTTACACACAATGGAAGATGATGCCCCGATACGGGCTGATATTCTGATAGATAAAGGTAAAATTATAAAAATTAAAAAGAAAATTACTCCGTCAGCGGGAACGGAAGTTTTTAATGCCGAAAATCTGAATGTTTATCCCGGATTTATCGATGCGCACAGTCACATAGGAATTGCAGAAGATAAAAAATCGTCGCAAAATGATACAAGCAATGAAAACACAAACCCGATAACACCTGCCATAAGAGGAATAGACAGTATAAACCCAATGGACAGTGCTTTTCATAATGCGGTTGCCGCCGGGATTACGGGCGTTATGGTGGGTCCCGGAAGTTCCAATGCGATTGGCGGACAATTTGCATTTATTAAAACACACGGCCGATGCATTGACGATATGACGGTTCTTGCACCTGCCGCAATAAAAATTGCATTTGGTGAAAACCCGATGAACTGCTACGGACTTAACGGTAATATGCCGTCAAGCCGAATGGGAATTGCTTCGCTTATCCGTGAGGAATTGTTCAGGGCAAGGCAATATTTTTCACAGAATCAGACAGGCAACGAGATTTTTAACCTGGAATGTTATAAAGAACTTTTCGAAAAGAAAATTCCGCTTAAAGCCCATGCCCACCGAACCGACGATATTCTCACTGCAATAAGAATTGCCAAAGAATTCGACCTTGATCTGACAATTGACCATTGCACAGAAGGGCATCTGATCGCACGGGAAATTGCAAAAAGCGGATATCCCGCCATTGTAGGACCTTCTCTTGCTTCTCGCAGCAAAGATGAGGTAAGCCTGTCGGATTTTAAAACCGCAGGCATACTTCACAAAGCAGGCGTCAGGGTTGCAATAACCACAGATCACCCCGTTACCAGAATACAGTATTTGCCTTTGTGTGCAGGCATTGCGGCAAAAGAAGGTCTGGGTGAAGAGGCTGCCCTTCGCGCCATTACCGTTGATGCGGCACGGATATGCAGGGTTGATGACAAAACAGGCAGCCTCAAAGAAGGTAAAGATGCTGATATTGTTATTTTTGAAGGTAATCCTTTGGAGATAAAGTCTCAGGTTAAAGCCACTGTTGTTAACGGTGAAATCGTGTGGCGAAACTGAACGCGGCGCGCACTGACGGAAAAGCTGCGAGGCTTTTACAGCAAAAAAATCCAGGTCCGAAGACCTGGATTTTTTTGGTGGAGATGAGGGGGATCGAACCCCTTACCTCTTGAATGCCATTCAAGCGCTCTCCCAAGTGAGCTACACCCCCGAGAAACTGCGTTTGCAACGCTTGAATATATTAGCACATTATTTTATAAAAATCAATAGCAAAATTCAAAAAACATATATTTTTTTGACTCGTTACATAAATTCTTTCAGCATTTCGGCACTGTCAAAGCGGTAATTCGTCATCGGCAACAGCCTCATCAGCGTCAGACGGTAGCGCATATATGCGTGGTATTCGACTCCGAGACGGCCAAGCTCGTTGTCAACACCGATTTCGGCAAATGTTTTAGCCGCGTGCGCCGCATCCATAAGTGCGCACAATGTTTCGTAATCAGGCAATTCTGTTTTTATTATTTCAACAATTTTGTCAAGGCTTGTGTTAAGAATTACGGGTGTCGTTGTGTCGGTAACGTTGGGATTGTTAAGCCGTTTTATGTCTGCCTCAAAGTTTTTGCCGTAAACGGAATAAACTTTTTCCCAATCGGTATTTTCGGCGGTGAAAACGGTGCCTTTTGCGTTTGCAAAGTCGTGATAAATTTTCGCCGTTATCAGTGTTGCAACGCCGACTTTTTTGCCGTGGTAGTCAGAAAGCAAGCCCTTCTCAAGCTTTTTGATTTCCCAGAAATGCGAAATGATGTGCTCTGCGCCCGATGCGGGTCTGACGCTGTTTGCAAGCTTCATTGCGCAACCCGTCAGCACAAGCGCTTCCATAACCGCACCTGCGGATTCGGGGTCGTTGAGGGTGATTCTGCCTGCCAGTGCGGTAATGCGGCGCAATGCCTCTTTTGTGATGTTGCAGATGTTTTCGCAGTAGTATTCTCCGCTGACAAGAGCTGAGATTTTCCAGTCAACAACGGCAATGTATTTGGCAATAACGTCACCGAAGCCTGCCGATTTAAGCTCAGCGGGGGCGGAGGCAAGAATATCCGTATCCGCAATGATGACACTCGGCTGGCGTGCGGGCAGAGTTTGCTTGAAGTTGTGTTCTGTGATGGGGGAAGTGTCCGAGGCGAAGCCGTCCATTGACGGAGCGGTTGCAAAAATAGCAAAATCCTTGTCTGCATGCAGTGCGGCATAACGGCAGATGTCGTTGAGTGAGCCTGTGCCGATTGATAAAATCCCGTCAACGTCTGCGGCAAGGGTGATGATATCCTGTGCGTCACTCATATCGGCGGTGCGCAGATTATCATAAAGCTTTAATTTGTATGAAAATCCGCCCTGCACAAGTATTTCAAGAATACCGTTAGCGGCGGCGATTGTATTTTTGTCTGCAACGGCAAGCAGTCGGGTGCCGAAACCGTTTCTTTTAAGAATTACGGCTGTTTCTTCAATCATTTTTCTGCCGATGGCAACTTCTTTGATGTTGATGTTATGCTCTCTGCCGCAGTTGCAGGTTTTAAGTGAGTCAACAATTGCTTTCAAATCCATTAAAAACACCTCACAAAAATTATAACACCGCAAAATATTTTGTCAAACTTATCTTGTAATTTTACGGTTTGACTTTT
>JAZOBD010000028.1:0-2206 GCA_045595825.1 Acutalibacteraceae bacterium
CGCACCGAAATAGAGAGAAAAATCGCCGAGTGTCATCTCGGAATTGAGCTTGAGATAAATGAGATAGATATATGCGCCAAGGCTTACGCCGAATTTGAAAACATCTTCAAGCATGCAGTTGATATAGTGACCGTTGTTTCGCAGGATGTTCCACCAATTTGCATCGTCAAGGTGTTTGTCTATTTTTCTCATAAGGAAATCGGACATATTGTAAATGCGGACATCCTTTGCATTTGAAAAATCCTTTGAACGGTAGGTTACATAATGCAGACGAAGGAAGATTTCGGCAACCTTGTCTTTCATTTTTTCTTTCCATTTGTTGAAAATCAGCCAACCTGCCATACTGATGCCGTAGCAGAGAATGAGAATGGGGATAAACCACGGTTTGCACTCAACGATAATTGCCGTGAATGCTGTAAAACCGAAAGCGGAGGAAGCGACCGTTGCGTTAAGCTCAATAAATCTTGCAACGCTTCCGTCCCAGCCGTGAATTGCATTCCACGCTTTTTCACGCAGAACACGGGTTTCGTTGTAGGTGTAGTTGTTATAGTCCATACTCATAACCTTGTTGCAGACAAGTCTGTGGAGCATAATATCCCTTGCAAGCATTCGTCCCTGATGGCTTTTGTTATACATAACATTATTCAGGTATCCGAACGCAATTAGCAGAACAGAAAGAATCCCGACTTTGAGCAGAAGCTCCGAAGCAGGCGTTTTGTTTTCAACGCAGTCGAGAACTATTTTCGGCAGATACGCCGCCACAACCGAGCTTACCGCACCCAGCGGAGTAAGCCCGATTTGCATAATCACATAGGATTTGTCAAAATCCCAATGCTCTTTCAGCATAAATTTTAAGTTGCTGAAATAATTATATTTTTTCTTCACACGCTTTCCCTCCTGATAAGTGAAAGAATTATTGAAACGGTAACAGCACAAATTACAAGATAAATAAATGTGCCCGTTGATTCCCGAAGTGCCACAGCGGCACAGCTCAGCATAATCAAGCCTACGGCAATGAAGTATCCGCCGAGAATTTTATATCTTTCGGGCTTTTTACACGTTATGTTAACGAAGCCTTTGAGCTTATTGCGACAAATTGAAATCCCGAGTGCAAAATTAACAACCGCAGAAATCAAAGCAACGATTGAATAGTATTTCATTTTATCTGCCTCCTTTTAGCGATAAAAACAGCGGCGAAAGCATAGCCTCCGCCGCTTCAGTATCAATGATAAATTAAAAATCAAACGATTGAAATACGCTCTGCAATAGTGTGGATTTAATGTTCAAAAGTGTTGCAGATGTTGATGCTTGTTGAAAAAATATTTCCCTCGCAGGAAACAAAAACATCGCCGTCATATTTCTGTGCAATCGTTTTTATGCTCTTGAGTCCGTAGCCGTGGTTGAGCTTATCGGCTTTTGCTGTGCCGATATGCTTTGTGTCAACCTGCGCTTCAACAGGATTCTCAACGGAAACAACTATTCTGCCGCCCATTGTGATAATGCTTGCAAAAATCGTTTTCTCCGTACCGTTACCGAGACCCTCTGCGGCTTCAATCGCATTGTCGAGTGCGTTGCCGATAAGTACGCCGAGCTCAAGCAAATCAACGTTGATTTTATCCGAAATCTTAACCGAATAATCGAGTGTTATTCCCTTGCTTTCGGCAATGGCGAGCTTGGATTGAAGAACGGCATCAACTGCGGGGTTCCCCGAATTTATAACACCGTTGTTTGCTTCGTCAAGAAAATCCACTTCGCCCTTTATTGCATCAATGGCAGACTGGGTCTGACCGTCTGCGAGAAGTCCCGAAACGGAGAGCAGTTTGTTTTTAATATCATGTCTGAAAGTGCGGATTTCGCTTTGATAGCGATAAAGCTCCTCGTAGTGAGCGAGCTGATTTTTAATTTGTTCGTTGGCAAAGCCAAGCTTTGCCTTTGATTCAACGTAGTCCTTTTGTCTGTAAATAAGAAAGAGGGTAACCAAGTTTGCGGCAATCATCAAAATTGCAACAGCAGAGAATAAAATTGCCGGAATACTTTCAAGTTCGTAGGTGCATTTGAGAATAACAAGAGTAACAAAAACAGTTGCGATCGGCTGAATTATGAGCAATGCCGAAAGGCCGCCGGAAACGCCAAGGTCAATTTTGCCTATTTTTTTAGAAATAAAGAAAACAATGAAGAATGCAAAGAACTTACATATAAGTCCCAT
>JAZOBD010000029.1:0-36766 GCA_045595825.1 Acutalibacteraceae bacterium
ATCAATTGCTTATAATGGCTTTGGTTCAAACGGTTCATATCCTTTTTCCTGCAAGTTGTTGATTTTTCCAAGTTCTCTTGAATATATCGGAGAACAAGGTGTAAGACGAGGCTTTTGTGAAAACCTTGTGTTTCAGAGCAATCCGAAAACCAATATAAATTCTGTTACGGTCGATTGCGGACCATATGTATATTTTCCTGATGAATCTTATCACAGGCCCGTTAATTGTTATTTCACGGGAGATGCAACCAATCTCAGCACGTTTACTTTTAATCATGAAATATTTAATTATCTCGGCGATTTACCAAGTCCCAAAACTTTTCCTACTTTCGGTGTCACAATCTATAAAAAGCCCGGTGCACAGGGCTTTGAAAAGTTCCTCGATTCTTCCCACGAAGAATACATAACCGATTATACCTCTGACTGGGAAATTCCCGAGTACACCGTCAAAGAATACACCGAGGAATGGTGGCACGACCTGGCAGAGATTGAAACGGTTACAATGACTGCCGAGGGGATGACGGAAATTACCAAAAACAAGGGAAAAGGTCTTTCCGACGCGGCGAAAAAATATTTGAGCCACGAATATGAAAAGTCCGTAAAGTCGGGCGAAGCTTTCACGGTTTCTTCTGCCTTTGCCCCTGCCGATGCTTATGACAACCGCACGTTTTTCGTTTCGATGAATGAGGACATTGCCACCGTGGATATCGAAACGGGCGAGGTCAAGGCGCTCAAAAAAGGCACGGCGCGCATCCGCTGTGTTGCGGCATCGGGTGTTTTTGCCGATTGCGTTCTGACCGTTGACGGCGGCGACGGCACCAACGGTGTCAAGCCTGCCGAAACTGAGGTTGAGGCAAACAGCACAACCTCTGCCGCTTCCTCCACGGAAACTCAGGCAACCGAAACGCAGAGAACTGAAACTCAGACAACTGAATTGCAGACCACGAAAACAACGGCAACCGCATCGCAGACTCAGCCAAACAAGGCTTTGTCATTCCTTGCGGATAAAAAATTCTACATCATCCCTGCCGCTGTTATCCTGACCGCCGCCGTTGCCGCAGTTTGCATTATCAGGAAAAAGAAGAGATAATATTTTCGGACGCACTCTTTTGCGGAGTGCGTCTTTCTTTTTGCATAAAACGGCAGGTTGCTTTCATACAATTTACGGAAAAATGAAAGGACGGCCGAGTAATGGAGAATAAAGAAATCAATGAATACCGACGCCCCGAAAGGGAGCAGTACAGACAGCGTCAGAGCAAGCCCGAAACAAAAAAGTCTGCCGATAAAGAAAAATCCGATTGCCTGATACGCCTTATTCTGTGTCAGACAGCGGTGTGTGCCGCGGCAGTGCTGATTGTGTTTGCCGTGGGAAAACTCAGCGACGGTGCTTTCTCGCAGCTGAGGGCGGAATATGCAAAAATAATGAGTGTTGATATGTCCGCAAGCGAAGTCTTTGCAAGCCTTAAAGGTGTAACTGCCGAAATCCTCGGCGGCAGTAACGACCTTACCCGTGACAGTCAGGTTTATGCCGCCGACGGTGAGGAAAAAGAAGAATCCGTCGAAACAAGCACGCAGACATCCGATGAAAAAACAACGCAGGATTTGAACAAATTGGGCGAGGAGTTGGGCGAAACCGTTGCCGAGGTGACGGGTGTTGCGGCGGCAAGCGGCGGAGTCAGCGTGTCTGCGGCAAAGGCCGGCACGTCGTTTGCAAAATATGAGATTTCGGTCATTCCCGCCATGCCCGTTACGGGTAGAATCACGTCGCGCTTCGGTTACCGCACAGACCCGATTAACGGCGGTGACGGTTTTCATTCCGGGCTCGACATTGCCTGTGCCGAGGGCACACCGATTGCCTGCGCTTTTTTCGGTCAGGTAATTGAAACGGGTTTCACGGAAAGGGCAGGCAATTACGTCATTGTCAGACATTCGGATTCACTGGTTACGTTTTATTGTCATTGCTCTCAACTTCTTGTAAAATCCGGCGATATAATCCGCCGTGGCGAAACGATTGCTCTCGTCGGCTCCACGGGACGCTCCACCGGGCCTCACCTGCACTTTGAGGTGAGAATTGACGGCATTAAAATGAATCCCGAAATCCTGCTTTATTCAAGCACCTGATGGAGTTTTCGGTCGGCCGCACGGGAATAAGAATTCAGCCGGTTTTCGCCGCCTTGCTGACGTTAATGCTGATTGCGGACACATCCGGTGTCTGTGCGCTGTCGCTTGTTGCCTGCATTGTGCACGAAAGCGGTCATCTGCTTTGCTTGCTTGCGCTTGGCGGCCACGCCGAAAAGGTTACGCTGTCGTTTTACGGAATGAAAATTGAAAGAAAAAACGAGCTTTGCGTTTCACATCGGGGTGAGCTTGCCGTTGCGCTGGCGGGGCCTGCCGTGAATCTTGCTCTGGCTGTGCCGATTCTTGCTGTTGCGCAAAATTTTTATGCCCCCTTGCGTGTGGCGGGGCTTTGTCAGCTTTGCGTGGGACTTTTTAATCTGCTGCCCGTTGTGCCGCTTGACTGCGGCAGGGCGGTTTTTATTGCCGTTTCAATGAAAAAAGGTGAGCAGAGCGCCGCACGAGTCACCCGTGTTCTTTCCACCGTAACGCTCGTTCCGCTGGCGGCAGCATCGTTTGCGGTGTTTTTCTGCGGCAACTTTAACATCACGTTGCTTCTTGTGACGGGATATATTGCGTTTCTTTATATTTCCGATAAAAAATAGATTGCAAAAAACTCATTTTTGCGGTATGATTTATTGAAATATGTTTTTGGGAGAAAACGAAATGTATCCGGAAAAATTGGAATCGGTTTTACTTAAAGTACAAAAGCCGGGCAGATATATCGGCGGCGAGCTTAACAGCGTTATCAAAAACAAAAATGACGTTGAGCTTCGCTATGCCTTCTGTTTCCCCGACACCTACGAAATCGGAATGTCGCACCTGGGAATGAAAATTCTTTATTCCCTTGTCAATGCCCGTGAAGATGCCTGGTGTGAAAGGGTGTTTGCCCCCTGGGTTGATATGGAAGAGCAGATGCGCAGTAAAGGCGTTCCCCTTTACGCGCTCGAAAGCGGTG
The DNA here is from genome assembly GCA_045595825.1 of Acutalibacteraceae bacterium. Taxonomy (GTDB): domain Bacteria; phylum Bacillota; class Clostridia; order Oscillospirales; family Acutalibacteraceae; genus CAG-177. The sequence continues at coordinate 3,074 of JAZOBD010000029.1, forward strand.
ACCCGATAAAAGATTTTGACGTCATCGGTTTTACCCTGCAATACGAGCTTTGCTACACCAACGTTCTCAATATGCTTGACCTTGCAGGTCTGCCGGTGCGCTCAAAGGACAGAGAATCTCTCACTCCGCTTGTAATCGCAGGCGGCTCGTGTGTCTGTAATGCCGAGCCGATGGCTGAGTTTTTTGACATAACCCTCCCCGGCGAGGGTGAAGAGGTTACAAACGACCTGCTTGACCTGCTTAAAGAGCACAAGAAAAAAGGCTCAACAAAAGAAGAGTTTTTGCGTGAAGCTGCAAAAATCAAGGGCGTTTACGTACCTGCTTTTTACGATGTTGAATACAATGAAGATAAAACAATCAAAACCGTAACCCCGACGAACGGCGCACCCAAAAAGGTTGAAAAACGCATTGTCAGCGACCTTGACAAAATGTTTGCCCCCTCTGATTTTGTTGTGCCGTTCATCGAAACCGTGCACGACAGAACGACCGTTGAGCTTTTCCGAGGCTGTATCCGTGGCTGCCGTTTCTGCCAGGCAGGCTTCATTTACCGCCCCATCCGTGAAAAATCGCCCGAAACGGTTGAGGCACAGTGCAGAAGCATATGCAATTCTTCGGGCTACGATGAAATTTCACTTTGCTCGCTGAGCACAAGCGACTACCGCGGTCTTGAAAAGCTGCTTTTGTCAATGCTGCCGTGGTCGGTTGAAAATAAAATAAATATTGCCCTGCCGTCGCTGAGAATCGACAATTTTCCGCAGGAACTTATGGAGCAGCTCAATGCCGTGCGCCGCAGCGGTCTCACCTTTGCCCCCGAGGCAGGCACACAGCGCCTGAGAGATGTTATAAACAAGAACATAACCGAGCAGGAGGTGCTTTCCACCTGTGCTCAGGCATTCCGTGGCGGCTGGACTGCGGTCAAGCTTTATTTTATGGTTGGTCTGCCCACCGAAACCTATGACGACGTTGCCGGTATTGCCCGCCTTGCTCAGGCGGTTGTAAACGAATTTTACGCAAATCCCGACAAGCCGAAGGGTAAGAGTGTCAACGTCGGTGCAAGCGTTGCCTGCTTTGTGCCCAAGCCATTTACGCCTTTCCAGTGGGAGGCTCAGGATACCGCCGACGTGCTTGTTGAAAAGCAGAAGCATCTGCTTGACAGCGTGACAACACGAAAGGTCACCGTTTCATTCCACAAGCCGCGAATCAGTTGCTTTGAGGGCGTTTTTGCCCGTGGTGACAGACGCCTTTGCGACGTTATTGAAACGGCGTGGAAAAACGGTTGCCGCTTTGACGGTTGGGATGACAGGCTTAATCTTGAAATCTGGGACAAAGCTTTTGAAGAATGTGGCATAGACCCGCTTTTCTACACGGCAAGAAAGAGGGAGTTTACCGAAATTCTGCCGTGGGATCACATGGATTACGGCATTTCAAAGAAATTCCTTATGAACGAATGTAATAAGGCAAAGGAAGCGCAGACAACGCCCTGCTGCCGCGAAAAGTGCGCAGGCTGCGCCGCAAATAAGCTTAACGGAGGTGTGTGCAATGAAATCAGTGCGAATCTGGTTTAAAAAATACGGTGCCGCAAAATACATTTCACACCTCGATATGAACAGATGTATGACCCGTGCGGTCAGACGTGCCGAAATTCCGCTGTGGTACACCGAGGGATTCAATCCGCATCCCTACATGACTTTTCTTATGCCTCTTCCGCTTGGCCAGGAGGGTATGAGAGAGCCGCTTGACATAAGAATTGAGGGCGAAATGACTGAGGCTGAGGTAATGCAGGCGCTCAACAGTGTGATGCCTGAGGGCGTTGCTGTTGTCGACGTTACCGAGCCGCAGATGAAGCCCAACTGCATTGATGCCGCAAGGTATGAAATCAGGGCTGAATTTGATTGCCCCGAAACGGCCGAAGCTTTTGCTGCGGCGTGCGTACCGACGGTTGAGGCAGGCGGTCTGATGGCGGAAAAAACAAGCAAGCGCGGTGTAAAGCAGGTTGATTTGTGCGAATTTGTGCGCTCATTCAAAGCGCACAGTGAGGGCAAAACAGCTGTGTTTGAAACTGTTCTTGCTGCGGGCAATGTCAAAAATCTTAATGCCCAGCTGCTTTTTGACACGCTATGTGCGGCTTTCGGTGCCGAGTGTGAAAGCTTTTCAATTGTCAGAACCGCACTTTTGACCGAGGAATTAAAGGATTTTAAATAAAATCTTTTAAAAAGACGCAATTTCCGTAAAAAAAATAAAAAAACACTTGCATTTTTCCAAGCGTTGTGATAACATATCATTCGCATTTGTACAGTCTCGGCTCTCAGAGACGGGGATTAATGCCAAATACATTAAAGCTGATGTTCCTCTGTCATATAATTTGTTAAGAACATCTGGTAAAAAATCGGAGGAATTTATTATGGACGCACTCAAATTGATCGCACAGGATTCTCTCAAAGCAGAGGCTCCCGTAATCGAAATCGGCTCTACCGTCAAAGTTCACGTTAAAATCCGTGAAGGCGAAAGAGAAAGAATTCAGATTTTTGAAGGTATCGTTATTGCCCGCAGAGGTTCAGGCGTTGCCGAAACATTTACCGTCCGCCGTGTTTCCTACGGTGTCGGTGTTGAAAGGGTTTTCCCTGTTCATTCTCCCAACGTTGCCAAGGTTGAAATCGTAAGATACGGCCGTATCCGCAGAAGCAAGCTCTATTACCTCAGAGACAGAGTCGGTAAGGCAGCCAAGGTTAAGGAAGAGATCAGATAAGAGCCTTATGGGTGTAACGCTGTTTGTTACACCCTTTTATTTTTATCAGAGTAACGGAAACAACTCGGACTATGACTGAAAGCAGTTCTTTTCAAGGCTTTTCGGCGTGGGTGGATTTGCGGGCATTTCAACGAAGAAAAGGCGGAAATTATCCGATGAAAAACACCGTTCGGCTTACTTGCGTTACTCCGAAAATACGAAAGGTCGCTTTTTATGCGAAGAACAGAAGATTTCTGGATTGAGTTCAATCCTCCCGCCCCCGTTGCGGCGGCTGTGCGCGAGCGCACACCAAAAAAAGAATCTGTTTTGTTTGACATTCTTGACTCTGTCAAGGGTGCGATTATCGTTGTTCTTGTTGTTTTCACCTTCCTTTTCAGGGCGGTAGGTGTTGACGGCGATTCAATGGTACCCACGCTTAATGACGGTGACTGGATTGCCGTTTCGGGAATGATGTTTACAGACCTTGAATATGGTGATATCGTTGTTGTGACACAGCCGTGGGAGCGTAACGTGCCCATTGTCAAGCGTGTTATCGGTGTCGGCGGCGACACTGTGGATATTGATTTTGACACAGGTGATGTTTCCGTCAACGGCACGGTGATTGAAGAAAAATACATCAACGAAAAAACATTGACCGGATACGACGTGCAATTTCCCGTTGTGGTGCCCGAGGGCAAAATTTTTGTAATGGGCGACAACCGCAATATTTCCCTTGACAGCCGTTCAAGCAAAATCGGAATGATTGACGAAAGATATGTTCTCGGCAGAACACTTTTCAGATTTCATCCCATTTCGGACTGGAAAATACCCGATGTAAACGAGTAAAAGGAGTCGGTTTCAGTGAAAAAAGAAAAATACGGTTTTGTTAAAAATGCGTTTGATGTTGTTTCAATAATCGGTACCGCCGTTATTGCGATTGCGGTGGTTTTCACCTTTGCGGTGCGCACCGTCAGCGTTTCGGGCGGCTCAATGCTGCCCACACTCAGCAGCGGTGACAAACTGTTGCTGTCGGCAAATCTTGACAAAGCGCAGTACGGCGATATTGTCGTTATCTGCCAACCGAATCTTATGGAAAAAACGCTCATCAAAAGAGTTATTGCAACCGAAAATCAGACTGTTGACATTGACTTTTCCACGGGTGAAGTCACTGTTGACGGTGTTGTGCTTGACGAGCCTTACATTGCCGCAAAGACCACAACCGAGGAGGGAATGGTGTTCCCGCTGGTTGTGCCGGAGGGTTGTGTTTTTGTGCTCGGTGACAACCGCAACGCATCAACGGATTCACGCTCACCTGCCGTCGGTTTTATTGATGAAGATTACATTATGGGCAAGGTGCTTTTAAGAATTGCACCGTGGGGTCACACCGACTACCTTGATTTAAAGGATAATTAAAATGAATGAAAATATGATTGTGCAGTGGTTTCCGGGGCACATGGCAAAAACAAGACGACAGATTAAAGAATGTCTGCCGCTTGTTGATGCCGTTTGTGAAATTGTTGACGCCAGGATTCCCGAAAGCAGCAGAAACCCCGAGCTTGACGAGCTTGTCGGCAAAAAGCCGAGAATCGTTTTACTCAACAAGTGCGACCTTGCCGACGATGCGGCAACAAGGCGCAAAATAAACGAATTCAACAGCCGCGGCATAACGGCGCTTGCCGTCGATTGCAGAAGCGGCAGAGGTCTTGATAAATTCAACCCTGCCGTGCGTGAGCTTTTAAGTGAAAAAATAAAGGCTAACGCCGACAAAGGAATGTCCGGCAAGGCTTTGCGTATTATGGTTGTGGGTATTCCCAACACGGGAAAGTCATCTTTCATTAACCGTATGGCAGGCCGCAACCGTGCCAAGGTTGCCGACAAGCCCGGTGTCACACGCAGCAACCAGTGGTTTGCAATCGGCTCAGGTGTGGAATTGCTTGACACCCCCGGTGTTTTGTGGCCTAAATTTGAAGACCCCGAGGTCGGCTTCCGCCTTGCTTTTATCGGCTCGGTCAAGGATGAAATTCTTGACAGCGAGGAAATTGCCGTCAGACTTATCAGGGTGCTTAAAAACGACTATCCCAAAACACTTACGGAAAGATATAAAATCACAGATTTTGAAGAGCTGGAAGAATATGAAATTCTTGGCCTTATTGCCGCAAAAAGAGGTATGCTCATAAAGGGCGGCGAGCCCGATACATTCAGGGCGGCAACAACTTTGCTTGACGAATACCGTGCAGGCAAACTCGGAAGAATTACTCTGGAATAAACTTACAAGGTACAAAAAGAAAGAGAGGCTGACAATGAAAACGTTAAAGAAACTGAAAGTTGTTCTCATAATTGTTCTTGTGTTAAACCTTGCGGCAGGCGGATTCCTGATTTATGCAAACAATATGTCCGCCAAGCCCGATTCCCAGACATCCCAGACAACCGACCGTGAGGTGCAGGACACGACTGCCCCCACAACGCAGGAGCAGACCTATTCAACCGTTTCTTTCCTTGCCGTCGGCGACAATCTCATTCACAGCAGCCTTTATAAGCAGGCGGCGGCGCGTGCGGGTGACGGCACCTACGATTTCGGCTATGCCTATCAGTACATTGCCGATTATATTGACGATGCGGATATTTCCATTCTCAATCAGGAAACTCTCATTGCACCCGGCCACGATATTTCAAGCTATCCCTGCTTCAATTCACCCGAAGAGCTCGGTGACGAAATGCTTGGTATCGGCTTTGACGTTTTCAGCATTTCCACCAATCACTCGCTTGATAAAGGCGAGTCGGGTCTTATTGCCGCCATCAATTACTGGAAAGCAAGGGCAGGCGCCACTACAACGGGTGCTTATCTCAACGCCGAGGATTATCAGACAATTCCCACTAACGTTGTCAACGGTGTTACCGTTGCCTACGTCGGCTTCACTCAGTCCACAAACGGACTTAAATTGCCCGATGGCAGTGAGGTTATTCTTCAGCTTGCCTCCGACGAAGCGGCACTTGAAGAAAGAATCAAAAAGGCTGACAGCATTGCCGATGTTGTTATCGTGACTGCGCACTGGGGCGATGAATATACACACGAGCCCAACGAGTCGCAGAAGCTTCTTGCACAGAAGATTTCAGACTGGGGCGCCGATGTCATTATCGGCACGCATCCTCACGTGATTCAGCCCGTTGAATTTATAACGTCTTCAAGCGGAAAGCAGACGCTTGTTGCCTATTCTCTGGGCAACTTTATTTCCGCACAGGACAGGGGCGCAAGAATGCTTGGCGGTATGCTTGAATTTGATGCGGTCAGAAATGACCTGACAGGTGAGGTCACAATAACCGAGGTTGAATTTTCCTGTGTCGTAACCCACTACGGCTCAAGCTTTGCCGACGTGCGTGTTTATGCGCTTGAGGATTACACTGCCGAGCTTGCTGCGGCACACGGCGTGCGTGCGCACACTTCCGATTTCAGCCTTGATTACCTTAAAAACATATACACAACCGTTATTGACGCACAGTATATCAAACAGGACTGATAAAATGAAACCAAGGCTTTATCGGCGGAAAAATCTGCCCGATAGAGCCTTTTTTGGAGGAAAATATGGATTGGTTTGAATATGAAAAGCTTGCCGCGGCACACGGATATACAAAGGCCTGCGGTGTTGATGAGGCGGGCAGAGGTCCGCTTGCGGGTCCCGTATTTGCGGCGGCGGTAATTCTGCCCGTTGACTGTGAAATCGAGGGACTGAACGACTCAAAGAAAATTTCCGAAAAAAAGCGTGACCTACTTTTTGATGTTATAAAAGAAAAAGCAATTGCTTACAGCATCGCAAGCGCATCGGTTGAAGAAATTGAAGCACTCAACATTTTGCAGGCAACCTTTCTTGCAATGCGCCGTGCCGTTGACGGACTTGAAATAAAGCCTGACGTTGCGCTTGTTGACGGCAATCAGAAGCCTCCGCTTTCAGTGCCCGTCAAAACAATTGTCAAGGGCGACAGCACAAGCGCATCCATTGCCGCGGCATCCATTCTTGCCAAGGTCAGCAGGGACAGATATATGCTTGAAGTTGATGAAAAAGTGCCGCAATATTGCTTTAAGCAGCACAAGGGCTACGGCACAAAGCTTCACTATGAATGTATTGAAAAATACGGCATTTCCGAATATCACAGACCGAGTTTTCTCAAAAAAATAATCGGGAGCAAATAAATGATTAAAGATAAAACGGGTATCTGGGGTGAAACCCACACCGTACGCTATCTGCGTGACAAGGGTTACGGAATTGTCACAACAAATTACAGCACACCGCTTGGCGAAATCGACGTTATTGCAAACGAAGGAAAAACGCTTGCTTTCATTGAGGTGAAAACACGACGCATTGGCGCACTGCACGCACCTGCCGAATACGTTGACAGGGAAAAGCAGAGAAAAATTGCCGCAGTTGCCACAACCTTCATGTCAAAGCATATTGAGGGCGATTATTTTGCACGCTTTGACGTTGCGGAGGTTTATGTTGATGACTCGTACAAACTTGTCAGCATAAACTATATTCAAAATGCATTTTAGGGCTTTGATTCGGGGTGGATTGAATGAATCTTTTTGATTTGCACTGTGATACGGCAGGGGAATGTTATTTGCAGGGCAAGCCTTTGTATAAAAACGACCTGCACGTGTCTGTTTGTAAAGCGAAAAACCTTTACAAATGGGCGCAGATTTTTGCCATCTGGATTCCCGATGAAAAACGGGGCCCGGCGGCAGAGGAATATTTCGACTGCGTTTGCGCAAATTTTCTGAAAGAAGTTGAGAAAAATTCAGATAAAATAATTCTTTGCCGCACGGCGGAGAATATGGATAATGCTTTTGCAAACGGCAGGTGTGCCGCACTGCTGAGTGTTGAAGGAGCCTCGGCAGCACTTGGTAAAGAACGGTTGCAACGATTAAAACGAATTGGCGTAAAGCTGATTACCTTGACGTGGAACGGCAATAATGAAATTGCCGACGGTTGTTTCGGTGACAACGGCGGACTTACGGCTTACGGTCGGGAATATATTGATGAATTGTCGCGTCTCAACATTGTTGCCGACGTTTCCCATATCGGTAAAAAAGGCTTTTGGCAGGTGGCGGAAAATTCCGCACTTAGCGTTGTTGCGTCACATTCCTGCGCATCAAAGCTTCTTGAAAGCTGTGCGCCGTTTAAGGGCAAAGAAAACGCAATACGCCGCAATCTTGACGATGAGCAAATCAAAGCACTCGCAGGCAGAGAATCGCTTATCGGCATAAATTTTTGCAGCCGTTTTCTCGGCGGCAAGGGCAATGACGGTTTTGACGCAGTTTATCGCCACATGAGCCGTATACTTGACCTTGGCGGTAAAAACGTGCTTGCTTTGGGCAGTGATTTTGACGGCTGTGAAATCAATCCTGACCTTGCGGGAGTTGACAAAATGCCTGCGCTTGCAGAATATCTTTCCGCACGGGGATTCAGTGATGAGCTTGTTGAAAATATTTTTTTCAATAATGCATATAACTTTTTTAAAAATATTTTACAAAAAGAGAAAAGTGTGTTATAATAATTCAGATTTCTTTAAAAACAGAAAAGGCAGGTTTTTTTAATGCGTTACACAAGCACAAGAGACAAGAGCGTTTCGGTTGAAAGTGCTCAGGCAATCACAAAGGGAATTTCTGCTGACGGCGGACTTTTTGTGCCTGAAACCATTCCGCAGATTTCTTTTGACGACATAAAGTCATTGTCCGCCCTTGATTATATCGGCAGGGCAAAGAGCATACTTTCACTGTATCTCACCGACTTTACATCAGAAGAGCTTGACTACTGCACACAGGGTGCATACGGCGGTGGTCGTTTCAGCAGCGAAAAGGTTGCCCCCGTTGTGAAGCTTGAGGACGGTGTTCATATTCTTGAGCTGTGGAAGGGCCCGACCTGCGCTTTCAAGGATATGGCTTTGCAGATTCTGCCCCGTCTTATGACAGTTGCTTCTGCCAAAGCGGCAAAGGGCACAAAAATCGTTATTCTTGTTGCCACCTCGGGTGATACGGGCAAGGCCGCACTTGAAGGCTTCAAAGACGTTGAAAACACTCAGATTCTTGTTTTCTACCCCAACGACGGCGTAAGCCCCATGCAGAAATTGCAGATGTGCACTCAGGAAGGTGCAAACGTCGGCGTTTGTGCAATTGAGGGTAACTTTGACGATGCACAGAGCGGTGTCAAAAAGATTTTCACCGATACACGCGTCGGCGATATGCTCAAAGAAAAGGGCATGGCATTCTCATCTGCAAACTCCATTAACTGGGGCCGTCTTGTTCCCCAGATTGTTTATTATATTTCTGCTTACTGCGACCTTTATGCCGCAGGCGAAATCGAGCTTGGCGACGAAATCAACGTTGTTGTTCCCACGGGTAATTTCGGCAACATTCTTGCCGCTTATTATGCCGAGAAAATGGGTCTTCCCATCAAAAAGCTCATCTGCGCATCAAACGCAAACTCCGTTCTCACCGAGTTCCTCACAACAGGTGTTTATGACCGTAACAGGGAGTTCTTCACAACTATCTCTCCCTCAATGGATATTCTTATTTCCAGCAACCTTGAAAGACTGCTTTATGATATGAGCGGCTGTGACGACGTCTGCGGCTGGATGAAGCAGCTTTCCGAAACGGGCAAATACGAAATTCCTGCGGAAATGCTTGAAAAAATCAAAGATATGTTCGCCGCCGGCTGCTGTGACGATGCAGCCACAAAAGTGCAGATTGCAAAGACCTTCAACGAAAAGGAATATCTTTGCGACACGCACACAGCCGTCGGTGTCAATGTTTATTATGCTTACCGTGACAAAACGGGTGACACAACCCCCGCAATCATTGCGTCAACGGCAAGCCCCTACAAGTTCAGCGCCTCCGTTCTTGAAGCCATTGAGGGCAAAAACGAAAGCCTTGATGAATTTGAAACGGTTGACCGCCTTGCGGCAGTTTCAGGCGCCGAGTGCCCCGAACAGCTTGCAAACCTTAAAGGCAAGGCAGTAAGATTTACCGATTGCTGTTCAAAAGAATCAATGGAAAAAGTTGTTCTTGATATGCTGGGAATCTGATTTGCTTATTTCTTGTCAGGGTTGATGTCGTGATACCTGAATGTTGAACACTGCGTTTCGCCGCAATTACAGGCGGTGGGATTGCCGACGTTGATGTGGTCGGCGGTACATTCGGTTTCGTTTTTGTGGTAGTAGCAGTGCTTGACACTGCAACGGATTGTTCTTTCTGTGTTCATGACAAAAGCTCCTTTTAAAATTTTTGCGGATGTCCGCTTTATTAGTTTTGCCTTGCAACGTGCAATTTATTTTTGGAAAGGATTAAGCTATGGCTCTGTTTGCGATTGCCGACACGCACCTGTCTTTGTCGGTTGAAAAACCGATGGATATTTTCGGCGGCTGGAATGACTATGTTGCGCGGCTTGAAAAGAACTGGCGCGCCGTTGTCGGCGAAAATGACACGGTTGTGATTCCGGGCGATGTGTCGTGGGCAATGTCGCTTGAACAGGCGCAGGCAGATTTTTCTTTTCTTGACTCTTTGCCGGGACGTAAATTGCTGATGAAGGGCAACCACGATTACTGGTGGTCAACAAAGAAAAAGGCTGACGAGTTTTTTCAGAAAAACGGTTTTTCAACCCTCAACATCCTGCACAACAACACCTACACCGAGGGTTCAATCGCCGTTTGCGGCACACGCGGCTGGTTTTTTGATGCAGAGGAAGATGCTGACAGAAAAGTGCTTCTGCGTGAGGCAGGCAGACTGGAAGCCTCAATTCTTGCCGCAAAGGAAACGGGTCTTGAACCGGTTGTATTTCTGCACTATCCGCCCGTCACACTCACACAGCGCTGTGACGTAATCTGCGAGGTGCTTGAGCGTCACGGAATAAAGCGATGCTATTACGGTCACCTTCATTCCTATTCGCACACGTCGTCGGTAAACGGCGAGCTTGGAGGTATTAAATACGCTCTGATTTCAAGCGATTTCCTTTCTTTTTGCCCTGCGCCTGTGTACGAAAATCGTTGATATTACCCAAAAGCGGCAAAAAAAATGTCAAAATTTGTGCCGTTTTTAGAATTTATAAATAACAGTAGAAAAATTATAAAAGCTTTGTTATAATTTTAGCGTTAGTATAAGGCAGTGCGGCCGCCGTTAAAGGCTGCTGCCGAAAAATCGGAGGAATTAAAATGTTAAAATCAGCAAAAAAGACAGATACCAACACCTACACCGTTGAAATTACAATCAGCGCAGAGGATTTCAAAGAGGCTGTCCGCAAGGCATATCTCAAACAGAGAACCAAAATCAATGTTCCCGGTTTCCGCAAGGGCAAGGCTCCCCAGAACATGATTGAAAAGCTTTACGGCGCAGATATTTTTTATGAAGATGCACTTGATGCACTTTATCCCGCAGAGGTTGAGGCAGCTTATGCCGCTGAAAACATTGAAGCAGTTGACTCTCCCTATGATTTCGACATCAAGACAATGAACGTCACAGAGGGCGTTGAGTTTTCTTTCAAAGTAACAGTCAAACCCGAAATCACTCTTGCAGCTTACAAGGGCCTTTCCGCAGAAAAGGCTGATGCAGCTGTTTCCGCAGAAGAAATCGACGGCGAAATCACCCGTATGCTTGAGCGCGGCGCAAGAATCGTTGACATTGACAGCAGAGCAGTTGAAAACGGTGACATCACAGTTATCGACTTTGAAGGTTTTGTTGACGGCGTTGCTTTCGAGGGCGGCAAGGCTGAGAAATATTCTCTCACAATCGGCTCTGGTTCATTCATCCCCGGCTTTGAAGAGCAGATTATCGGTCACTCAATCGGCGACGAATTTGACGTAAACGTTACATTCCCCACTGAGTATGCCGAAGAACTTGCAGGCAAAGACGCAACCTTCAAGATCAAGCTTCACGAAATCAAGGTCAAAGAGCTTCCTGAGCTTGACGACGAGTTCGCAAAGGATCAGGACTTTGACACCGTTGACGAAATGAAGAAGGGTATCGAAACCGAGCTTGCAGAGCGCAAGAAGGAAAATGCCGACAGAGCTTTTGAAGATGCAATCATGCAGGCTCTTGCAGACAGCGTTGAGGGCGAAATCCCCGAGTGCATGTTTGAAAACAAGGCAAAGGAAAACATTGACAACTTTGCTCAGAGAGTACAGTCACAGGGCATCGACCTTGACGTTTACCTTATGTACATGGGCATGGATAAAGAGTCCTTTGAGGCTGAAATGAAAGAGCAGGCAAAGGTTCAGGTTAAACTTGACCTTGCAATCGACAAGATTGTTGAGCTTGAAACTTTTGAAGCAACTCAGGAAGCCATCGACGAAGAATATCAGAAGATGGTTGAAATGTATAAAATTGAGCTTGATAAGCTTAAAGCAATTGTTTCTGAGGAAACTGTTGCCGTTGAAATCAAGAGACAGGCTGCCATCAAGTTTGTAATGGACAACGCAAAGGCAAAGAAGCCCGCAGCAAAGAAAGCCGCTTCCAAGGCCAAGAAGGAAGAGGGCGAAGCAAAGGCTGAAAAGGCTCCCGCAAAGAAGAAGGCTCCTGCAAAGAAAAAGGCTGACGGTGAAGAAGCAGCAGAGAAAAAGCCTGCCGCAAAGAAGCCCGCAGCAAAGAAAACAGCAAAGAAAGAAGAAGCTGCTGAATAATTCCGCAAAAACCACACTATAATTAACTTGTATTTTCAGATTGGAGGTTTTGCTATGGCATTGGTGCCGTATGTTGTTGAACAGACAAACAGAGGCGAGCGTTCCTATGATATTTTTTCACGCTTGCTCAGCGACAGAATCATTGTTCTTTCCGATGAGATAAACGATGCAACCGCAAGCATTGTTGTTGCACAGCTCCTGTTTCTTGAAGGACAGGATCCCGACAAGGATATCAGCCTTTACATCAACAGTCCCGGCGGTTCGGTTTCGGCAGGTCTTGCCATTTACGATACCATGCAGTACATCAAGTGTGACGTTTCCACTATTTGTATGGGCATGGCGGCCTCTATGGGTGCGTTCCTGCTTTCATCGGGCGCAAAGGGCAAGAGATATGCCCTTCCCAACAGTGAGATTATGATTCACCAGCCTCTCGGCGGTGCAAGAGGTCAGGCAACCGAAATTCAGATTGCCGCCGACCACATTCTCAAAACAAGGGAAAGACTTAACAGAATTCTTTCCGAAAACACAGGCAAGCCTATTGAAGAAATTGCAAAAGACACCGAGCGTGACAACTACCTCACCGCTCAGGAAGCCTGTGACTACGGTCTTGTTGACAAAGTAATTGCCAAAAGATAAATAAAGCATATTAACGACGACGTAACGAGAATAATCCGAAAGGGTTATTCTCGTCACGCTGATTATAGGAGGCTTAAAATGCCCAGAGACGATGACAGACGCGAAAGACCCGTCTGCTGTTCATTCTGCCGCAAAACGCAGGACCAGGTTGACAAGCTTATTGCGGGTCCCAATGTGTATATCTGTAACGAGTGCATTGAACTGTGCCAGTCAATTATTGAGGAGGAAACTCCCCGCACCCGTTCACACGGCAAAATGAGCGCCGCCCAGTTGCCCAAGCCCAGAGAAATCAAGGCAAAGCTTGACGAATATGTAATCGGTCAGGAAAGTGCCAAAATTGCCCTGAGCGTTGCGGTTTACAATCACTACAAGCGCATCAACCTCATTGGCGACAAGAACGATGTTGAGATTCAGAAAAGCAACATTCTTCTTCTGGGTCCCACGGGTGTGGGCAAAACAATGCTTGCACAGACGCTTGCAAAAATCCTTGACGTACCTTTCGCCATTGCCGATGCCACAACTCTCACCGAGGCGGGCTATGTCGGTGAGGACGTTGAAAACATTCTTCTTCGCCTTATTCAGGCGGCGGATTATGATATTGAGCTTGCAGAGCGCGGCATAATTTATGTTGACGAAATCGACAAAATCGCACGCAAAAGCGAAAATCCCTCCATTACCCGCGATGTCAGCGGCGAGGGTGTACAGCAGGCGTTGCTTAAAATAATCGAAGGTACCGTTTCCAATGTTCCGCCTCAGGGCGGCAGAAAGCATCCCCAGCAGGAATTCATTCAGGTTGACACCTCAAATATTCTTTTCATCTGCGGCGGTGCTTTTGCAGGTATTGAGCAAATAATTGAAAAGCGCATCGGCGGCTCAGCCCTCGGCTTTGGCGCAGAGGTCAAGAGCAAGGCTGAAATGCAGAAGGAAAACCTTATTTCGCGCACAATCCATCAGGATCTGGTGAAATTCGGAATTATTCCCGAGCTTGTCGGTCGTTTGCCCGTCATCACAACACTCAACGAGCTTGACAGAGATGCACTTGTTGAAATTATGACCTGCCCCAAAAACGCAATTCTCAAGCAGTATCAGGCTCTTTTTGCCATTGATGACGTTGAGCTTGAGTTTGATGAAAGTGCGCTTAAGGCGGTTGCCGATTGTACGCTTGAAAAGAAAACGGGTGCCAGAGGTCTGCGCTCCATAATGGAAAAGATTCTTACCCCCATTATGTATGACATTCCCTCCGACCCGACAATCGAAAGGGTTTGCATAACGGAACAGTGCGTCACGGGCGATGCACAGCCGCTTATTGAACGTAACCCTGACAGAAAAAAATCAAAGCTTTCGCCGCCCCTTGTTTCAAGACCCCGAAACAGCAAGGATGCAGGCTGAGTGCAATAACACATCAGACGGTTTAAAAGGATTTGCCTTTTAAACCGTCTTTTTTTACAATTTGTCAATATTTTGCCCGCTTTTAAAGGTTGACGAGTTCAACAGTATATTATATAATATAAAATCAGGTAAATATTTATATTAACAGGAGAATTTATATATGAGTACAGTAAAAACACCAATCCGTCTGCCCGTTGTTGCGCTCAGGGGGCTTGTTGTGTTTCCGAATATGTTTCTTCATTTTGATGTTGCGCGCGAAAAAAGCGTTGCGGCACTTAAATATGCAATGGATAACGGTCAGCAGGTTTTTCTGGTTGCACAAAAGGATATCGCAACGGAAAACCCCGATTTTTCAGAGCTTTACACAATCGGTGTAATCGCAACCGTAAAGCAGGTGCTTAAAATTCCCTCAAAGACAGGTGTTCTTAAAGTTGCCGTTGAGGGTGTTTCCCGTGCGCGCGTTATGCAGGGTTATGACGGCCGCTTTTTGAAGGCAGATGTTTTCCCGATTGATGAACCCGCCGTGCCGACAAAGCAGAAAAGCTATGCCGAGGCACTTGTGCGCAAGGCAAAGGATTATTTTGACGAATACGCCGACTGCGCACCTCAGCTTTCACCCGATATCATTCTTACCGTTATGAAAGAGGAACGGGCAGGGGCTCTTGCCGATTATGTGGCAGGCAACATAATGCTTGAATATGAGGACAGACAGAAAATACTTGAACAGCTCCGTCCGCTTAAAAGGCTTGAAGCGCTCTGCGTGATGCTTGCAAGGGAATGTAAGCTTCTCGGAATTGAGGAAGAAATCAACGAGCGTGTTCAGGACCAGATTGACCGCAACCAGCGCGAATATTATCTTCGTGAGCAGATGAAAGCCATTTCTGCCGAGCTCGGCGGCGGTGTTGCCCAGGAAGAAGAGCTTGAAGGCTTCAGGGCAAAAATCGCGGCCCTCAATGTTTCGGATGAGATAAAGGAAAAGCTTTTCAAAGAATGCGACAGACTGGAAAAAAGCGCAATTCAGTCACCTGAGGCGGCAGTCAGCAGGAATTATCTTGAAACCTGCCTTTCCTTGCCTTGGGATAAAACAACAAATGATAACCTTGACGTCAATCGCGCGCGAAAAATTCTTGATGCCGACCATTACGGCCTTGAGAAGGTCAAGGACAGAATAATTGAGCTGCTTGCCGTGCGCAAGCTTGCCCCCGACATCAAGGGTCAGATAATCTGCCTTGTCGGCCCTCCCGGTGTGGGCAAAACCTCGGTTGCACGCTCCGTTGCAAGGGCAATGGGCAGAAAATATGTGCGCATTTCTCTGGGCGGCGTCAAAGATGAAGCCGAAATCCGCGGCCACAGAAAAACTTACATCGGCTCAATGCCCGGCAGAATTATGAATGCAATGCAGCAGGCAGGCACACTCAATCCCCTCATTTTGCTCGATGAGGTTGACAAGCTTTCCTCGGATTACAAGGGTGACCCGACATCCGCTTTGCTTGAAGTGCTTGACCCTGAGCAGAATATCGAATTCCGTGACCATTACATTGAATTACCGTTTGATCTGAGCAAGGTTTTGTTTATCACAACGGCAAACGTAATGCAGAATATACCCGCACCCTTGCTTGACAGAATGGAAATAATTGAGCTTGGCAGCTACACTCACGCGGAAAAATTCTCAATTGCAAAAAAACATCTTATTCCCAAGCAGGTAAAACGCCACGGTCTTACCTCAAAGGACATCCGCATTGCTGATGACGCACTTAATCTCATCATTGAGGGTTACACCCGTGAGGCGGGCGTCAGAAGACTTGAACAGCAGATTGCCTCAGTGTGCCGTAAGGGTGCGCTCAACAGCGCAAAAGACGGCGGCAAGCTCACTGTCAAGGCTCAGAATGTTGAAGCTTTGCTGGGCACAAGAAAATTCAAGCCTGATGATTTTTCGGGCGAAAATGAAGTGGGCGTTGTAAACGGTCTGGCGTGGACAAGTGTCGGCGGCGAAATTCTGGAAGTTGAAGCGGCTGTACTTGATGGCACCGGCAAGCTTGAGCTGACAGGCTCGCTCGGCGACGTGATGCAGGAATCCGTCAAGGCAGCAGTCAGCTACATACGATCAAAAATCGGCACAATCCCCGTAAGTGAAACTTTCTATAAAGATAAAGATATACATCTGCATTTTCCCGAGGGCGCAACTCCGAAAGACGGCCCCTCCGCAGGTGTTACCGCCGCAACCGCCCTTGTTTCCGCGCTGACGGGCATCAAGGTGCGCCGCAACGTTGCAATGACGGGCGAAATCACTCTGCGCGGCAGAGTTTTGCCCATTGGCGGTCTGAAAGAAAAATCAATGGCGGCTTACAGAGCCGGCATTACAAAGGTGATAATTCCTTTTGATAATATCCCTGACCTTGACGAGGTTGATGCCGTTGTCAAGGAAAAGGTTGAGTTTATTCCCGTTAAAACCGTTGAGGCGGTCTGGGCGGTGGCACTCGAAAAGAGCTTTGCCTGCACAGAGGAATCAGCGGAAAAAGTTGCACCGCAAGAACAGATGAAAAGAAAAGGCGCAAGAGTTGCGCAGTGAGGAAATAACAATGCGTTTCGATATTATTGAATACGTCGGGTCTTACGGAACCTCGGCACAGCTTAAACCGTCACAGACTCCCGAAATTGTTTTTTCGGGACGCTCCAACGTCGGCAAATCTTCGCTCATCAACAAGCTTTTCAACCGTAAAAGTCTTGCAAGGGTCAGTTCGATGCCCGGAAAAACAGTCACAGTCAACTTTTTCAAGGGCGACAAAGTCAACTTTGTTGACTTGCCGGGCTACGGCTATGCCAAGGCCAACAGAGACGAAAAAAAGCGCTGGGCGGACCTTATGGAAGGCTATTTCAACTCGGGCCGTGATATAAGACTTGTGGTTGAGCTGATTGATATGCGTCATGCACCGTCTGCCGACGACATGACAATGCTCAATTTCCTGCGCGAAAGCGGCTATCCTTTTATCATTATGATGACAAAAAGCGATAAGCTCAACGTAGGCGAGCGCAAAAAACGGCTTGAAGAAATTGAAGTTGAGCTTGCCGATTACAGCGATATTCTCAAAATTCCGTTTTCCGCCGTTAAAGGCGAGGGTGTGGATGCCCTGAAAAAAGCCATTGAAACGGCAACAGAGAAAGGATAATTTTTATGTTTGTTTCCGATTGTATTAATATAAATGAGCAAGGTCACCTTACGGTCGGCGGTTGCGACACGGTGAGTCTTGCAAAAGAATACGGTACACCGCTTTATGTGTTTGACGAAAGCGAAATCCGCAAAAACATCCGTGCCTTCAACGGCGTTATAAATGCGCTTTATAACGGCAACGGCAGAGTAACCTACGCAAGCAAGGCTTTTTGTTGCAAGGAAATGTGCCGCATCTGCCAGCAGGAAAATGCAGGCATCGACGTTGTTTCGGGCGGCGAGCTTTACACGGCGCTTTCAGCAGGTTTTCCTGCCGAAGAAATTGATTTTCACGGCAACAACAAAACCTTTGCAGAGCTTGAAATGGCAGTGCAAAACGGTGTGGGCAGAATAATTGTTGACAATCTTACCGAACTTAAAATGCTCAGTTCAATTGCTGAAAGTCAGAATAAAAACGTCAACATAATGCTTCGTATAAAGCCGGGCATTGACGCTCACACGCACGATTTCATCAGAACGGGTCAGATTGATTCAAAGTTCGGCTTTGCTCTTGAAACGGGCGAGGCAATGGAAGCGATTGAGCTTGCAATTTCCTGCAAAAACCTGACTCTCACGGGTCTTCATTGCCACATCGGCTCACAGATTTTTGACATTGACCCCTTTGAACTTGCCGTTAAGGTAATGCTCGGTTTATATAAGGATGTCAAAGACAAAACGGGATATGAATTTGCCGAAATCAATCTCGGCGGCGGCTTCGGTATAAAATATCTTGAAAGCGACAATCCTGCACCTTATGAGGAATATATGCAGAAAATTTTTGCCGCCATTTATTCTTACTGTGATGAATTCGGTCTCAAAGCACCTTTTGTACTCATTGAACCCGGCCGTTCAATTGTCGGTGCGGCAGGTCTTACGCTTTATACGGTCGGCTCTGTCAAAACAATCCCCGACATCCGCACCTATGTCAGCGTTGACGGCGGTATGACGGACAATCCGCGCTACATTCTTTATCAGGCAGATTACGAGATTGTCTGCGCGGGCAAAGCCTCACTTGAACGCAATATGACGGTAACCGTTGCAGGCAGATGCTGTGAAAGCGGTGACCTCATTCAGGAAAATGCTGAAATACAGCCGGTTGAGGCAGGCGATATTCTTGCCGTGCTGTCAACGGGTGCTTACAATTACTCAATGGCATCAAATTACAACAGAGTGCCCAGACCTGCCGTGGTGATGGTAAATAACGGTGAGTCACGGGTTGTTGTAAAGCGCGAAACCTATGAAAATATTGTTGAAAATGACCTTTAATTGCACATACTAATCAGGATTAATCAATTAAGGAAGTGACAAAATGCTTGAGATTAAATCAATAGCAGACGGCGTGCGTCTTGTAAGTATTCAGACAGACCGTTTCAAAACTGCCAACATTCAGGTTTCAATGGCTTTGCCGCTGAATTCCGACGCTGCAACAAATGCGGTTCTTTTGTATCTGCTCAAGCGTTCCTGCAAGAGTTACCCCGACTTCACAGAGCTTCAGGGTAAGCTTGATGAGCTTTACGGTGCCGCAATCGGTGCAGAGGTTATAAAATCGGGCGAGGCACAGGTGCTCACTCTTAACCTCACCTGCATTGATGACCGCTTTGCGCTTAATGATGAAAGCATTGTCGGAAACTGTGCAAACCTTCTTGCAGGCATGATTTTTGCGCCCAACTGCAAAAACGGCAGTTTCGGCACACAGGCGGTTGATACGGAGAAACGCCTTCTCAGACAGCACGTTGAAGAGGAAGTCAATAACAAGCGTGTGTTTGCGCTCAACCGTTGCATTGAGCTTATGTGCGCCGAAGAGGCTTACGGCATTAACCGCTACGGCGGTGCCGAGGCGATTGATGCAGTCAAGGTTAAAGATGTTTTTGCGGCGTGGAAAAATCTTCTTAAATCCGCACTTTTCCAGATTACCGTTGTCAGCAGCTCGCCTGCCGTTGAAATCGAAAGAATTTTTGCTGAAAAATTTGCAAAAATTGAGCGTGAACCCGTTGAAATCAACACAGTTTTCATTCCCAAGGGCAAACGCTTCAAGCGACACGAGGAAGAATTCCCCGTCAATCAGGGCAGACTTATTATGGGTCTGCGTGCAGGCATGACAAACTGGCGTGACAATCTTGCCGCCGTCACGGTGATGAATAACATTCTCGGCGGCAGTGCCAACTCAAAGCTTTTCAAGAATATCCGTGAAAAGCTCAGCCTTTGCTATGACTGCTCATCAAGGCTCATTTACCGCAAGGGTCTTGTGCTCATTGCCTGCGGAATTGACCCCGACAAAGAGAAGAAAACCTCTGCCGAAATTCTTTGTCAGCTGTCTGACATCCGTGCAGGCAAAGTCAGTGCCGAGGAGCTTGAAGCAGGCAAAATGTCACTTCGTGAACGCCTCACCTTCAACACCCCCGGTGAGCTTTGCGCTTGGTACACACCCTTTGTTGCAGGCTCTGATGACGAGGTTATCAGCCCTGAGCAGATGGCTGCATCTTTTGACGGCGTTACCGTTGAGGATGTTGCCGAGGCGGCGAAAAAGCTGACCCTTGACACAATTTATATGATTACAACAAAGCAGAAGGAGGAGAGCAAAGTTGAAGATTAAAGAGATTAAGAATGAAAAGCTCGGCGAAAGCGTTTTTTGTCTTAAACATTCAACAGGGCTTGAAATCCGTGTAATGCCCCGTGAGGGTTACACATCTGCTTATGCCGTGTTTGCCACCCGCTACGGCTCAATTGACACAAGCGTAAAGGGTGAAAGCGGCGAGTTTGAGGATATTCCTGCCGGCACGGCACATTTCCTTGAGCACAAGCTTTTTGAAAGCGAGGAAATGGATGCTTTTGACCGCTTTGCAAAAACGGGTGCAAATGCAAATGCCTACACATCGTGGGAAATGACAGCTTATCTTTTCCAGTGCTCCGAGAATTTCAAAGAGTCGCTTGAAATTCTGCTTGATTTCGTGACAAAGCCTTATTTTACGCAGCAGACCGTTGAAAAAGAGCAGGGCATCATCGGTCAGGAAATAAGAATGATAAACGACATTCCGGAAAGACGTCTGTTTTTCAATATGCTGGAGGCTCTTTATTCAAAGAATCCCGTCAGAATCGAAATCGCAGGCACTCAGGAGTCGATTGCCGAAATTGATGCCGACCTGCTTTACAGACTTTATTACAATTTCTATTGCATGAACAACATGGTACTGTGCGTTGTCGGCAACGTCAGCGTTGACGATGTTGTTGAGGTTGCAGACAGAGTGTTGCCCAAGGACAGAAAGGGTGAAAAGGCACAGCGCAAGTTTATTGAAGAGTCGCCGTTGCCTGTCAAAACACACGTTGAAGAAAAGGTTGACGTTGCCGCACCTCAGTTTTTGCTCGGCTACAAAGAAAGAATTGACAAACCCGAGCTCACCGTCAAAGAAGAGCTTGCAACCAAAATTATGCTTGAAGCAATTCTCGGCAAGGCTTCACCGCTTTTCAGGGACTTGTTTGACAAAGAGCTTGTTGATATGGGCTTTGACAAAGAGCTTGTCAACGGCACGGGTTACTCGTTTGTTTCCGTGGGCGGTACAAGTAAAGACCCCGAAAAGGCGGCGGATATTATCCGCATTGCAATCAATAAACTGTGCGAAACGGGCATTGCCCCCGAGGCTTTTGAGCGCGCAAAGCGCAAGATTTATGGCAGACTTATAATGATTTACAACGATATTGATGACACCGCAAATATGCTTATGAGCATGCACTTTGCAGGTTGTAAACCGTTTGAAGAAATTGAGGCGTGTAAAGGCATAACCCTTGACAATGCAAATGAGCGTCTGCGTGTTCTGCGTGATGAATTTTCAACGCTTTCGGTCATAAGACCCATTGAATAAAAAGATGAAAAATCTTCACAGCGAAGATTTTTCACTTACATATCGGAGGAATTTTTATGTCTGATTATACATCTGTGTATTTCAGTTGCTTTGAAAAAGCTTTTGACATTCCCGCAGTGCTTGCCACTTTCAGCTTTTTTGGCCGTGTGGTTGAAATCAGATGGTACGGTGCAATCATTGCTTTCGGCTTTTTGCTGGCGGTGCTTCTGGGCGGCAGAATGGCTTACAAATGGAAAATGAGTCTTGATAAAATGGTTGACGTGCTCATTTACGGCACAATCGGCGGCATTGTCGGCGCAAGACTTTATTATGTGTTTTCGGAGTGGGGATATTATTCCAAGCATATTTCCGAAATTCCGCAAATCTGGAACGGCGGTCTTGCAATCTACGGCGGAATCATCGGCGGTATTGCGGCGGCTTTCATCGTCTGCAAGGTGCGCAAGATGAATTTTTACAATCTGCTTGACCTTGCGGCAATGAGTTTGCTGCTTGCGCAGGGAATCGGCCGCTGGGGCAACTTCACCAATCAGGAAGCATTCGGCACAAATACCGATATGCCCTGGGGTATGTGGAGCGAGAAAACCGCTTACTACATCACCACCCATCAGGCGGAATTCGCCGCCAGAGGCTTTACCGTTGACCCCGATCTGCCCGTACACCCGACTTTCCTTTATGAGTCGCTGTGGTGCCTTGCAGGCTTTGCTCTGCTTTATTTAATGTGCAGAAAGTGGAGAAAATTCAGCGGTCAGCTTTTCCTTTGCTACGGAATCTGGTACGGCGCAGAGCGCTGTATTGTTGAGGGCCTCAGGACAGACAGCCTTTATATTGCAAACACCAACATCCGTGTTTCTCAGGCGATTTCACTTGCACTTGTGGTTGTATGCACAGTTGCACTTATAATGCTTCTTATGAAATACAAGAAAATTCCCAAGCCGATTGACGGTATAGATTTTTTCCTTGAGGAACAGCTCAAGGCTGCCGCCGCAGAAAAAGAAGCTGAAATTGAAGCGGCTGAAAAAGCAGAGCTTATGGAGGCGGCAAAAAAGGCAAAGCTTGAAAAGCTGGCAAAAGAAAAAGAAGAAAAGGCAAAAGCCGAGAGTAACGGGGAGGAAGCCGCAGATGAATAAAATTATCAACGGTAAGGAGATTTCTGCCGACACCCTTTCAAAGGTTGCGGCAAAGGTTGAGTCACTCAAAGAAAAAGGTGTTGAAACCTGCCTTGCGGTTATCATTGTCGGTGACGATTCCGCATCACGCGTTTATGTCAACAACAAGAAAAAGGCGTGTGCCAATGTAGGCATAAAGTCGCTTGAATTTGCACTTCCCGCCGAAACAACCACCGAAGAACTGCTTGCGCTTATTGATAAATTAAATGCTGATAAAAGCGTCAACGGAATACTCTGCCAGCTTCCGTTACCTGCACAGATTGACAAAACCCTTGTGCTTGACAGAATTCTGCCCGAAAAGGATGTTGACTGCTTCCACCCCACAAACGTCGGTAAGCTGACACTCGGCAAGGCTGTTTTACTGCCCTGCACACCGGCAGGTATGATTGAAATGCTTGACCACGAGGGAATCTCCATTGAGGGCAAGCATTGTGTGGTTATCGGCAGAAGCGATATCGTCGGCAAACCCATTGCACTGATGTTGCTTGCAAGAAACGCAACGGTCACAATCTGCCATTCCAGAACGAAGGACCTTGCCTCTGTTACAAGTCAGGCGGATATCCTTGTTGCAGCTGTCGGCATTGCAAAGTTTGTAAAACCTGAAATGGTTAAAGAAGGCGCTGTTATTCTTGACGTCGGTATGGACAGAGACGAAAACGGTAAGCTTTGCGGCGATGTTGACTATGACGCAGTGTTTAATAAGGTTTCAAGAATTACTCCCGTGCCCGGCGGCGTGGGCCCGATGACCATTGCAATGCTTATGTGCAATACCGTCACAGCCGCGGCCGAGCAAAACTCAGTTGAGGCATAACGCAGGAATAATGTCAATTATGCACAAGAAAAGCCGGCAAATAAATTATTTATTTATATTAAAAAGTATTTGACACTGTTGACTTTTTGTGTTATACTCTCTGTTGCCGCTTATTTAGGGCGGTGCATTCGTGCGCCAAAAAACAGTTATCTGTGCCCCACAGTAGCGAGTCTAAAAAAAGGATGGAAAACTCATGTACGCAATTATCGTAACCGGCGGCAAGCAGTACAAGGTTGAGAATGGCGACACTCTCTACATTGAAAAGCTTGACGTTGAGGAAAACAGCGAAATCACCTTTGATAAGGTTATTGCTGTTGCAAATGGCGACGGCATCTCCGTCGGCGCACCTTATGTTGAGGGCGCAACCGTAACTGCCAAGGCTGTTAAAAACGGCAAGGCAAAGAAGATCACCGTTTTCACTTACAAGCCCAAAAAGAACGAGAAGCGTAAGCTTGGCCACATACAGCCCTACACAAAGGTTGAAATCACAGCCATCAACGCTTAAATTCACAAGCCAATGATAAAGGTTATCTTCTTTATCGCCGAAAAACGCCACAAGGGCTTTGAAATCAGCGGTCACGCTTATCATGGCGAGGCAGGAAGCGACATCGTTTGTGCGGCGGTTTCCTCAGCAGCTTACATGGCGGCAAACACCGTCACCGACATTATCGGTGCCGATGCAACGGCAACCCAGACCGATGCAAAACTGACGCTGACAGTCAACTCACCGACTGAGCAGACCGAAACTGTTTTAAAGGGTCTTGACCTTCATTTAAAAGAGCTCAGCAGGCAATTTTCGGAAAACATTAAAGTTATTTACGGAGGTGTAAAGTAATGCTTAAGATAAACATTCAGCTTTTCGCTCATAAGAAAGGTATGGGTTCAACCCGTAACGGTCGTGACTCCGAGTCCAAGAGACTTGGCGCAAAAAGAGCAGACGGTCAGTTTGTTCTTGCCGGCAATATCCTCGTAAAGCAGAGAGGCACTCACATCCATCCCGGCAACAACGTCGGCAAGGGTTCTGACGACACTCTCTTCGCTCTCATCGACGGTACAGTCAAATTCGAGCGTATGGGCAAAGACCGCAAAAAGGTCAGCGTTTACGCAGTTGAGCAGTAATTGACTGCCTGACAAAGCAAAAATAAGCTTGCGCATTTTTTGCGCAAGCTTTTCTTTTTGTCTGAAATCATCAAAACCGTTAAAAGATAAAGGACCCGGAATGATTTCATTCCGGGTCCTTTATCGGATGGCTCGCAAATTGTTGCTCACAATTGCTGAAAACCTGCGTGCGGCGAATTATTACTCACTGCAACGCAAAGATAATTTTAATATATTTTCCCGTAAAAGTCAACAGTAAAAACGGGTTTTTAAATAATTATTCCTCAACTGCTGTCAGATAATCCATGCTGACCCAGCCGTAGGCGGAATTGTATGTCACATAACCCCAGCCGTCGGAAATGTCGGTGACTGTTAACACGGTGCCGTTTGGAATTTTCTCAATAACCGTGCTTGTCTGCGTGCTGGGTGCATTGCGCAGGTTGAGTGGGTCACCGCCTGTTTTTACAATGTATCTGCCGCCGGTGATAACCGTGCCGCCCTGTGAATTCCGGTCACTTGTCTGTTCAACCGACGTAATGGTGATAATTCCCCATTCGTCGTTTTTGCAGGCAACGTATTTTCCGTTTTTACCCGCGATAATTGCTGAGTATTCAAAGTCAACTACCGTTTTGCCTTCGCTGTTGATAATGCCCCACAGCCCGTTTTTGCTTACGGGTACAAGTGAGCAGTTAAAGTTATAAACAAGGTCTCTGCCAAGGCAGTCAAGCTCACCAAGTGAAGGATAGGCAAAATCAATCACCGTGTTGCCGTCGGAGTCAATGTAACCCCATAAATCGCCCTGCTTGACGGCGGCAAGCCCGTCAGCAAATGAAAGCGCTCTGTCATATTTAAGTGGAACGTCAAGGGCAAGAAATGCGTTGACATAGCCCCATTTTGCCGTGTCACCCGTGCCGCACACGGGGTAAAGTCCGCGCGGAAGCACAAATTCCGTTTCATCAACCTTGCCGAGGCTGCCTATTTTGTCGTACCATACGAGTGCAGATGCTGCGGAGTCCCAGCGGAGCTCCTTGTGCACGTCGGCATCCTTTTCAAGATACTGTTTGTTGGTGACTTCTTTTTTATAGGTGTCGATTATGTAGGGGTATGTGCTGCCCTCAGGTCGGGCGATGTATGTGCTTGTATTGAGGCCGCTTCCGACGACGTCAAACTTTTCGTACTTTGCCTGTGTCCAGATTTCGCCGTCTGTGCCGATAATGCCCAGCAGACCGCTTTTTTCATCAGAGTAAACGCTGAATTCGTCACACAGATATTTTATGCTTTCAATACCGTCGAAACCTTCTGTTTCAAAGACGTACTGACCGTAGTTTTCAGCGTGGGTGGGGTCCGGCTTTTCTCCCGTGCCGAAGACAAGACGCAAGCCGAAAAAGATACCTGCACCGAAAGCGACAGCAATTGCAACAGCCGCAAAAATAAAGAAAAACTTTTTAAGATTGGCGTGCTGTTTGCGGTCGGATGAAAAAACATCGTTATTCTTCATCTGTCACACCTCAAAGAGATTTTAATTTATAGTGAACATTCTTGCACCGTGCGCATCAACAGTGATTTCGCTGACTTTACCGATATTCTCTCTTGCCCAGAGGTCACGCAGGGTGAAATCCTTGCCCGTCAGCTCTTCACTGAGGGTGTAGGCGCAAGGCTCATCGTCAATATTGAAAATACCGATAACTTTTTTACCGTTTTCATCCGTGCACTGCCAGATTTTGATTTTTTCGTCGGAATAAACCGGCTTGCCCGAGTGGGAATGCTGGTTGACGGCAATAACCTCGGGGTTGGTGATTATGCTGAGAGTAAACTCGTCGTTTTCGCGCTGTTCACCGCCGAGCATAAGGGGAGAGCGGAAAATGCTCCAGAGGGTGAGCATTGTAATTTGCTCTGCGTGAGTAAAACCTGTGTATCTTGCCGCAGCGCCGTTACATTCGGCGTTGAGACAAAGTCTGCCGAGGGGCAGCATATCGCAGTCGGGCCAGCAGCCTTCTTTGACGTAGGGATACCATTTTTCGCAGTAGTCAAACATCTTTTTGAGTTTATCCCAATGGTCCCAGAAATCGCCCGTCATTCGCCACATATTGGCATTTTCGCTCAGGTGCTCAACGTGCTCGATAGGTGCGGGTCCGGGTGAAAGGCTGAGTACGATTTCACGGCCGCAGTTGTCGATTGCCTTGCGGATTGCTTCAATTTCGCTTTTTGCACTGTAAGGGTCGTGGGGTTTGAATTCGGTGTTGGCAATGTCATCAACCTTGACAAAGTCAACGCCCCATGAGGCGTAAAGCTCGAAAATGGAGTTGTAGTATTCCTGTGCGCCCTCACGGCTCATATCAATGCCGTACATATCGGTATTCCACGGGCAAAGAGAAAAGCTGTGCGCAATCTGACGGGCGGTTTTGCCGCAGTAAAGCAGGTTTGTATTGCGGTGAACAGCCTGACGGGGAATGCCTCTTAAAATATGAATACCGAATTTGAGACCCATTGCGTGAATTTTGTCGGCAATGGGTTTGAAGCCCGCACCGTTTGCCGAAGAGGGGAAACGGTTGGGGGCAGGGATGAGACGGGAGTATTCATCCATACAAAGCTCGGTGAAGTTGTTGTAATTGTTGGAGTGTGCCGTCGGCTCAAACCACTGGATGTCGCAAACAACGTATTGCCAGCCGAACTGTTTAAGATTTTCGGCCATGTATTCTGCGTTTGCAAGAAGTTGTTCCTCGGTTACGGCAGCGCCGTAGCAGTCCCAGCTGTTCCAGCCCATGGGAGGAGTTTTTGCAAATGAATTTTTGTTCATAAATTCACATCCTATATTATACGTTATAATTAATTATATCACGGCAGAAAGACTATAACAAGAACAAAACGGTAACAAAGTTGTGAAAAAATTTAAATAAAGTTAAAAAAGAGGTTGACAACGGCGTTTTGTTTTGGTATAATTCCGTTTGCAGTTGCGGATGTAGCTCATCTGGTAGAGCGCCACCTTGCCAAGGTGGAGGTAGCGAGTTCGAGCCTCGTCATCCGCTCCAAAAGAAACCCCGTTGCCACGCAACGGGGTTTCTTTTAATGAAAAAGCGGTTGACACCGCCACACTGCGGGGGTATAATTACCCTGCGGCAAATAACGAGGTGTAGCGAAGTTTGGCTATCGCACCTGCTTTGGGAGCAGGGGATCGGGGGTTCGAATCCCTTCACCTCGACCATACTGAGTATTCATAAGGGATTTACCTATGAATACTCATTTTTTTGCTTAAAAAGAGTTTTTTGTTGGTCGCAGACTTTTTACGGTCTGTGACCTGCGGATTCATTGCGAAGTGTGCGCACATAATCTTCGCTGAAAACCTTGCCGCCCGGTGCGGGTGCGGGAGGATTTGCAGGGTCATCGCCTGCGGGGGGATCCGCAGGATTGGGGTCTGCAAAAAGCTGAATGTTGGGTATAAGTGTTGGTGTTTTGGAATTGAGCATCTATCTCAACTCTCCTTTCCGAGGCTCTACCTCTTTTGATATACAAAAAGCCACCCTCAAGGCGGCTGATTGGCGGTGTTAATTTGAAAATGGGTATAAAAAGTGCCGAAACTAATGCGCTAAGCATCAATTTCGGCTGTTTTTGGTTGTTATATTGTGAAAAAATCTCAAAATCAGGGTTATAAAAGCATATTTGTGTATAAGAAAACCGCCTATCCAACGATAAGCGGTTTATGGTTTAATTGGTTGTTTGGCAGGCGTGGCGTACTCCTGCATCTCTCGGGTTACCCCTGTCGTTACCATCGGCGTGTGGATGCCACGAAATTGTCCACCTCAAACAACCATTCCTATCCTATTACAATTATAGCAAAATTATTCGCTTTTGTAAAGTATTTTTTTAGTACGAAGATATCGTTTATAACGCTTATCTTCAACTTTTAAGAATGTTATAATCGAATTCTTATAATTTTCGGGGTCAGCAGATGTTTTAAGCCGTAAAATAATTTGATAATTTTTACCATTGTCTTCAATATGCTTGAGGACAAATGCGGTATCAGGTTTATTAGCTTCAAGTATATAATCAGGATTTTTAACTATTTCTGCAATATATGAAAAATATCTTTCATAATCATTTGGATGATGGTCTTTAATGTGAGCAATTTGTGTATCTGTAATTATAACTTCATCTGTTGTAATATCCTCAGTTACACACTTATATTTATCAATATCAATTTTACCAACGCTATGCACGCCATCAACTGCCGTTTCTTTCTTTTTCATATAAATTATATCATTTTCCGTATTATTGTCAACAAAATTCAATCTTTTTCTTTCTAAAATAATAGGTTGTTCAAGTTTTCTTGATGTTGCAACCACCTTTGATGTGCTTTTTTTGCCGAACCCTGCAACCTGCAACCTTTCTTGTTGAGTAGGCAATCCAACAATCTTTGAATACCGCCTGTATTCTTCATTTAAACGCCTTAATTTGATTTGCGAAGTTAAGAGCCTATCTTTATCGCCCGAGTTCTCGGCAACGAGTACACGACGTTTCTGACGGCGTATGGCACGCTCTATTGCTCGCTGTTTCTGTGTTGCTTCGTATGAGGTATAATGCTTGCCGTTATAGGTGACACCTTTTTTGTTATCTTCCTTGAATTGCTCAAGCTGTTCGGGGGTGTATTGCGGCTCATTTACTCCGAGAATAATTGGAAATGCGGCATGTCCGCAATTCAGTGTGCCGATTCGGCGGACAAGACTGTCGTTAAGCTTTTTAAATTCCTCATCGGTATATTGCTTGCCTTGTATATCCTCGTGGTCAGGCGCGGATGCGGCATGAGCTGAGATTTCCCAACCGTCAGCACCGAAGGTGTCGTGATTCTGTTGTGAATCTTCGACTCACAAAAACAACCCCGCCGACAGCTTTATCGGCGGGGTTGTTGGTTTGCAAATGTTTGATTTTACTGAGCGTTTTCGATTGATTCGTTTTCCTTGTGTCTTTCTGCGCGCATTACTTCAAGGTCACGGTACATCTGTGCCTTTGTTTCGCCCTCAACGTTATACATTGTTTTGAGGATGATTGCCTTGAAGAGGTTGCACAAAGCGTAGCCGAACAGCAGGAATGCAAGAAGCCACAGGCAGGTGTTCATATATGTCGGCTGTGCCTGCATTGTTGCGACAAGGTCGCCTTCGCTGGATGACTGGTAGCCTACCCATGCAATCATAAACGGAATGATGAGGCTCTTGAGGTAGCCGATTGCGGAGTTGATCCAGCCGGGGATAATGCCCTGAACGGCTTCAAGACGTTCGCCGGTCTGGCTTTCAAGGAAGTCGTAATATTCGACGTTGAAGTGAGAGTTTGAAAGCTCCTGAACGCCGATGCCGATACCGAAAAGGAAATAGAAAAGATAGAAGAATATGCTGTTCCAGCCGGAGAAGAACATGATGCCCATTTTTGCCTCAACGAAGCAGATGAGGAACAGAACGCCTGCCGAAATCATTGAGTAAGGACCGCAGAATTTAAGCAGCTTTGTGGGCTCGTATTTCTTGGAGATTTTTGCTGTTATGACGTTGCCGACAACGGTACCGATTGCGGTCGGCAGGGTGAGAAGAAGATTCTTTGAAGAGCCGACAGTGATTGCGGCAAGGTATGTTGACATTGTACCGAGCATTGCAAGGTTGTTGACCCATGAATAATACTGATATGCGCGGTAGTTCTTGATTTTGAAAAGAGAGAGAAGAGTTTTTGAAACTTTTGCTCTTTTGATCGGCAGTTCGATTCTTTCTTTGCAGAAAAGACCGCACATAAGGTTGCCGAAAAGGGTGACGACAGCGGCGAGGACACCGAGGGTCATATACATCTTGTTTTTGTCGTCGCTGAAAATACCGTAAATAAAGGTTGAAAGATATGCGCCGCCGTAACCGAGGTAATATGACAGCTGCCAGAGTGTTGCAACGAATTTCTTTTCTTTGTGGTTGGGTGAAATAACCTGAACAACGTGCTGGCCGTAGCCTGAAAATGCGCTGAAAACGCACTGACAACAGGCAATTCCGTAGCGGAACAGAGTCATTTGCTGAATTGTCCAGCCCTGCGGCACATAGAAATACAAAACCGTGACAAGGAACATGGGCAAAAGACAGATAATGAGCCAGTGGCGGTATCTGCCCCATTTTGTTCTCCACTTCTGAACAATCATTGCGGAAACAAAGCCGATAACAATGCCCAGAACGGTTGTGAGCGTTGTCTGCACAGCCATAATTTCGGCAATTTGGGTTGCGCCGACACCTGCGGGGCCGAAATAAAGCTCGTGCAGGAAAGCTGTTGCGAGTGTACCTGTAAGCGTTGAGCCGAACTGACCGCCGATGCGCGCGAGCATAATGCAGATATATTCGGTGTTTGTGATATATCTGCCGTCTTTGGTAGTCAGTACTTCGGGAAGCTTAAATTTTGATAACAGATTTTTTGACAAAGTATCATCTCCCGGAAAGTATTATAATTAATTCTAACACGGATTGCGCAAGATTACAATTGCGATTTTAAAAAATAAATGCAAAAAACCTGAAAGCTTTTCGGTATAAAAAACGGACTCTCATTTTTGGTGAAAGTCCGTTCGTATTTGATTGAATTTATCCGAGCAATGCGTTAAGTTTTTTCATGGTTTCAGCCGTTGGCTCAGGAAGATGCTCAAACGGGAAATCAAGCCCCAGTTTGTCATATTTCACTTTGCAGATTTTGCGGAAAGGCAACAACTCGGTTTTGTCAATGCATCCGTGTGCCGACGCAATCTGCTTTAATTCAAGGATATTCTCTTCGTTGTCATTGAGAGTGGGGATTATAACCTGCCTGAGCGTGACGGGGATTTTCTCACTTTCAAGGTAGCCGAGAAAATCAAGCACCGTCTGCAAGCCGCAACCTGCGTGTGTCAGATAAAGCTCATTTGTTGTGTATTTGACGTCGAGCAACACTCGGTCGGTTACCTTTAAAAGGCTTTTCACGGTTTCATTCATAATACTGCCGGATGTATCAAGGCAGGTGTTGATGCCCTCTTTATGGCAAAGCTCAAAAAGTTCTTTTACAAATTCCGCCTGCAACAGCGGCTCGCCGCCCGAAACGGTGATTCCGCCCTCTGCGCCGAAATATTCTTTGAAACGCGCGGCACGCTTTACGATTTCCTCTGCCGTATATTGCGTGCCCTCGTTCATTTTGTGAGTGTCGGGGTTGTGGCAACAGCCGCAACGCAGATTGCAACCCTGGGTGAACACAACGAAACGTATTCCCGGGCCGTCGGTTGCACCCAGACTCTGGAAAGAATGTATGTAACCCGTCATATCGCTTCGTGGAAGGTGCGGCTGATAACCTCACGTTGCTGCTCACGCGAAAGCTTGTTGAAATTGACCGCATAGCCTGAAACGCGGATTGTCAGGTTGGGATAGTTTTCGGGATTTTCGTAAGCCTTCATCAGAGTTTCGCGGTTAAGGACATTGACGTTGATGTGGTGCGCCTTTTTGGCAAAGTAACCGTCAAGAATCGAAACAAGGTTATCAATTCTTTCTCCTTCTTCCCTTCCGAGAGCTTCGGGAGTAATTGAGAAGGTGTTGGAAACGCCGTCACGACAATCGTCATAGCTGATTTTTGCAACGGAGTTGAGCGAAGCAAGTGCACCGTTTTCTTCTCTGTTGTGCATCGGGTTGGCACCGGGGGCGAAAGGAGCGCTGGCTTTTCTGCCGTCGGGTGTTGCACCCGTATTTTTACCGTACATAACGTTTGATGTGATTGTCAGCACGGAAAGGGTGTGGATTGCTTTTCTGTAAGTGGGTGTCTTGCGAAGCTCGGTGATAACCTTGTGAGCCATATCCTTTGCAATAAGGTCAACTCTGTCGTCGTCGTTGCCGTATTTGGGGAAATCGCCCTCTGTTCTGAACTCGGTGATGAAGCCGCTGCTGTTTCTTACGGGAGCAACGTTTGCATATTTGATTGCGCTGAGCGAATCCGCAACAACGGAAAGACCTGCAATGCCGAATGCCATAAAGCGCTCAACGTCTGTATCGTGGAGAGCCATCTGAGTTTTCTCATAGGCATATTTATCGTGCATATAGTGGATGATGTTCATTGTGTTGACATAGAGGTTGCTCAGCCAGGCAATGTAGGTGTCAAAGCGCTCCATAACCTCGTCAAAATCAAGCTTGTCACCCTGCATAACGGGCATCTGAGGTCCGATATGGATGCCGCTTGTGGTGTCGTAGCCGCCGTTGATTGCAATAAGCAGCAGCTTTGCAAGGTTGCAGCGCGCGCCGAAGAACTGCATCTGCTTGCCTACCTTCATTGCGGAAACGCAGCAGGCAATTGCATAGTCGTCGCCGTAAATGGGGCGCATAATATCATCGTTTTCATACTGTATCGAGTCTGTATCGGCTGAAACCTTTGCGCAGAATTTTTTGAAATTCTCGGGCAATGAGTTTGACCACAGCACGGTAAGGTTAGGCTCGGGTGACGAGCCGAGAGTGTAAAGAGTGTTGAGGATTCGGTAGCTGTTCTTTGTGACAAGTGTTCTGCCGTCCTCGCCCATACCGCCTACAGCCTCGGTTATCCACATGGGGTCGCCGCCGAAAAGCTCGTTGTATTCGGGTGTACGCAGGTGACGTGCAATGCGCAGCTTCATAACAAAATCGTCAATCAGCTCCTGAGCACCCTCCTCGGTGAGAATGCCGTTTTCGATATCACGCCGGATATAAATATCAAAGAATGAGCTTACTCTGCCGAGTGACATTGCGGCGCCGTTCTGCTCTTTGATTGCAGCAAGATATGCAAAATATGTCCATTGAATTGCTTCTCTTGCGTTTGCAGCAGGCTGGCTGATGTCAAAGCCGTACATTGCCGCCATTTCTTTCATGTAGCCGAGAAATGCAATCTGCTGGAAAAGTTCTTCATCAAGACGGATGTGTTCGGTATCAAATGTTCCGTTTGCGAGCTCTTTCTTATCTTTTTTCTTTTCTTCTACAAGGCGGTCAATTCCGTAAAGTGCAACTCTGCGGTAATCGCCGATTATTCTGCCTCTGCCGTAAGCATCGGGCAGACCTGTGATAACGTGGCATTTACGGGCAAGGCGCATTTCGTCAGTATATGCTCTGAAGACGCCTGAGTTATGAGTTGTGCGGTAAAGGAATTCCTGCTCAACTTTATCGCTG
>JAZOBD010000030.1:0-53864 GCA_045595825.1 Acutalibacteraceae bacterium
CTGCCGCTTAAAAACCGTGTTTTCTTTTACACAATCCGTGACAACGGAAAGCTGCTTGACAACATCCGTCTTGTTTATGAGGGGATTGACTGCGAAAAGGTTGTGTTTGCTCACAAGCTGCCGCACAATTTCAAAATCAAACCCCGTCTTTATTATTATCTGCTGACAAGCCGCGTAATCGTTACCGATGATTATCTGCGTTATCTGCGCGCGGTAAAACTGCGTGACGGACAAAAGGTGCTTCAGCTCTGGCACGCTTGCGGTGCATTTAAAATGTTCGGTCTTGATGCGCCGAGCCGCCTTACTCCGCAAGAGGAGAGGGCAACCCACAGCCAGTACACCGCCGTTGCCGTCAGCAGTGAAAAGTGTCGCAAGCCTTATGCGGGAGCTTTCGGAATCTCCGAAGAAAAATGTCTTCCAATCGGAGTTGCGAGAACGGATTTGTTGCTTGACCGCGCCGAAAGCGAAAGAATGAGCAGGGAGGTTTATGCCGACAATCCCTGCCTTGCAGGCAAGAAGATTTATCTTTATTGCCCGACATTCCGTGAAGACAACGGTGTTATCTGCCCCTTTGACCCGAAAATCGACTGGGTCAAGCTTGATGAAACCCTCGCAGATGACGAGTTGTTTGTTATCCGCCGCCATCCGCACATGAAAGAAGATTTTTTCAGCGGCAATTTAAGGCACGTTGTTGACCTGACGTCTGAGTCAACACTCAAACTCATCTATGTTTGCGACGTTCTGATTACCGATTATTCCTCGGTTATTTTTGACGCCGCCCTGCTTGATAAGCCGATGGTGTTTTACTGCCCCGACCTTAAGAACTATGAGCGCAGTTTTTATCTTAAATATCCCGATGAACTGCCCGGCGTGGCGGTTATGACGGCAACGGAAATCCTGCCTGCCGTGCGTGCGGCAAAAGAAAATCCGCCCGTTGAAAGAATTGAGTCTTTCAAGAGCGGAGAAATTTCCTCTTGTGACGGTCATTCAACCGAGCGCGCCGTTGCGTTGGTCAAGAGCTGGCTTTCATAACCGTGTCAATAATCCGACGCGCGGCATTGCCGTCGGGATTATCAAAATTGAATTCCCTGAAGCGTGTGAGCTTTTGCTCATCGATTCGGGGATTTTTTATTGCCTGCACAAGGGCGTCAAAGTCACGTGCAATATCGCCGGGCACAAAGCTTTCATAATCAAAATAGAACGAGCGCTCAGTGGCATATTTTTGCAGGTCAAACGCATAAAAAATACATCTTTTATTAAGCAGTGCGAAATCCATACAGATTGAAGAGTAATCCGTTATGAGAATATCGCAGGCAAGGCAAAGCTCGGCGGCAGATTTGTAAGAGGTTGCGTCGGTCACAAAATCAGGCAGGGGCTTTGACCTGTGAATCTGCGGATGAAGGCGTACAAGCAGGGCATATTCGTTGCCGAATTCACGGTTGAAACGCTCAAAATCAAAGCTGTCGAGCAGTTTTGCATCATCTTCGGCTGTGTCGCGGAAGGTGGGAGCATAAAGAATGAGCTTTTTGCCCTTTGTCAGGGGATAAAGCGAGTTGAGGTTTGCTTTTATCTCAGCAGATTTGTCGGATTTGAAAAATTCGTCCGTCCTTGCCGACCCGAGCGGTAAAACACGGCTTTCAGGCATATTGAAAGCCTCAGCATAAACGGGCACAACGCCTTTTGAAGAGCAGACAACGTATGTAAGCTTTTTACAGCCCTCAATACTGCGTTTGCGGATATCCTCGGGCAGGTCGAGGGAAAGTGAAAACTTTTTGAAAGCACCCTCGGCGTGCCAGAGCTGGGTTATGACCGCCTCGTTGCTGAAATCGAGGTCTGCCATCGGCATAAAGTTGTCGTTGAGAAAAACGTATTTCGCCGTTGCAAGCCAAAAAGCTCCGACGGTGAAAAAACGCACCGCACGGAAAAGCGATTTTACGGTTGTGCCGATGCCCGATTTGTTGATTTTAAGGTCACTGCCCGAAATGCGCAAAACCTCAAAGCCGCCGTCGTTTTCAATGAGCCTGCCCACGGCACCCAGGGAATCCGTGAAGGATTCATTGTGTGCGGAAAGCAAAACGACACGGTTGTTTCTGACTTTGAAAAATTTTCGTGACAGGTTGAAAAACAAGGAGTAAAGCGAATAAAAAAGCTCTTTCATTTTAACCTCATTTTTTGATTTTTAAAAGCATTTTTGTTGCCGCAACACAAATTGAAAGCGGCAGGCGTGACAAAAGAGGCATTTGCTCAATGTGTGAAAGCACTTTAAAAAATCTTTCATCAAGCGGTTTGCGTGATTTAAGCAAGATAACGTGCTTGCCCTTTGCGGTGGCTTTTGCCTGCTTTGCAAAGCTTTTTTTGCCGACAAAGCGAAGATTTTCGCATTTAAGCCAGCGCTCGGGCACATCTGTGCCCTCTTTTACAATCACCTCAAAGTAAGGCATTGTCTGCGAAAAAACGGAATTGATGACGGCGGGGGAGTCGCTTGTCACAATTGCGGAAAACACAGGCTTTTCGGCAATTGCTTTTTTATCAAAAACAAGTGTGCCGAAGTCTGCGTGAATCTTGTCGCACAGCGCCTTTGTTTTCGGGGCCATCATTTTTTCAAGACGAAGATATTCCTCTTTTATAAATTCAAGTGTCTTGTCATCGGCACGCCAGATGAGGCGGTAAAACTGCATAATCAGAATGTAGGCGGTTTTGTAAACAACCTCTTGCAGATAATCCTCACGGAAAGCTTCGTCTTTGCCCTCAACCGCTTTCGTTGCGGCAAGATAAATTATATCCATTGCCGCAGTAAAGCTTTTCACAAGGTCAAGGCGTATGCTCTGGCTGACGGAAAAACCTTCAACGGGGGTGTGGCGTCGGTAATACATAATCGGCTCGGGTATGCCGATTATCCTTGCTCCCGTGAAAACATACTGCATGAAAAATGCGCCGTCCTCGGCATATTTGAGCAGGGGGAAACGCACGCCCGACTGCACAAGTCTGTCGCGGCGGTAGCACTTGTTGCACGGCAGAAACGCCCACATCAGCCGTTTGTCAAAGGTGGAGATTTCCTGCATTGCGGAAAGTGTATCTGCGTGTGGATTAAAATGTTCTCCGCCGAAGCCGAAGGTCTGCAAGCGGCAGATTCCGATGTCGCCGCCGCGCTCTTCCATGGCATTATAAAAACACTCCAGAGCATTTTCGCTCAGCAGGTCATCGCTGTCAAGAAAAGAGACGTACTTGCCTTTTGCGGCAAGCAAGCCCGTGTTTCTTGCGGCGGAAACGCCTGAATTCTGCTGAAAAATGCAACTGAAGTGCGGATGTTTATTGCAATAAGAGTCAATTATGCCCTGTGTGCCGTCGGTTGAGCCGTCGTTGACAATGATAACCTCATATTCATCAACACTCTGTCTGACAAGGCAGTCAAGGGTTTCTGACAGATAGTTTTCAACATTATAAGCGGGAACGATCACTGAAATTTTAATTTTGACCATTCCTTTCAGATAATATTATTTTGCCCATTTTATAATAGTTTTACCGAAATGTCGGTGAATATCCGAGGTGAAAGCCTTGTGAATGTCATCAATGCTTCTGACCTCAACCGTTTCGGCAATCAGATTTTGCAGATAATCGGCAATTTCGGGGTGCTTGCTTATGATTTTGCAGGCTGCTTCAAAGTCTGCCTTTCCGCTTCGGCTGCTGCCGAAAAGGCGCAGACCTTTGTCAAGCACCGTGCGTGTATTGATGCCGACATAGCTTTCGCTCACACCCATCAGCGCAACACTGCCCTCGGGTTTTATAAGCGAGATAATCTGGTCAATCGCACCGCGTGAGCCTTCGCCGCCAACGCACTCGAAAGCGTGGTCAACCCTGATTTCGGAGGGTACACGGTCAACGTGAAAAACGCCGTCGGCAAAGGTGAAATACATCAGCTTTTCGTGCACCGTGCCGAAAACGTAAAGCTTTGCCTTGGGGTAAAGCGCACGCACAAGCAGGGCTGTGATGAAGCCGAGGTTTCCGTCACCCCAGATGCCGATTGAATCCCGGCGTGAATGTGAAAATTTATCAAATCGTGTAAGCGCGTGTACGCTTACGCTGATAAGCTCAAAAAAAGCGGCAATTCTGCGGTCAAGTCCGTCGGGCACTTTAACAAGGCGCTCGGGGGAAATATCAATGTAATCACGCAGAAAACCGTCGTGACCGCTGGAACAGAAAAGGCTTGTTTCAAGGTAGTTTTCGGCAACGACGCAGTCCTGCTCAACGGGCAGGTTGGGCACGGGAATTACGCTGTCACCTTTTTTGAAATGTCCCGTCGGGTCGCTGATGACGGTTGCCACACACTCGTGAATGAGTGCCATCGGCAGCTTTTGCAAAAGCGTTTCACGGTTGCGCAGGCCCGAATAATAGCGTATATCCGCCTTGCAGATTGACATATATTCGGGGCGCACAATAACCTTGTCAGCCGTTTCAATTTCTTTGAAAGCCACGTCGATTATGCCAGGAGAAATAAGCTGATAAACGGCATTAATCATTGTCGGTCATACCTTTCAGTAAAGCATCGGCGAT
Organism: Acutalibacteraceae bacterium; assembly: GCA_045595825.1. GTDB lineage: Bacteria > Bacillota > Clostridia > Oscillospirales > Acutalibacteraceae > CAG-177. The sequence goes on from JAZOBD010000030.1 coordinate 4,552, forward strand.
TTTCAAATCATAGGGATAGGTGATTTTGATGTTGAAAATTTCGCCGTTGACAAGAAAAACGGGCTCTTTTTTGATTGAAAAAATCTTGCAGGCGTCGGTAAGTGTCGCCTTTTCCGCCGCAGTCAGGCTGTCAAGCACGGTGCGCAGCAGGGGCAGGCGGAAAGACTGAGGTGTCTGACCCTGATACATTTTACTGCGGTCGGGGATATTTGAAATGAAAGTGTTGTCGGCGCTTTCAACAATTGTGTCGCTTGCGGGCACAACCGTGTCGCAGGCACCGTGCGCAAGGGCGGCGGCGATGTTTTCGCTGATGATTCTGTGAGTTACAAAGGGGCGCACCGCGTCGTGCGTGAGGATGACTGTGTCTGCATCCACCTCAAAGTTTTTCTCGATGTAACCGAGCGCACTTTCAAGCGTGTCGTTTCTTGTCGCACCGCCTGCAATGACGGTGACGTCATCTGCGGCAAGGGGCAGATATTTTTTGATAAGGTCGCGTGTGTGCGCAATCCACGAAACGGGGCACAGCACAATGACCTTGTCCACCTCAGGGTGAATGAAAAATCTTTCGATTGTGTGAATTATGATAGGCTTGTTGCCGAGCATAAGGTACTGTTTGGGGGTGTCGGAATTGCCCATACGGCTGCCGATACCGCCTGCAAAAATTGCACCGAAAATCACGCGCACACATCCTTTCTGTTATTTCTTTGCGGCAATTTCTCTGTAAAGCTTGCAAATGCTTTGTGCATCACCGCTTGCGATGACCTCGCCTTTGTTGAGAATGATTGCCTTGTTGCAGATGTCGAGCACCTGCTCGGTGTTGTGTGAAACGAAAATAACCGTAACACCCTTGTCAAACATTGATTTTATTCTTGCCTGACTTTTTTTCTTGAATTTCGCATCGCCGACGGAAAGCACCTCGTCAAGAATGAGGATATCGGGCGAAACAGTGGAAGCAATCGCAAAGCCGAGGCGTGCACGCATACCCGATGAATAGTTTTTCACGGGCACGTCGATAAAATCGCCAAGTTCGGAAAAAGCGACGATTTCGTCATATTTTTCCTCAATGTATTTGCGGGGATAGCCCATTGTTGCGCCGTAAAGGAAAATGTTTTCGCGGCCGGAGTAATTCATATCAAAGCCGGCGCCGAGTTCGAGCATCGGGGCGACAACGCCCTTGATGGAAACCGAACCCTTTGTGGGCTTTAGCACGCCTGCCATAACCTTTAACAGTGTGCTTTTACCGGCACCGTTAAAGCCGAGAACACCGAGACGGTCGCCCTTTTCAAGCTCGAAAGAGACGTTTTTGAGCGCCCAGAATTCGGTGTAGTGCATCTTCCTTGTGAGCGTTTTGATGAAATATTCTTTTAAATTGTCGACTTTTTCTTTGTTAAGGTGAAACATCATGCTGACGTTTTCGACCTTGACAACAGGATTTCCCATAAGGCAACCTCCTGCAAATTAAATGTGAAGAATAAACTTGTCCTGCTTTTTGTAAAATACGGCAACGCCGATAACAAGAGTTATGAGTGAGAAACCTGCCGAATAAAGCAGTTGGGCAAGGTCAAACATTTCGCCGAAAAGCACGCAGCTTCTGAACATTTCGACAAGCGAATAAAGGGGATTTAACTGCAAAACGGTAAGAATAACCTTGTTTGTGATGTTGAGCTGCTCAACATTGTAGAAAATGGGGGTCATGTAAAACAGCAGCATGCAGAAAACTTCGTAAAGATATTCAATATCCCTGAAAAAGACTTCAAGCGTAGAAAGAATCATTCCCACGCCAAGGCTTAAAATAAGCAGAATTGCAATCGGCACCCACGCAAGCAGAATGTAAGCAGTGATGTTTGGAGGGTTGTCCGAAAACAGGGTGAAATAAATTACGAAGCAGGCAAGCACCAGCAACGAAATGAGAAACGTGACAAAGGTGGAAATGACGTTTGAAAGAGGATAGATATACTTTGGCACATAAACCTTTTTGATGACCGATGCACTGTTTCTGACTGAGCGCATTGCTCTTTTTGTTGACTGTGTGAAAAATTCATACATCAGTCTGCCGCACAGAAGATAAATCGGGTAATTGAGCACTTTGGAGGAATCCCTGCCGAAAAGACTGCCGAAAACGACAACAAGCACAAGTGTTGTCATCAGTGGCTGAAGGAAGGTCCACAGAATACCCAGCACCGAGTTGCGGTATTGCAGTTTTATATTCTTTCGCACAATCTCAATGAGCAAAAAGCGGTATTTATAAAAATTTTTAAGATATTTTTTCATAGACTCACCCGTTTTATTTCCATTTCAGCATGTATTTCAACATTGACTGAATCTGGATAATTTTAAGGCGCATATTTTTCTTTGACTCACGGCCCCACTCGTGGTAAACGGTCGCATCGGGGTAATAGACGGTGCGGCTGTTGAGGTTTACACTGCGTGTAAGGTCGCAATCCTCAAAATACATAAAATATCTTTCGTCAAAGCCGCCAAGCTTTTTGAAAATGTCGGTGCGGATAAACATAAAGCAACCCGTGGCGTTTTCAATGTCGGTGGGCTTTGACAGGTCACAGTCAAGCATTGCGTATTCACGCAACAGTTTTCCGGGGTCAGCCTCGTTGCGCATACGGCTTGCCACAAGGTAGCGCAGGCGGGGAATCCGTTTGCCCAGAATCTGCGGTCTGCCGTCGGGAAATTTGATTGCGGGTGACAGCATACCGATTTCGGGGTGAGCATCCATATATTCCGCCATTTGTGAAATCACGTCATCTCTGACAATGATGTCGGGGTTGATGATTACGTGGTAGTCGGAATCAAGCCTGTCAAGCACGGTGTTGTGCCCTGCGCCGAAGCCTCGGTTATCGTTGCGGCGGATAACCTCAACCGCAGGATATTCGGCGGCAATGTGGTCCGGTGTGCCGTCTGCCGAAGAGTTATCCACAACGTAAAGCTGAAACGGAGCTTTTGTGTGAGTTAAAAGGGAAGAAACGGTGTTGTCGATTGTGCGCATATTGTTATAGGTGACAATGCAACCCGTTACTCTTGATGAAGTCATTCGTGACATCCTTTCCAAGACACCCGTTACTTTGAGGGTGCTTGAATTTTTATAAGTGCGCCAAGCAGATTAAGCCGCCACATAATTTTCTGCTTTGCCGTTGTTGCGCCGCCGGTGACGTTTTCACCGTGCCTGCGCCACAAAAGCAACGGACGGTCAATCAGCTCAACCCTGAAGCCCTGCTTCATTGCGCACAGCGCAATCCACCAGTCGTGCATCGGCACGTTTTCCGGCAGGGGAAGCGCCGCGTGCATAACGTCGGCAGTGAATGCCATACAGCAGCCGACAAAGGAGTTGCGCACGAGATTTTTTATTAATCCGTTACACGAGGAATGAACTTTGAAATAAGATTTCTCCGTGATGTTCAGATTTTCGTCGGTGACGCTCGCATCGTGCAAAACGAGGTCGGCGCCGCCTTTTATCGCACTGACAACGCAGTCAACCTTGCCGTCAAGCCACACATCGTCCTGATCGCACAGAAAGATGATGTCGCCCGTGCAAAGTGACATTGCGTTTTCAAAGTTTGCCGTCACACCCTTGCCCGGCCCCGCAACGTATCTGACACGTGGGTCGCTTTGGCAGAAGGGTGAAACCGCCGCCGCAGTCTGTCCGTCGGGAAAATCATCGGAAACAATGACCTCGTCACCGTTGCCGAGCTGTTTCAAAACGGATTCAAGCTGAGCGGCAATGTATTTTTCGCCCTTGTAAGCGGCGAGAACAACAGAGATTTTCATTTCATCAGTCAATGCTCTTCATTGTGGGGAAGAGAAGAACGTCTCTGATTGCCTGAGAGTCGGTAAGAAGCATGCACATTCTGTCAATGCCGAAACCGATACCGCCCGTGGGAGGCATACCGTATTCGAGAGCCATAAGGAAATCCTCGTCGGTTGTGTTGGCTTCTTCGTCGCCCTGTGCAAGCAGAGCTTCCTGTGCCTTGAAGCGCTCACGCTGGTGGATGGGGTCGTTAAGCTCGGAGTAGGCGTTTGCCATTTCCCAACCGTTCATAAAGAACTCAAAGCGCTCAACAAACTCGGGGTTGCCGGGCTTTTTCTTGGTGAGAGGAGAAATTTCAATGGGATGGTCTGTGACGAAGGTGGGCTGAATGAGATGCTCTTCCGCATACTCTTCAAAGAACATTGCAAGGATGTCGCCCTTGCCGTGTCTCTTTTCGTATTCGATGTGATGCTTGTCGGCAAGTGCTCTTGCATCTTCAAGTGTTTTAACCTCATCCCAGTCAATGCCGCCGTATTTCTTGACAGCGTCAACCATTGTGATTCGCTCAAAAGGCTTGCCGAGATCCATTTCAACACCGTTGAATGAAATTGTTGTTGTGCCGAGCACTGCCTGAGCAACGTGGCGGTAGAGGTTTTCTGTAAGGTCCATCATGCCGTTGTAGTCGGTGTATGCCTGATAGAGTTCCATCAGAGTAAACTCGGGGTTGTGTCTTGTGTCAACACCTTCGTTTCTGAAAACTCTGCCGATTTCATAAACTCATTCCATACCGCCGACGATAAGGCGTTTGAGATAAAGTTCAAGTGAAATTCTGAGTTTGAAATCTTCGCCGAGTGCGTTGTGGTGGGTAAAGAAGGGTCTTGCGGCAGCACCGCCTGCGTTTGAAACGAGAATGGGTGTTTCAACCTCAATGAAGCCTTCACCGTCAAGGTATCTGCGGATTTCGCTGATGATTTTCGAACGCTTTACAAACGTGTCGCGTACCTCGGGGTTGACAATGAGGTCGAGGTAACGTCTGCGGTAGCGTGTGTCTGTGTTGGTAAGACCGTGGAATTTTTCGGGCAGGGGAAGCAGGGATTTGCTCAGAAGGCGCAGTGCCTTTGCGTGAATGGAGATTTCGCCGCGGCGTGTACGGAAAACAAAGCCCTTGACTTCGATGATGTCGCCGATGTCCCACTTTTTGTATTCGGCGAAAACGTCCTCGCCAATGTCGTCAATCTTGACGTAAACCTGAATACGGCCTGAGCGGTCGCGCAGGTCAATAAAGTTTGCCTTGCCCATGTCTCTGCGTGACATCATACGGGCGCAAACGGAAACGTCTGTGTTTTCAAGCTCTTCAAAGCGCTCAACAATGTCGGCGCAAAGATGAGTCTGCTCACCGAGTGTGATTTCAAAGGGGTCGTTGCCTGCCGCCTGAAGTGCGGAAAGCTTGTCAAGTCTTATCTGACGGAGCTCGTTGACATCTTGCACAACCTCTTGCTCGGGGGTCTGCTGAACATTCTTTTCCTCTGACATAATAATTTCCTTTCAACTCCGCTGGGAGATTTTACTTTGCAATTGCAAGAATTTTGAACTGAATGACTTTACCTGAGGGGGTGTTGACGTCAACAACCTCGCCGACGCCTTTGCCCATCAGAGCTGCACCGAGAGGGGACTGATCGGAAATGACACCCTTTTCGATGTCGCTTTTACCGAGGATGTGGTAAGCAACTTCTTTGTCAAGGGCAACATCAAAAAGAGTTACCTTTGAGCCGATGTGAACAACCTCTGTGTTGATTGCGGTTTCGTCAAGAATCTTTGCGTTGCGCAGGCTGGTTTCAAGCTTTGCAATGGTAGCCTCAAGCTTTGCCTGCTCGTTCATTGCCTCATCGTATTCGGCGTTTTCGGAAAGGTCACCGAAAGAACGGGCAACCTTGATTTTTTCGGCAATGTCATCTCTGCCGACCGTTTTTAACTGGTCAAGCTCTTCTGACAGTTTGATGTATTCTTCACGGGTGAGTACTGTTTGTTTTTCCATTTTGCATTTACTCCTTTTCATGCATCATATTGCGCACAATATGCACATTTTAAATATCTTCCCTATTATAGATAATATATGTAATAATGTCAAGACTTTACACCGTTTATTGTTCTGTATAAAATTTTTGCACATTCGGCAAGTGAAGCTTCTTTTTGCCCCACAAACAGGCTTTCACGGCACAGTGCAAAGTGTTCACTGCTGGCGCACAGCTCAAAAACGGCGGAATAAAACGTCATCCGGTCGATTCCCTCCGGCAGAATTTCTTCATAACGGCTGTCGTGCGGCAGACTGCCGCCGCAGAAGCAAAGGCAGTTTTCGGGATGCAGATTATGTGAGAAAACGGCACATCCGCGGGCGGTAAATCCTTCATCGGCGTCGGCGGCAATCACAACGGAATTTGCGGGGAAAGATGGTCGGTCGGTGATGATCGGAGAGGCACCGAATTTCTCCATTGCGTGCCGTGCGACAATGTCGTATTTGTGCGGCTGTTTTGTTACCGCCGTCACGGTTGAGGCAAGAGGAAAAAGTGAATCCGCAAACCGTGTGAGCGAGGCGTTTTTGTCGCAAAGAACAATGCTCAGACCCAGCGGAGAAACACCGCTTTTTCTGATGACGGTAAGGGCGGTATTTACCGTTATGACGGGTGGCAGGCGTGTCGGCACAAAAGCTGAAAACCCTGATTTTTCGGGAGGTCTGAGACTTTCGGGAAAAAGAAATTTCCTTTTACGTGCGGCGTATTCCGCAACCCTTGACCAGTCCGCTTCGCCGTCACAAACTGCGACGTCAAGCACGTAAAACGGTATCCCCGAGCGGGTGCTTACGCTGCGCGGAGAGGCTTTGTTCAGCTGACTGATTTTACGCTTTTTTACAAAAAAATTACCCGTGATTTCAACGGGATTCACAACAAAAAACACATTGCTTCCTCCTGACATTCATAACGGCATTACTAAACATTTTATGCCGAAAAAGAGGTTGCAATGTGTGAATTTTTCTTTTTTATTCGGGGTCGCGGAACACCAGCTCAAGCTCCTGTGTGCTGAGCTCACGGCATTCGCCGCGTGCAAGTGAGGTGTCAAGCGAAAGTGCACCGACCGCAATGCGTTCAAGCTTTTCGACGTTGTTGCCGACAGCCGCCGCCATACGCTTTACCTGATGATATTTACCCTCGCGGATTTTAATTTCGGCGCAGGGATTTCCCTCACTGTCGGTGAAAGCACGCACCTTTGCGGGCAGGCATTTTTCGTCGCCGTCAAGGGTGATTCCCGCTTCAAGTGCGGCAACGTCCTGCTCGGAAAGCGGCGAGCGGAGGGTTGCGATATACGTCTTGAAAACGTGGTGTGAGGGTGACAGCACACGGTGAGCAAAGTCGCCGTTGTCGGTGATGATGAGAAGCCCCGTTGTGTCACGGTCAAGCCTGCCGACGGGGAAAAGGCTTCTGCGGCGCAGACTGTCGGGGATGAGGTCAATGACGGTCTGCTTTTTGGGGTCGTTTGTTGCGCTGATTACCCCTGTGGGCTTGTTAAGCATCAGATAAAGATGTTTTTTAATTGTAAAGGATTGTCCCTTTACAGACAGCTCGTCACTGTCGGTATCAACGGGTGTTTCCGCCCTTAAAGCGGGTGTGCCGTTGACGCTGACAGCACCGTCTTTTATGAGCTTTCTTGCATCTCTGCGTGAAAGGTTGCAGTGAAGCGCAATCAGTTTATCCAGTCTTTCTGCCGCCATTTTTTCACCCCTTTTCGTTATGCTGAAACGGTATAATTCATTACAAGAGTGGCGGAAGTTTTCTGTCACTCTGTTAACAAAAACCGCCCAATCGTTAATACAATCGGGCGGTTGAAAATCGGTTTACTTACTTATGCAAGCTCTGCGAAGTACTTGATTGTTCTGACCATCTGGCTTGTGTAGGAGTTTTCGTTGTCATACCAAGAAACCACCTGTACCTGATAGGTGTCGTCATCAATCTTTGTAACCATTGTCTGAGTAGCATCAAAGAGAGAACCGTAGGTGATGCCGATAACGTCGCAGGAAACGAGTTCTTCTTCTGTGTAGCCGAAGGAAGCAGAGGAAGCAGCCTTCATAGCAGCGTTGATGCCTTCCTTGGTAACATCCTTGCCCTTAACAACAGCAACGAGAATTGTTGTGGAGCCTGTGGGAACGGGAACTCTCTGAGCGGAGCCGATGAGTTTGCCGTTGAGCTCGGGGATAACAAGGCCGATAGCCTTTGCAGCGCCTGTTGAGTTGGGAACGATGTTGACAGCAGCTGCACGTGCTCTGCGAAGGTCACCCTTTCTGTGGGGGCCGTCAAGAACCATCTGGTCGCCTGTGAAAGCGTGAACGGTTGTCATGATACCGCTCTGGATGGGAGCATAATCGTTGAGAGCCTTAGCCATGGGAGCAAGGCAGTTTGTTGTGCAGGAAGCAGCGGAGATGATTGTATCATCAGCTGTGAGTGTATCTTCGTTTACGCTGTAAACGATTGTGGGAAGGTCGTTGCCTGCGGGAGCAGAGATAACAACTTTCTTTGCGCCTGCGTCGATGTGAGCCTGGCTCTTAGCTTTTGAGGTGTAGAAGCTTGTGCACTCAAGAACAACGTCAACACCGAGTTCGCCCCAAGGAAGATCCTTGGCGTCTTTTTCAGCGTAGATTCTGATTTCTTTGCCGTCAACTGTGATGCTGTTTTCGCCTGCGACAACTGTGTCAGCAAGAGCGTAACGACCCTGAGCAGAGTCATACTTAAGAAGATGAGCAAGCATTGCGGGGCTGGTGAGATCGTTGATAGCTACGATTTCATAACCCTCAGCGTTGAACATCTGACGGAATGCGAGACGACCGATGCGGCCGAAGCCGTTGATTGCTACTTTTACCATTGTGAAAACCTCCGGATGTATTATTTATAATTTTGACCGTTTCTATTTTATCCATTTTGCACAGAATATGCAATAGATTTTTGCTCAAAAAAACCAAAAATGAAAAGTTTTGTAATTCTTAACAAAAATACCCGTTTTGCAACCGAAAAGAGCATAAATCTGCCGAATAAATTGCGGAAGAATGAGCAGTTTTAATTCTTATTTGTGATATTTTGTGTTTGCCGAAATCATAAAAGCACGGTAAATCTGCTCCAACAGCATCACACGTGCAAGCTGGTGGGGAAAGGTCATTTTGCTCATTGAAAGCCTGAAATCGGCACGTTGTTTTACTTTGTCGGCAAGGCCGAAAGAGCCGCCGATGATGAAAACGAGGCTTGAAGAGCCCGAAACCGCCGCATTGCCGAAAGCAGCCGAAAGCTCCTCGGATGAAAGCTGTCTGCCCTCAATGCACATTGCATAAACCCGTGCACCGGAGGGGATTTTTGAAAGAATCTGTTCACCCTCACGGCTGAGTGCGTCGGCAATCTGTGCCGACGACGGGTCGTCAGGCAGACGCACAGGGGTTAATTCGATGACGTTTATTTTGCAGAAAGCGCCGAGCCTTTTGCAGTATTCGGTGCAGGCATCGACAAGATATTTTTCTTTGAGCTTGCCCACGCAGATTACGCTCACGTTTATCATAAATTCACCTCGTGATGAAGTTACAGGGTGATTGCAGAATCTGCCGCACCCGCTATTTTTAATATGTAATCAAGATTTTCCTGAGCGCCCGCAAGCCGCAGTGCGGCACGGGTGGTTTCAAGCGCAAGGGCGGGGTAGTTGTTGTCTTTGCTCAGGTGTCCCAGCAGAAAACGTGTTGTACCCGATTCAAGCAATTCGACAGCCGCTTTTGAACAGCTTTCATTTGAAAGATGTCCGATGCCCGAAATAATTCTGCGTTTGAGATGGTATGGATAGGGCCCGTTCATAAGCATACCGACGTCGTGATTTGATTCAATCAGCACAAGGTCACTGCCGTAAATTGCGGTCATTATTGTTTCGGTGACTGCACCGAAATCCGTTGCGACGGCAATTCTTTTTGAATCCTGTGTCAATACGGTGTAACCCGTGCTTTCACGCGCGTCGTGCGGTGTGCGGAAAGGCTTTACAAACATTCCGCAAATCTCCGTGCCGCAGGGGTCTGCCACACGCAGGTCCATGTCGGAGGTGACTAGTCCTTGCTGAAGCATTGCGTCAAGAGTGCCCTGCGAGGCGTAAACGGGAATTTTGTTTTTACCTGCAAAAAGCTTTAAGCCCTTTGTATGGTCTGTGTGCTCGTGGGTGACAAAAATTGCTCCGATGTCGGCAGGAGCAAGCCCTTTTTCACCAAGCGACGTTACGGTGCGTCTTGCACTGACGCCGTCATCAATCAGAATTCCGCCGCCCGAGCCGCCGATATATGTGCAGTTGCCGTCACTCGACGAAAAAAAAGGATAAATGCGAGCCATAGTGTCTCCTTAAAAAATAGCCGTATCTTTCGGCAAAACCGATTGATGCGGCTATGTGTTTATTGATGTTTGGAATTATCAGCCTACGTCGGAAAGGCTGTTGGGGTCAGGCATTGTGATGCGCTTGATGTCCGCACCGAGAAGCGAGAATTTTTCAACAACGTCCTCGTAACCGCGGTCAATGTGAAGAATATCTTCAATTTCGGTTGTGCCCTTTGCCGCAAGGCCTGCAATAAGCATTGCCGCACCTGCACGAAGGTCATCTGCCTTGACGGGTGCGCCTTTGAGCTGCTCAACGCCCTCAACAACGGCGAGCTTGCCGTCAACCTTGATTGAAGCACCCATACGGATGAGCTGGTCAACGTAGCGGAAACGGTTTTCCCACACGCCCTCTGAAATGATGCTTGTACCGTTTGCAAGTGAAAGCAGAACGGCAATCTGGGGCTGCATATCGGTCGGGAAACCGGGATGAGGCATTGTCTTGATGTTGCAACGACCGGGGCGGCCGGAGCAACTGACCCTGACGCTTTCGTCAAATTCTTCAACCGTAACGCCGCTTTCAACAAGCTTTGTCGTGATTGATTCGAGATGCTTGGGAATAACGTTTTTGACAAGAACGTTGCCTTTTGTTGCGGCGGCGGCAACCATGTAAGTGCCGGCCTCAATCTGGTCGGGAATGATTGAATATGTGCAGCCGTGAAGGTGCTCTACACCGCGCACTTTGATAACGTCCGTTCCTGCACCGCGCACGTCAGCGCCCATTGAGTTGAGGAAGTTTGCAAGGTCAACAATGTGAGGCTCTTTTGCGGCGTTTTCGATGATGGTAAGACCCTTCGCCTTGACAGCGGCAAGCAACACGTTGACGGTTGCACCGACGGAAACAACGTCAAGATAAACGGGGCTGCCCGTCAGTCTTTCAGCCTTTGCATCAACAATGGCGTTTTCTTCAATTGAAACGTTTGCACCCAAAAGCTCAAAGCCTTTGATGTGCTGGTCTATGGGGCGCACACCGAGGTCACAGCCGCCGGGCATTGCAACCTTTGCACGGCCGTAGCGACCGAGAAGCGCACCGATAAAATAGTAAGAAGCGCGAAGGTATTTGGTCATATCGTGTGAGATGACGTAGGAGTTGACCTTGCGTGCGTCGATTTCAAGAGTGCTTTTGTTTATCATTTTAACGTCGGCACCGATGTGCTTTAAAATGCGCATCATCATTGCGACGTCGCTGATTGACGTGGGGATGTTTTCAATTCTGCACACATCCTGAGAAAGGATGGCGGCGGGGATGATGGCGACGGCAGCGTTTTTTGCGCCGCTGATGGTGACCTCGCCGTGAAGAGGGGTTCCGCCGTTGATTACAAATTTTTCCAAAACGGGAGCCTTCTTTCGTAAAGTGATGATATATAGTCTAACAAAACGGAATTTCACGAATATTTAATTTATTATATCACCTCTTTTTCTGTTTGAAAAGAGGTTTATTCAAAATAACACGGTAAATTCGAAAAAAATGTCAAAATTTTTCTTGAAATATTCCGTGAAAGAAAATAATGCTGTGGAATCGAGTCGTACATATAGTATGCACTGAAAAAATCCGCATACATAAGGGAAAACAAGAGAGTGCGGCAAGTGATATTTCACAAAAACTCAGGTGCGTTTTTGGTGAAAAAGCCATTGGTCAAAATGACGGAAAAATCCTGCAGATTGACGTTTGCACAATTCTGTAAAATCACGGATGGGCAAAATAACCAAATGCCTTTGTGACGATAAATATGAACAAATTTTGTCTAAAATCAATAAAAATACGTCGAAAGTTGCACGTTTTCGAAAAAAATCAAAAAAACATTGTGAATTTCTCTTGCAATAAAAGCAACAATTGTGTAAAATGTATATGTTCCGATGGGCAAATTGTCTAAAACCAACGAGTTAAAAAATTTTAATTGAGTTAGGAGTAAAATTTATGTCGAACAGACTTTTCCAGGGACTCATCCATCAGATGCGTGACGCCGTCGGCAGAACACTCGGTGTCATTGATGAAACCGGCACAATAATCTCCTGCAGCGACCTTAGCAAAATCGGCGAGGTTATTTCAAATGCGTCAGAGGTTTTTGCAAACAACGATATGCACACCATCAGCGGCTTTACTTTCAAGAATTTTTGCTCCCACATTCAGGCGGAGTATGCGGTATTTGTTGAAGGTACAGACGAATATGCGGCAAAGTTTGCAGACGTCTGCTGTGTATCACTGGACAATCTCAAACAGTATTATGATGAAAAGTTTGACAGGGGCAACTTTATCAAGAACGTAATTCTTGACAACATTCTGCCCGGCGATATTTATCTTAAATCCCGTGAGCTTCGTTTCAACAACGAGGCTACCCGCGTAATTCTTCTGATAAGAATCGTTGACCATAACGATGCGGCAATTTATGATGTCATTCAGAATCTTTTCCCCGACAAGACAAAGGATTTCGTCATCAACATCAACGAAAGCGACATCGCTATTGTCAAGGAAGTACGCAACAACATCGAATCAAAGGATATTGAAAAGCTTGCCCGCTCAATTTCCGATTCACTCAGCACAGAGCTTTATACCCACGTTCTTGTCGGCATCGGAACAGCCGTCGAAGGTATCAGGGACCTTGCCCGCTCATTCAAAGAGGCGCAGATTGCGCTTGAAGTCGGCAAAGTCTTTGACACTGAAAAAACAATCATCAGCTATGAAAATCTCGGCATCGCCCGTCTTATTTATCAGCTCCCCACCACCCTTTGCGAAATGTTCCTGCACGAAATTTTCAAGCGCGGCTCAATCGACAGCCTCGACTACGAAACACTGTTCACAATCCAGCGCTTCTTTGAAAATAACCTCAACGTGTCTGAAACGTCACGCAAGCTTTTTGTTCACCGTAACACCCTTGTTTACAGACTTGAAAAAATCAAAAAGCTCACGGGCCTTGATCTGAGGGAGTTTGACGACGCCATCGTATTCAAAGTGGCGCTTATGGTTAAGAAATACCTCGATGCCAAGCCCATCAAGTATTGATGAATTTTTTCCGTTCGTGCGGTTTTCGTATTTTACTAAATTTTGGAAAAGGATGATATTGTGATACAGTTTAGCGATGTTTCCAAGGTATACGAAAACGGTACCCACGCCCTTAAACATATTGATATCAATATTGAAAAGGGAGAATTCGTTTTCATCGTCGGCTCGTCAGGCGCCGGCAAAAGCACGTTCCTCAAACTGATGATGCGTGAGGAAGTGCCCTCGGGCGGCACCATCTGCGTTGACGGTGTCATGCTCAACGACCTGCCGAAAAGAGAGATTCCTTATTTCAGACGCCGTCTCGGCATTGTGTTTCAGGATTTCCGCCTGATTCCCAACATGAGCGTCTTTGACAACGTTGCCTTTGCCATGCGTGTCATCGGCACAAAAGAAAAGAAAATCCGCAAACGAGTGCCTTACGTGCTCAGCCTTGTCGGTCTTGCCTCAAAGGCACGCTCAATGCCCAACGAGCTGTCGGGCGGTGAGCAGCAGAGAGTTGCCCTTGCAAGGGCACTTGCAAACAATGCCGACATCATCATCGCGGACGAGCCCACGGGCAACGTTGACCCCCAGATGAGTTACGAAATCGTTGACCTGCTGATGCGACTCAACGAGGCAGGCACAACGGTTATTATGGTAACGCACGAGCACAACCTTGTGCGTTGCTTTGACAAGCGCACCATCGTTCTTGAAAAAGGTCAGATTGTTTCTGACGGAGATGTTTTCGATTCCCGCACCGCAACCTCGCACATGAGTGCGGCAACATCTGTAAGCGGAGGTGACGTGAAATGAAAAAAGCAAGTTTCGGCTATCTGATCAAAGAAGGCTTCCGCAATCTTTACGTCAACCGTCTGATGTCGCTTGCATCCACCACCGTTCTTTTCAGCTGTCTGCTGATTGTCGGTATTGCCCTCATTCTGTTGCTCAACATCAATATGATGATTGACACAATTGATGCACAGAACGTCATTATGGTGTATATCGAAGACGGTGCCGACGGTCAGATGATAGGTGACCTCGGTGACGAAATCAGAAAAATCGATGCTGTTGCAAGCTATGAGTTTGTCAGCAAAGATGACGCCTATGAAAAAATTCTTGACGAAATCGGTGAATCATCGGCATATCTTGAAGGTCTTGATACCAACCCGTTGCCCGATGCTTACAGGGTGACAGTCGGCGATATGCTGCGTTTTTCGCAGGTTGCCGATGAGTTGCGCGAACTTGAAAATGTTCTGCGTGTGCGTGAAAACAGCGACTTTGCAGAACAGCTTGCACAGACGAGGATGTCTGTCACTTACATAAGCGGCGGCATAATTATTCTGTTGCTGATTGTTTCGCTGTTCATCATTTCAAACACAATCAAAATAACAATGTTCAACCGCCGCCTTGAAATCAGCATTATGAAAAGCGTCGGTGCAACAAATACGTTTATCCGTCTGCCCTTTGTCATTGAGGGTATGCTGCTCGGTATCATTTCGGGCTTTCTCGCTTTCTTTGCCGTGTGGGGAGTTTATTCCCTGTCGGCAACAACAATCACCTCAATGATTTCTGTTTTCGGCAGCGCCGAAATTGTTCCTTTCATATCCTTTGCAGGTCCGCTTCTGCTCGGTTTCCTCGGCATCGGTGTGTTTACGGGTGTTTTCGGCGGTGTCACTTCAATCGGCAAATACCTTAAAGAAAGGAAGTTTGTTGACATTGAAGAGATATAAAACTTCCTTCGCTTTCCGCTTGCTCTGCATCTGTCTTTGTGCAGTGACGGTTTTTCTGTGTGCGGCACCTGCCTCACCGCCCGTCAGTGCCCAGACAACGCTGGAAGAGCTGCGCGAAAAGTACAAAGAGCTTGAAGAAAAAATCAAAAACAGCGAAGACAAGATGGCGGAAATTGAAGCAAGTATTTCCTCAAACGAGGCAAAGCTTGACGAACTGAACGTTCAGATTGAAAATTTTGAAGGTCAGATAGATATACTGGATGAGCAGATTACCCTGCTCAACGGTGAAATCGGCATTATCGATGCTCAGCTGACAACGCTTGAAAATGAAATCACCGTTTATGAAACAAGAATAGATGCCCTTGAAATCCAGATTGCTTACACACAGCTTGAAGTTCAGCGCACACGCAATGCGTTGCTTGAAAGAATCCGCGCATCCTACATGGCGGGCGAGGCATCCACGCTTGAAATCCTGTTTTCTTCGGGTGATTTGTCAACCTATCTTGCAAAAAAAGAATTGCTTGAAAGAGTTGCCGAAAGCGACAGTGAGCTTATTGAAAACCTGAACAGGAAAGCTGCCGACCTTGAAGTTCTGCAAGAAGAGGCTGAAACCGCCAAGACAGAGGTTGAGGAGAAAAAGGCTACCGTTGAGGCACAGAAGAAAGTGCTTGTCAAGCGCAGAACTCAGGAAGAGGTTGCCAGAGCTGACCTTGAAGCAAAGAAAAAAGAAGTTACTTCAAAATATGCTGAGGTAAACTCAATTCTTCAACAGCTTGACGAGGACAGTGAGGCTTACAACAAGCAGATTGCAATTCTCATCGCTCAGGAAGAAGCGGTTGAAAAAGAAATTGACGAGTACATCCGTCAGCACGGTTCAAGTCAGGGTGACAACCCCGACGGAGCTTATGAGAATGACGGCAATATGATGTGGCCCACGCAAAGGCAGGGCGCACGTATTACGTCATACTACGGCAACCGTGACCTTTACGGTGACGGCAACGTCAAAAAGCACAACGGCATTGATATTTGCATTTATGACTCAAAAGGTAATAACATCGGCTACAACACACCCATTTATGCTGCACAAGGCGGCAAGGTAATCACCTGCTACAACGACGGCAACTACAACGGCGGCTTCGGCAATTATCTTATAATTGACCACGGTGACGGCACAATGACGCTTTATGCGCACTGCAACTCTGTGCTTGTTTCCTACGGTGAGGTTGTCAAAAAGGGTGAAACCATTGCAAAAATGGGCACAACGGGCCGTTCAACGGGCTACCATCTGCATTTTGAGGTCAGGGTTAAGACAGCTGACGGCAATGTCAACAGAGTCAATCCCCTCAATTATGTTAAAGCCCCGTAATTTATTAAAAGGATTAATGCTATGAACAGAAAACTGTCATTGGGAGTCTGCATTTCTCTTATAATCATTTCAATAACAGCTACTTTTGCCATTACAATGGTAATTTCAAAACAGCTTTATAACACCATCATTTCAAACCTTTCCCAGCGCTCACAGACCTATTCGGTAATTTCCGAAATCAGTGACAAGGTTGCCACTTACTATTACTGGGGCACCGAAAACAAGGGCTCACAAATCAATGCGGGTCTTGTCGAGGGTTACATTGACGGTCTGGGCGACCCCAACAGCTACTACCTCAACGCAGAGGAGTATGAAACCTACAACGCAGTGCTTGAAGGCAGAATCAACGGAATCGGTGTTGAAACGGTGTTTGACAGAAGCATTCCTGCTTTGAAAATTGCCGAGGTTTACGTCGGCTCACCTGCCGAAACAGTCGGCCTAAAAGCGGATGATATTCTTGTCGAAATTGATAAAACACTTGTCACGGTTGAAAATTATATGGCACTGACCCAGAAGCTTTACGGTCAGAAGCTGGAAAGTGTAAGCCTTGTTTACAAGCGTGACGGAGTTGAACATTCGGTTGAGCCGATGCTCGGTTTTGCAGAGCAGTATGTTTCATACAAGCTTGTTGAAGATGTCGGTTATATTTATATCAAGGCGTTTTACAAAACAACGCCCGACCAGTTCCGCAAGGCGATTGATACACTCACCGAGCAGGGCGCACAGTCATTTGTATTTGACGTGCGAAACACAAGCGAGGGCGCAATCGAATATGCGGCACAGGTGATTGATATTGTTGTGCCGTCAACAAAAAGCAGTACAAGCCTTGCCGTGGCTTACGACAAAACCGGTCAGGTTTATAAAGATAAGAAGTTTTCGGCAGAGAGCAGCGCACTCAACAAGCCCTGCGCCGTTATTGTCAATTCACGCACGGCAGGTTGCGCAGAACTGTTCGCCTGTGATCTGCACGATATAATTCTTGCACCGCTTGTCGGCACCAAGACAAAGGGGGCAGGCACAATCCACGAGGCAATCGCCCTGGATGACGGCGGTGCGGTTGTGCTCACTGTTGCGGCAATTGTCCCTTATAATGAGGCAAACCGTTTTGACACCGAGGGAATCGAGCCGACCTACACGGTTGAATTTACGGGTGATTACTACATTGATGTCAACACGGTTTCTGCACAGACAGACCCCCAGTTCAGCAAAGCTTATGAGCTGGTATAAGTAATAATGTAATATAAAGAAAAAGCGGCACACCCTGATGAGGTGTGCCGCTTGATTATTATTCTGTCAGAATTTTCCTCTAAGTTCAACGACCTTGCCGAGAATTGTTACGGGCAGGTTTCTTATCTGCTCGGCGGTATAAATGAGCGGTTCATATTCGGGATTAAGCGACACAAGCAAAAGGCTTGTGTCTTTTTTTATTACCTTTTTAACCGTTGCGCAGTCACCGTTGCACAGTACGACGGCAATCTCACCGCTTTCAACGTCATCCTGACGGCGCACAATCACAACGTCGCCCGGCAACATCCTCGGTGACATACTGTCGCCCTTGATTTGCAGGGCAAAAAAGTCACCGCTTGCCGCAGTTTCGGCAGAAATCTCTTCGTAATCCAATATTTCTTCAACAGCCTCCATCGGTACTCCTGCACGCACATAACCAAGCACGGGGATGAGCTTTTTGCCTGCTTCTTCACGGCCGAGAATACGGTCAACCGAAACGCCCAGCACCTGCGCAATGATAGCAAGTGTGGAGGTGTCGGGAGCAGTGCGTCCGTTTTCCCATTGGCTGACAGCTGTCTGGTGCACGCCGCAAAGGGCGGCAAGCTCTTGCTGTGAAAGGTTCTTTTTTCGGCGGAGTTCTTTAATTGTGTTCAAAATAATCATCCTTTCGGGCAGGCGGGGTGCCTGCGCCGCTTAAACTCACGGCGGAGTACACCGGTTAAAATACAAATAAATCATGTTGTTATTATGAGCTAAACTATTGAAAAAGTCAAGTATTAAATGAAAAATATTAATAAAACTCTTGACAAACAAACATTTGTTCGTTAAAATCAATAGTGCTGCTATTAAAAATGCAAACGGGAGAAAGAAATACTTTTAAAACAACACGAAAGAGAGGGGAGAGAATTTGCAGAATAATCAGGAAATGCCCGTGTTTTATCCCACCGCTGAGGAAATGCGTGCGGCACAGCTTGCCTGTTGCGGAAATTGCTGTGACAGGTGTGAAAACCCCGTTGAGTATGTGCGGCGTGCGCGCAGTATGGAAATGTCGGAGCTTCTTGACACGGCAATTGAAGAAGAACTGAGCGAAACGGAAAAGCGGACACTGCACCTTTTCTGGTTTGAAAACCTGAACGTCAGCGAAATTGCGGCCAGATTGGACGTTAATCCGTCAACGGTCAACCGCACACTTGAACGGGTTAAGGAGAAGCTTTACCGTGTGCTTCGGTTTGTGGTGAAATACCAGCAGAAAATGGAAAATCCCGCCGTTGTGTGGGAGGAACTGCGGCGTGCCGCCGTTCTTTCCGCCGTGCGTGAAAACCGTGGCTGTGATTTTCCGCAACGTCTTCGTGCGCTGCGCAGCTCGGAAAATCTTTCACGCAACCGTCTTGCCAAAGGTCTGGGAATGAGCGAAACACGCCTGACATCGCTTGAATTTGCAAAAGCAAAGCCGAGTGTTGATGAGATTATCGGCATTGCGGCATTTTTCGGTGTGACAACAGACTATCTGATTGTCTGAATTTATAAAAATCGGAGGAACAATGGAAGAAAGAAAAACTCTTGCCGCGCTCGGTGAAGAATATGAGCGCAGTCTGGAATTCATCAACGAAAAAATCAGTGCCCTCAGGGCACGTCTCAGGGCACTGCCTGACCCGATTCTCAGCAATGAGGCTTACGCCGTAAAGTGCAGTCTTAATATGTATTACGAAATGCGTGCCGAGGCGGCACACACGGCGCATTACCTGAAAAATTATTACAACAAAACGGGAGAAAGGAATTTTTATGACGCAAAGAATTATTGAAATCACGATGAATGAAAAAGATGAGCTGATTTGTCCCGAGGATGCCGGTTTTGTTTACGAGCACAATGCCGGCGTAATTGAAATCACGCTCAATGATGAATTTGCAAGTGAAGGCTACGATTACCTTGCGCTTGCCTTTGATGTTTCGGGACTCAACAGAAAAATCGTCAGCAACAATATTTATCCCGGCGAAACCTCTGCCGCATACAGAAACGGCAACAAGGTTTACTGTCCGCTGACGCAGGGACTGACGCGCACAGGCATAATCGGTGTTCAGCTTGAAGCGCACGCCGACGACGTAAGCGGAACGGAAATCATCAGAAAATCATCGGTTGCCAGGCTTCGGTTTGCTCCGTCAGTCACGGGCACGGCAAGCGGAGTCGACGACAACATAACCCTTGTTGACCAGATGAGGGCGGCGGTTGAGTTTATCAATATGTTTGAAGAAACGGGTAACCACATTCACACCAATATGGATTTGCTTGATTCGTTGAGTGCAGATGACGGCAGACTTTACTGTGACGGTAAGCCTGTCGGTGCAAAAAGCTACGAAGAGCTCGCAGACAAGCCCGATATTCCCGACAAAACAAGCGACCTTGAAAATGACAGCAATTTCGTCAGCGACGCCGGATATGTGCACACGGACAACAACTTCGGCAACGCTGAAAAAGAAAAGCTTTCGGGCATTGAACAGGGTGCGCAGCGCAACGTGCAGGGCGACTGGGAGCAGACGGATGAAGCGGCGGCGGATTTCATTAAAAATAAGCCGCCAACAATCACGGGTTACAGCGGCGGAAGAAATATTGAAGTTACCGCCGACGGCAAAATAAATCTGGTTGTATCCTCGCGTTATTATACTATGAAACCCGACATTGAACCTGAGGCGTACAAAGGGTTTGTTGATGCAACAAACGGAAAAGTCACATTCGGCACAAGAGACGAGTCCGGCTACATTGCGGAAGATGCGATGCTGCTCAAAGTAATATTTCACAACAACCTCGGCGATGAGATGCTGGATGTCGCAGAAGACCTTTTTGAATGGTTACCTTATTTCTATCACGGCTGCTTCGATACCAATATGGTGCTTACAAACCTGCCATCAAGTAATCAGCAGATTTTCGGCGGATTTTGTGAGCAGACCCCCACGACTCTTTATGACTATTTTTCCATGCCGTATTTCAGAGGATTCACAATCTATTACCTTGAGGAGGTCGGATATGAACTCCCGGAATAACAGAGTGTGCATTTGTGTCGGCCACGGAAAATCCGAAAACGGCGGTTATGACCCCGGGGCAGTCAGCGGCGGTTATCACGAGTTTGAAATTGCCAAAGAGATTGCAAAGCTCACAGCTGAGGAGATCAGAAAAAGCGGTATCGGCTGTGACCTGATAAATGCGGACGGAGGACTGTACCTTACCGAGCGCATAAGCAGTGCCAATGCAGGCGGCTATGCACTGGCGGTTGAAGTTCACCTCAATGCAGGCGGCGGCACGGGGACGGAAGTTTATCACAGCAAATTTTCATCAGAAGGTAAAACAGCGGCAGGGTTGGTTTCTGCCGCTGTTTCGCAGGCACTCGGTGTAAAAAACAGAGGTGCAAAAATCCGGCTTAATTCAAAAGGAAAGGATTATTTTGCTTTTATCCGTCAAACAACGATGACTGCAATTCTTATTGAAACGGTGTTTATAGACACCCCTTCGGATTTGCAGAAAGTCACCGCACGGGATGGCGTTAAAACGTGTGCAGCGGCAATTGCGGGCGCAATCAAAAACCTGATTGACCCCGTGCCCGAAACGAAACTGCGCTATGAAATAATCTGCCATTCACTTACCGTGCGCAGCGGACCATCGTCATCACATGCGGCTGTCGGTTATATGGGCAAAGGTGAGGTTGTCACGGTCACCGAAACAGCGGGCAGCAAGTGGGGAAAAATCGGAAAAGGGTGGATTTCACTCAATGAAAAATATGTAAGACTCAGCCGGAGGTGAAAATAATGGACTGGGAGCTTTTGCTCTCTTTTCTGGGCTCGGCGGTCGGTTGCGTCGGCGGCATTCTCGCCTCACAGAAACTGACAAATTACCGACTTGAACAGCTTGAAAAGAAAGTCGACAAACATAACAATCTTGTTGAAAGAATGGCTGCTGCGGAGCGTGATATAAAAAGTGCGCACAGGCGCATTGACTCCGTTGCAGAGAAAGGAAAAATATGAACAGAATCAAGAAATTTTTTGCCGCAATCAGCGGCGTTTCGGTCGGCACCTGGGTGCGTCTTGCGTTGCTTTTGCTTGCCTTTATCAATCTTACTTTGCAAAGCTTCGGCGTGCGCACAATTCCCGTTGACAGCGAAAACGTCAGCGCTGGGGTCAGCATCGGTTTTGCCGTTGTCTGCGCGGCGGTGTCTTACTGGGAAAACAACTCTTTTACTCAGGCGGCACAAACCGCCGACAAGGTGTTGCGCGGTGAGTTGACGGCAATTGAAAATGACAAAAAAGAAGAAAAGTCCGAAATCATTGACGAAAACTCTTGTATATGAAATAAATATGTGTTATAATACAAGATATAGTGCTTTTTAAAAGTGATATTTCTACTACTTGACATAAAATTTATTTTGTGAGGGATTCGGATATGAAAAAGACTGTCAAAAAAATCGTTGCCGTGCTTCTTACGGTGTTAATTGTTATTTCGGGTGTTGTCAGTGCCCTTGCACTGACTCCGTCATATACCCCCAGCACCAGCTACAAGAGCGGTCAGTATTATCAAAATCTTACCAAGGTCAGTCTTACCGGTGACCAGAGGGCGGATATTGTCAGCGTTGCGCTTTCACAGGACGGCTACCATGAGGGCAACAGCTCCTCAACAATTGCAGGCGGTTCAACGGGCGCAGGTAACTACACAGAGTACGGCTACTGGTACGGCAATCAGGGTACTGCGTGGTGCGCCACCTTTATTTCTTGGTGTGCCGCACAGGCAGGTGTCCCCGAAAGCATAATTCCCAAAACCGCATCCACTCAGGCAATGTATCAGGCACTTGCTCATCCTTCGGGTGCGCTTACCTCTTACACACCTCTTCCCGGTGACCTTGCATTCATCTGCAACAACGGCGGCACAACAATCAACCACGCAGGCATCGTTGTTTCCGTTACATCGTCAACAATTACTCTCATTGAGGGCAATTACTCTGACGGCGTAAAGTCAAACCGCCAGTATCCGAGGTCATCGCTCAGAAACGGAAACATGAGAATTGTCGGCTTCGGTATTCCCGCATATAAAAGCAACATTGCAAACATTGTTTTCGACGCAAACGGCGGCACAGGTGCTCCTGACCTTCTGACAGCCAGAATTGATGCGAAAACCACGTTGCCGACAATTGTACCCGTAAGGGAAAATTACACTTTTGTCGGTTGGGCAACAACCCACGATGCAACCGCCGCACAGTATACGGCAGGCGGTGAATTCACCGCAAAGGGTGACACAAAGCTTTTTGCTGTGTGGAAGCTCAAAGAGTTTTCCGTTACTTATGATGCAAACGGCGGCATAAACGCCCCTGTCAGCCAGATAAAGGTTTTTGGCCAAACCGTTAAAATCACGGATGCCGTGCCCACACGCGGCGGATACACCTTCATCGGCTGGGCAACCACCGGCAACGCAACTGCCGCACAGTACACCGCAGGTGCAGATTACAGCACAAATGAAAATCTTAAACTTTATGCGGTGTGGCAGGAAATCGGCGTTAAGCAAATCAACATCAAAAAAGCACCTGACAAATCAGAATTTTATGTAGATACGCTTTTTGATGCAACGGGCATGGAAATTGAGGTTGTTTACGATGACGACACCGTTGCAACCGTTTCAACGGGCTATACAGTTTCTGCCGACTCTGTTTTCGAAGCAGAGGGCAAGCACACAATTACCGTTACCTACCGCGGCAAGACCGCAGAGCTGGAGGTAAATGTTGTTGCAAAGCCCGAGGATTACGTTTCTGTTAAATCTGTTTCATTCAAGAGTAAATCAGTTTCGCTTTATTCAACATCGTTTGCAAACTCCGTAACCGTATCGCCCGAAGATGCGACAAACAAGAAGGTGATTTTTTCATCATCTGACGAAAGCATTGCAACGGTTGATGCAAACGGCGTAATTTCACCCGTCGGTATCGGCGAAGCAACAATTACGGCAACTACTGTTGACGGCGCAAAGAAAGCAACCTGCAAGGTTTCGGTTGTATCTGTTTCTGCCGGAATCTCAATTGACGCCGATGGCGGCAAAAACCGACTTGCCGCAGGTGACTCCTTAAAGCTGAAAGCTCAGCTTGCAAGCGGCGTTTCTGGACAGATTGTCTGGACGTCTTCCGATGAGGCGGTTGCAACCGTCAGCGCAGACGGCACCGTAACCGCTGTTGCGCGCGGCACCGCCGTTATTACCGCAACGGTTGTCGGCACAAATTACAGTGCGTCTTACGCAATCAGCGTAACCGAAATTCCCAATGTTTCTGACATCATCGGCCAGATGTTCGGCGATGCGGATTACATGGAAATCATCATGAAGCTCATTAAACTGCTCGGCGTTCTTGTTGAACAGTTTATGAAGATTCTTGAAATGTTTTCCTCAACCCCTGCCGCATAACGGCCTGACAGCAACAAAAACCCCTCACAATACACAGCGTATTGTGAGGGGTTTATTACATATCTGACAGCTTAAAACGGATAATCGTCAAGGTATTCCGTTTCGCTTTCTTCGGGCCGGGTTTCCTCGGGTGCAAGGTTTACCCTGAGCACAACCTTTTTGCCTGACTCGTAGGTGTTACCGCTGATAAGGCTCATTGAAAGAACCTCTTCGGCAGCGTGGATGCCGTCGTTGGCAACCTCTTTGCGCTCACAGACAAAACCGATTTCGGTAAGTCTGGACTCCGCCTCTTCGTAAGAAAGGCCGACAACGTCGGGCAGTGTAATCATTTCTTTACCGAGGCTTACCGTCAGCACAATTTCCGTGCCGTACTCAACGGCAGAGTTGGGTGCAATGCTTTGTTCGATTATGTAGCCTGCGGGTACGGAGTTGCTGTATTTACCCTTTTGCGAGAAAGAAAATCTCTTTGTGAAAACCGGGTTATTGCTGACGTCGGCATAAGTTGTTTCGAGCGCCACAAAATCGGGGACGATTGTGGTTTCGGCGACGGCCGAGGTTGACACGGTGGTTGTGTCGCTGTCACCGATATTTATGCTGTCACGGAAGAAGACGAACAGAACACCCGTGATAATCAATGCACAGACAAGCACGCTGACGCCGATTGAAATGATAAAAGCGGAAACTGCGTTGCCCTTTTTCTTCTTCGGCTTTTTTGCGGTGGGGGCGGCAGCTTTTTTCTGTGCGGAGGGAGCCGACGTTGCGGCTGCCTCGGTGCCCTGGGTAACGGGCGGCACGGTCAGGGGCGTACGCATTGTGAACTGTTCGCTTGCGGCGGCAGCAGCGGGCGAAGCGGAAAGCTCGGCACGCAGCTGTTCAACCGTTCTTGTTCTGTCCTCAGGCAGAATCTGCAAAGCGTTGATAAGTCCGTTTATGACATAAGCGGGAAGCTGCTCGGCAAACTTGCCGGGCACCATAAGACGGTCGTTTGTTGCCCTTTCGGTGGCATCAATCGGGTCAGAGCCGATGAGTGCGCGGTAAAGCACGGCGCCGAAGGAATAAATATCTGTCCAGGCGCCCTGACGGCCGTCAAAGCCGTATTGCTCAATGGCGGAATAACCCTGGAAAAGCTGGGCGTTGAGGTCGCCCCTGGCGGTGCGTGCCTGCCAGATTGAAAAACCTGTGATTCTGACCTTACCGTCGTGGCCGAGAACAAGGGTTGTCGGCGAAATGCCTCTGTGAATAATTCCTGCGGAGTGCAGTGTGCCGAGGGTTGACAGAATCGGCATAAACAGTTGCCTTGCACGCTCCCACGGGATGTAGCCCGTTTTGCTTGAAAGCAGGTAATCGCGCAGGGTGATATTTTCAAAATGTTCGTAAATTGCAAAGGTTGTGTTGTAATCGTGTACAACGTCTGTTACCGCAATCAGTGCGGAAAGACCGCGCAGACGCATAAGCTTGTTCCACATTTCGGTAAAGCTCTGGTTGCAGTCACGAAACGTGATTTCGCTGCCCGGCATAATTTTGAGAGCAAGGTCGTTTGTTGTTCTCATACAGATTGAGTCGGGGATGAATTCCCTGATGTTGACGGCCTTACGCTCTGTCAGGTCCCAGCCGATGTAGGTTGCACCCTCGCCGTTGTAGTCAAGAAGCTTGCCCACAAGGTAGCGGTTGGCGATGACCGTGCGCACGGGAAGATAGGGAGCGATTTGAACAGAATCTGCATGGTAGCCGCAGTAGGGACACTGCTTTTCGTTGCCGATTTCTTTCATACAGCTCATGCAGAGATTGTCTGTGCTGACCATTACACATCTCTCCTTTCGGACATTCGGTGCGCGGCAGATTTTGCCGCATATACACTTTAATAATACCAAAATAAAATATTTTTGTCAATGAAGGTAACAGGATTATAAATTTTTGCTTTGTTTATGCCGCAAAAGAAAATTGCAACAATCGGACGAAAAAACGTTTTTTCTTGTATATCATCAAAGGCTGTGTTATAATTTTATCAAAGGCGGGAGGTAAAGAATTATGTTTGATTTCAGTAAAACACTCAAAGAAAATGCACAGGGCAGGGTTTTGCTCTGCGCTCACCGCGGCGTTTCCTCGGCCAACATTCCGTGCAACACCCTTGCGGCTTTTAAGGCGGCACTGATGCAGGGCGCCGATATAATCGAGCTTGACGTTTCAAAAAGCCGTGACGGCAGGTATTTTGTTTTTCACCCCGGCATGGAAAGTGCGCACCTGCGCAAAAGAACATCGCTTGCACTGATGAAGGCAGAAAAAATTGAAAAGCTCCGCTTTGTCAATCAGGATGACTGCAAAACGTTTCTGGGCATCAATACGCTTGAAGAAATCCTTGATTTTCTTAAAGGTAAGTGCTACATAAACGTTGATAAATTCTGGACGGATATTCCGGGCATTACAGAGTGCATCCGCCGTTGCGGAGTTGAAAATCAGGTTATTGTAAAAACCCCCGTCAAGGACAGGTATATTGAACAGATAAAAAAATATGCGCCCGATTTCAAGTTTATTCCGATGATTAAAAACGAAGACACTGTTTCGAAAAAATTGCTGGCAAGCGGAATCAACTACGTCGGGGCAGAGGTGCTTTTTGCCGACGAAAGCGCACCCGTTGCTTCGCCCGGATACATTGAAAAAATGCACAATCTCGGTCTGATGCTTTATGTAAATGCCATTGTTTACAACAGCAGGGACGTGCTGTCGGCAGGACATTCCGACGACAACGCAATCATCAAATCGCCCGATTACGGTTGGGGTTGGCTGATTGACCGTGGGTTTGACATCATTCAGACAGACTGGTGCGGAATGTTAAAGAACTACATCGAGAACCGGAAATAAGTAAAAAATTCAAAAAAATCACAGAATTTTGTAAAATCAGGTGGATTTGTGTGACTAATTTGCACAAAAAAACCTGATTTTTTTATGTTTGCATTATTGAAAAAGTAACAATTAGTTGTTATAATATAATTTGGTATAATGTCAAAGGATGTGTAAAAGGGGGAATCCGTTATGGTCAGGGATAACGTACCGCTTTACCTTTTTCATCAGGGCACCAATTCAAAGGCTTATGAATATCTCGGCGCCCACCGTGTGAAGGGAAGCGATGCGGTTGTTTTCCGTCTTTGGGCACCCCACGCACGCTCAGTGAGCATTGTCGGCGATTTCAACGACTGGCGCACCGATGCAAGCCCCTGCACACGCATCAGCGAGCAGGGCGTGTGGGAATGTACGGTTGACGGAGTGAAACCGTTTGACTCTTACAAGTTTTACATTGAAAGCGCAAACGGCAGATTTTTCTACAAAAGCGATCCCTATGCCTTTCATGCCGAAACAAGACCGGGCACGGCATCAAAGTTTTACGAGTTCGGCAATTACAAGTGGGGCGACTCTGCGTGGCTGAAAAAGCGCAAAAGCAAAAGCATTTACGGCTCACCCGTAAATATTTACGAGGTGCACGTAGGCTCGTGGCAGGTTTACCCCGACGGCAATCCACTGCCTTACCGTGAGCTTGCCGACCGCCTTATTCCTTATGTCAAGGATATGGGCTACACTCACATTGAGCTGTTGCCGATAAGCGAATATCCTTTCGACGGCTCGTGGGGATATCAGGTGACGGGTTATTTCGCACCCACCTCACGCTACGGCACTCCCGACGATTTTGCTTATTTTGTTGACCTTGCGCACAAAAACAATATCGGCGTTATTCTTGACTGGGTACCTGCGCACTTTCCGAAGGATGCCTACGGTCTTTACGAATTTGACGGCGAACCCTGTTACGAATACGAAAGTCCGTTAAAGGGTGAGCACCTGCAATGGGGCACGCGTATTTTCGATTTTGGCCGCACCGAGGTGCAGAGCTTCCTTGTTTCAAGCGCAATGTACTGGATTGACAAATTCCACATTGACGGTCTGCGTGTTGATGCGGTTGCCTCAATGCTTTACCTTGACTACGGCCGTGAGGACGGCAAGTGGCAGCCGAATGTAAACGGAGGCAACGAAAACCTCGAAGCGGTTGCACTGCTCAAAAAACTCAACGAGCTTATTTTCAGAGAGCACGGCGACGTCATGATGATTGCCGAGGAAAGCACCGCATGGCCTATGGTTTCAAAGCCGACTTATATGGGCGGCCTCGGCTTCAATTTCAAGTGGAACATGGGTTGGATGAATGACTGTCTGCGTTATTTCTCACTTGACGGACTTTTCAGAAAATTCAACCACGACTGTCTTACTTTCTCATTTTTCTATGCGTTTTCCGAAAACTTCATTCTGCCGATTTCGCACGATGAGGTTGTGCACGGAAAATGTTCGCTTATAAACAAAATGCCCGGTACATACGAGGAAAAATTTGCGGGTGTGCGCTCTTTCCTCGGTTACATGATGGCGCACCCGGGTAAAAAGCTGCTGTTCATGGGTTCGGAATTCGGTCAGTTCATCGAATGGAATTACAAGCAGGAGCTTGATTGGCTTCTTCTTGATTACGACGCCCACCGTCAGCTTAAAAATTACGTAAAAGCCCTCAATACCTTTTATGCAAAGAATGCACCGCTGTGGCAGATTGACTACGGCTGGGAGGGATTCCGCTGGCTTGTCAGCGATGACAGCGCAAACTCCGTGATTGCATTTGAGCGAATTGATAACGACGGCAACGAGATAATCTGCGTGTGCAATTTCACACCCGTTGAACGCAAGGATTACCGTATCGGCGTGCCGAAAGCGGGCACGTGGCGACCCGTTTTCAGCTCGGATGACCCGCAATACGGCGGCACGGGCAGCGCAACGGCAAAATCCGTACGCACTCAGGAAAAACCGATGCACGGCTTTGAGCAGAGCATAAAGCTTGACCTTGCAGGTCTGAGTGTGATGTATCTTAAAAACACTTCACGCAAAAAATAATAACTTAATTATAAAAACGGAGGAAATACTATGGCTCACAAAACCGAATGTATTGCCATGCTGCTTGCAGGCGGACAGGGAAGCCGCCTGGGCATCCTGACAAAGAACATCGCAAAACCTGCTGTACCTTACGGCGGAAAATACAGAATCATTGATTTCCCGCTTTCAAACTGCGTCAATTCGGGCATCGACACCGTCGGCGTGCTGACCCAGTATCAGCCGCTTGTGCTCAACGGCTATATCGGCAACGGTCAGCCCTGGGACCTTGACAGAGCTAACGGCGGCGTTCACATTCTTTCGCCTTATCAGCAGATTAAAGGTACGGAATGGTACAAAAACACCGCAAATGCAATTTATCAGAACATCAATTTCATTGACAGATATAATCCCGAATACGTGCTCATCCTTTCAGGTGACCATATTTACAAAATGGATTATTCCAAAATGCTTGACTACCACAAGGAAAAGGATGCCGCCTGCACAATCGCGATGCTTGAGGTGCCGTGGGAAGAGGCTTCCCGTTTCGGTCTTATGCTTGTAAACGATGACGGCTCCATTTCCGAGTTTGAGGAAAAACCGAAGAATCCCAGAAGCAACAAGGCTTCAATGGGTGTTTATATCTTCACCTGGAGCAAGTTGCGTCAGTACCTTATTGACGACGAAAACAATCCCGAGTCGGGCAACGATTTCGGTCACGACCTTATTCCTGCAATGCACGGCAACGGTGAGCGTCTTTTCGCCTATCCCTTTGACGGCTACTGGAAGGATGTCGGCACAATTGACAGTCTATGGGATGCAAACCTTGACCTGCTCAATCCCACAGTTGACCTTGACCTTAGCGACCCCGACTGGAAGATTTATTCAAAGAGTCTTGCCGCACCGCCTCACTACATCAGCAAGGATGCGGTTGTGGAAAATTCAATGATTACCGAGGGCTGCGAAATTGAGGGTAATGTTGATTTCTCCGTGCTTTTCACAAACGTCACCGTTGAAGAGGGCGCAACCGTCAAATACTCAATCGTAATGCCCGGCACCGTCATCAAAAAGGGTGCTGTTGTTCAGTATTCAATCGTTGCCGAAAACGTCACCGTCGAAGAGGGCGCAACCGTCGGTCAGGCTCCTGAGGAAATGGGTGCTGACGAATGGGGTGTTGCCGTTGTCGGCAGCGGCGTAACCGTCGGCAAAAACACACAGGTAAAAGCAAAAGCAATGGTTGACACAGATATCGGAGGTGAGCAATAATGTCAGCAAACAATTTGTTAGGTCTTATTTACACAAATGCACGTGATGAGCTGCTGCCTGAGATTACTGCTGTGCGCGCAATGGGCTCCGTTCCCTTTGCCGGTCGTTACAGACTTGTCGATTTCCAACTTTCAAATATGGTAAATGCGGGCGTTACCGCCGTCGGTCTTATCACAAAGGCTAACTATCGCTCACTTATGGACCACGTCGGCTCGGGCAAACCGTGGGATTTATCCCGTAAAAGAGAGGGTGTCGCCTTTCTGCCGCCTTTCAACACCGTGACAACAGGTCCCGTCAATGCAAAGATTGACGCATTTTACGGCAACCTTGATTACATCACAAATTCCAAAAAGGAATATGTTCTCATCTGCGACAGCAACGTTATCTGCAACGTTGATTATGAGGCAATGTTAAAGGCTCACATCGCAAAAGGTGCGGACATCACCGTGGCTTATGCAAACGGCGGCGTGCCGAAAATTGACGGCAGAATGATTATGACCCTTGACGAAAACAGCAAGGTTGTTGACGCCGTTTCTTCCGTCGGTGACGAGGAGGGCGTATGCTACTGCCTTAACACCTACATCTTCAAGCGCTCTCTGTTTGAAAAGCTTCTTCACGAGGCACACAGCAGACGCGTTCCGTTCTTTACCGCCGTTATCCTGAGCAATATTGACAAGCTCAGTGTTTACGGTTACGAATTTGACGGATTTGTCAGAACAATTGACTCACTTCAGAGTTATTATGACATCAGCATGGAATTGCTTGACAGGGAAAACCGCAAGCAGCTCTTCGCCGCCGAAAGACCTGTTTATACCAAGGTCAAGGATGCCGCCCCCGCCATTTATTCGGTTGACTCGTCGGTCAAGAATTCACTTGTTGCCAACGGATGCATCGTTGAGGGCGAGGTCGAAAACTGCATTCTCTTCCGCGGTGTTCACATCGGAAAAGGCGCAAAAATCAAGAATTCAATCATTATGCAGGATACCTTTATCGGTGAGGGTGCCTGCGCCGAATGTGTGATTATGGACAAAGACACTGTCCTGAAACCCCGCAAGCATATCTGCGGTTCACCGAATTACCCTGTTTATATCAGCAAGGGAACAGTTATTTGAGGAAGTGAACCTGATGAATAAAAATACAGTCGCAACGGTTGTGGTTGTGGTAATTGCTCTTTGTCTTGTCGGTGTTGTTGTCGGCAGAAACTATATTAAAATCGGTGATGACAGCACAACAACGACAACGCAGAAAGTTGAAACAACAATTGATGAGGACGGCAACGTGATTTTCCTTACTGCGCCTGACGGCTACACCAGTCCGTCAAGCAAATCCAGCATGGTTTACCACGGCTCCACAAAGCTTACCACCGCAACAACCAAATCAGATGAAACCACAAAAGCGGACGCAACAAGCAAAACTGATGAAGCCACGAAAAAGCCCCCGTTAACGGCAACAACAGCCACCACGGCAGCAGTGCCGACCGAAACAAGGATTGAGTATGTGACTGATGAAATCGGTAATGCTGTGCTTGACGAAAACGGTAAGCCTGCGACAACGGTTGTTGTTGTCACAAAAAAACCGACCACAACCGACACAACAACTGCTTCCGCGCCCACGGATTCAACTGCAACAACAGCTACGACTGTAACGGACACAACACAGTCCACAACCGCCCCCTCTACCACAACAACCGCTGAGCAGACTCAGACACAGAGCCAGACTCAGTCAACTGTCGGTCAGGCAGAAACTCCGGCGGCTTAATTTTCAAAAAAGGATGATTATATAATGAAAGTTTTATATTGCGCAAGCGAAGCGTTGCCCTTTGCGGCAAGCGGCGGACTTGCCGACGTTGCGGGCTCTTTGCCCGTTGCGTTGCGCAGGCGTCTTGTCGGCTGCCGTGTGGTAATGCCGCTTTATGAATGTGTCAGCGAAGAGCTCAGAAGCAAGATGCGTTTTATCACCAGCATCATGGTGCCCGTTTCGTGGCGCAGACAGTACTGCGGTATCTTTGAGGCAAAGGCAAACGGCGTAACCTATTATCTGCTTGACAATGAGTACTATTTCAAGCGCTCATCCCTTTACGGTCACTATGACGACGGTGAGCGTTATGCATTCTTTTCACGTGCAGTGCTTGAAATTCTGCCTTATATCGATTACAAGCCCGACATAATCCACTGTAACGACTGGCAGTCGGCACTTATTCCCGTTTACTACTCCACAATGTATGCAAACCGTGAAGGCTATACGGGAATAAAGACCGTTTTCACAATTCACAACATTCAGTATCAGGGCGTTTACGGTAAAGATATTCTCGGCGACGTTTTTGCACTGGGTGAAGAGCATTGCTCACTTGTTGAATTTGACGGTGCAGTCAACCTTATGAAGGGTGCAATCGAGTGCGCAGACAAGGTCACAACCGTCAGCAACACTTATGCAAACGAAATTCTCGACCCGTGGTTCAGCCATGGCCTTGACCCCATTCTCAGAAGCCGCAGCTACAAGCTCAGCGGTATTCTCAACGGAATTGACACCGTTGGCTATGACCCCGAAACAGATAAAAACATTTTCTGCAATTATTCTGCCGCTGACCCCTCGGGCAAGGCAAAGAACAAGCAGGCTTTGCAGGAAGTTTTCGGTTTGCCGCAGAATGAAGGCACACCCGTTATCGGTATTGTTTCACGTCTTGTTTCTCACAAGGGCTTTGACCTTGTGAAAGCTGTGCTGCGTGAACTGCTTGACACGGCAGACGTGCAGGTTGTCATCCTCGGCTCGGGCGACTGGGAATATGAAAGCTTTTTCAAAGAGGTTGCCGCAAGCTATCCGCACAAGGTCGGTCTGCGTGTAGGCTTTGTGCCTGACCTTGCCAGAAAGATTTATGCGGGCGCCGATATTTTCCTTATGCCCTCAAAAAGCGAGCCCTGCGGTCTTTCGCAGATGGTTGCGCTTAGGTACGGCACAATCCCCATTGTGCGTGAAACCGGCGGTTTGAAAGATACCGTAACCGACAGTGGCGACGGTCAGGGCAACGGTTTTACTTTCAAGAGCTACAACGCACACGATATGCTTGATGCAATCAGACGCTGCCTCAGCGCTTATGCAAACGGCGAAGAGTGGCAAAAGCTTGTGATGCGCGCCCTTTCGTGCGACAACAGCTGGGGTCGTTCGGCAAATGAATACATAAGACTTTACAAAAGTCTGAAATAAGCAAAAAAATCCCACCCTTTCAACGGGGTGGGATTAGCATAATTACTGTTATTCGTGGAATGTCGGCACCTGATTCTGCAAAATGTCTTTAAGATATTCGTCTGCGTGCTCAATGACTGTCTTAATGCTTTCTGGTGCAGGTATATCAAGTGTTTTTTCAATATCGGAAAGGTCCTTGACAAGGCCCAGACACACCGTGTCCATAACACGCATTGTAAGGTCGGTGTTGTAGTTTTCAATGTTGAACGGCAACCATTCTTTGGGCAAAACACCGCTGATAACCGAAAAAAGCACAAGTCTGTAAATAATCAGTGAATAGTAAAGGTTGTAGTCGTGGTTGTCGATGGCGCCGCCTTTGACAAGCACTTCCTGCAAGGCGGAAATCGCGCGGAAGGCGGTCAGCGTGGAAAAGCGTTTGTCCTCTTCGCTGGCGGTACCCATGTCGAAAACCTCGTTAAAGCCGGTTTTACTTGTGCTGCAACCCAGCAGATAATCGCAGGTTACGCCGTAAAGCTCGGCAGCCTTTATCAGAAAGTTTCTGCCGCATTCACGGATTCCTTTTTCATAGTGTGACAGCAAGGCCTGAGAAACGCCCAGCATTGCGGCGGCTTCTTTCTGGCTGAGTCCTTTTTCTTTGCGCAGCTCGCAAAGTATGACGGGAAAGCTTCTTTCCATAATAACCTCACAAAATATACAAACAGTATAATAATTATACTCCCGATTATCCGTTTTGTATATTGCTGAAAGCAACAAATTTTTTCTTGTATTTTTGGAGGAAAAATGAAATCTTACGTAATACATCTTATCAGAAACGGTCTGACCGCCGAAAATCTTGAAGGCAGGTATATCGGCCACACCGATTCGCCACTGAGTGAAGACGGTAAAAATCAGCTTATCCAACTCAAAGAGGAGCTTGTGTTTCCGCGTGTGGAAGCTGTTTTTTCAAGTCCGCTTTCGCGTTGCACCGAAACGGCCAAAATTCTTTACCCCGACCACAATCCCATCATCATTGACGGGTTGATTGAGTACAATTTCGGCGAATTTGAAAACAAAACCGCCGACGAACTTAAAAAGAACGAAACCTTTGCCGACTGGCTTTCCGGTGACCCTGAGGCAAAGCCTGAGTACGGTGAAAGCAATGCCGAGTTTGCCGCGCGCGTTTCTGCGGCGTTTGAGGCAATTGTGACGGGCGTGCTCAAAACGGGCATTACCAACACTGCAATTGTTACCCACGGCGGCGTTATAATGGCTTTGCTTGAAGCTTACGGAATACCCGAGTTGCCAATGCACGAGTGGCTTTGCCCCAACGGTTGCGGATTTTCGGTGAGGATAAACACCTCGCTGTGGATGCGCGCAAGAAAGCTGGAAGTTTTCAGCGAATTCCCTTACGAAAAAGAGGAGCTTGACGATTAAAAGGAGCAATACGAATGATTTTTGCAAACCATGCGCACATTTTTCCCGCTCAGTTGCGCCCCGAGGGCACGGTTGACAGTCTGAAAGTATTTATGGATGATTGCGGCATTGACAAATGTGTTGCCTTTGCCCCCTTTGCCGACCGTTTTTCCGATGCCGGAATTGACGAAAACCACAACGTCTGGCTCGCAAAGCAGATTAAAGGTTGCAGCGACATTGTCGGCTTCGGTACGGTTGATTTTGATGCCCCCGACCTTGGCGGTCAGGTTGAGCGTATTGCCGACCTCGGCTTTAAAGGAATAAAGCTTCATCCGCCATATCAGGAGTTTGTCATTGACGGTGCGCCTGCTTTTGAGGTTTATGAAAAGGCGCAGGAACTGGGTCTTTTCCTTTCATTCCATTCGGGTATGCACTGGCACCGCCTGCGTGACAACCTCGTCTTGCTTTTCGATGAGGTTGCGTGGAATTTTCCCGACCTGCGCTTCAGCATGGAGCACATCGGCGGCTACCACTTTTTCACCGATGCGCTTGCCGTGATGTGCAACAATTCGCGCGGCGGCACTCAACCCAGAGTTTTTGCAGGCTGGACAAGTGTTGACAACTCAAACGGCACGGGTGCGTGGGCGCTCAGCGACGAGCAGCTTAAAACCGTGATTCTGCAAACGGGTGAGGACAGAAGCATTTTCGGCGTTGATTTCCCCTACAACAAAGCCGAAAACATCAAACGGGACATTGCCCGAATCAGAAATATGGATTTAACCGAAGAGTGTAAAGAAAAAATCCTCGGCAAAACCCTGGCAGGAATACTCAATGTATAAAGATAAGGAGCTGTTACAAAACAGCTCCTTATCTTTATTTTGTCAGCACCCGCACCCATTTGTAGCGGTTTACCTTGACCGCCGCAACGGCACATTTCAGCACCTGATCAGCTTTGAGCAGGGCGAAGGTTACGGGAACGGGCCACTTGAAAACAAACGCACTCAGAAGCGAAAGTGGCAGAACAATGCACCACATGAAAATAATATCATTCTTGAATACAAAGTCCGTTTCTCCGCCACCCGAAACAATTCCCGTCAGGGCAGGTGCCTCATAAGCGGTGCCGATGATGGTGACGCTCAGAATATAAATGAAAGTGTCCGTCAGCCTTGTTGTGTCGGCAGAAACATTGTAGTAGTCGATAATCAGGTTCTTGCACAGCAGCAGAATTGCGCTTGAAACAAAGCCGATTGCAAGGAACGCAAGCTGCATATTGCGGCAACGGGATTTAATAAGCGACATCGGCTTGTTTTCGCCGATTGTTTTGCCCACAAGCACACAAGCGGCGTTACCTGCCGGGTAGCAGATGACGGTTGCAACCTGAAAAATTGTGGAGGCAATGCTGTTTGCACCGATTGCCGTTTCGCCGAGGTGACCGATGATTGCACCCTGCACACCCATTGCAATTCCCCACGAAACGCTCGACATAATCAGCGGAGAGCCTGTGTGGAAATAGTCCTTGACGAAATCTTTTGACAAATCAAAACAGCTTGCAAGGCGAAGTTTAAGCCTTTTGTCGTAAACAAAAACGTAAATGCAGATTACAACAAATTCCAGCGCCCTTGCAATAAGTGTGGCAAGCGCCGCACCTCTGATGCCCATTTCGGGCATACCCAGCTTACCGTAAATAAGGCCGTAGTTGAGCACAATGTTCACCGCCAGCGATGAAAGCGAAACATAAAAGCCGATTTTAACCTTCTCAACACTTCGCATGACACCCACAAGCAACGTTGTCAGCAGGAAAATGACGTAGGAATACTTGATGACGTCAAGGTATTCAACACCTGCGGCAATGACGTTTGTTTCATTTGTGAAAAGCGAAAGCAGTGTGTGCGGTGCAATGGCGGCAAACGCAGTGATAACGGCGCTGACGGCAAGACCGACCCAGAAAGCGACGGCATAAATTTTGTGAATCGGTTTTGATTTGCCCTGACCCCAGTATTGCGAGGCAATGACAATCAGACCGTTTGTGATGCCCATTGAAGCCATTTGCAGAAAAAACTGCACCTGATTGCAGATTGCGGTGCTGTTGAGGGCAAGTTCGCTGTATGAGCCGAGCATTACCGAGTCGGCAAGATTGACGCCGAAAACAACAAGGTTCTGCAAAGCAAGTGTGAGTGTCATTTTTATGAATTGTCTGTAAAAGGGTGCATCGCTTGATTTTTTCATAAAACAACCTTCTAAATAAAATATTTTACAGAATTATAACACCACATTTTCAAAAAAACAATAAGAGTTTCTTAATTGAATCATAATATTTTATTTTCTTTAAAGAAAAATAAAGGCTTTTTGCGGTGATATAATTTCACAAGGACAGAGAAAATTCAGGGAAAGAGGATTTTTACAATGAATGTTTATGATTTTGACAACACCATTTACCGTGGTGAAAGCGGCAAAGACCTGTTTATATATTACCTGAAAAAAGACCCCCGACTGCTGGCTGCGTTGCCGTGGGGTCTGGGTTGTATTATCAGATACGAAACGGGCAAGCTTTCGATTGAGCAGATTTATGAAAAATATGCGGGTGTGATTGAGAATTACACACGCTCAATAGCAGACGTTGACGCCGACGTGCAGGATTTCTGGAACAAAAACAGCAACAAGATAAAGTCTTTTTATTTAAGGCAAAGACGTGACGACGATATAATCATTTCTGCTTGCCTTGACGTTGTTCTTGCCGAAATCTGCAAGAGGCTCAACATTAAGAATTATATTGGCTCACAGACAGACCTTGAATCACGCAAACTGTTGAAATTCTGCTACCGTGAAACAAAAGTGGAGCTTTTCAAAGAGAAGTATCCCGATGCGGTTATTGACAATTTTTACACCGACTCATACAACGACAAGCCGATGATTGAGCTTGCAAAAAATGCATACCTTGTAAAGGGTAACAGAATAATAAAAATAAAATAGACAAATAAAAAGACGCAGGTCAGCGGTAAATGCCGGCTTGCGTCTTTGCTTTTCACTTGTTTTTAAAACGGGAACGGCAGGTCAAAGGTAAAGCCCGTTGTAGTGGTGGTTGTAGTGGTTTTCTTTTTAGTGGCGGTAGTTTTTTTCTTTGTGGTTGTGGTCTTTTTCTTTGTAGTTACCGTTGTTGTCTTTTTTGTTGTTGACTGCGTTGTTTTTGCTGTGGAGGGTGCGGTTGTCGCAGTGGTGGGGGGAGATGTCGCAGTCGTTGTGGTTGTCGTAGTTGTGGTGGTTACGGTTGTCTGTCTGTCGGTGTAAAGGGCATCGTAGACGTTTTCGTAAACGAAGCCTGCTTTAAGCTCCATACCGTAGGCGCCAAACAGCTCGCTGACGCTGACAATTTTATAACCGCGTTCAATCAGCTGGGGCAGTGCAATTGCAAAAGCATCGACGGTGAACTGATAATAATCGTGCATCAGAATAATATCGCCGTCGGTGACGTTGTCAAGAATTGAACTGACAACCGTCTGCAAATCTTTTTCTCTCTGCTCGGGTGTGCGGTCGGGGTTGGCATCGTCTTTGTATTTCCAGTCAAGGGTGTCAATGTTCCACTGAATGAGGGGTGAATTAAAAATATCCCTGATGCCTGAAAAAGAGCCGTAAGGTGCACGACAGAGGATTCTTTCCTGCCCCGTGAGGCTGTAAATGATTTCGTTTGTCAGCGCAAGCTCTTTGAGCGCCGTCACCTTGTCAGCTGTGGCAAGGTTTATGTGGCTGTATGAGTGGTTGCCGATTTCGCAACCCAGCGAAACTGCACGGCGCACTGTGTCTTCACACCCTGCAATGTTACTGCCCACAAGGAAAAACGATGCGGTACAGCCGTACTCTTCAAGCAGGTCAAGAATCTGATTTGTGGTTGAATTCTTCGGACCGTCATCAAAGCTGAATGCAATCAGCTTCGGCTCAGCCTGCGGCTCTGTGGTTGTTGAGGTTGTTTCGGTGGTTGCTGTTGTGGTGGCGGAGGTTCTGACGGGTCTGACGTAACGGGGGCGACCGTTGCGCATGTAGGGCACGCCGAAAACAACGACCATTGTCAGTGAAAGCAGAAAAGCAATTGCACTGAAAAGTGTTCCCTTTTTCATCAGATTCCTCCTTTTTATCTTGTTTTCTACATTATAATACAAGAAATTACAGAAAATGTTCTTATAAAGAATTAAAAACAAATGAAATGGGCGGTAATTTTTGGCGTAAAAAAATTTGTCACACAATTGCAAAAAAAGTGTTGACAAAACTGAAATCGTGTAATATAATAAACAAGCCTTTTCAAGAGGTGCAATATGGCGGCATAGCTCAGAGGCTAGAGCAACCGGTTCATACCCGGTAGGTCGTGGGTTCAAATCCAACTGCCGCTACC
This sequence comes from Acutalibacteraceae bacterium, assembly GCA_045595825.1. Classification (GTDB taxonomy): domain Bacteria; phylum Bacillota; class Clostridia; order Oscillospirales; family Acutalibacteraceae; genus CAG-177. The sequence continues at coordinate 43,597 of JAZOBD010000030.1, forward strand.
AAATTACGGCCCGGTGGTCAAGCGGTTAAGACACCGCCCTTTCACGGCGGTAACACGGGTTCGAGTCCCGTCCGGGTCACCACAAAAAAACGCAAGCTTTTGGGCTTGCGTTTTTATTTTATAAATAAAAGGTGATTAAATGAAAAAAATAATATTACTTTTTCTTTCGGTGCTTTGCTTGCTGGGCGGCTGCACCGCAACACAGACAACCCCTCAGACAGATTTGCAGTCAAAGGATGATATTGAGTTGACTTACAGACAGATTTCCGAAAATGAGGCACTTGAATTCATGGCAACAACAAATGAAGATTACGTTCTTCTTGACGTGCGTACTTATGAGGAGTTCGCACAGGGCCATATTCAGGGTGCAATCTGCATCCCCAATGAAACAATCGGCACAGCGGAAATTGAGCTGCTGCCCGACAAAGATGCACTTATTCTTGTCTATTGCCGCAGCGGCAACCGCAGCAAACAGGCAAGTCGAAAGCTTGTTGCCCTCGGTTACACAAACGTTGTGGAATTCGGCGGCATCATAAACTGGCAGGGTGAAACAGTCACAGGTGCAGAATAACAAATCAAATCCCCGTAATACTCGTGTATTACGGGGATATTTTTTACTGTATGCCGAGACTTGAATTGAGCAGGGTTGTTGAGTAGATGAAAAGCACATCCTGCGTGTTGAATTTAATATAATTGCCAAGCAGGGCAGGATTCATATATCGGGTGTCAACAACCGTGATTTTCGCATAGCCGGAAGCAAGCAGAGGCACAAGCGATGAGCCGTAGGAGTCGCGGAAAACAACAAGCTCTTTGTCTGTGTTTGCCGCAGGGTTTTCGATTGTTATGAGCGGCTCAGAACCCGAAAGGAACAATTCGTAGGGGTCGGCACCCGTTGCCTTTGTCAGATTGTACATCTGCGCCTTTACGGGCATGCCTGTTGAATAAAACGTAACGGTACAGTTTTCAACTGTTTCATTTGTCAGGTAAACAAGCGTGTCGGGGTCGGTGTCAAGTGCATACTGACCGGCATAAACGCCGTAAAACGGCTCGCTTACCGAAAGCTCGGTGTATCCGTGAGTGAGCTTTGTTCCCATGCTTTCAGCAAGACGGTCGGCAACGTCGGTGATTCTTTCCTGACGCCAGTGTGAGTCTGTCAGGTAATAATCTTCAAGGCTGAGCAGGTCGCTTACGTCGATGTAAGAGGCAAAGCTCATTTTTGCGAGCATTTTTTCCGTAAGTTCGGAATAGTCAAGCATCAGTGCACCGCTTTCGGGTGCGGCGAACATATTCTTGTCAGGCACAATTGAAAAATAAACGTTTACATCCTTGCCATTGAGAAATTTGTCGTTGATTGCGTTGAATCTTTCGCCGGCGTGGTCAAGCATTTCGTCATTAATCGGGTATTCGATTTTTGTCAGATACCCGTTGTGCTCATAAATGCCGTTTGTGTCACTCTGACCGAGCAGTTTGACTGCAACAAAAGCCTTGATTTTTCTGAAAGTTTCGCGTGCGGGAAACTGGTCGGGTGAGGCGGTTTCAAAATCCGCCATAAAGCTGCCGTCAAAGATGCTTTCAGCAGAAAGGACGGGAAAATCGGCAAGCTTTCTGCGCTCAGCTTCAGAGTAGGTTGCGGGCTCTTTTGCAATCATCCACGCACCAAGACCGAAAACAATTGCAGCGGAAAGGGCGATAACAGCAATGTGTTTAATTTTATTCATCTTTCGCCCTCCTTAAAATCTGAAATAAAGGAACGGATTGAATGAGCTGTCAACGAGGTAAGCCGTTACTGCAACAAGCAGTAAGATAAGACCGACAGGCTCAGCAACCGTCAGGATTTTGGATGTCACTTTACCCTCTGCAAGCTTTTCAAAAGCTTTTTTGGGCAGGGGAGTGGAGCCGATGATGCCCAGGATGATGACGGGCAGATAGCTTCTGAGGTAATAAAGGCACTCTGCGTTGAATGCGGCAATGTCACCCGCACCGAACATGGCACCGAGGTAGCGGAAAGCTTCGCCCATATTTGCGGCATTGAAAATGACAAAGCTGAAAACAACAAGTGAAAGCACGTAAATACGGCTGAGCACTTTGGATTTGTCAAGAATTTTGAGCAACCAGAGTTTTTCCGCGGTCAGAAGCACCGCAAAATAAAGACCCCACACAATGAAGTTCCACGCTGCACCGTGCCAGAAGCCCGTAAGAAGCCAGACGACAAGGATATTTCTCAGGTGTTTCACGGTTGAAACACGGTTGCCGCCCAAGGGTATATATACGTAATCTCTGTACCACTGTCCCAGTGGGCGGTGCCAGCGGCGCCAGAATTCCGTGACGGAGCGGGAAATGTAAGGATAGTCGAAGTTTTCCATAAAGGTGAAACCGAACAGCTTGCCAAGGCCGATTGCCATATCGGAATAACCTGAAAAGTCAAAGTAAATTTGCAGGGTGAATCCGATTGCATAAAGCCAGTAGAAAAGCACGGTTTTTTCCTGCGATGCGCCGAAATCTGCGCAAAGCTCGCCAAGAACGTTGGCAATGAGTGTCTTCTTTGCAAGGCCGACAATAAAGCGGCGGATACCCTCGGCTGTTTTTTGCAGTGTGTGCTCTCTTTTGCCCAGAGCGGTGTTGACATCTGAGTAGCGGACAATGGGACCCGCAATCAGCTGGGGGAACATTACGACGTAAGCGCCGAGGTTGACAATATTTTTTTGCACGGGTACGTCGCCTCTGTAAACATCGACGTTGTAGCTGAGCACCTGGAAGGTGTAAAAGCTGATGCCGATGGGTAACGCAAGTTTAAGAAGAGGAACGTCCGCGCCGAAAAGCGCATTGAAATTGGAAAGGAAGAAATCGGCGTATTTGAAGTAGCCGAGAATTCCGAGGTTTATTGCAACGCTGACGGCAAGCAGTATTTTTGCCGTGGTTGTGCCGCGTGTTTTGTCAATGAGCAGGCCGAAGAAATAACTGAGTATGATTGAGGCTGCCATAAGAAAAACATAAACGGGCTCGCCCCAGGCATAAAAGATGAGGCCCGAAATCAGCAACACGCTGTTTTTTAGTTTTTTGGGTGCCAGCAGGTACAGAATCAGCACAGCGGGCAGAAAAAAGTAAATAAAAGGAATACTTGAAAAGAGCATAAGATTTCACCTTTTCGTTAAAAAAGGGTCACAAGACTGTGACCCTTAAAATTTGCTGTTTGTAAAAAATTACTGGTTTGCAAGAGGAGCCATTACGAAGAAAACAAGGTTGCCGACTGACTCACAGACTGTTTCCTCAGCAGCAACACAAATCTGCCATCTGGGGTCTGCAAGGTCGTTGAGCTTTGTTTTGAAAGCTTCAACGTCTTCGCCGTCAGCGAGTTCGAAAACATAGCCGACAAAAGCGATTGAACCCATCATGGGACCAAACATTGTTGCGGACTCAAAGCCTGTGATTTCATCACTGAAACCTGAAAGGAAGCCTGCCTCAACGGGCATTGCACCGGACATAAAGAGAATTGCTTCGTTAGCTGCAAGCTCAGTTGCGATTTCTTCTGTGGTGAAATCAGGATTTTCTGCAACGATTGTGTTGAAATCGTCAAGAAGGTACTGTGCGAAGGTTTTGCCCTCGGGAAGTGTGAAGCCTGCGGGGGCTTCATCGGAAGGCTCTTCAACAAACTCGTCAGTGTTATCTTCAATAATTTCGTCTGTGATTGCTTCGGTTGTGGTAGTTGTTGTTTCGTCTTCGGCATTGTTTGAGCAAGCTGCAAAAGCGAAAACAAGTGAAAGTGCGAGAAGTAAAGCTAAGATTTTTTTCATTGTTTTGTTCTCCTGTTTTTATTATTTTGTGTTTTATGCACCTTTGCGGTGCAAAATTATCTTAATTATAACATACAAAATGTTATAAAGCAACACAAAACAAATAAAACTCAGTTTATTACAAATTTTTTCTCGGCACTTATTGAATTTATATCATCTTTGCCCGAAAAATGTCGGCTGATGTTTTCAAGTGTTGTCAGCGCAATGTTTTCCAGCGCCTCTTTTGTCAGAAACGCCTGGTGTGAGGTGACAAGCACATTCGGCATTGAAATCAGCGTGCTCAGTCTGGCGTCACGGATAACCTCGGCTGAATAATCCTCATAGAAAAAGTCACTTTCTTCCTCATAAACGTCAAGCCCTGCACCGCCGATTTTGCCCGAGCGGATTGCACTGACAAGGGCATCGCTGTCAATGAGTGCGCCGCGCGAGGTGTTGATGATGTAAACGCCGTTTTTCATCAGCGAAAGTGCGTGGGCATCAATAATGTGATGGGTTGCACTGTTGAGCGGACAGTGCAGTGAAACAATGTCGGCACGCCCGAAAAGCTCGTCAAGCTCAACGTAGTCAACAAAGCCGAGTGTCGGATTCGGGTCGTAGGCACAGATATTCATACCGAAGCCGCGACAGATGTCGATGAAAGCGGCACCGATTCTGCCTGTGCCGATAACGCCGACGGTTTTGCCGTGCAGGTCAAATCCTGTGAAGCCGTTGAGACTGAAATTGTATTCCCTTGTGCGGTTGTATGCCTTGTGCGTTTTTCTCACAAGGGTCAGCAACAGTGCCATTGTGTGCTCGGCAATGGCGTGTGCGGAATATTCGGGCACGCGCACAACGGTGAGTCCCTCCTTTGCGGCGGCGGCAATGTCAACGTTGTTGTAGCCGGCACAGCGCAGGGCAAGCAGTCTGACTCCGCTCTGGCGAAGACGGCTGACGGTCAGTGAATCCACCGTGTCGCTGACAAAGGCAACTGCCGCCTCATATCCGCGCGCCATAACAGCGGTGTGCGGGTTGAGCCTGGACTCAAAATATTCGATTTCAACGCCGAAACTTTCCTTGTGCCTGTCAAAATAAATGCGGTCATAAGGTTTTGTGTCAAAAAAAGCGGTTTTTGTCATAAAGAATCCTTCCGTTTTCATAATTTTTCGTGTTTATTATGTCCCGCAGAAGCAAAAAATATCGGATACGACTCTTGCCGTATCCGATATAAAATTTTTATTCAGATGCTTCTGCCGTAAATTTCGGTGTAGGTGAGTTTACCGTTGATTCTTTCGGATTTCATCAGGGAAATGCGCTCAACTATCATTGATTTTTTCGGTACGCTGAGGCTTATTCTTCCTTTTGCCGCAACTTCTCTTGCAATTGTGATGTGCGGCTTGAATGGGCGTTTTTCGATTGAAAAACCTTTTTGACGGAGAGAATCCTGCAGGTTTTCCGAAATATCCGAAAGTGTGGGATTTTTTTCAATGCCGACCCACCAGAGGTTGCCGAAATTGCCGCAACCGCCGACGGTCAGACTGAATTTTTTGCAGTCGAGTGAATCGATGCAGTCCGAAATGTCTCTTACCCTTGTTGACTCACCGATGAAAGCGAGTGTGAGGTGAAGATTTTCTTCTCTTGTGAAATTCGCACTTGCGGTCTGCTTTTTGAGCGAGCCGATTGCATCGAGCAAAGTATTTTTTACCTCGTCTGAAAAATGCACAGCAATAAAAAGTCTCATTATTTAAGCAACTTCCAATCCGACATACTTCCCGCTTTTTTCCACAGAGCCTCGGCTTTTTTTACCCAGTTGTCAAAGTCTGCGGTTTTTTCGGGATATTTTGAATAGTGTGACATGATTTTAAGTCCGTTTAACAGACCGCCGAAAACGCATTTAATTTCGCTGCTTTTGAGCTTACCCGAGGCAAGACCCGTGAGGATATAATAAATCATTTTGCAGATGTCACCGACGGTCAGGTTGATTTCGCCCATACCGCCGAGAATTTTTTTGCTGAAAATGATGTCGTGGGCGAAAAGGTATTCGTTTGCTTCTACGCTGTGACGGATAACACCGCAGAGCAGTGCAAGCATGAAGGCGAAATCTTTGCCCTGAGCATCAACATATCTTTTGTTGATGCTCCAGAGGCTTTCGCGCGTGGGATATGCACCGTTTTGCATTGCCTTGCCCGCAACGTCGGTCACGATGTCGATTAGCACCATTGCCGAGGTACAACCCTCACCGCAGGTGGGCTTTGTAAGGCAGGCGGAGTCACCCATTGCCACAAATCCGTCAGCTGCGAAAGAAAACGGGGGACGGTGATAGGGGGTCATGCCTCGCTCGGTGCGCACGATTGTGTAAGGATCGAATTTAACGTTTTTGGTCAGAAGATCAAACATCTTTTCGGCGTAGTCATAACCGAAATTTGAACCGATGCCGAGGATTCCGTCAGCATCGTCGGAACTGGGGGCAAGCCACGCTTTATAGAAAATCCAGGAATCGGAACGCAGACGTCTGGGTTTTTCTTCTGCAAATTTTATGTATTTGAGTACAACAAAGAAAACGTCGTCGGGTGTAAGTTCGAATTTTTCCATGCCGTATCCGTCGGGCAGGCGGCGTCTGGCAACGGCTGGGATACCTGAGCAGTCGGCGACAAGGCGGCAGTTAACGGTAAAGGTTTCGCCGTTTTTGAGATATGTGACACCGCATACGCGACCATTGCCGTCATAAATGAAATCCGAGAAAGTCGCTTCGTATTCGATTTTTGCTCCTGCGGCAACAGCCCAGTCGTTGAGCTGCTGAATGTACTCACGCTTATGCATACCCACAACTGGATTTTTTGCAGGTTTTGGGTGATTGCCGAGCGACGAGAGCACGGCGGTGTCTTCAAATTCGAAAGCAGCGGAGCGGTCGTCGGGGTCGGGCAGAGAAAACTGAATCATGTCGCCTTTGTCCATGTGAAAAATATCATAGTCGGGGCTGATTTTTTCGCGGCAGTCTTTTTCGATTGCGAGCACGGAAAAACCTTTTTCTGCCATACGTCTGGCAAAGTAGCTGCCCGAGGTTGATGCGCCGACTATTACAATGTCAAAATTACTCATAGAATTCCGCCCTTTCTGCGACGGCTTCGCCGCACTTTTTATTCATTATAATAATAACGCAACACGGCAAAAAATACAACAAAAAAATTGAGGGTCACCCGCAGACCGGCTGCGGACAACCCTCATTAATTTATAATCGGTTAAAAGTGAAGTTATTTAAGGCCGTTTTCGTATGCCTCAACCATCTTCTTGAACGTTTGACCCATAGAAACAGATGTGTTTGTATCCGTTGATACGCCTTGATTTTCTGTCGGGTTGTCAGATGACGGGTTAATTTGTCCCGCACGACGTTTGAGTTTTCCGAGAAACTTTTCGGTTGATTCTCCCGTAAAAATCTTTATGCTCAGCCTCATACTGCCGTCATCAAGCGGAGTAACAAAAATCTTATCAATATAGGTATCAACAAATTCTTTGGAAATCGTGCCTTTCCTTGCATCGTTCTGTGCCGCCGATATTGCCGCACGGACTGCTGAAATATGCTTTTTGAAATCCTCACTTGATTCAAGTGCTTCATTAAGCTCCGCAATCGTCTTTTCAGCTTCTGCTATTTCACGGTTGCATTGCTCAGTCATCTCAATGAAATCTCTGTCGGTAATCTGACCTGCAACATTATACTGAAGCAACTTGGATTTCTTCTGTAAAGCAAAGTCAATAACCTTTTCCTGCTCCGATATCTTTTGCGGAAGTTTTCCGTTATCGGTCATTTCGGAGTACATACGCACATATTCGGCAACAAGTGCATCTGCATCCGCTTTTGTATCACGAAACACCTCAAACAAAATCGGTTTGATTTCTTCTTCATAAATCGCAAATGAGGAACAGGAATCCGAGCCGCCTTTGATTTTGCCCGAGCATATCCACTTGCTGTTTTTATTTCCGCTTTTGTCTTTGGATTCACGGCGATAATATGCCGTTCCGCAATCGGTACAGAAAAGCTTTCCCGTCAAAAGATTTGCGTGGTTGCAAATACCCTGACGTGCTTTTACATCATCACTGCGTCTTTTCAGAATTTCGTTTGCCTTATCCCACAGTTCTTCAGAAACAATTGCAGGCACTATTTCGCCCGTTTCGTCTTTGAACATTACCCATTCTTCGGGCGGCAAGAATTTCTGCTTCTTTGTGAACATATCAACGACACGAACTTTGTTGCCGACGTAATATCCCTTATATTTAGGATTTGAAATCATATTTGACATCGTTGAATGAGCAATTTTGTTACCCTTACTGTTTCGGTATCCTTTGTCCCAAAAGATTGTTTCAATCTGCTTCATGCTGTATTGGTCGGTTGCATAAAGTTCAAAAAGCTCCCTGACCATAGCCGCCTGTTCTTCATCAATAACAAGCTTCTTATCAACCTTTGTGTAGCCGAAAATATTGCTGTTGCCAAGCACAACATTTGATTTTATCGCCTGCTGATGACCGAATTTGACTCGGCTTGAAAGTTTGCGAAGTTCATCCTGAGCGATTGACGACATAATAGAAAGTCTGAGTTCACTATCCTCGTCGAGCGTATTGATGTTATCATTCTGAAAAAACACGCCCACGCCAAAACCGAGAAGCTGACGGGTAAACTGAATTGAATCGAGAGTGTTTCTCGCAAATCTGGAGATTTCTTTTGTTATAACAAAATCAAATTTTCCGTCTGCCGCATCATCAATCATTCTGTTGAAATTTTCTCTTTTCTTAACAGATATGCCCGACAAACCCTCGTCAATATATCCCGGCACAAAAGTCCACGCACGATTCTTTTTTATAAGATTTTCATAATAGCTTATCTGATTGCCGAGCGAATTTAACTGTTCATCACTTTCCGACGAAACACGGGCATAGTATGTTACCCTGAGAGGAATTTCATATATGCTTTTTGATTTCAACTGCATTCGCACACTATGTATATCCATATCTTTTATCCTCCTTAAAAGTTTCGTTGTATCATTATCTGTATATTATCATATTTCAAGAAAGAAATCAAGAGGTCTGCAATAAAAAACAGACCTCTTTCTATCTTGACTGACCGGACGGCTTGCGTGCATGAATTTTATTTGCCATACGGTTTCGTTCCGTTTCGGTTATAAGACCTTTTTCATAAAGCGTATCGTTGAAATAAATAAGCCACAACTTTTCAATAACACTCTGCTTTTCATATTCGCTCATTTTTCTGCCTGTGCTCTGCTCATTTTTTTCAAGCATCAGCCGTCCCCCTTTCGTTTAATAATTTTTGCCAAAGTTTAATGTTTATTCTGTCGAATTTATTAAGTCTCCTTTCATTATTCAATAATTCCTTGTTTTGCTTTTTGAGCTGTTTGCCGTGGTTCTTCCTGCTCGTGATATTTAACATTTGCAAGAACTTTTGAAATGATAAATTTTGCACGTTTGAGTTCTTCAAGGCTGCCGTAGTTACTTTCAATCAAAGTGACATCGACGGCTTTTTGTTTTTGTAGTTTTTCGAGTTCGGCTTTTAATGATTTAGTTGTTGCGTTCGGATTTTCATCAACCCATCGCTTTGCTCGGTAGAAAGAATTTAACTCCTTGCTGTGTTCGGTTTTGAATTTATCTCTGCCGAATTTCTTTTTTGCATACTCATCAGCAACGGATTTATATTTCGTATATTCACCGAGGAATTTAATTCCCTTTTTGAGTTCCTTTATTCTTTCCTCAGCAGAATCAATACGGCTTTTAACCGTAGAAACTTCTTCAATCATCTCCCATAAAGAATCTGCGGTAGTGATGTTACGTTGCTGAAGAAATGTTACTATCTGTGAAACTTGTTTCAAATCTACTGCAAGGTCTTTGTTGTAGAAATATCTACTTTTACCACTGTGAGCTTCTTGTCGGGAGTTCAGATAATCGATGAGAATGTCTGCGATTGTCGGTTCTTTTTCTTCTTTGAGTTCGGAAAGAATTTTCTTGATTTCTTCAATCCATTCTTTCAATTCTGCAAGCGCTTTTCGTAAATGTTTTCTTACAGAGTTGAATTTAACAATGTCCCGATTCAGAGTGCCGAGAAATGTTACTTCACCTCTGTTTTCCATTTCTGATGCAGCGGGTCCGAGATGAACCGTCGGCACTATATCAATTCCTTGCCGTTCATAAGAACGCATATCGATTCTTTCGGGTCGGTTGTTCTTTTCGAGATATTCGTTGACTTTTTCTTCCCAAGCGTGCCGCCAAATTTCTGCGTTGGCTTTTTTGTTCCAGTCAACAATATCCTCACGATGTTCACCGATTCGATTGCCGTGTTCATCAAGATCGTAAACCTTTCTGCACTTCGGAAGCCACTTTCCGTTTTCATCAATCGCTCTCATTGTCAGCATAATATGTGTGTGCGGATTGCCGTCACCTTTATCGTGAACGGCAAAATCGCAACACATTCCTTTTGAAACAAATTGCTCATAGCAATAA
>JAZOBD010000031.1:0-14090 GCA_045595825.1 Acutalibacteraceae bacterium
GCAAGCATAACGTCGCCGACGGAAACGTCTTTGAGTGTGATGACAGCCTGAACACCAAAGGAGTTGAACGCTCTGTTTGAGTGAACGATTTCCTTGGGGATACCCGTTGTTCCGCCGCTGTGAAGAATAATTGCGGGCAGGTCGTTTGAGCCTTTGAATTCTGCAACAGTGCCGACGGTTTTTGCTTTTGCATAAAAATCATCCCACATAACAAAGCGTGAATCATAGCCTTTGAGGGTCTTCTTTGTGTGCTTTGCAATGTCATAAACGGTTTTGAGCATCGGGGGCATTGACTCGGAGGCACAAACGGTGATGACGTGCTTCAGAGTTGTTTCATCGATGATGTTGCCGATTTTTTTCAGGCAAAGGTCAACAACAAGAAGAACAGAGCTTTCAACAGAGTTTACGTATCTTTTGATTTCCTGCTCGGCAGACAGGGGGTGGATTATGTTACATATGGCGCCGAGTTTGTTGAGCGCATAGATGCTGATGATTGCGGAGGGCATGTTGGGCATGCAGATTGTGACAACGTCGCCTGCCTTTACGCCGTAAGCGGTGTAAGCCTTTGCACATTCGTCGATTTTTGCAATCATCTGTGCGTAGGTGCTCTTTTTGCCCATGTAGTCAAATGCGGGGGCGTCGGGATGCTTTGCGGCAGAAAGTTTTACCATTCCGTACATTGAAACGTCGGGTACGTCGATTTCGGGCACGGGGTCAAACTTTCTTGCGGCAAAAGGATTTTTGATTTTTTCTTTGATGTTGAGTGCTGCTTCTTTAATTGTACTTTTTTTGTTGTTAGCGTTTTTCATTAAGAAGATACTCCTTGATTAATTCTGAAAATTTTTCGTTTTCTTTTGTCAGATCGTCGCTTTCAACCTTGAAAGGCTCATAGAATTTCAGCTTGAGGGTTTTGCGGAAAAAGCTGTAATGACCGGTGAGTGTGAAGGGCACAATCGGTGCACCTGTGTCGTAAGCCATTTTGATGGCACCGATTTTGAAGGGGAGCAGAAGAACTTTTCCGCCCGTTTTGTTTGTGGTACCTTCGGGGAAAATGCCGACAACGCCACCCTCGTTGAGCACGGCTTTTGCCGCAGGCAGGGCGTGTCTGTCCTTTTCGCGTCTGTTGACGGGGATAACACCGACAGAGTGCAGAAAAGCGGCAAGAATTTTGTTTTTGAACATTTCATCCTTGCAAAGGAAATGAACACATCTTTTGTTTGAAGCAACAAGAATAAATCCGTCGTTGAAATTCATATGATTGCCTGCAATAACAACGGGACCCTCGGCGGGAACATTTTCAAGACCCTCAATAACGGGTTGTCTGATAAGCTTTGTAAAAAAAGAAAATGAGGGGTGCAGGAATTTGTACATTTTAGGTGCGTTTTTCATATTTTTTCCTCCTTGACAGCACTAAAACGAGTCCCTTTATGCGTCATTTGTTTGAACACATTAAAGAACTCGTTTTCTTGATTTATAGATTTTTTGTGACACCGTGCCGACAGCAACTAAAACTGCGGCGCAGGAAATGGCTGCAATTGCAGGTTTACGCTCAATGCGGGAAGAATGGGTATAGGGAAAGCATTTTCCGGCAATTCTTGCTTTGGATTGCTCACTCATATCAATTGAGTTCATTACTCTGATATATTCTTCAATGTAAGACTTGTTTGTAGCCATTGTTTTCACTCCCTTCCTTGTTTTAAACGGTCAAAACTCTGTTGTTATAATAAGCAAAAAAACTATCCATATATAAAACACCTGAGAAGGGCGAAATGTGAACTTTTAAATTGTAAATAATTTGTGAACAAAAATCACAAATCTTCGTAGTTGATTTTTCTGTCTTTGAAATAATAGATTTTGTCGTGCTCACTGATGGGGCGCATCACACGGCAGGGGTTACCCACGGCAACCACGTTTGCGGGAATATCCTTTGTGACAACGCTGCCTGCCCCGATGACGGTGTTGTCACCGATTGTGACACCGGGCATAATCAGTGCGCCTGCACCAATCCAGCAGTTTCTGCCGATGTGCACGGGCATATTGTACTGGTAAGCCTTGCTGCGCAGGTCGGGGTCAATGGGGTGACCTGCCGTTGCGACGGTGACATTTGGTGCAAACATTGTGCAGTCGCCGACATAAATGTGTGTATCGTCAACAAGGGTCAGGTTGAAATTTGCATAGACGTTGTTGCCGAAATGAACGTGGTGACCGCCCCAGTTTGCGCGAAGGGGTGGCTCAATGTAACAGTTTTCACCGATTTCGGCAAACATTTCTTTAAGCATTTCCTGACGTTTGTCAAGCTCGATGGGGCGTGTCATATTGAAATCGTAAAGGCGGTTGACATAGCCCAGCTGTTCAGTCATGATTTCGTCGCCGCTGGGGTAATAAACGTCGCCGCTGTGAATTTTTTCTCTGTCGGTCATTTTCAAACCTCCGTTTATTCTGCGTGGGGGATGAATGAATAGAAATGGATAATATTCATATCTTCGGGCATTTCAAGTCCGTGTGAGCCGCTTTTGCCGTCAATTTCGTGACAGCCGTGGTCGGGTGCAAAGAAAAGTGCACTGTCGTGCTTCTTCCAACACTCGGAAATCTTTTCGTGAAGCAAGGCATAGGTGTCGCAGTTCTTTTCAAGGACTTTCAGTGATTCCACACCCTCGGGGGCAAGCTTGTGCATGGTGCTGTCATAGTCACCGTTATAAAGCACAATAAGGTCATATTCATCTTTTTCAATCAATTCAAAGGCCTTGGCGTTACATTCCTCAACGGAGTCATAAATGAAATAATCCATTTCTCTTTCAAGAAAGATTTTTGAAATGCTGTCGCCTTCGGTGGAAACGATGGCAGGCTTTTTGCCCGCTTTGATGAGTGAATCAAAAACGGTTTCAATTGAAAGAACGGGCTTTGTATACGTTCTGATGCCGTGCACGGCAGGCATTGCGCCGGTGTACATTGAGGCAAAGCAAACGGGGGTGACGCTGGGCATTACCGAATGAATCGGCAGTGCAAGCTCAGAATTGAGTGCGGCACCTGCGAAAAGTTGTGTGTGTTTCTGATAAAGCCACAGTGCAACTGCATCGGGGTTATACATAAATACTCGGTCTGCCTTTGCTTTACCGAAAGCTTTTTTTGCTTTTTCAAGCACAAGGTCAATCGGTGCGGCGGCGTGCTCGGGCTTTTCTGCACCGAGCAGGGTGGTTATTGTTGCCGCGGTTGACGTGATGTTAATGCTGTTAAAGATAAATTCATCCATTTTTTAACACCTCTTGCTCAGAATGTAAAACTGCCTGACAGCGGTTTGGATACCTGATAAAACGAGTTGCCTGCAACAACGTTTACCGTGTAGGTCTTGCCGCTTTCAAGGTCAAGACTGCCGACGTTTACGCTGTAATAATCTTTTTCGGGGATGTTGTAATAGTTTGCAACAACATTGCCTGAGTAAACCTTTTTAAGTTCGCAGGTGACGGAAATTTTGTAGTCGTGAACAACGCCGCTTTTATCTTTTGCGGCAGGGAAACCGACAAAAGCTTCGCCGTCTTCGTTAACGGTCAGCGAAACCTCTGCGCCGTTTTCAAAAGCGGGTGCGGTTGAATTAAAGAATCTGCCGGCATAGGTATGGGTGAAAGTTGACTTTTTGGCAGGAGATTTAAAGAAATGGTCAACGCCGTCAATGAAGGTTGCAGAGTTGAGGTCGTATCCGCGTACTCTTGTGCTGCCGTTTGCGTCAGCCTCAACAATATAAAATTCAGCAGCTTTTTCGTGACCCTCGGGGAACTGTCCTGCAAAAAGCTCGTTTTCAAGCTCGTAATAGTCAAGTGAGCCTGTGCCGAGAGCTGTGAAAGAGCCCTGCCATACAGAGCGGGGGTCACGCATCGGGTAGTGTGAATGTCCCGAGAAATTGACAACCTGCGGATATTTTACATAAACGGCGTTAAGGTTGATTTCACCCCAGTTGACACTGCCGTAAACGGTGCCGAAGGGGTGGGGGTGCTGGAAAACAAAAATCGGATAATCGGGGTTGTCCTGCTTTGCCTCGGCAAGCTGTTTGTCGAGCCACGTCATTTTATCAATGCCGAAAGTTGTGTCCTGATCATATGAAATGCCGATAAAATGGAAACCGTTAATAACAAAATGATTGTCGGTTTCCTTTAAAACATACTGATTGAAACGGTTGAAGGTTTCTTCTCTGTTGTCAAAAAATTCGTGGTTGCCGACAACTGTAAGAGCTGTTGTGCCTTCGCGGATATTTTCGTCAAGAACTTTTTTGAAAGCTTCGAACTCCGCAACGGCGCCCGAGTCGGTGAAATCGCCACAGACGCAGACAGCGTCAAGCTTTGTATATTTTGAATCGCTTTCCGCGATGTCATAAGCTGTTTCGATAAGGTTTGTGAAGCGTTCAATCCTCAGTGTGTCGTCGGTACCGGTAATGTGAATGTCACTGCAAACGGCGAAACGGACAACGGGTGTGAAATCGTCGGGTGCGGCAACGGGCTTGTTTAGAATTGCAAGGGGATTTGTCGCAATATTGACTGATGCAAGCAAAAAAGAAAAGAGAAGTGATGCAAAAGAGAAAAAAGTTCTGGGCAGATAAGTAAACATAAAAAAGCCTCCCTGAAATTATATAAAAATTATTATAACATAAAACGGCGCAAAAAACAAAGCTTTTTTATATTAAAAAGGGACTTGCGCTTTGTTACACTTATGATATAATTGTTTATATGAAAATTTTCCGAGGTGAAAGGGAAAATGAAGCTTAAAGATTTACTTGCAACG
This sequence comes from Acutalibacteraceae bacterium, assembly GCA_045595825.1. Classification (GTDB taxonomy): domain Bacteria; phylum Bacillota; class Clostridia; order Oscillospirales; family Acutalibacteraceae; genus CAG-177. Next base: position 4,771 of record JAZOBD010000031.1, read on the forward strand.
GGTAAACCCACACTTTCGTTTGAGGTTTTTCCGCCCAAAACAGACGATAAATTTGACAGTGTCAAGGCGGCAACGGAACAGATTGCCCTGCTCAAACCGCACTTTATGAGTGTCACTTACGGTGCAGGCGGAGGCACAAGCCGTTACACCACCGAAATTGCCGAAAATCTGCTTAGAAATTATTCGGTTACTCCGCTTGCCCACCTGACCTGTGTTTCGTCCTCCAAGGAAACCGTGCTCGCACAGATTGAAAGATTGAAAGCGGCAGGTGTTGAAAATGTGCTTGCGTTGCGCGGTGACATTCCCAAGGATTCACCGCCGAAGGATGACTGGCACTACCGCCACGCAAGTGACCTGATTGCAGATATTAAGGCACACGGCGATTTCTGCATCGGCGGTGCGTGCTACCCCGAAGGCCACGTTGAGTCAACAAGCTATGCCGAGGATATCCGCTACCTCAGACTCAAAGAAGAGGCAGGCTGTGATTTCTTTACCACACAGATGTTTTTTGACAACAACATAATTTACAATTTCCTTTATAAACTGCGCACGGCGGGTGTTACCGTGCCCGTTATTGCAGGCATTATGCCCGTCACAAACGTTGCACAGATTGCAAGAAGCTGCGCACTTTCCGGCACTCAGCTGCCCCAACGCTTCAAGCAGATGGCAGACCGCTTCGGCGACAATCCTGCCGCAATGAAGCAGGCGGGTATTGCCTATGCGACGGAGCAGATTATTGACCTTTTGTCAAACGGAGTCAACAATATCCACGTTTATTCAATGAATAAACCCGACGTTGCCGAAAAGATTTACCGAAATCTTTCCGACATTATTGAGCTGTGATTATGAATATCAGAGAAAAAATCAGAAACGGTCTTGTCTTTTGTGACGGCGGTCTGGGCACCCTGCTTCAATCAAAAGGGCTTGCCGCAGGCGAAAAGACCGAAATGTGGAATCTTACTCATCCTGAGGTGCTCACGCAGATTCACACCGACTATTTTGAGGCGGGCAGTGACATTGTGTGTGCAAACACCTTTGGCGCAAATGAACTGAAATTTGACGGTGCAGACGGCACGCCGACGGTTGAAGAAATCATCACCGCCGCAGTAAAAAATGCCAAAACTGCCGCAGAAAAAACCGCACATCTCGGCAGGGAAAGGTATGTTGCGCTTGATGTCGGCTCGCTCGGCAAATTGCTTGCCCCTCTCGGTGAGCTTGAATTTGAGCACGCGGTTGAAATCTTTGCACGTCAGGTGCGTTGCGGCGCAGAGCAGGGCGTTGACCTTATTTTCATTGAAACAATGAATGATGCTTACGAGCTTAAAGCTGCCGTGCTTGCCGCAAAGGAAAACTGCGACCTGCCTGTTTTTGCAACCGTTGCATTTGATGAAAACGGAAAGCTTATGACGGGTGCGGACGTGCCTGCAGTTGTTGCGTTGCTTGAAGGTCTGGGTGTTGATGCGCTGGGTGTGAATTGCAGTGTCGGTCCCGACAAAATGCGCACAATTGTGAAAACGCTCACCGAATATTCATCTCTGCCCGTTATCGTAAATCCCAATGCGGGTATGCCCGTTGTAAGGGACGGCAAAACAGTTTATGACATTTCTGCGGCGGAATTTGCTGCAATTATGAAAGAAATTGTTGCCGACGGTGCAAGAATTGTGGGCGGCTGTTGCGGCACAACGCCCGAATATATTGAAAAAACAGTTGCGGCGGTTAAGGCTATGACCCCCGTGCCGCTTTGCAACAAAAATAAAACCCTTGTTTCTTCATATACCCACGCCGTTGAAATCGGGAAAGATCCCGTGCTGATCGGCGAAAGAATCAACCCTACGGGCAAGCCGAAAATCAAGCAGGCGTTGAAAGATAACAATATTGAGTACATTCTCGGCGAAGGACTTTCTCAGGCGGAAAAGGGTGTGCACATTCTTGATGTCAACGTCGGTCTGCCGGGAATAAACGAGTCTGCAATGCTCTGCTTTGCAATGCAGGAGCTGCAAAAGGTGCTTCCTTTGCCTTTACAGCTTGACAGTGCAGACGCCGCAGCAATGGAAAAGGCGATGCGTCTTTATAACGGCAAGCCGATGGTCAATTCCGTCAACGGCAAGGCGGAAAGTATGGCGGCAGTTTTTCCTCTGGTCAAAAAATACGGCGGCGTTGTGGTTGCGCTTACTCTTGATGAAGGCGGAATCCCCTCAACCGCTGAGGGCAGAGCCGCAATTGCAGAAAAAATTATCAATACCGCCGCAAAATACGGTATTGATAAAAAGGATATTGTTGTTGACCCGCTCGCAATGGCGGTAAGCTCGGATATTTTCTCTGCCTGCACAACGCTTGATGCGCTGAAAATCATCAAAGAAAACTACGGAGTTTGTACAAGCCTCGGCGTGTCAAACATTTCATTCGGCCTGCCCAACCGCGATATTATCAACAGCACGTTTTTTGCAATGGCTCTCAAAAACGGTCTGGATGCGGCAATAATGAATCCCCATTCCGCCGATATGCTGAGAACTTATTATGCATTCAGAACGCTTTCGGCAATGGATAATAACTGTGCTGATTACATCGCATACGCTTCATCATTAAGCCCCGAAAGCGTACCTGCGGCAGTCACTGCTCAGGCGGATACGCTGACGGCAGCGGTTGCAAAGGGACTCAGGGACAAGGCGGCAACCCTCAGCGCAGTTTTGCTTGAAACTCTTGAACCGCTTGACGTTGTCAATAATCACATTGTGCCTGCCCTTGATACAGTGGGTAAAGAATTTGAGTCGGGCAAGGCTTTTCTGCCCCAGCTTCTTATGGCGGCGGATGCGGCAAAAGCGGCGTTTGACGAGGTCAAGAAAAAGCTTGGTGCGTCAAAGTCGCAGGGCAACAGAATTCTTATTGCCACCGTAAAGGGTGACATTCATGACATCGGCAAAAATATTGTAAAGGTATTGCTCGAAAACTACGGCTATGATGTGATTGATATGGGCCGTGACGTTGACCCTGCCGCAATTGCCGGAACTGCCGCTGAGCAGAAAATAAAGCTTGTGGGCTTGAGTGCGCTGATGACGACGACGGTTGCTTCAATGGAACAAACGGTAAAGCTGTTGCACGAAAAATCGCCTGAAAGTAAAATTATGGTTGGCGGCGCAGTGCTGACGGCAGATTATGCCGCACAGATAGGTGCGGACTATTATGCCAAGGACGCCCTTGAAGGCGTAAAATTCGCAAAGGAAGTTTTTTCCGAATAAACACAAAAAATCCCGACACGTGTCGGGATTTTTCTTATGCAATGCAAACTGCCTGACCGCCGACAGTTGTGCGGCGTGTATGGCGTCGGTTACAAGTGCGATTTTATCGTAACCTCGATTTTTAAATAAATTCCGTCAGGGCAACATCGCTTATCCTTTTGTTTTTACCGAGTTATACTGCGTTTTGCATGACAGGTTTCATATTATTCTTCCGGCTGTTCAAAATGACCGTTTGCAAAAAATGTTGAAAGGTCATTGCTGTAAACAGCTTCAAACAGCATGAGGTACTCTGTGTAGCACATGCTGATGCTGTAAATAATGCGTTCATCAACAATTTTTACCGCATCGTAATAAACCCGGGTGCCGTAATTGGTGGTCTCTTTGTTTGTGTAAAGATTGAAGCCCTCATCGTAAAGCGTTTGAAGATATTCCTCAATCTCACCCTTTGTTACGCCGATGAAAGCGCTGTCGGTGAAACGTCTGAATTCCCAACACCATGACGGGTCAATGAATGCACCCGTGAATTCCCTGACAGCAAATCCGTTTGTGTCATAGGCAAAATATGTTTCTTCATAAGGAGAGTAGCCGTTAAAAGCAGGAAAATATTTTTCGAGTGCGGCCGGGAATTTAAAAGAGCACTTAATAACATCAATTGTTACGGAATATTCAAATTCGTCATACAGATTTTTTGCCGCTCCCTCTGTCACAAGTGCCGCCCAGCCGTTGTTGCGCCAGTAACCGACGGCAGAGTTTTCCACCTCGTCGTCATCCTGAATAAAACCGTTGCCGAGCCAGCCTTTATTGCTGAAATTTGTGGCAAGCATATTGAAACCGGTCTTGCTGCAACGCAGGTTTACCTCATAATGGTCATTGTTGTATTCAAAAATCGGGTCAGCTGTTTCGGGCTGATAAGGATGAAAAACTGTTGAAACAACCTTAACACCTGTTGAGGGTATTTCTGGAAAGGCTGATGGCAGTTCATTGGGGTCAGTCTGTTCGGATTCGCCCGTTGTGCTTTCGCCCTGCTGTACGGGTGCCTTTGTCGTTGTGGGTTTGGTGGAGAAGGTGATGTCTTCAATTGTGGTGGTCACCGTTTCTTCTTTGCCCCGGCCGTTGCAGGCGGCAAGTGAAAACAGCAATATTAAAACAAGTGTCAGTGAAATAATTCTTTTCATTTGTAATTCTCCTCAGTGATTATGCAATAACAATAACACATTTTAATTACTTTTTCAACTTTTTGGGCAGAAGACTTTCATCGCACGGAAAATTATGATATTATGAACGAGGAAAGGTGTGATTGATTTGGATATTCTCGGAAAGGTTTTTTCTTTTGTTTGGAAGCAAACGGAAAAAAGCGACAATGCCAGAATGGCAAAACTGCCCCTGCCTGACGGGGTTTGTGAAGACAACAACCACAGCTATATTGATGACGGCACCTGGCAACACAAAATTGACGTTTATTACCCTGAAAATTTTTCGGGCAAACTTCCCGTTGTTGTTGACATTCACGGCGGCGGTTGGATGTACGGAAGCAAAGAGCTTAACAAACCTTACTGTCTTTACCTTGCTGCAAAGGGCTGTGTTGTTTTCAATATGAGTTATCGCCTTGTTCCGGACGTGGGAATGGCAGACCAGCTTTATGACGTTTCACACGCATTTAAGTGGATTTACGAAAATCTTGACAATTATCCGTGCGACAAAAGCCGCATTTATCTGACGGGTGACTCTGCGGGCGGTCAGCTTTCATCCTTTGCCGCCGTTTTGTCGCAGACACCGACACTTGCCGAAAAATTCGGATTTGTCAGCAGCGGCCTGCGCTTTGCCGCAGTTTGTCTTACTTCGCCCGTGTGCTACATGGCGCCCGACGGACCAATGAGCATTTACACAAAATACACTCTCGGCAAGGATTACAAAACAGCTGCTTATAAAGATTACCTTAACTTTGACAGCCTGCTGACAATCGGCACAATGCCGCCGACCGTGCTCATCACAAGCTCGGGTGATTTTCTCGCACGAAAGCAGACGAATATGGCATATAATGCCCTCAGGGCAAAAGGAATAACCGCAAAGCTTTATGACTGGGAAAAGACTGACGGCAAACATCTGCCGCACGTTTTTGCCGTCATTGCTCCCGAAAGCAAAGAGGGACAGAAAGCAATAAATGATATGTTCAACTTTTTCGCTCAATTTTCTGCAGATAAAGTTGCTGAAACATAAACGGTGTTTCTGTGTCAAGAATAAACACGACAGCAAAGAATGACCCCCGTCAGTTCAGTCTGACGGGGGTTGACTGTTATTGATTAGCCGACAGCTTTTGCGCTTTCGCAGAACTTGATGATGGGTGAAACGCCTGCAAAAACCTCTGCGCCCGACTCGGTGGGAACAATGAGTGTGGGAGCCTGCATAATGGAATATTTTTCAACAAGCTGAGGATTTTCCTCTGCAAGAACTTTCTTGTAAGCAATGCCTGCCTTGTCAAGCTGAGCTATTGCCATTTTGCAGTTGGGGCAGGTTGCGGTTGTGACAAGAATGATTTCGTTGTCTTTTGCGTCAGCCTTTTTGTCACCGCGGAATTTTGACTCGGCAATGTTGTAAACCTTGCGGTCTTTGTATTCCTGGGACTTGCCGTCGTTCCAGTTCTGAACGGGACGGTAGTAACCTGTGATACGGCTGTAAACCTCTGTTTTGCCGCCGCATTCGGGGCACTCGAATTTTTCGCCGGGAATGTAGCCGTGGTCCTTACAGACTGAGTATGTGGGAGACAGAGTGTAATAGGGAAGCTTGTAGTTTTCTGCAATCTTGCGAACAAGTGAAGCGGCAGCTGCCCAGTCGGGAAGCTTTTCGCCAAGGAAGGCGTGGAAAACTGTGCCTGATGTGTAAAGAGTCTGAAGCTCATCCTGAATGTCAAGTGCCTCGAAAATATCTTCGGTGTAGCCGACGGGCAGGTGAGAACTGTTTGTGTAGTAGGGTGTGCCGTCCATATTGGCAGACTTGATGTCAGGGTATCTCTTAAGGTCGTGCTTTGCAAGACGGTAAGAGGTTGACTCGGCAGGTGTTGCCTCAAGGTTGTAGAGGTCGCCGTACTGCTCCTGATAGTCGGAAAGTCTGTTGCGCATGTGGTTGAGAACATCCTTGGTGAATTCCTGGGTTTTCTCGTCGGTCATATCTTTGCCGAGCCACTTTGCGTTGAGGCCGACCTCGTTCATGCCGACAAGACCGATTGTTGAGAAGTGGTTGCCGAATGTGCCGAGGTAGCGCTTGGTGTAGGGATAAAGACCTTCGTCAAGAAGCTTTGTGATGATGGTACGCTTTACTTTGAGTGAGCGTGCCGCAATGTCCATCATGCGGTTAAGGCGGTTGTAGAAATCAGCCTCATCCTCTGCAAGGTAAGCGATGCGGGGCATATTGATTGTAACAACGCCGATGGAGCCTGTGCTTTCGCCGCTGCCGAAGAACCCGGCTGACTTCTTGCGGAGCTCACGAAGGTCAAGACGCAGACGGCAGCACATGCTGCGCACGTCGCTGGGAGCCATATCGCTGTTGATGTAGTTTGAAAAATAGGGTGTGCCGTATTTTGAAGTCATCTCGAAAAGCAGACGGGTGTTTTCGGTGTCTGACCAATCGAAATCGTTTGTGATTGAATAGGTGGGGATGGGCTACTGGAAGCCGCGGCCGTTTGCGTCGCCCTCAATCATGGTTTCAATGAAAGCCTTGTTGACCATATCCATTTCGGCCTGGCAGTCTTTGTATTTGAAGTCCATTTCCTTGCCGCCGACAATTGCGGGAAGCTCTGCAAGGTCAGCAGGAACGGTCCAGTCAAGAGTAATGTTTGAGAAGGGAGCCTGAGTACCCCAACGGCTGGGTGTATTAACGCCGAAGATGAAGGACTCAATGCACTTTTTAACCTGATCGTAGCTGAGGTTGTCAACCTTTACAAAGGGAGCAAGGTAGGTGTCAAATGATGAGAATGCCTGAGCGCCTGCCCATTCATTCTGCATAATGCCGAGGAAGTTTACCATCTGGTTGCAAAGTGTTGCAAGGTGGCTTGCGGGGGCAGATGTGATTTTGCCGGGAACACCGCCGAGACCTTCCTGAATAAGCTGTTTGAGTGACCAACCTGCGCAGTAACCTGTGAGCATTGAAAGGTCGTGCAGGTGGATGTCAGCGTTTCTGTGTGCGTTTGCAATTTCGTCGTCATAAATCTCGGAAAGCCAGTAGTTTGCCGTGATTGCGCCGGAGTTGCTGAGGATAAGACCGCCGACGGAGTAGGTGACGGTGGAGTTTTCCTTAACGCGCCAGTCTGTTACCTTAACGTAGCTGTCAACGATTTCTTTGTAGTCAAGGATTGTTGACTTGATGTTACGCAGTTTTTCGCGCTGACGGCGGTAAAGAATGTAAGCCTTTGCCACGTCGTCATAGCCTGCTTTGATGAGAACGGATTCAACGCTGTCCTGAATATCTTCAACTGCGATGAAACCGTCTTTGATTTTCGGCTCGAAGTCTGCGGTTACTTTAAGGGCAAGAAAGTCGATAACGCTGGGATGGCACTGTTTTTCCTGTGATTCGAATGCTTTTGTGACGGCGGCGGCAATCTTTGCAATGTCAAACTCTGTTATTTTGCCGTCTCTTTTGATTACCTGATACATTGTGATTCCTCCTTAATTCAATCTGTACCGCGGACCTGCACCGACGGTATTTTGTCTTTTATCATATCTTTAAACCCATGCATTTCTTGTGAGGAATACGCATGAAGATTATTGCCGATAATATCGCCCGAGTCGATGAAGCTTTGAAGAAAATATCTTTTTGCACCTTCAAGCCAGTCTGCAATGTGCAGAAAATCTTCCTCGGTGTGAAGCTCTTTTACGACGGTTGTGCGGAATTCGTAATCAACCGCACCGCTTAAAAGAAACTCAACGCTTTCGTTGATTGCGGAAATGTCAAAAACGTTTAATCCGACCGTTTTTGCATAAGAGTGTGGCGAATTTTTGATGTCCATTGCGACATAGTCAATTAAGCCGAGTGACACAAGCTCTTTGAGCTTTTTCGGGGAGCTGCCGTTTGTGTCAAGCTTGATGCTATAACCGAGCGCCTTGATTTTTTCAAGGAAAGGGATGATGTCACGTTGCAAAAGGGGTTCGCCACCCGTTATGCAAACACCGTCAAGCACACCGACACGTTTTTTCAGAAAAGCAAGAATCTTTTCCTCGGAGTATGCCGCCTCGGTGTCGAAATCAATGACAAGTGATGCGTTGTGACAGAAAGGGCAGCGGAAATTGCAGCCGCCGGTGAAGACGGTGCAGGCAACTTTTCCGGGAAAATCAAGCAGTGTAAGCTTTTGCAGACCCTGAATGTTCATTTTTGCCTCCGATTTTGTGCCGAAAGAGGCTTTAAAGCGACTTTCGACACAATATATTGTGTGCAGGTGATATAATAGCATACACTATATATAAATTGCAAGCTATTTTTTAAAAATTTTTCATATTTTATTAAAAATATTTGGTTGTAGCCACAAAACCCTTGTGTTATACTGTTTTCGGGTGATAAAAACAATGAAAAAACTGACAAAAATCATAATTTCAGCTGTTGCTTTGTGTCTTTTGTGCGCAGTTGCCGTTGCAGGCATAAACCTATATGTTGTGGTCAAAACGAAAAATCACATCGTTTCGCCCGAAAATCTTGAGGGATATGGCGCTGACTGTATTCTGGTGCTCGGCTGCGGTGTGTGGGATAACGAAAGACCTAGCCATATGCTTGAGGACAGATTGTGTCAAGGTGTTGACCTTTACAATCTCGGCGCATCCGACCGTTTGCTGATGAGCGGTGACCACGGCAGAAAAGAATATGATGAAGTTAACGTTATGAAGAGCTTTGCCATTGATAAGGGCGTTGCGAGTGAAGTCGGATCGTAGCCATGTCGTTCTGTGAGCCAAGGAGTTGGCACAATAATTTGTCTTCCTAAGACCGCTTGGCCTCCGACTTGCGCATCCGACCGTTTGCTGATGAGCGGTGACCACGGCAGAAAAGAATATGATGAAGTTAACGTTATGAAGAGCTTTGCCATTGATAAGGGCGTTGCGAGTG
>JAZOBD010000032.1:0-5490 GCA_045595825.1 Acutalibacteraceae bacterium
AAGGGTTTTGCCCGGTTTTGCACCCGACAGCAAGTTGCAGATGTTGCAGAAGCATGCTTCTGATGTTGAAATTGTAATCGTTATCAGTTCAAGTGAACGTCGGATCGTAGCCATGTCGTTCTGTGAGCCACGGAGTTGGCACAATAATTTGTCTTCCTAAGACCGCTTGGCCTCCGACTTAAGGGTTTTGCCCGGTTTTGCACCCGACAGCAAGTTGCAGATGTTGCAGAAGCTTGCTTCTGATGTTGAAATTGTAATTGTTATCAGTTCAAGTGACATTGAAAACAACAAGGTGCGCCGTGACCTTGGCATAACTTATGATACCGATGTCCTCCGCCTGATTGACGCTTTCCGCGAGCTCGGTCTTTACGTGGGCAGTGTAGTTATTTCCCAGTTCAGGGGGCAACGTGCCGCAACAGTTTTTAAAAGCAAACTTGAGCGCCTTGGTATAAAGGTTTACCTTCACTATCCAATCGAGGGTTATCCCTATGATGTCAGCCGTATTGTCAGCGAAGACGGATTCGGCAAGAACGAGTTTATTGAAACCACACATCCCCTTGTCGTTATCACCGCCCCCGGTCCCGGCAGCGGAAAAATGTCAACCTGTCTTTCTCAGCTTTATCACGAAAATCTTCGCGGAAACAAAGCCGGTTACGCAAAATTTGAAACATTCCCCGTATGGAATCTGCCCCTCAAGCACCCCGTAAACCTTGCTTACGAAGCGGCAACCGCCGACCTTAACGATGTTAATATGATTGACCCTTATCACCTTGAGGCTTACGGAGAAACAACGGTTAATTATAATCGTGACGTTGAGGTTTTCCCTGTTCTTAACGCAATTTTTGAAAAAATCGAGGGCAAAAGTCCTTACAAGTCACCCACTGATATGGGTGTAAACATGGCAGGATACTGCATCTGTGACGAAGAAATTGTACGCAAGGCTTCGTGCGATGAAATTATCCGCCGCTATTTTGCCGCACTGTGCGACGCAAGAATCGGAATCGGAAGCAAGGATGCCGTGCGCAAAATTGAAAATCTTATGACACAGCTTGGCATTGACACCGATTACAGAAAAACCGTTCGACACGCGCTGGAAAGAAGTGCAGTTACGGGCGGTCAGCCTGCGGTTGCAATTGAACTGCCCGACGGTCAGGTTGTTACGGGTAAAACATCGGATTTGCTCGGTGCTTCTGCCGCCGCACTGCTCAATGCAGTTAAGAAAATCGCAGGTCTGCCTGACGAACTGCTGCTTATTTCCCCCTCAATCATTGAGCCGATTCAGTCACTCAAAACCGGTGTTCTCAAAAGCCGCAACCCCCGACTGCACTCTGACGAAACACTTATCGCTCTTTCAATGAGTGCAAACACGAATCCGCTGGCACAAAAGGCACTTGACTACGTCGGCGAACTCAACGGTTGCGAGGCTCATTCAACGGTAATTCTCTCTCAGGTTGATCAGGATATTTACCGCAAGCTCGGCATCAAGCTCACCTGTGAACCGAGTTATCAGACAAACAAGCTTTACCACAAGTAATTATATATTATATTACATTATATTATGCATCCCCGACAGCAGAAAACTGTCGGGGATTTTTTTGTGCATTTCACTTGAATAAAAGCAATCCGCTTGCCGATAAATTTCGTGAGGGAGAAAAACGTTTATTCCCTTTTTGTTCAGGCTTTTGTTACAGAAAGGTTGCAGAAAGGCGTTTTCTTCGACCGACCGCGTACAAAGGGTACGCCGAGGGAGAAAAAACGTTTTTATGCGCCTTTATGTAACAAAAGCGGCGAACAGGTTGCCCTGTTCGCCGCTTGCGGAACTAAGTTTTTACTCCGGTTACAAGATTAAAGAAGTGAACCGAGAGCGTTGCCGATAGCTTCGAAGAGACCAAAGAAGCCCTCGGGTGTGAAGATTGAACGACGGATAAGCAACGGATCAAGACGGATGTTGAAGCCGCCGTCGAAGTTGAACTCAATAAGGTAACCAAACTGCAAGTTGATTTCTTCCTGTGTATTGAGAACAATTGCTTCATCCTTGCTACTTACCTTATCGCCATCAGCATTGTAGTAAGTGGACTTGAAGTCCTTACCGAATGTTCTGTAGATATAGCCGTCAGCATTGTAAATTCTGATCCAGAAATCGCCGTATTCTTTGTAAACGGGTGCAAAGTAAACAGTTGCGACCTCGCCTGCGGGAGCGTCATAGCCCTCTGCATAAACGGGAGCATAACCGCCTGTTGCTTCGTCCTTTACAAATTCGATGTCTGCGCTCTTATCTTCAACAATCTCAAAGTGGTCGAAGATAAAGCCTTCAGGCCAGCGGTTCTCTGAAAGACCAGAGTAAACAACGCTTGATCTGGGATCTGCATAATAAATAACGTTATTGAGAGTATCGTTCTTTGTTACGATAACCTTGCCGTTTGCTTCGTTATAAGTTGCGCTGACGTCGGTGATGTCATCGCTCTTGAGGAAGATGAGTCTGATAACTCTTGAGTTGAATACTGCCTCATAGGTTACATCGTAGGGAGGCATGGTGTTGTTGCCTGCTGCTGCGAATTCCTCTGTGGGTGTCCAGTGGCTGAAGGTGTAACCAACCTTTGTGGGAGCTGCGGGAGCATAGCTTGAAAGTGCAGCGTTTGTCTTGGCCTCTACCTTATCATATTCTTCGCCGTCAACCATGAAGGTTGCTGTGAATGTCATTGCATTCCAGTTAGCTCTGAATGTGATTTCCCATGAACCGTCACCGATGATGTAAGCATCTGCAACAAAGTCAGCATCGATAGCTGCGGGAAGCTCTGTGTATGATGTAGCGGACTGTGCGCTCTTCCAACCTGCGAAGGTGTAACCGGGGTTACGGTACTCTGCACCGTCACCGTCGATTTCAGGAGCAACAACCTCAGGCATATCGTCACCGAAAGCAACTGTGAAGACCTGTGCAGCGGCTGTTGTGCCTGTGAATGTGAGCTTGTAGGTAATGGGAGCATAAACAACAGTATAATCCTGTGTGCCGCCCTGAGCTGCGAAGTAGAACTTGATTGTTGCCTTCTCTGCATCAATTGCGTTAGAGATATTCTTGTTTGTGACAACGGAGTTGCCGTTTGCGTCAACGAGGTCTGCTGCCATGTAGCCGGCTGCCTCACTGTAAAGCTTGACGTCAACGTTCATATTCTGACCTTCGTTACCGCTCTTTGTAGCGAGAACAGCGTCAGCCTTTGTAAATGTATCTGTGTCTGCGTCATAAACGCTGTCATAGATGTTGGCTGTTGCCTTAACGATTGTCTTACAATAGAGAGTAATGTCAGCTGTGGTGAGTGTGATTGTATCAGCTCTGTTTGCAACCTTATTGGTAAGAGCCTCATCGGAGTACCAATCATAAAGGGTGCTGCCTGCGATTTCAGCGCCGACAAGTTCGCTTGTAACCATACCGGCATATTTACCGAGGTTAAGTGTTGAGCCTGCCTTTGCTTCATAAGTTTCGAAGGACTTCCACTCGCCTGTTGTGTAATCTTTGTACATAAAGGTTACAACGCTTGTTTCAGACCAGGTTGCATAGAAAGCTCTTTCGCCGTCAGTTGTGTAGTTTGTTCTGCCGAGAGGTCTTTCAAATGTGCCATTGTTAGCATCTGCGGGAAGAGCGCCCGTTGCCTTGTCAAACCACTTGTCAAATGCGTAACCTTCCTTGACAACAAGAGCCTGATTATCACTGTTTACTACAAGAGCTGAACCGTAAGCAACATCAACTGTGAACAGAGGAGCTGTTGCGGTTTCATCAAGATAGAAGGAAGCTGTGTATGTGTTTGCAGTCCATGCTGCCTTGAATGTTACATCAGCTGCGGGAACTGTGAATGTAGCAAAGTCAACGGTGTTGTTCTGATAAGTCCAGCCTGCGAAGGTGTAACCTGTCTTGGTGGGTTCTGCGGGTTCTTCAACAGATGCGCCGAAATCGAGAGTCTTAGCATCAATTGTTTCGTTGCCGCCGTCTACGTTGAAGGAAACGGTGTACTGGTTGATTTCGAAGTTAGCTGTGAATTCCTTGCCTTCTTCGTCCATTGTGCCGACTTCGGGAGTCCAGCCTGTGAAGGTGTAACCTGTCTTGGTGGGATCTTCGGGAGCTGTGATATCTGCGTTGAATTCAACACTCATATCTGTGTAATAGATGTCGTTGTCAACATAGAAAACAGCGTCGAACTTGCCGACTGTGAAGTGTGCCTCGATTTCAAGGTCTTCTGCGGGCATTGTTGTGGGAACTTCGGGATACCACTCTGTAAAGACATAGCCTGTCTTTGTGGGATCCTCAGGAGCTGTAACGTCTGTACCGAAATCAGCTGTGATTGCTTCGTATTCTTCACCGTCAACATAGAAGATGATGGTGTATTCGTTTACATCCCATGTTGCTTTGAATGTAACGTCAGCAACAAGTTCATAGGGGAATGCAACTTCGTCGCCGTTTACATCAACCCAACCTGCGAAGGTATAACCTGCCTTGGTGGGAGCTGCGGGAGCAGAAACGGATGTGCCTGACTCGGCAGAGATAGCATCAACAGCTGAGCCGCCGTCAGCATCAAATGTGATTGTGTAAACGGGAAGCTGTGCAAGTGCATAGTATACGTTGAGAACAAGTGAGCCGTCAGCTGCAACTGTGCCGCTGAGTGTGCTGAGTGCGTTGTCAACATAATAGCCTTCGGGAGCAGCAGTAACAGCTGTTACTGTTGTGCCGATGCCTGCGCTGAGAACTTCTGTTTCAGGTTCTCCGTATTCACCGTCTTCACCCATTGTGTAGTAGTTGACAGTGTAGTCAGCCTCGTCAGCAGTCCACTGTGCAACGAATGTTGTTGTGGTTGCGGGCATTGTGAAAACTTCATCGATAACTGTGCCATTTACAGCCCAGCCTGCGAATGCATAGTTTTCTCTTTCGGGGTCTGCGGGATAGTTTTCGCTGTCTGCGACAACGTCATTGTACTTAATGGTTGTTGTGAAGTTTGCGGTTACGCCGTCATTGTAATTGAAAACAGCGGTAACGGGTTTACCTTCGAAAACAACTGTGAAGGAAACGGGTTCTGTACCCATTGTGAAGCCCTGAACTTCTCCCGCTGCATTTACGGGATAAGTAGTTTTGCCGTCGCTCAGACCGACAAGAACGTAATTATCTTTTGCAGGAATTGTATCAAGCTTGAGAGTAGCTCCAGGAAGAAGTTCACCAGTAAAAAGAGCGTTTTCACCGTCAGTAACAGTTACTTCATTGCCCTTGGGCTGTCCGACTGTGAATGTGCCGCCGAAATCAGCATAATCGAACTTGATGTAACGGTCGGAAGCGATGGCGTTGCCATTGTAATCCTGCCAAGGAGTGATGATAAGATGCATGTTCTTACCGTTTGAAGCAAGAACTGTATCGTCAGCAAGGTAAGGAATGTTACCGGGGGCTCTGGATGTGGTCTGACCGATGTGGCCTGTCTTGTAAGCCTTTACATTAACCTCAAGTGAACCTGTGTC
>JAZOBD010000033.1:0-49237 GCA_045595825.1 Acutalibacteraceae bacterium
ATTCCGCAATTTCCGCAACGTGTCGGTGTTGTAACCTCTCCGACGGGTGCGGCAATTCAGGATATTATCAATATAATTTCACGCCGTTTTCCCTCGGTTGAACTTATACTTAATCCCGTTTCGGTGCAGGGCGAAAATGCCGCCGGGCAGATTGCTTCGGCAATAAAAGCTTTCAATGCCGCAAAGGGTGCGGATGTTCTTATTGTCGGCAGGGGAGGCGGCTCGCTTGAGGACTTGTGGGCATTCAATGAGGAAATCGTTGCCCTCGCCGTTGCCGAAAGCGAAATTCCCGTTATTTCTGCCGTCGGTCACGAAACGGATTTCACAATCTGCGACTTTGTTGCGGATTTGCGTGCACCGACGCCTTCCGCCGCCGCTGAGCTTGCCGTGCCCGATTGCAGACAGCAAAAACAGTTTATCCGCGCCGCAAATGAGCGTATGCTCGAACTTGTTTGCCGAGCCTATGACTTGCGCAGGTCTTATTTCGAGTTGCTCACAAGGCGTCTTGAGGCGGCAGACCCCGAGGCATATATCCGCGATTTGCGTGTGCGTTGCGACAAGGCGGCAATGAAAATGGATTCTTTTGCTTTTTCCGCTACCGCAGATGAGCGTGAAAGACTTGCGGCGCTTTGTGCAAAGCTGGATGCGATGAGTCCGCTCAGAATTCTCGGCAGGGGATATTCCGTTGCCGTAAAAGACGGCAAAAGCCTTACCGACGTAAACAAGGTCAATGTCGGTGACGAAATAAATATTCTGCTTGCAAACGGCAGCCTTGACTGCACCGTCGGCAAGGTAAAGGAAAACTGATATGAAAGAAAAAATCAACTACGAAAAAACAATAGAAGAGCTTGAAAAAATCGTTGAAAAAATGGAAGAGGGCAATCTTTCGCTGGATGAAATGCTCACTCTTTATGAAAAAGGAACGGCACTGAGCGCAAAGTGCAACAAGTATCTTGATGCGGCACAGCTTCGCATCCGTGAATTTACCGAAAAAGGCGGGGAAGATGCAGATGAGTAATTTCAACACCCGCTTTGATTCCTATGTTGCCCGAATCAACGATGAATTGAAAAAATATGTGTGTACCGATTTTTTCGGTGATGACAGCAAAGGTCTGCTTAAAATGCTGGAAGCCGTCAGCTATTCTCTCGAAAACGGCGGCAAGCGCATAAGACCCGTGCTTACCCTTGAATTCTGCCGTATCTGTTCCGAAAACGGCGATTTCACGGCGGCACTTCCTTTTGCCTGCGCTGTTGAAATGATTCACACTTACTCGCTCATTCACGACGATTTACCCTGCATGGATGACGATGACCTTCGTCGCGGCAAGCCATCAAACCATAAGGTTTTCGGTTATGCAAATGCCTTGCTTGCAGGTGATGCGTTGCAGACGCTGGCTTTTGAAACCCTGCTCAGTGCAGACACGTCCGCCGAAATAACCGTTGCCGCAGGCAGAGAGCTTTCCCGTGCAGCAGGCATTGCAGGCATGGTGGCAGGTCAGACAATGGACCTTGCAAATGAAAATACAACGGTTTCGCTTGACGAAATCACACGCACCGATGTGCTCAAAACCGGATGCCTTATCAGAACGGCGGCAAAGCTCGGTTGCATTGCGGGCGGTCAGCTTTCGGGCGAATACATTCAGGCAGCTGACAAATACGCTTCTTGCATCGGTCTTGCTTTTCAGATAATTGATGACATACTCGATGTCACAAGCAATAACGAAACACTCGGCAAGCCCGTCGGCAGTGACGGTGAAAAACTCAAATCCACTTATGTTTCTCACCTCGGTCTTGACGGCGCACGTCAGGAAGCGGACAGGCTTACAAAAGAGGCGGTCTGCGCCCTTTCGGTTTTCGGCGACAAAGCCGCTTTCCTGATTGAACTTACAGACAAACTTCTCAAAAGGAAAAAATAAAATGTCCGATTATAAATTCATTGACAAAATTACATCGCCCGCGGATGTCAAAAAGCTTTCGGGTGAAGAGCTTGCCGTGCTTTGTGACGAAATACGCAGTGTGCTGATTGAAACTGTTTCCGACACGGGCGGTCACCTCGCCTCCAATCTGGGAACGGTTGAGCTGAGTGTTGCTCTGCACAAGATGTTTAATTCGCCCAATGATAAAATAATCTGGGATGTCGGTCATCAGGCTTATACGCACAAGCTTCTCACGGGCAGATACGGGCGTTTTTCAACACTGCGCACCGAAAACGGACTTTCGGGATTCCTTCGCCCCGATGAAAGCGAGCACGATATTTTTTACACGGGTCATTCTTCAACCTCGGTTTCTCAGGCAACAGGTGTGGCGATTTCGCAGTCGCTCAAAAACTCCCGTAACTACACGGTTGCCGTTGTCGGCGACGGTTCTTTTACGGGCGGAATGGTTTATGAGGCGCTCAACAACGCAGGCAGAACTAGCAACCGCCTGATTGTTATTCTCAACGACAACGAAATGTCAATTTCCGAAAATGTAGGTTCGGTTGCAAGGTACCTTGCCGTTGTGCGTGCAAAGCCCGAATACAGCCGCTTCAAGGCAAGAACGGAAAAAATCATCAGCCACATTCCGCTCATCGGCAAAAAGCTTGCCGCAGAAATTTTTGTTCTCAAAAATAAAATCAAGAATATGATTTATTCCCGCTCACTTCTTTTTGAAGATCTGGGATTCAAATATGTCGGTCCCATTGACGGGCACAACATTGACCGTCTGTGTGATGCGATTTCAACGGCAAAATCCATTTCACGCCCCGTTTTGCTTCACATAAACACAAAAAAGGGCAAAGGTTATGATTTTGCCGAAAATGCCCCCGAAAAATTCCACGGCATTTCAAGATTTGACGTGGATTCGGGCGAGCCCGTGCAGGGCGGCGAAACGTTTTCTTCACGCTTCGGTGATACGTTGTGCAACTTCGCACGCAATGACAAGCGTATTTGCGCAATCACTGCCGCAATGTCAATCGGCACGGGTCTTGAACCGTTTTCAAAAGAATTTCCGTCACGCTTTTTCGACGTCGGCATTGCTGAGGAGCACGCCGTTACCTTTGCTTCGGGTCTTACGGCTGACGGAATGGTGCCTGTTTTTGCCGTTTATTCAACCTTCCTTCAGCGTTGTTACGATCAGTTGATTCACGACGGTGCGTTGCAACGCCGTAAAATGGTGGTTGCCGTTGACCGTGCAGGCTTTGTCGGTGAAGACGGTGAAACGCATCAGGGCATTTTTGACGTTTCAATGCTTAACGGTCTGCCCAACACAACCGTTTATTCGCCTTCAACCTTCGATGAGCTGAGCGGAGCAATGTTTTCCGCTTTTTACAGGGATGAAAACGTTGTCGTCGTGCGTTATCCCCGCGGTGGTGAGTTGCCGTTGCCGTCGGAATATACATATAACGGCGAGCCGTTTTGCGTTTACGGTGACGAAAGCGCCGACACGGCAATCGTTACCTATGGCAGACTCTTCTCTTTTGCTGCGGCAGCGGTTGACAGACTGATTGCCGAGGGCATAAAGGCAAAGGTGATAAAGCTTACAAGAATCAAACCGATTGACGACGGTGCGTTTGCCCAAGCTGTCGGTTGCAAAAACCTTTTCTTCTTTGAAGAGGGAATTAAAAGCGGCGGCGTGGGCGAAAAATTTGCCGCAGGTCTGCTTGAAAAAGGCTACGGCGGCAAATGGAAGCTTGTTGCCGTCAATGACAAATTTGTTGAGCACGCAGGAGTGAATTCATTGCTGAAAAAATATAACCTTGATGAAGATTCAATGGTTGAAACCGTGCGTGCCGCTTTGCGAAAGGATGTGACGGCAGATGAGTGAAAAAACAAGGCTCGACGTTGCCGTTTTTGAAAGAGGCTTTGCCGAAACCCGCGAAAAAGCAAAGGCACTTGTTATGAGCGGCAGTGTTTACCTTAACGGACAAAAGGCGCTCAAAGGCGGCGTTGCGGTCAAAGAAACCGATACAATTGAGGTGCGGGGTGCAGTCAATCCTTATGTCAGCCGCGGCGGATTGAAGCTTGAAAAAGCAATGAAAAGCTTCGGCATTTCGCTTGACGGTTGTATTTGCATGGATATCGGTGCATCAACGGGCGGTTTCACCGACTGTATGCTTATCAACGGTGCATCAAAAGTTTATTCAATTGACGTCGGCTACGGTCAGCTTGCCTGGAAGCTTCGCTGTGACGAGCGTGTTGTGAATCTTGAAAGAACAAATTTCCGCTATGTCACACGTGAGCAGGTGCCTGATGAGGTTGATTTTGCAAGCGTTGACGTTTCGTTTATTTCGCTTAAACTCATCCTGCCCGTAATGCACACTTTGCTCAAAGACGGTGCAAGGGCGGTGTGTCTTATAAAGCCTCAGTTTGAGGCAGGGCGTGAAAATATCGGCAAAAAAGGCGTTGTGCGTGACAAAAGCGTGCACGAAAGCGTTATTGACACAATCTGTAACTTTGCCGTCAATAACGGATTCAACGTCATTGATGTTGATTTTTCGCCCATTAAAGGTCCCGAGGGTAATATTGAGTACCTTATGTACATAGAAAAAACACAGCAGGGTCAAATGCTGTGGGGCGGCGACGCGGCAACCCTTGCCGACGAATCGCACGCAAAACTTGACGAGGTGAAAGACTAATGAGAATTACGGTCATTCCCAACCTGACAAGACTCAACGCAAAAGCCATCACCTGCGACATTCTTTCAAAACTCAGTGAGCTTGGCGTCGGGTACTGTCTGTCACCCGATATGCAGGAGCATTTCGGTCAGACCGATGCGGTTTTTCTGCCGCTTGAAGAGGCGGTTTCAACCTGCGACATTGTCATTGCCGTGGGTGGTGACGGTACAATCATCCACGCGGCAAAGCAGGCATCAAAGGCGTGCAAACCCATTCTCGGCGTCAATGCGGGCAGGCTTGCTTTCATGGCAGGTCTTGAATGTAACGAGCTTCATCTGCTCAGTTGCCTGATTGACGGCAAATATAAGGTAGACCGCCGTATATTGCTGGGCGTTGAAATTGTTGAAGACGGCAAAACCGTTGCAAACGATTTCTGCATAAACGACGTTTTTGTCACGGGTCCCGCAAAGCCCTCAATGTCGGAAATTGCCGTTTCGCTTGACGGCAGACTTATCAGCCGCTATCATTGCGACGGCGTGCTTGCTTCAACTCCGACGGGCTCAACGGCTTATTCACTGTCGGCAGGCGGTCCCGTTGTTGACCCTGAACTTGAATGTATTCTTATGACACCCATCTGCCCCCATTCGCTTTTTGACCGCTCACTTGTTTTCAGGGATAATGCGGTGCTCAAAGCCGAAAGCGCAGTTGGCAAGCCTCTTTCGGTTGTACTTGACGGCGAGGAAAGCATCGAGCTCAGACCGGGCATGAGTGCAATAATCACCAAATCAGACTACACGGCAGATTTCATCAGAATCAAAGCGGATAATTTCATTGATATTGTAAGAAACAAAATTTCAATGTCTGAATAGAGAGGATTTGAGGATATGAAAAAGAAAAGACACGAACTGATTTTAAAGCTTATTGAAGAAAATGACATCTCCACCCAGCTTGAACTGTTGGAACGCCTTAATGCAAACGGTTTTGACACAACTCAGGCAACAATTTCAAGGGACATCAAAGACCTTCGCCTTGTCAAAAAGCCGGGCGAAAACGGTCAGTCGTTTTATGCCGTTGACAAGGGCGGTTCAAATGAACTGATGACAAAGTACAAAAGCATTTTTTCACACTCTGTAATTTCCGCCGATTATGCAGGCAACACCCTCGTAATCCGCTGTTACACGGGTATGGCTCAGGCGGCCTGCGCTGCACTTGATTCAATGCAGTGGCAGAGTGTTGTCGGCACCATTGCAGGTGATGACACGATTTTTGTTCTGTGCAGAACACCGCAGTCAGCCGAGAAAATGTCACAGTCAATCAATGAGATTGTCGGCAAGTAAATCGGTCGGAAAAATTCCGAATAATCAGAGAGGGGAGAAAAGCCCTTGATAGTCAGCCTGATAATTGAAAATATTGCGGTTATCGAAAGCGCGCAGATTGAGTTCGGCTCGGGGCTTAACGTGCTCACGGGCGAAACCGGTGCGGGCAAATCCATCATAATCGACTCAATAAATGCCGTTCTCGGTGAGCGCACTTCGCGTGAGCTTATCAGAACGGGGGAAACTGCCGCAAAGGTTACGGCGGTTTTCTCTGATATAAACAGCAGTGTTGCCGCAGTGCTTGATGACCTTGGCATTGAAAAAAGCGACGACAAAACGCTGATAATAACCCGTGCAATAAATTCCGACGGAAGAAATACCTGCCGCATCAACGGCATGCCTGCCACGGTTTCAATGCTTAAAGCTGTCGGCGCAACGCTGATTAACATTCACGGTCAGCACGACAATCAGGCGCTTATGTCGCCGGAGCAACACTATAAATTCATTGACAAAATTGCGGGCAATTCACAACTGCTTGCAAGCTATAAAAGCGTTTTCACACGGCTTGTTGCCGTCAAAAAAGAGCTTGACCGCCTTTGTGAAGACGAAAACGAAAAGGCGAGCCGTTTGGAACTTCTCAATTTTCAGATTAATGAAATTGAAAATGCCGCCGTAACGGTCGGCGAAAGGGACAGCCTGGTTGCCAGGAAAAACCTTCTGCTCAATTCGAAGCGTGTTATTTCCGCACTCGAAAAGGCGAGTGCCGCTCTCGATTCGGCAGGTGATAACAACAGTGCACTTTCCGCACTTGAAGACTGCGCAGGCAACCTTGAAACTGCGGCTAAATACTATGAGGCGGCTGATGAAACTGCCGTTGCGGTCAGGGGAATCTGCTACGACCTTGCCGAATATGCCGCGCAGGTAAATTCCCTGCTTGACGGCTTTGCATTTAACCCGAATGAACTTAACGAAATTGAAGAAAGGCTTGATTCCCTTTTCAGACTGTCGCTCAAATACGGCGCCGGGGAGCAGGATATTCTTGATTTCCTTGAAAATGCCAGAGCGCAGCGAGGCGAAATCGAACTTTCCGATAAACATATAATTGAACTTGAAAACGAGCTGGATGAGCTTTCCGTTCAGGTGACGGCACTTGCCGCAAAACTTACCGAAAGCCGTATGACGGCGGCACGTTTCTTTGAAAAGCGTGTCAAAGAAGAGCTTGAATTTCTCAATATGCCGCACACAACCTTCATTGTTGACAGACGTCAGGCGCCGCTTTCTTCAAGGGGTGCGGATACAATTGAATTCCTTATCAGCGCCAATGCGGGTCAGGAGCCGAAGCCCCTTGCAAAAACTGCGTCGGGCGGTGAGCTTTCACGAATTATGCTTGCCATAAAGAGCGTGAATGCTGACATTGATGAAATTCAGACTCTCATTTTTGACGAGATTGACACGGGCGTCAGCGGCAATGCCGCACACAAGGTTGCCCTCAAACTGCGTCAGGTCGGCAAAAACAGGCAGGTTATCTGCGTCACCCACCTTGCACAGATTGCCGCTCAGGCTGACAGCCATATGCGCATCACCAAAAATGTGCGGGGTGATAAAACCTTCACTCAGGTTGATAATCTTGATTTTGATGGCAGAGTGGCCGAAATCGCAAGAATCAATGCTGACGGCAATCTTACCGCCCTTCAGCTTGAAACCGCAAAAGAAATGCTTATGAATGCAAAGGAGAGTGCAACGTGAAAATAGGTGTATGTATCGGAACAAACCTCGCAAAAGTCAGCGTTTCCAAAGCAGCAGGATATGATTTTATTGAAACCTCAGTCTGTTCGGTAGCCTCGCTTTCGCAGGCAGATTTTGACGCTTTTTATGAAGAAACCGTAAAATGCGGTATTCCCTGTGAGGCGGCAAACTGCTTTGTGCCGGGTCACATCAGGCTTGTGGGTGAAGCCCGTGACGACGCTCAGGTTACTGAGTATCTTACAAATGTCTTTCCCCGCCTTAAAAAGCTTGGTATAAAAACCGTTGTTTTCGGCTCGAGCGGTGCCAGAAGAATCCCCGAGGGTATGACCGTTGAACAGGGCAGGTCTGAAATTGTGAAATTTCTTAAAAATGACGTTGCCCCCCTTGCCGAAAAATATGATATTCTTATCGCCATTGAACCTCTGCGCCCTGCGGAGTGCAACGCAATCAACACCGTTGCCGAGGGCTTTGAGGTTGCGAAGGCGGTTGACTCACCTTACGTAAAATTGCTTGCCGACGTTGCACATATGTATGCGCAGAATGAAAGCCTTGAAAGTCTTTATGATTACAAAGACTGGCTCATTCACGCCCATACGTCAAATCCGTCACCCGACGAATCACTCGGCCACAAGCGCATTTTTCCTGCCCCTGACGATGCTTTCAGGCAGGAAAGTTTCATTGAGCCGCTTAAAGCAATCGGTACTGCACGTTGCTCAATTGAGGCAAGCGACATTGATTTTGACATTGATGCGCCGTGTGCTTTCGGCGTGCTCAAACCTCTTGTGTGAGGAGGATTGTCAATGAAGCTTACACACGATGACGTTGTATTGTTTTCGGGCGATTCCATAACCGACGGCAACCGAGGGCACAGAATGGACCTCAATCATATCATGGGTCACGGCTATCAGTTTATCGTTGCGGCAAAGCTTGCACTTGACAATTCACAGACAATGCCCCAATTCATAAACAAAGGCTATTCGGGTAACACGATGGGTCAGCTTTTCGAAAAATGGCAGGCTGATGTTATTGATAACCGCCCCACCGTGCTCAGTATTCTTGCCGGCGTCAACGACGGTTATTTCGGCTATCTTAACGGAAAAAGCATTGAAGGGATTGTCGGTTGCTACAAAGACAGTCTTACCAAGGCGGTCACCGTGACAAAAGAAAAACTGCCCGCAACAAAAATAATAATCTGTGAGCCTTTTTATTTTCCCATTTCACCCGAGGATTATAACCAACGTATTCCTCATCCGCAGTGTGAAGACCCCGTACCCGCCTTCGGACCCGAAACGGATATGAAGCACGTTGCTTACCGTGTGGAGGCAACCGATAAAATCCGCTTTGCCGCAAAAGAGGTTGCCGAAGAATACGGTTGCATTTTTGTGCCTTTGTATGACAGATTCAAAGAAGAAATTGCAAAATCGCGTGCCGAATATCTCATATGGGACGGCACACATCCCACCATTGCAGGACATATGCTTATGGCGGAGGAATGGCTTAAAAAAGTAAATGAACAGTAAAACAGATGAAAGGAACGGTGTTGTTATGAAAAAGAAGAATATGATTACTTTGTTTTTATCGGTTATTGCTGTTGTTCTTGAAATCCTGCCCTACGGTGCGGTTTTGTCATTCGGACTTGATAGCGGCGAAACGAGTGAAAGCTATTACAGCTATTTCAGCCTTACGCCCTACGGCTACGCAAATTTTTTGCCGTTCATAACGGCTGTGCTGACCTGCGTTTTGGTTATAATGACTGTAATAATTCTGTTCAAAGACAGTCCTAAACTGAAAAAGGCTTGCAAAGCTCTTGCACTCTGCGCTTTTGCCGTTGCCGCCGCATCGTTTGCACTGGCCAATTTCACAATAACAGCCGCACTGATTGCTCTTGCCCTTTGCGGTGTGTGGGTTGGCGCATTGATTATTTATAAGTCTTGACAAAATATAATTTGATAAGTATAATATTACGCAATGGCTGTGACGGGAAGAAGTAACCGTGTCAGTCCGTTCCAGAGAGTCTCCGGCAGGTGAAAGGGGATAACGGACAGCGTGTGAAATACATCCCTGAGCCGCTTTGCTGAAAATTGCAGTAGGCAAAGCCGTGTGCGCACGTTAAAGCGCAAGGGTATTTTTACATTACCCGCCGAGGGGTCTGCCGCGAGGCATTCCCGAACAAGAGGTGGTACCGCGTTAATTCGCCCTCTGTCAGCAATGGCAGAGGGCTTTTATATTTATTACATCAGTATAAAAACCGAAAGGATGTTTTTAAAATGAAAATTTATGAAGAACTCGTTGCAAGGGGTCTTATTGCTCAGGTAACGGACGAAGCTGAAATCAGAGAGCTTATCAACAGCGGTAAGGCTGTATTTTATATCGGCTTTGACCCCACGGCTGACAGTCTTCACGTCGGTCACTTTATGGCGCTTTGCCTTATGAAAAGACTGCAGATGGCTGGTAACCGTCCCATCGCACTTCTCGGCGGCGGCACCGGTATGATAGGTGACCCCTCGGGCAGAAGCGATATGCGTCAGATGCTGACAAAAGAAAAAATCGAGCACAATATTGAGTGCTTCAAAAAGCAGATGTCAAGATTCATTGAGTTCGGTGAGGACAAAGCACTTATGGTCAACAACGCTGATTGGCTTCTTGATCTTAATTACGTTGATGTTCTCCGTGAGGTCGGTGCCTGCTTCTCCGTCAACAATATGCTTCGTGCAGAGTGCTACAAGCAGAGAATGGAAAAGGGCCTCAGCTTCCTCGAATTCAACTACATGATTATGCAGTGCTACGACTTCTATCACCTTTTCAAGGAATACGGCTGTAATATGCAGTTCGGCGGCGACGATCAGTGGTCAAATATGCTCGGCGGCACAGAGCTTATCCGCAAAAAGCTCGGTAAAGACGCTTATGCAATGACAATCACCCTTCTTATGAATTCAGAAGGCAAAAAAATGGGCAAAACCGCCTCGGGCGCTGTCTGGCTTGACCCCGAAAAGACCTCACCCTATGAGTTTTATCAGTATTGGCGTAACGTTGCCGACGACGACGTTCTCAAATGCATCCGTATGCTCACGTTCCTTCCCCTTGAAGAAATTGATGCAATGGATTCCTGGCAGGGCAGTCAGCTCAACACAGCCAAAGAAATTCTTGCCTATGAGCTTACAAAGCTTGTTCACGGTCAGGAAGAGGCTGAAAAGGCTCAGGCTGCCGCAAAGGCAATTTTCAGCGGTGCGGCTGACCTTGACAATATGCCTGCAACCGTTCTTGCCGACGAAGACTTTACCGACGGCAAAATTGATATTCTTGCAATCCTTATCAAGGCGGGCATCACAAAGTCAAGAGGCGAGGGCAGACGTCTTGTTGAGCAGGGCGGCGTAACCGTTGATGACGCAAAGGTTACCGACTTTGCACTTTCATTCACAAAAGAAGCACTTGCCACACCCATCGTTGTCAAAAAAGGAAAGAAGATTTTCCACAAGGTATCAGTGTAATAATATAAATGATAAAAGCTCCGTAATACGCATGTATTACGGAGCTTCGCTTGTTTTAATGTTTATTTTTTTGAGAGCTGTATTCGCCGTTCATCTGTGATTTGGCAATTGCATCAAGCTCTTCCTGTGAAGTTGCGTTCTTGACTGCGTTCTGAACAGCTTCACGTCTTGCGAAAAGTTCTTCGTACATTCTGTCACGCTTTTCGCCCGTAAGAGGATAGAAGAATTTCGGCAGAACACCGAGTGCGCCCGTGATGATGGGAACGCCGGTACCCATTGCAAAAATCCACCACTTTGTGCGATCAGACTGTGTTCCGATTGTAAGGCCCTGAACGTAACCGATCTGGTTCATAATAAGGTTATTGAGTGAACCCATAAACGTGCCCTGAAGCTTTGAAACAAGGCCTCTTGCAACGCCCGTCATCGCCTCGGCACGGTAGCCGTTTTTCCATTCGCAGTAGTCCATTGCCTCGTTGGAAAGCTCGTCGGGGATAACGTGTCTCAGACCGTAAACGCACATTTCAAGCATTTCTTCAATCATCAGTGTGGGTATCATAACAATACGTTTCTGGTAGTTTTTGTTGATTGAGCCGATACTGAAAACCGCAAGCCAGCAAAGGTCGGTCCACATATCTTCAAAAATCCAGATTGTGCGGGTTGAGAATTTTTCTTTCATTGGCTGGATGAAAGCATAGCTGAGTGTTGAAATCGGTGAAGCGGGAATACCGACAATTGTTTGCAGTGTTGCCGAGCCGAGAACGTCAACGAAATAGTTTCGTCTGCTCTTACCGACCGAAAAGCCTTCAAGAAAGCTTGAAAGTGTAATCATCAGAATCGGTTTGTTGTTGATGATTGCCTTGATGCCCTGCCACACGTTGGGTTTTTCAATTGTCTGGTTAATGCGCTCTTTTGTTACGCATATAAAATAGAAAGACAGTGCGCAGGAAACGATTGCGGTAAAAATACCAAAGCCTGCAAAAAGGTGACTGAATTTCCACGTGACTTTGTTGGCAATTACCAGGTCATAAAGCACACCGAAAAGCAGCTCGGGGATTTTTTCGCCGAAAAGACCGGAAAGCATTTTTGCCAGCGTAATCAGCCGCACACGTTCCAACGGGTCAGGCGTTATTGTTGCCATAAAGCCTGAGCCTGCCGCGGCGGTGAATGTGCCTGCCGTTTCACACAAAACGGTAAAGAAGCAGTAAAAGATGAGCTTCGGCGCGTAAAGTCCGTCTGTGTCGGGGAAAAGGAAGGGCATGAACCAGTACCACAGACCGAGAATGGTCAGCGGAATCTGACCCAACAGAATGTACGGTTTGAATTTACCCCACCTTGTTCGTGTTCTGTCAACAATGACGCCGATGAAGGTGTCGTTGAAAGTATCCCACAAACCTGCGATTGCGCCGAAAGCGGCAATGAAATTAAAATCAAGGTGAACAACGTCGTAAATATAACGTTCGTTATAACTGCTTATGTTAAAACTTGCTGCCACGTCGTTCATTATGTATCCTGCGGTTTCTTTGAAGCCGACATAGCGCCTGTTTCTGAGTAGAGGGTTTTGCACGCCTTTGTCATAGTCAATAAGGACCTGCCCCTGGGCTTCCTGAACGGTTGCGGCAGATTGATTTTCAGCCAAGACATTACCTCCTTTTTAATTATGAAGTAATTATATCATAAAAATATATGTAATACAAGGAGAATTTTGTACAAAATGCGTAAAAGATTAAAATTTTTGTTTGACTTTGCGGTATTATTCTGCAATAATTAAATCGGGAGATGATGAAATGACAGCAAAATCAAAACTCGTCACAAAATTTGATGTTTTCGCCTGCAAACTCGGCAGGATATTTGCGTCGGCACAAACAAAAGAAGAAATAAAAAAAACGCTTTGCCTGCCCGAGGGTTTTACCGTTACCTGCCACGCAGGAGCGTTGGGCACGGTCAACAACAGCGTGGATTCAGTTGAAACCTGCGTTGAGTGGGGGGCACAGATTGTTGAATTTGATGTTTCTTTCCGTCCCGACGGTGAGCCTTGTCTGATTCACGCAAGCTCACCCTCGCAAAATGAAGGCGCTTCATTCCCTGAGGCACTTGCTGCCGTTGCAAAAAGTGACAGCTGCAAGATAAACCTTGACCTCAAAGCGTGGCATAACCTGAAAAAAGTCAGGGAATATGTTGATGCGGCAGGACTTGGCGACAGAGTTTTTTATACGGGCGTTTCTGAAAAAGAGGTTGAGCAGGTATGTTCTGCCGGCACGGGGATACCTTATTATCTGAATGTGCGTTTTGATATGGCTGACAAGGGCAACGAGACTTTTCTGATTTCGCTTGCCGAAAAAATCCGGGCTCTCGGTGCAATCGGTATAAATTGCCATTACAGCTTTGCCGACGAAACTATGGTCAGGGTGATGCGTGAGCGCGGTCTGCTTGTTTCTGTGTGGACACCCAACACCTGCGCCACCCAGAACAAAATGCTGTCACTTGCACCCGACAACATAACCACAAAAAAGCCCGAGCGTCTGACTTATTACATTGAACAGCGCAAAAAGTAAAAGAAACGGTAATAAAACCGACAAAACCGCATATATTAAATCAGGAAATGTTTCGGGAAATATAAAAATTTCCCGAAACCTCTTGACAAATACGCCACAGTGTGTATAATAGTGTAACAAACACATCGCGGAGTAGAGCAGTTCGGTAGCTCGTCGGGCTCATAACCCGGAGGTCGCAGGTTCAAATCCTGTCTCCGCAACCAATAATCACAGATCATCCTCGGATGGTCTGTGATTTTTTGTAAGACATAGAGAAAATCCTTGCAAAAGCATAAAGCTTTCGCAAGGATTTTTTGTGTTATGAAAAATGGATTTTTGTTTTATCTATATCTTCTCTTTCATATTCACTCGCAAAAAGTTTATTCCATTGTTTTTCCGTTCCGTCATAATATATCTCGTATGTTGTCTGTGTTCGGTAGTCCTCATAGTATTCATTTTTATAACTGTAAAAATTGCCGTTGCCGATTTTTTCTGTTTTTTCACCAACATATATTTTTTCAAGATAATTTGAATCCCCTATTGCACCCGGTCGGATCACCTTCACACTATCTGGTATACGGTAAACCTTACCTTCGGCATTAACAGGATATATGCACAGCTCCGTTTTATCCTTGCTATATAAAACACCGTTTTCACTTGTAAAATATTTATTTTCACGGTCAACATTCACCGCTTTGAGCACATCACTGCCTATCGCACAATTATCTATATATGAAACCCCTTTGCCAATATTGATTGTTTCGAGGCGAGAACATCCCATCATCGCTTCAGAACCAAGATACGTTACACTATCGGGAATATCTATATATTTAATTCCTGAATATTTGAATGCACCGCAGTCAAGTTTTGTCAAAGTATTGGGCAAAACAACAGTTTCAATGTTATCATTACCGAAAAGCATAATAAAATCTATAACGGCTATTCCTTTGCCTATGGTAAGCTTGGTTATTCCGTTGCAGTACCTGAATGCACCCGGATGTATATAAGTAACACTGTCGGGAACAGTGTATTCCTTTTGAGTTTTGCCATAGGGATATTGAATGAGTCTTGTCATATCTTTGCTGAAGAGTACGCCATCAACACTTGTAAAATATTTGTTATCCTTGCTTACTTCTATGTTTTTCAGTTGGCTGCAAGGTAATCCCTCTATTTCAAAATAAAACGGAGAGCCGCTTATATCCTCAACACCGCTGCCGATATAAATTTTTTCAAGAGATGAACAGTTTACAAAAGCTTGCGCTCCTATAACTACGACACTGTCCGGAATTGTTATTGACTTAACATTATCACACCACGAAAAAGCATATGCTTCAATTTTACGAGTGCCTTCTCTTATAACGATATTCTCTGCTTTGGTTTCCCAATCAACTTCAACAAGGCAATCTCCCACATAAAAAACATCTTCTTCCCAATTTTGTGGATTTGTATATACCGATGATTCTTTAAATGTTGTTCTTGAAATACCTTCAAGACTTTCAGGAACCGTGACGGTTTTCAGATTTTTGCTTTCCTTAAATGCATCATTAGAGATGTTCGTTACTCCTTCGGGTATTTTGTAGAATTCGATAGGACTACATTTAGGGAAACGAATGATTTCTGTCTTGTCCTGATTAAACAGAACTCCATATTCATCGGAAGAATACTTCGGATTATTCTCTGCAACAATAAATTTTTCTATGTACTCTGTTTTCGGTATGGTACCAATATAACTTGCAGGAATATAAACGGATTTGATTTTATCAAAAATCCAAAAAGTATGTTCTTCTGCATCTGTTATTCCTTCTTCAAAACGAATGTTTTCTGCAATTCCCGCCCAATAAGACTCTTCACTTTCGACAATACCATCGACGTTTGTGATTTTTCCTGTTCCGAAATAACTGAACGTAGAAGTTGATGCATCGTATTTCCATTTCACAGTGTCGTTACATGTTCCGCTTGTATTGTAAGTTTTTTCAGTAACGATAGCTACGCTTGTTTCATCAATCAGGTTAGCCTGAGAATTAGAACACGACGAGACAAAAATAACAAATAACAAACAAACGCATATAGACAAAAAAATGGTTAAAGTGTTTTTCATCATTATCACCCCTTAATTTGCTGCAATTATTGTTGCAATTATATTGTACTTTTTATAATCCTGTTTTGTCAATTTAATTTTTCGTAATTACGTATTACATTTTTGTAATATATGCTTAAAAAACATTGCCGTCAACTCCAAATCTTTATATATAAATGGGTTCTGGATTAAGAAAAAAATTAAACAAAAGTTGTATTATCTAACCAACATCTAATATTTGTGTCAGACAAGTTAATATTAATTTGTTCAATTTAAACTCATAGAAAACTAAAAACCGTTGATTAATAAGGGTTCTTGCCACAGTATGCAACGATATGCCACGGTTTGACCAAGTACCAAGTCCGCCTCATAACCCGGAGGTCGCAGGTTCAAATCCTGTCTCCGCAACCAAAAAAATGCAGTCGACATCAGTCGGCTGCATTTTTTTATTTTATGACCGGGATTTGAAGGACGAGCGGTACAGAGCAACAGTTCGGTGGACTGTTGTGACCGCGAGCGACCAAGCGCCCGCAGGAGCGCGAGTCAAATCCTGTCTCCGCAACTAAAAAAATCCAAAGTCTTTCGGCTTGGGTTTTTTTCTTTTCTGCTTTCAGACATCAAAACCGTGTTTATTGATTGAGCGTATTCTCGCCGTTGTCATACAGATTTTCGTTAATCCGTGCAACCGACAAATTTGAATTTATGCCGTTTATTATGATTGCATCACGCTTGTTTTTTGGATAGAGCAAAGCAAAACCGCCGATTTGAAGTAAAGATTGAGTTTCTTCAACATTAAGCTCCATTGCAGAGCATAAACAAACAAGGGAATCCCTTGACGGATTGCGAACACCCGAAAAAATCTGATATCCCATAACCTCGCTCATTTCGGTTTTCTTGATTACCGCCGACTTGACTAAACCTTTCTTTTCAAGTATATTTGATAAGTAAGCGGACAGTTCTTCGCTCACCATATACTGACTGTTCTCTTTCAGATATTCGCCGATATTATTGGCTTTCATAAGCTCATCCATAAGCTCGGCAGTAGTTTTTGTTATCATATAAATACTCCTTGGAGATGATTGTTTGCAAATTGATTTCAATTCGATTATGGCAGAGCAGTTTGAGTTTGTCAAGGCACTCACGCAGAGCAACGGCAAATCTGCTGTTGTTCTTCGCCATAAGGCACTTGGAACACAAATTGTTAAGCTCAATTTTGAGGGTGATGCTTCAATATACAATTTATTAAAGAATATATCCCACCCGAATCTGCCGAAAATTTATAGTGTTCAGAGCAATGATAAGCTGTGTGAAGTTATTGAAGAATACATTAACGGAACAACTGTTGCAGATATTCTTAAAAGCGGATTATACACGGAAGACGGAGTTTGCGCAATCATCAAAAATGTTTGCTCGGCTCTTGATACGCTTCATTCGCTGAACATTATCCACAGAGATATCAAACCCGAAAACATTATGATTGATTCAAACGGTGATGTTAAACTCATTGACTTTGATGCTGCGAGAATTTTCAAACGCTATCAGCCGCAGGACACATCGTTTATCGGCACGGCGGGATTTGCCGCACCGGAACAATACGGAATCAGTCAGACAGACTGCCGTTCCGATATTTTCGCTCTCGGTATTCTTATGAATGTTATGCTCACGGGTGAACACCCGTCAAAAAAGCTCTATAACGGCAAGCTTGGAAAAGTTATCGAAACCTGCATAAATGTTGACCCGAACAAGCGTTATTCAAATGTGCGTGAGCTTGTTTCAAAATTATAACATAATAAATTATATAAGTCCTATGCAGCCTGCATAGGACAAAAAGACCGCTGACGGTGTAAAATAATGTCAGCGGTCTTGTTTTTATTCAGATTTCGTCAATTTTGTCTGCCAATGCATTAACCATAGCAACAAATCGGCGTACTTTTTCGGAGTCTTTTCCTTTGAGTGAAGCTGAAAGGTGCATAAGAACATCCTCACCTTCAAAGCTGTCGAGCAACAGGCTGTCCGTGCTTACGTTCAAAGCTTTTGCAATGGCGCACAAGGCGTCAATTGACGGTGTTCTTGTTCCCCTTTCGATATGACCGATATGAGCAGTTGACAAAGAACACATTTCGCCGAGTTCTTCCTGCGTTAAATGCTTTTTCTCACGGGCAGAACGAATACGCATACCCAAAGCGTAATAGTCAACTTCAAAGCTCATTTCAACACCGCCTTACATTTATGATATATGATTATACAATAATTTTAGTCTGTCCATAAATAAACTATAAGCATTAATTATTGACTAAAAGAATTGTCGATGTTATAATCAATATGCAAATTCAAATTTGCATAAATAAAAAGAAAGGAAGGTTTTTGTGAATTGCAAAAATTGCGGCAAAGAAATTGAAGAAAATGTAAAATTTTGTTCCTCTTGCGGAACAGCCGTTGAGAATGGTACTACTGTTGTTACTTCTGCCCAACATGAAATTCCTTTATCTGTTGAAAGAGTTGTTGTGCATGAAACAGTACAACAGAAAAAATGGGATTCACCAGAAAAAATATTATCTGCCCTTGCAGCTTTCGTTGTTTTCGGAACTGTTATAATGCCGTTTCTTACTGATTTACTTTTCGGATTCTCCGGCGAGGGATTCGGATATGTTTTAAGAGGTATATTGATTGCAGGCGCATTATTCGGAGTTGCAATGTTTATTCACAGCAAACGCCCTTTAACCGACCATTACAAATTCAAATGTCCTTATTGTAATGAAGAAAACACCGTGGTGGCAGACGAAACTCAAACTTTCAACTGTTCAAAATGCAAAAAAACAATGACGATTATTGACGGACAAATTAAAACTATAAATTAAGGAGAAATTATTATGGTATGTAAAAATTGCGGTAAAGAACTTACAGAAAACACGAAATTCTGTGACGGTTGCGGAACAACCGTTGACAGCACGGAAATCGCTCCCAAAAAGAAGAAAAGCAAGCTTGCTGTTATTGTTTTGGCGGTAATTGCTGTTGTTATCATCGGAATAATCGCTTTTTTAAGTTCTGATGGCGGCGAAGGCACGTTGACAGTTTCTGCCGAAAACAATCAAGGTGCTGTTTTCAACATGTCACTTGATGATTTCAACAACAGACTTAATCAATCATTTGATGATACGGGAGAATATCTCGGCCAAGGGGAAAATCAATTTGAAATTGACTCGTATTGGAGCAATATGGTTGAACCTATGGTCGAAACTGAAGATGGTTCGGGTGTAGAATTCACCACTTATTCAGCAGTTGTTGACAGCGTTATAATAACCGCAAATATTCAAGATGGCAAACTCGCTTCTGCTACTAGCTCTTTTGCTTATGACGAATACGAAATGGGCGATTATTTCGGAATGCAAATAGCTATGGCTTGCGGCGGTCTTGGTGTTGAGGAAGCCGCAGAAATAATTGACACAATCGCCGTCGGTGAGGCTACATCAAATACTGCAGTTTATAAAAACGGAGTTTTATATACACTCATCTCTGCCGGAAACTCAAATGTAGCATGGAGCATATCGGCAGCTTCTGAAGAATTTGTTTCAAGCCTTGAGGCAAGCGGTAACTGCAATGTTCTCCGCTGGTAATTAAATATTGAAAAATCCCCCGAATGATTATATAATAATGCTATAATCATTTTGGGGGATTTATTATGTTCTGCAAAAACTGTAAAAAGGAACTTCCCGACGAAAGTCAGTTCTGTCCCTACTGTATGACAAAATTCGGCGAAGAAAAGGAATTTGCTCCCATTCTGCCAAAATCTAAAAAGAAATTGCCGATTATAGTTGTGTCGGCGATTCTTTGCATTGCAATTATAGTCACAGGAATAATTGTTATTCCGAAGCTCAACAAGGATAACGGCGATATTGATATCCCTGTCGGTGCAACTGTATCCGAAACTAAATCAGAAACAACAAAAGCCGCTGAAAGCAAGATATCCCCCGCCGAAGATACGGGGTTAGGCTTGATGAATGTCAAAATCCATAACAACTCAAATCTTAACGATGTTGAAAAACTCATTATTCAGTATTTCGACACCGACTATTTCCGTGCCCCGTATAATTCCTTACAGCGCTATCCGCAGGTTTACAAAGATGCTCAAATAAATTTCCTTTGCTACGTAACCAAAATCATCGAGAGCAACTCCGAGGAATATACGGCACTTGTTGAATATGAAGCATATAAAAATGCCGAGGGTTTCTATTGGGAAACGGGCGATTATGCCGTTATCAAAGGCCCACAAAGCGAAACGAGAATTATGGAGGGCGACACCCTTTATATTTACGGAAAATATGTTGATGTGAACACTTACACCGTTGACGGCAAGAGCTATACCGTTCCCACCGTTTTCGTTAACCGCTACTCATATTTCTCCGAGTATGACAGAGTCAGACCGATGTATTCGATGGAAGAAATCCGTTCAATGGCAAGATACATTTTTGGCGATGACCTTAAACTCAGATATACACAGTGCGGCGATGTTGCGGGCAGTGATTATGACTATGATTTATACGAAGGCTTATTTTACACCGCAGAACTTGACAATCAGAGCAATGCCAATTTCACAAAATATCTTTTTTTTGCAGGCTACGGCGGATATATCATCGACTGCAAGTCGGAATACCCTGTTGAAAGAAATCTGACCTTTTCGGCAGACTTTGAGCATTTCTATCTGGAAGTGTTCGATAATTCTTTAAAGATTTATACCCTTGAATGTTATGACAGAGATTTGAAAAAGGTATGGAGCCGTGAGTTTGACCGGACAACAAGCTCTGTTATCGACTACACCAAAGACCATATCTATCTTGTTGCAAACGGCAGTATGTACATAATTGATGCTGAAACAGGTGAAAATGCAGCTGACCCCAAATATGTCGGTGCAAAATCCGAAATCCGAAAGCTTGAAGACGGAATCCTGCTTGTTTCTCATAAGAGCGCAGACGCAATTATGAAAACAGATCTTGTAGGCAATGTTCTTTGGACCGCTAACCTTTCCAAAGATATGCGTCAGCCGAGCACACCCGAAGATATTCCCGTCGTTCAGCTTATCGGCGGTAACTATGTAATTCAGTATGAAGCTGTAACAAACGGATATCCCGACGGCACATACACCGCTGTAATCACACCTGACGGAACGGTTGATTTTGACGGCGAAGCATTTTAATGAAAAAGAGTGCAGTTTTAACGCTGCACTCTTTTTTATACGGAGAGGAGATAGCGCCCGCTTGTACTTTTTGTGACAACTGAAATTTTTCGGCGGATTCAGCTTTTTAAACCGCTTATCGGCAAACAGATTACCTTATTTTGATCATAATTCTTTGTTGTTTTTTTCGGCGTTTTATGCTATACTGTTTTTAACCTTTATGATTTTACATTGGAGGTAATGCTGTGAAAAAGGAAATTACAAAAGATGCCAACGGTTATCGCAAGTTCGGTATGCTTGACAAAATTGCATATGCGGCAGGTGATTTCGGTTGCAACATGAGCTTTGCACTCAAAGGTACCGTTCAGACATTCTGGCTGGTATACATGATGATGGATACGGGTCTTCTCTCCGTTCTGCTGTTGCTCGTTCAGATCTGGGATGCTGTCAATGATCCGCTCATCGGCAACATGATTGACAACGACAAGAGAAAATACAAATTGGGCAAATTCAAGACATATATCTTTGTCGGTGCCTGCGGTCTTCTGTTTGCAGGTGCGGCAGTTTTCCTTCCTTTCCCCAACGCAAACGTTGTTGTAAAGGCAGTTCTTTATGTTCTCGGCTACATTGTCTGGGATGCCTGCTACACGGTTGCAAATGTTCCCTACGGTTCAATGCTTTCGCTCGTTACCGAAGACAGCGGTGAGCGTGCCCAGCTTTCAACCTGGCGCAGCATCGGCTCAATGTTCGGCAACATTGTGCCCACAATCATTCTGCCCATGCTTATCTGGCAGAAAGTTACTTATGACGGAACCGGTGAGTTCCACACAAATCCTCTGACAGGCGAGGCTTATCAGGTTGGCGACCCCGTTCTTGACCCCCTGACGGGTGAACAGTTTGAAACACTTCTCGGTGAACGTGTTTTTTGGGCAGCCCTTATTATGGGTATTCTTGGCTTTATTGCCTTTATGTTCATGATTAAAAAGATTACAATACGCGTTGACGAAAACACCGTTAAAACAAATGAGGGCGGCGGCAAATTCAACATTTTCCAGGCTTTTGTAAAGTTCCTGAAAAACCGTCCTGCTGTCGGTGCGACCGTTGCGGCAATGGGCATGTTCCTCGGCATGCAGTCTGCAACAACCGCAAACACAATTATGTTTGCAACATATTTCAACAAAGCATCAATGACAGGTATTGTTCAGATGATCGGTTTTGCGCCGATGCTTCTTTTCCTGCCCTTCATCAAAAAGCTTGTCAACAAGTTCGGTAAAAAAGAGGCGGCGGTTGTCGGCACAATCGTTTCTGTTCTCGGCGGCATTGTAATGATGATTTTCCCTCTTGTGGAAAACAGAGATACGGCACTCGTGGTTTACCTTGCCGGTCTTGTCGGTTTCGGTATCGGTATGGGTGTTTACACCTGCGTTTCATGGGCAATGATGGCTGATGCCATTGATTATAACGAATGGAAATTCGGTACACGCGAAGAGGGTACCGTTTATTCGCTTCACTCATTCTTCCGTAAACTTGCCCAGGGTGTAGGCCCCTCCGCAGTGCTTCTTATCATGGGCTTCCTCGGCTATCAGTCAGAGCTTGGTACAATCGGTCAGAGCTTTGAAACATCGCACAATATGTGCTGGCTTGTTGCAGGTCTTTATCTTTTCAGCGCAGTTGTTCAGTTTGTCGGCATTGCCTTCATTTACAATCTTGACAAAAAGACTCTTGCAAGGATGAACGCTGACCTTGGCCGCACCGAGGGCGACCCCCAATAAGACCATTCAAATCAAAGGAGAAACAAAATGAGAAATATCATCAGTCTTAATGACAATTGGCTGTTTGTGAAAAATACAACCGATATTCTGTGCCGTGAGGGTGAAACGGTAAATGTTCCTCACAGCTGGAATGCTGTTGACGGACAGGACGGCGGCAACGATTATTTCCGCGGCTCTTGCTTATATGCAAAAACGCTTAAAAAGTCAGAGCTTCCCGAGGCTGACCTTTATTATATCGAATTCTGCGGCACAAATTCTTCGGCTGATCTTTATTTCGGCGGCAAAAAGCTTGCTCACCACGACGGCGGCTATTCCACCTGGCGTGTAAACGTTACCGATTATCTGGCGGAAGAAACAGAAATAGCAGTTATTGTTGACAACACAGCAAATGACACTGTTTATCCGCAGATGGCAGACTTCACGTTTTACGGCGGTATTTACCGCAACGTAAACCTTGTTTGTGTCAATGATGCACACTTTGACCTTGATTATTACGGCGGCCCCGGCTTTATGATTACCCCCACCGTTGAGGGCAAAAACGCAAAGGTTGAGGTTGAAGCTTTTGTTAAGAATCTGAAAGCAGGTCAGACTCTTGTTTTCACAATTTACGATGCTGAGGAAAATGAACTTCAACGCATTGAAACAACCGATTCAAAGGCTGTTTTTGAAATAAAGGACGTTCACCTCTGGCACGGTCGCCGTGACCCCTACCTCTATTGTTGCGAGGTGG
Organism: Acutalibacteraceae bacterium; assembly: GCA_045595825.1. Classification (GTDB taxonomy): domain Bacteria; phylum Bacillota; class Clostridia; order Oscillospirales; family Acutalibacteraceae; genus CAG-177. Next base: position 23,425 of record JAZOBD010000033.1, read on the forward strand.
AGATTGTTGAAAACGGCGAGGTGCTTGACAACGTATGTAACCGCTTCGGATGCAGAAGCTTTAAAATTGACCCCGATAACGGCTTCATCCTCAACGGTGAAGAGTATCCCTTGCGCGGCGTTTCACGCCATCAGGACAGATGGGGTATCGGCAATGCGCTTCTTCCCGAGCATCACGAAGAGGACATTGACCTTATCTGCGAGGTCGGCGCAACAACAATCCGCCTTGCGCACTATCAGCACGACCAGTATTTCTATGACCTTTGTGACGAGCGCGGTCTTGTCATCTGGGCAGAAATTCCTTATATTTCAAAGCATATGCCGGGCGGCCGTGAAAACACAATTTCGCAGATGAAAGAGCTTGTTGCTCAGAATTACAACCACGCTTCAATCGTTGTGTGGGGCCTTTCGAATGAAATTTCAATCGGCGGCTCTGACGATGATTTACTTGAGAATCACAGAATCCTCAACGACCTTGTTCACGAAATGGACAAAACACGTCTTACCACCATTGCCGCAGTTTCAATGTGTAAGCTCGATGACCCTTATCTGCTTATTCCCGACGTTGTTTCCTACAACCACTATTTCGGTTGGTACGGTGGCGACACGGCAATGAACGGCCCGTGGTTTGACAAATTCCACGCAACACATCCCAAAATTCCGATCGGCTGTTCAGAATACGGCTGTGAGGCGCTCAACTGGCACACAAGCGACCCCAAGCAGGGCGACTACACCGAGGAATATCAGGCTTATTATCACGAAGAGCTGATAAAACAGCTTTTCTCACGCAAATATATCTGGGCAACACACGTGTGGAATATGTTTGATTTCGGCGCCGATGCAAGAGCGGAGGGCGGAGAAAACGGACAGAATCACAAGGGTCTTGTCACGATGGACAGAAAGTACAAGAAAGATGCTTTCTATGCTTACAAGGCATGGCTTTCCGACGAGCCTTTCGTTCACCTTTGTTCAAAGAGATATGTTGACCGTGTGGAAGACGTCACAAAGGTTACAGTCTACTCAAATCAGCCCGAAGTTGAGCTTTTCGTCAACGGCGAAAGCATCGGCAAGAAAACGGCTGAGGATCATTTCTTCCGCTTTGACGTTAAGAATGTCGGCGAAAGCACAATTGTTGCCCGTGCAGGCGAGCTTTCGGATGAAGGCAAAATCCGCAAGGTTGCCGAAAGAAATATGGACTATGTTCTTGTTGAAAAGGGTGCAGTTCTCAACTGGTTTGACATTGATGCTCCCGAGGGACGCTTCTCACTCAACGATAAGATTTCCGACATTGTTGCAACAACAAGGGGCAAGCTCTGGCTTCTCAGTGTCGGTATTCAAATTAAAAAGAAGATGGATGCCAACAAGAAAGAAAAGGGCGGCGAAAAGAAATCGGGCGGTTTTGACGTTGACCTTAAATCAGGCAGCGGACTTATGCAGATGCTTGGCGGCTTCACGGTGCTCAGACTTACCACAATGGTCGGTATGATTAACATCAGCTTCACCAAGGAAGAGCTTCTCAAACACAATAAAAAGCTTAACCGCATCAAAAAACCGAATAAAAAGTAATAAAAGTAAAAATCCCGTATCGCAGAATTCTGTCTGCGGTACGGGATTTTTTGTTTTAATGTGCATCTTTTCCGACAAAACGGATAAGCTCAAGGTTGGGTGCGTTTTCGGCGTCAATTGCTTTGTTGTAATCGTCGCAGACGTTGCCCCACCCGACGGTGGATTTTTCAATCCTGACGTTTTCGGCATTGCGGATGAAAAAGCCGCTGTTTTTGTGCTTTTCAACGCCGTATTGAAGGCAGGGACGCAGGTCATAAAGACCGCAGGCCCATTTTGACGTTTTTGTCAGCGTTACGTTTACGTCTTCAAAAGTAACGTTTTCAATCATATTTTCGGGTGTGCCGTGGATGAGCACGCCGTTTTCGCCCTTACAGGTAATGTTGCGGAAACGGATATTCTTCACCTTACCTGCCTTTGTGTTTTCGTCACGGTTAAAAACTGTAATTACAATCGGCTCAGCAGTGCCCCACCAGTCGGGGCAGAAACGGCGGGTTTCAACAATGCAGTTGGAGTAAGTAATGTTTTCAACGTTGCCGCCGTCACGAATCTGGATTGACAAACCGCGGTTACTGCGTGAAATGATGCAGTTGTCGACAATCACGTTGCGGAAATCGCCGACACCTTCTGTGCCGATTTTGATTGCGGCAGAGGTCGAAACAAGCGTACAGTCTGCGATAATGATGTTTTCGCAGGGCCCGTATTCTGCATTGCCCTTTGATGCTTTCAGGCAGATGCAGTCGTCTGCGCACTCGATGTGGCAACCGAGAATTCTCACGTTTGAGCAATGGTCGGGGTCAATCCCATCGGAGTTTGCAACGTCAAGGTCGTTGAGAATACGTATCTGCGAAATCAGCACGTCGTCACAGCCTGCGGGGTGCAGGGTCCAGAAGGGTGCATCCACAACCGTGAAATCTCTGAATGAAATGTTGTTGCTCTTTTCAATATAAATAACTGTCGGGCGCGGATAAAAATTGCCCGTCACGTAGTAGCGGTCTTTTCTCTCAACAAATGCGTGACCGTTGGCGTCAATTGTGCCTTCGCCCGAAATGGTGCATCCGTCAGCCTCGTATCCGTAAATGAAAACAAACGACGGCTTGCCCGTAACGGGGTTGCCGATGAGCGCTGTTTTCGGGTCGTTTATCATATTGCAGGGGCGGATGTAGCCGTCAATGTTGTCTGTGGCTTTGAGACGTGAGCCCTTTTGCAGATGAAGCTCAACGTTTTTCTTCATTTGCACAGAGTCGGAAAAATAAGTCTTTCCGTTTGTCAGCACAACCGTGCCGCCGCCGTTTTCCTCCGCTTTATCAATGGCACACTGAATTGCTGCACTGTCGTTGCTGATGCCGTTGCCAAGTGCACCGAAATCCTCGGGATAAAAATATAACATAAGCTTTCCTCCGATTGCTTCAATGACAAAAGTATATCACGCCAACTCTCAAAGAGCAATGGTTGCAAAAATAATTTTTGTGATATATAATATACAAAAGCAGTAACCCCGAAGGGAGATTGAGCCTTTGAAAAAGACACTTATTGTTGTTGATATGCAGAATGATTTTATCGACAAAGCCCTCGGCACAAAAGAGGCGGTGGCCATTGTGCCCAAGGTCAGGGAAAAAATTGAAGAATATGTAAAAAACGGTGACGAAATTATTTTTACAAGGGATACGCATTACGAAAATTATCTTGAAACTCCCGAGGGAAAAAAACTGCCCGTTGAGCACTGCATAAAAGGCACAGACGGTTGGCAGATTGCAGACGGGTTATATGTTGAGGGTTGCAAAATTATTGACAAACCCAATTTCGGCTGGCCGAAGTGGAATGAAGAAACGTTTGAGTCAGTCGAACTTGTCGGTCTTTGCACCGACATCTGCGTTGTTTCAAATGCCCTGATTATCAAGGCGATGCACCCGGATGCACAGGTGAGCGTTGACTCTGCCTGCTGTGCGGGCGTTACGCCGCAAAGCCACGCCGCCGCACTTGAAACAATGAAAATGTGCCAGATTGATGTCAGATGATAAACTGAGGTGAGTATAATGTTTGATGCAAAAAAAGTAAAGGACCAGTGCGTTGAGTGGATAAGAAATTTCTTTGAAGAAAACGGAAAGGACTGCAATGCCGTTTTAGGTATTTCGGGCGGTAAAGACAGCTCGATTGCGGCTGCACTTTGCGTTGAGGCACTCGGCAAAGACCGCGTTATCGGCGTGCTGATGCCACAGGGCCGGCAGCACGATATTGACATGGCTTACCTGCTTGTAAACCACCTTGGTATAAGGCATTATGAGGTCAACATCGGTGAAACGGTGAGCAGTATTCTTAATGCTTTTCCCGAAGACCTTGAAATTTCGCAGATGTCACGCGTGAATCTGCCGCCGCGCATCAGAATGTCAACGCTTTATGCCGTCAGCCAGTCACTTAACGGCCGTGTGGTAAATACCTGCAATCTTTCTGAGGACTGGGTCGGTTATTCCACCCGTTACGGCGACTCTGTCGGTGATTTTTCACCGATGTCAAACCTCACCGTAACCGAGGTCAAAGAAATCGGCCGTCTGCTCGGACTGCCCGAGGTGCTTGTTGACAAAGTGCCGATTGACGGCCTTTGCGGCAAAACGGATGAAGAAAACCTCGGCTTCACCTATGCGGAGCTTGACACCTATATCCGTACGGGCGTTATTGCCGACGCCGACAAAAAGGCGCTCATTGACAGAAAGCATAAGGCGAATCTGTTTAAATTACAGCTGATGCCTTCTTTTAATCCCGGAATACCCGTTGCTCCGTCTGAGGAAAACTGATATCAAAAGACATTTTTCGCTTTCTTTTCTTTCAGAGCTTATGTCGTTGATATTACCCGCTAGTAATCGCTTTGAAACGGCGGGATTTACCCAATAATAATGAAAATCAGAAAAAATAATGAGGCACCTCTGTAAAAAGAAGTGCCTCGTTTTTGTTTTTCTCTTATGCCTCAGAGAACATATCCTTGCCTACGCCGCAAAGGGGGCAGACAAAATCATCGGGAAGATCTTCAAACTTTGTGCCGGGTGCAATACCGTTATCGGGGTCACCGATTTCTTCGTCATAAACCCAGCCGCAAGCGTCACATTCGTATTTTTTCATTTTGTTTTCCTCCTGTAATCTGAATTGATTTTATTTCAGCTGCACAGTTGCTGTGCAAGGTCTGCAATTTGTGCCGCGCTGTCATCCTGCAACGCGGAGCGTACCGTTACAACGGTTTCGCAAAGGGTAAGATTGTTGCTTTTTTCAAGCATTGCCTTCATAATCTTTGCTGCCATAGGTGCCCAGCTGCCGTTTTCAATGAAACCGACCGTTCTGTTGCGGAAATTTCTTTCCGTCAGGTGATCGATAAACTGGCGCATAAACGGGAAAATGTCAGCGTTGTAGGTTGTTGTTGCAAGCACAAGCTTGCTATACCTGAAAGCCTCACTTACCGCCAGCGACATATCGCACCTTGCAAGGTCATAAACGGCAACGGTTTCGCCCTTTGCTTTTAATTCATCAGCAAGTAAAAGGGCGGCTTTTTTTGTGTTGCCGTAAACCGAGGTGTAAGCTATGACCGTACCGTTTTCCTCGGGCTGATACGAAGACCAGATATTATATTTTTCAAGATAGTATCCGAGGTTTTCTTTGAGAACGGGGCCGTGCAGGGGGCAGATGATTTCAATTTCGAGCGCGGCGGCTTTTTTCAGCAGTGCCTGCACCTGTGCGCCGTATTTGCCGACGATGCCGAGGTAATACCGTCTTGCTTCGTCTGTCCAGTCTTCGTCAGCGTCGGGTGTGCCGAATTTGCCGAAGCCGTCGGCTGAGAAAAGTACTTTATCGGTTGCATCATAGGTGACAATAACCTCGGGCCAATGCACCATCGGTGCGGTCACAAAAGTAAGGTTGTGCTTGCCGAGGGAGAGGGAGTCGCCCTCGCCGACAACAAGGCGTCTGTCGGCAAAATCAGTGCCGAAAAAGCCCTTCATCATTGCAAAAGCCTTTGCGGAAGCGACAATTGTTGCTTCGGGATATTTCTCGGTAAAATTCAGGATGTTTGCCGAATGATCGGGCTCCATGTGCTGAACAATAAGATAATCGGGCTTTCTGCCGCTGAGCACTTTTTCAATGTTGTCAAACCACTCTGCGGTGAAAGCGGCGTCAACCGTGTCGGTTACGGCAACCTTCTCGTCAAGAATGGCGTAAGAGTTGTAAGACATTCCTTCGGGGACTTTGTACTGCCCTTCGAAAAGGTCGATTCTGCGGTCATTGACACCGATATATTTTATGTCGTTTGTAATCATCATAATTGTTATTATAACCTCTTTCATTTGATGATATTATGATAGCATAATCTTTTATCCTTGTCAATAATAATAATTGTTATCATTAAGGAAAATTTATATTATTTTTCCGTTTATTACTGTTGGCAGGCTTTTATTGCATCATAAGCCGTTTGCGGATGGTCGGTGATAATGCAGTCAGCGCCGTTTTTTGTCAGCAGAGTGATTTCTTCGGCTTTGTTTATTGTCCAGTATTGCACGGCAATGTTGTTTTTGTGCGCATAGTTGAGCATTTCGGTAGTGCCGAGGTTAATGATGTTGTCAAGCGCATTTTCACCGTAAGGAATCTGCAAGGCAACGTAAGAGGGGCTGACGTCGGAAAGCTCCCAGTTCATTCTGAAATAAAAATAAAACTGAATTGCTTCAATTGCGTCGGCAGTGCGCGGCATATCGGGATACCTGAGCTTCATATAGGATGAAAGAATCGGGTCAAATGTTGACCAGATTACTCTGTCTTGCAGGTTGCGCTCTGTGATGATTGAATAAAGCTTGTCGGCGGCTTTAAGTGCATCAAAGCCGAGGCATTTTATTTCAATGATATAGTTATATTGTTTGCCGTTGCTGTTTGCCTCAATGAAATCAATAACCCTGTCGCAGGTGACAACCCTGAGGTTGTAGGGGATTTCGTCGCCTCTCAGACCTCTGTAAGGGTAATCGCCGTTGCCCTTGAAATTTTCGCCGAGGTTTAAAACCTGCGCTTCTTCAAGCGTGATTGAGCCGGGCGTGACGTTTTTTCTGCCGAAAGCCTCCGTTGCGTTTGATGTGGCGTCGTAGGTAAGGTCGTGCAGCAGCACAAGCTCGCCGTCGGCGGTAATCTGTACGTCGAATTCAAGTGTGTCAACGCCGGTTGATTCACTGCTTGCAACAATGTTTTCAAACGCCATGAGTGTATTCTGCGGTGCAACGCCCGCACCGGAGCGGTGTGCGGCAATTGCAGGGTCAAGGTATTCGGTTATGTAAGGATTTGTTGCGTCGGGGTTGATTTCAACGGGAGTTTCGGGGTTGCCTGCGTTGCCCATTGTCAGCAGAATGGGTACAAGCATTAAAACCGCAACCGCTGCGTGATAAACGTTTTTTAATGCAATAAAAAATGAAGTCATTTGTTTCACCCTCAGAAAAATATCAGTCACCGAGAAGGTTGTAATATCTGCCCATCCAGTAGGGGAGCAGATAATTGTAAGGCATCATTGCTCTCATACCGTTAGCGTATGTGCCGGGCAATGTGGATGTACGATTGACAACCTTGCTGTTGATGTTGACAAACTCTTCGGCGCCCGAGTCGCAGACAAACTGGTTTCCGTCATAGTTGACAAGAATTCTTGCGGAATACTCAACGGGGTATTTGAGCTGGGCGGGGATACCCATTGCTTCCTGCTCAGTGTCCCAGACAAGGTCCTTGCGGTGGCTGTTGTACATAGGCCATCTTATAAGGTCAAGGTTCATTTCAGAAAGTGATTTTGCAGCATTTTCAATGTCACAGCTGTTGTCTGTGAGTGCACCGTAAACAACGTTAAAGAAGGGTGAACGCTCTGTTCTTTCATATTCCCAGTGGTGGGTAAGACCCATTTTGAAAATTTCCTTCTGTGCCTCGTTGTCGGTGTAAACAAGCAGGGGATAGATGTTGATGAAGTCAAGCTGGTCGTCAATGTGCGCAACGTGGCCGTCCTCGCATTTGTACTGCATGCAGTTCATTGCATAGTGGTGCTTTTTGATGAGCATATCGAAAACCTGATTGTATTTCTCATCGCCCGTAACGTGGTAGGTTGTTTTGAGGAATGAGAGAATTTCAAGCGAGTTTGTGCCTCTTTCGTAGTACCATCTGTCGTCGTTGTTGAGCAGGTCAGGCTCCCAGTTTGCCCAGGTAGTGGGAACGCCGTCAACATCTGTCAGGTGGAAATTGTTGTCAAGGATGTGGTCGGTGATTGCTTTTACAACTGCGGCAATTTTCTTCTTCTCTTTTTTGTCGGCAACAAGGTCGTAGTAAATGCCGTATGCAAAGTAATGACCCGTCATTTCGTCGCTGGAGGTTTCGCCGAGCCATTCGCAGTCGGGGTTATCCTCACAGAAATGCCACTCTTCTCTGTTACCCGTTGCGAAATTTTCTTCGTAGGAATGTCTTGTTGCTCTGGCGGTGAAGCCGGGTCTGCCCGTAACCTCGGTGAGCTTAATCATTGCCTCAACCGCTTTCTTTGCATTTGCCTTTGCCTTTTCGTCACCCGTTACCTTGTAGCGGAAGCACTGGCTTGCACAGTAAAGACCCGTGAAAAGACCGTCGTTGTCAGAATTGGGAAGCCAACCCGAATCGAGGTCGCCGTATTTGCGCAGAATTCTGTCAACCTGATAGCCTTCGTTTCTTGTAAAATATTTTACGTCAAGCTCGTCGTAATGGTTGGCTTTTTCTTCAAGTGTCATATATTTTGACGTGATAAGGCTGATGCCTCTGGGTGTGACGGCGGCGATTGTACCGTTTGCGGAAACGGCAATCTTTGTAACTGTCGGGTGCATAAGCCATGCGCCGTATGAAAAATATGAAATCTTGCCCTCGACAAGGGTGACAATGCCCGTGTTTGTTGCAAAATATTTCTTGCCGTCGTCGGCAAAGAACATATCGTTGAATGAACCGTCGGGCACGGAATAGAAATCGTTGCCGTTGAACCAGTAGTTTCTGCCGTCATATATGTTAAGACCCTCATCCGAGCCGACCCAAAGGTGACCGAGAGCATCCGTTGCAAGGCAGTTGATTTTCTGGCTGAGAACACCTGTTACGTCGGGTACAAGCTCGGCCCAGTGACGGCGCTTACCCTTCATTGAAAGCAGACCTTCCTGCTTGCAGCCGATATAAACCGTTTCGGCGTATTTTGCCTTGTTGTCAAGTGCGGCAACGCAAACAGTTGCTTCGGGCAAATCAACAATCTTTGTGAAGTTGTCGTTATCCATAAGATAAAGGTCTTTTTCGGTGATGAGCCAGAGTGATTTGTCAAGCGCAACGGAAATATCAACAACAGGTGCATCAAAGTCAGCAAGCTTCTTGATTTTACCTTTTTTGATTTCGCCCAGTGAATTGCTGCAGGCAGCGAAAAGTCTGCCGCTTCTGGTGAAAACCTTTGAAACGTTTGCGGCGATTTTCTTGATTTTACCCTGCGAATATTCTGCAAGACCGTCTGGCTGAGTGATATAGAGTGTTTCACCGTCAAAGGCAACGGACGTTACGTTTTCAACATCAATGCCGTTGTCGGCGGTGATGAAAACCTTGTCAAACTGTCTGAACTGACCGAAATTAAGGGTTGATTTCTTCATAATAAATTCTCCTGTGCTTTATAAAATCAGTTTATTATATCATAATTGGGTGCATTAATCAATTGCGACGGAGCGTTATCTGAAAAGCTGTTCAAAAAGCAGTGCAAAAAATCCGAAAACACGCAAGATGAAAATGCTGTCCTCGACATAAGCGAGATGTACGTAGCTGTCAACACTGTCAAGCTCAGCGTCGAGGTTTTCAATTGTACCCGTGCCGCCAATCTGACCGACCGAAAGAACGGCGTTTTCCGCCTGCGTTTTGAATCCGATGCTGAGGCTGGCAATCTTTGAATTAAACTTGCCGTCTGCCCTGAAAGCGGTTTGCGTGTCGCCTGCTTCCGAGTACCAGTAGCAGAAACTGTTTTCAAAGGTGCAAACACCGTTGTCAGTTGTACGGAAGCCGATTGCAAACTGGTCGCTGTAACAGTAATCAAACCAGTTGTTACCTGTTTCAATCAAAAAGCCGCAGCTGTTTTCGTAATCGGTGTAATCCGAATAATAAAGCGGATGAATATTTCTGAGCATATTGCCTGCGGATTTGATGTGAACGCCCGTGAAGACGTGGCCGATGCGGATGTTTGTCAGTGTGTTGTCAAAGCCCTCAAGCAGAATTCCCACGGAATCCGTGTCGCCTGTGCCGATTATGTTGACACCGTAAATGTCAGCGTCGGAAGAGCCGCTGTTTGCGCCGTACATAACGTGCAAACCGACAACGGTGTTTTTGACAGAAACATTGCGTACTGCGGTTTCACGTCCGCTGTTGATTGAAACGCCGTTTGCCACGCCGCTGCCGTCAATGATTCCGCCTTCAAGCGAATAGTTACTGCCGTTTACGGCGGTGTTGTTGGCAGGGTCTTTGCCGCCCAGCTGAATTATTGCCTGACCTTTTTCAAAATCGGAGCCTGCCTTGATAACGGCAAAATCCGAAAGCTCCAACGAAACGCTTTTTGTCGGCTCGGCGGGAGTGAGAATGGGCTTTGCTACAATGTATTCACCGTCGGGGAAATAAATTGTTCTGTTGGGGTTTGCGTCAATAACTGCCTGAATCTGTGCCGAAACGTCGGCGCCTGTGTTTGCAGCAACCGTGTCGGTTATGACAATGTAACCCTTGTCACTTTCGGCAGATGCCGCGACACCTGCGGTGCAAATGAGAATTGCAAGCGAAACAAAGACACAGACAAGTTTTTTAGTTTTCTTAATCAAAATTATCACCAACCTTTTTGTGTTGATTTATTTTAACATTACCAGTTGCTTTTATCAACCTTTTTTGCCTTTTACTTCGTGATGTTTTTGCAGTTTATCATTTGTTACAATTACTGCGGAAAAATCTATTGATTTTGCTAATTGAATTAGCCTCAGACATTAAATATAATATAATTATAAAACTCAAAGGAGCGATAAAAATGGCAAATTTCTTCACTAAATTTATAAGCGTTGTGCTGATAATTCCTGCCCTGTTCGGTATTTACGGTACTGACGCCAAGGATACCGAGGAATCTTATCTTGCAAAAATTGAACAGGTCGGCTATGAAAACACGGTTGAAACCGCCGTTGCGCAGACAGAGCTTTATGACATGATTAACAACCATTTTCGCTCACCTCTGCCCAAGGGTAAGACCGAAAAGAAAGCAATTATCATCGGCTATGACGGTTGCCGTGCAGATGCACTCACTTTTGTTGAAAGCACTTTCAGCGGAATCAACAAAATGCTTAAAGACGGCGCTTCCTGCAAGCTGTCTTACTGTGGCGGTGTTAATTATCCTGCCACAAACACTCAGGATACATCTACTGCCCCGGGTTGGTGCTCAATCCTCACGGGCGAATGGGCGGACAAAACGGGAATTACCGGCAACGGTATTACAAAATCGCTCAAATACAAAACCCTTCTGACTACTCTTACAGAAAACGGAATAATTGATTCTGCTTCCTTTGTCACATCCTGGAACGGACATTTTGAAAACGATAATTCAACCTACAAGCTTGAAAAAGCTTACTGTGAAGAAAAAGGTCTTGACGTTGCGTTTAATTATTGCAATGAGGACACCGCTTCCGCTTACACGGTAATCACAGACCTTAAACAGGACGATTGCTCCGATTTCATTTTTGCCATTTATGAAGGTCCCGACCATGCGGGTCACGCTTTCGGCTTTTCAACCAATAACCCGATTTACAGAGCGGGCTTCAGACTCAACGATGTTCTTGCCTACCATACACTCAGAGCCATCGAGGGCAGAGAAACTTACGAAAGCGAAGACTGGCTTATCATCATCACTGCCGACCACGGCGGCTTCGGCACGGGTCACGGCGGTCCCACAATTCAGGAAAGAATGACTTTCATCGTCTGTAACAAATAAATGTTTTACTCCGATTTATTCAACAGGAGGTATAGGTAATGAAAAACTTCATAAAAAGATTTCTGAAACCGACGGTTGCATTAGTGCTTGCACTCACCCTGGTTTTTTCTGCGTCTGTCAGCGGCTTTGCCGCCACCGCCATTTCGGAGCAGACTCACGAAAAATCCGTTGAACTGGCAAAACGCATTGAGGGAGAGGGCATTGTTCTGCTTGAAAACGAGGACGGTGTTCTGCCGCTCAAAGATAAAAAGGTTAATGTTTTCGGTGCGGCATCGTGCGCACTTTCGCTTGCAGGCACAGCAGGCTCGGGTGCGGTTTACACCACGGGCGCAGTCGGATTTTACGACGCACTGACCGAAGCGGGAATTGAATATAATCAGGAGCTTTACAGCCTTTATGCAAAATACACCAATGCCGAGTCGGAGGGTCTTGTCAGTTATGTTATTGATGTTCTTGACCAGTTCCTTTTTGACGGTCAGTCAGAAATGCCGATGAACCGCATCAGCGACGGTGTGATGAAAGCGGCGGTTGAATATGCGGATACTGCCGTTATCGTCATTGGCAGAGTCGGCACGGAGATGAAGGATATGAGCGTTGAACAGCTCAATATCAATGCCGACGAAAAGGCAATGATTGAAAGAGTCTGCTCTTATTTCTCAAACGTTATTGTCGTTTTCAACATTTCCAATATTATGGATATGTCGTGGCTTGAGGATTACGATTCCATCAAGGCTTCAATGATTATGTGGTTACCCGGTGAGGTCGGCACAGACAGTGTCGGCAAGGTGCTTTCGGGCGATATCAATCCATCGGGCAGACTTGCCGATACAATCGCCTATGATATTGAGGACCACCCTGCCACCGCAAATTTCGGCAACTTTATGTATAAAGGCGTTTTCGGTATTCCCAAATATTTTGTCAATTACAGCGAGGGCATTTATGTCGGTTACCGTTATTTTGAAACCTTTGCACCTGAAAAGGTACAGTATCCTTTCGGTTTCGGTCTGTCTTACACCGATTTTGAGTGGGATATAACTTCTTTTGCCGCTGATGACGAAAACGTTACCGTCAGTGTTGATGTAACCAATGTCGGTGACTTTGCAGGCAAAGAGGTTGTTGAGGTTTATTTTACAGCGCCTTACGTTGAGGGCGGCACTGAAAAAAGCGCAATCGAGCTTGCCGCTTACGCTAAGACAAAGCTTCTTGCACCGGGCGAAAGCCAGAAACTTGAAATCACTTTTGATACCGAAGATATGGCATCTTACGATTCAGCCACGGAAGAGGCCTGGGTGCTCGACGCAGGCGAATACAAAATTCACGTTTCACACGACGTGAGAAACGCGGAAAAAACCTTTACTTACAATGTGCCTGAAAAGGTTGTTTACAAAACAGATGACAATTCGGGCAATGAAATCAAAAATCTGTTTGAGTTTGCTGAGGGTGACCTTACTTATTTCTCACGTGCGGATGCGCAGGGCACTTTCCCTGCCGCACCCACAAATTACAAAGCGCCTTATGACGTTACACACAGTGATAAACGTCCGGCACCCACCAAAGAGGGTGAAAGACCCAGAACGGGCGTCTGCTACAAAGACGGACCGATTACTCTCAGCGACGTTGCGGCAGATGAAAGCCTTTGGGATGCTTTCCTTGACCAGCTTACCGTCACCGAAATGATTGAGCTCATTGCCGACTGCGGCTATGAAACCACAAGTGTTGACAGACTTGGCATCCCCGGCACATCCGACAATGACGGACCTTCCTGCGTAAAGGGTGAGGGCGGACTTCTTTACAGAGATTCGGGCCTTGCATTCCCCGTTGCAACCGCACTTGCCTGCACGTGGAATGACGAGCTTGCCGAGGAATTCGGTCAGATAATCGGTGAAGAAGCAAAGCAAATGGGTACACACAACTGGTATGCGCCAGGCTGTAACATTCACCGCAGTCCTCAGGGCGGCAGAAATAACGAGTATTATTCGGAAGACCCGTTGCTTTCGGGAAAAATCACCGCCGCCGTTGTCAGGGGTGCACGCTCACAGGGACTTCTTGTCACTGTCAAGCACTTTGTTGCCAACGACCAGGAAACCAACAGGCAGTCAAACGGTCTTTACACGTGGCTGAGCGAGCAGTCAATGCGTGAGATTTATCTTGAACCGTTTGAAATTGCTGTCAAAGAGGGCGATGCATACGGCATTATGTCCGCCTACAACAGAATCGGCGCACAGTGGTGCGGCGGCAGCAAAGCGTTGCTTGTTGACCTGCTCAGAGAAGAGTGGGGATTCGACGGCTTTGTTATTACCGATGCCAGCATTGACCTCACGGGTGAGGGTTACCTTGACCCCGCACTTGCCGTTTATGCACGTAACAGCGGAATTCTGACAATGCTTTATGTTGTCAGTGCACCCGTAACACGCCTTTCGCTCTGGTCGGCATATCTCGCAGACCCGATAGGAATGGGTAAAGCAATGCGTCTTTGCGTTTACGACATCTGCAAAATGAAGATGAACTCAAATGCCTTTGGCGCTGAATAATCACAAAAAACAAAACCGCAACCTATTTTCGGTTGCGGTTTTTCTTTATGCTTTCTTTTCGGTTTTAACGCAAAGCTTAAATGTGACAAAGAAAAGTATGACGGCAACGGCGTTTATGAGTCTTTCAATCAGTGCACCGCCGTGCCAGAATTCCAGAAAGCCCTCTGCTGTGAAAAGCTTTGAGTCAAAATACCAGAAAAGGCTTTCGGGATCGCCTATGAAGAAAATGGCAATTGCGCAAAAAATAACAAGAGGGGGCAGGGCTGTTGCGGCAAAGCGTGTGACAGACGTATTGACGGGGGTGTCAAGACCGTTTGTGATGATGTTCTTCTTTGCTGTTTTCAGGCACGGAATAAAAGCGATAATGCCGAGAATCACAGTCAGAATAATTTCAAAAATTTCTTCATCGGCACCGAAAACTTCAAGCAATCTCATGCTGAAAGCTCTGACGGGTACAATCAGAAGGGTGATAAAAAGAGTGAAAACGCTGTTGAAAGCGAGTGACAGCTTTTTATTTTTAAACAGAGGTGAATATTCGTAATTCTTTTCGCTGTCGGTATATTTTTTCGGCAGAAGTACAAGGGTGAGCATTATGCCCAGACCGATGAAAAATCCCGTGAAAAATTCCCAGATTGACCAGGCACACGCCTGCATAAAAGAGGGAAGAGCGACGCCTGCGAAAAAGCCGCGGTCATAGCCGAGGATGAGCGGGACGTCAGCAACAGTGATTGCAACGGCACAGATGAGATTTATAACAACGGAAAAACGTGCCGTGAACTTATCTTTGAGAACAAATCTGACACTTGCGGAGCAGGCAAGTGCACCGATTGCGCTGGCAATTACCTTGATGCTTGTGAAATAATTGCGGCAGAACGGAATTTTCTTTGCCCAGGCGGCAGAAGCAAAGTTTTTGATGTATGCGACATAGGGCGAAAATTCATAGCCTCTGTCTGCAAGGCCTGCCGCCGCACCTTCAACCGCCTGAGGGTTGATAACTGAAAGAATGTAGTGTGAAACGGTAAGGCAGGAAAGGAACATTGCTGCATAGTAAACGCCGATAAAAACCACGTAATCTTTGAATTCGTATTTTCTTTTTGAAAAAAGCGAACCGAGTACAACGGAGAAAAGCGGCATCCAGCCGAAACCGAGCATAAGCATAATCGCAAGACCGCTGTAAGGACTTATTTCAACAAGGCGGTAAGCTTCTTCGCCCGTGAAATTTGCACTGCTTATGAGGTATCCGCTCATCTGTGAGTTGAGCGTGCCCCAGCCGCCGACGGTGATTGCTGCGGCACATGCGGTGACGGCTGTCATTTCAAACTTCATTTTGCTGCGCTTGCCGTAAAGTGCGAAAATAAACAGCACGAGTGCCGCCGCAAAGCAGAGCATTCCCCACATTGCGCCGAAACCGTGGTTGCCCCTGACACGCCACATAAAGCCTGAAAGCAGTGCGCCGCAAATGACGGCAAAGATTTTCTGAACGGTGCTGAGATTCTGTTTTGCTACCTTTTCCATGTGCTTTCACCTCTCGGAAGTTTTTACACAATTATAAAACCGCCGCCCCGTCAAGTCAACAAAAAAATCATAAAAGCGTTTTTGCTGTTGAATACCGCACAGTTATGCTGTATAATTCATACTGTAAATTTCTGCTTTTGGAGGATACCGTAATGAACATTTTTCTTTCGCTTTTGCAGGCACTTCTGTTTGTTGTGTCATCTTTTGCAGTGCCCGATTCCAATTTCAAATTCTGGGTTGACCGCACTGCGATTGATCTGTCTGCAACGTCAGACGTTTCCTTTGCACCGATCAGTGCCTCGGATATGTCTGTTAAAGAAAGCGAAAAAGAAGCCTGCCGCAAGTGGTATGAGAACAATGTGCTTTCAACTGAAAATCCTGCCTACAATTTTAAGTACGGCTTAAAAACGTTACGACGCAACGTTGATGAGTGGGATTTCTCTGTCGGAAAAGAAAGTGCGGTCGGCGCAGTTTACCGTGGCGGTAAAACAACTTACATAACACTTATCAACAGAAAAAACGGTCTTGTTGCAACGGTTGAGGCTACCATTTATGAAGAAAATGCCACCTGCGAGTGGTGCGTCAGCCTCAAAAACACCGCTGCTGAAAAATCGGCAGTCATCAAAGATTTTTATACCGCCGACTGTGTTGTGCCCACGGGCTTTTCGGATGTTTATCTCAGCAAGGGCAGTGAGCCTTCCGCAGAGGATTTTGAGCTTCTCAAATCCGATATCGGCGTTACTGCAATGCGCTTTACCGCAAACGGCGGCAGAACAGAATCATTCCTGCCTTATTTCAACGTTAACGGCAAGGAAAACGGTGTTGTTTTTGCTGTCGGTTGGTCAGGTCAGTGGTTTGCTTCACTGCGACAGACCTTAAAGGGCGTTGAAATCAAAGCAAAGCAGGAAAAATTAAAGGGTTACCTTGAAGCGGGCGAAGAAATCCGTTCACCCCTGGTTTCACTTTCTTTCTATGACGGCAATAACGCTGTCAAGGGTTTCAATGCAGTGCGTAACTGGACGATTGACTGTGCTTATCCTGAGGGAACAGGTCTGTTCACAACGGCGGGTCTGGGTAATGAACATTCCTCAACAACGGGCGCAATGATGGTCGAAAATATTAAAAACACCCCTGCCGAAATCGCCGACCGCATTGATGCTTATTGGATTGATGCGGGCTGGTATGAAATTATAAACACAAGCTGGGCAGACAGTGTCGGCACCTGGAAGGCTGACCCCGTGCGTTACCCCGACGGTCTTGCTCCCATTGCCGAAGCGGCGGCTGAAAAAGGCGTCGGTCTGCTTGCCTGGTATGAGCCTGAGCGTTGCAGTCAGGGCACAGAGGTTTATAACGAGTGCAAAAAGCACGAGCGTTGGATGGTTGAGGGTGATGCTGAAAGAAACATGGTAAACCTCGGCAATGACCAAGCGCTTGCTTACATAACCGATGTCATTCTTGATTCACTCAAAGAAAATAAGGTTTCTGTTTTAAGAATTGACTGTATTCCTGCGCTTTATCCTTACTGGGAAAACGGCGACAAAATGTGGAGCGACGGCAGAAAAGGCTTTGTTGAGAATCACTATGTCACCAATTTCTACAAATTCCTCGATACCGTTCTTGCCGAAATTCCCGGTCTGAAAATCGACAATTGCTGCTCGGGCGGCAAACGCCTTGACATTGAAATGTCCAGAAGAAGCATTCCGCTGTGGCGTACAGACTATAACTGCGGCGACAGTGAGGGTAACGTAAAAGCCGATATTGTTGAAGCAACGCAGTGCTTTACCTACGGTCTTTCCTGCTGGCTTCCTTTCACGGGCGCAACTGCTTACGTTGACGGCGAATATGCAGACCGCACCAACGTTATGCCCTGTGCGCAGAAAAACGGTTATGAGGACGTAAGACAGTATATGGACGGAAACTATTATCCGTTGACCTACGGCGGTCTTGACCTTACAAAGTATCTTGCAATGCAGTTTGACGAAAACGGCACAGAAGGTACGGCGCTCATTTACAAGCGCGAAAACGTGACTGACAATACTTACACCTTGAAGCTCAACGGTCTTGACCCTGCAAAAACTTACGAGGTTTACGACTATGACAACCCTGCAAAGTCTTACAACGTAAACGGTGAAAAGCTTATGTCAGAAGGCATTGAACTGACAATCACCGAAGCGCCCAAGTGTGTTATTATGATGTACAAAGCTAAATAAATAACAAAAAGCGGAAAAATCCGAATCCGGATTTTTCCGCTTTGCTTTTTTTAAAAATTATTCTGCGATTTTTCTTGCCACGTAAACACCGCTTGCGGATGCGTGCGAAAGCGAGTGGGTGATGCCGCTGCCGTCACCGATTACGTACAATCCGTCGTATTTGGTTTGCAGGTTTTCGTCAACCTCAACCTCCATGTTATAGAATTTGACCTCCACGCCGTAAAGCAGGGTGTCGTCATTTGCCGTGCCGGGTGCAACCTTGTCGAGGGCATAAATCATTTCAATAATGCCGTCAAGAATACGTTTGGGCAGAACAAGGCTCAAATCGCCGGGTGTGGCGTTGAGTGTGGGAACAACGAAGGATTCGTCAATCCTTTTCTGTGTTGAGCGCTGACCGCGTATCAGGTCGCCGAAACGCTGAACAAGAACACCGCCGCCGAGCATATTGCTCAGCTTTGCGATTGATTCGCCGTAGCCGTTGGAATCTTTGAACGGGTCGGAAAAATGCTTTTCAACAAGCAGGGCAAAGTTTGTGTTGTCGGTCTGCTTTGTCGGGTCCTCGTAGCTGTGACCGTTGACGGTGATGATTCCGTTTGTGTTTTCGTTGACAACCGCACCCTTGGGATTCATACAGAATGTGCGCACCTTGTCGCTGTATTTGGGTGTGCGGTAAACAATCTTGCTTTCATAAAGCTCATCCGTCAGGTGTGAGAAAATTTCGGCAGGCAATTCAACACGCACGCCGATGTCAACACGGTTTGATTTGGTGGGTATATCGAGGTCGCGGCAAACGGATTCCATCCATTTGCTTCCGCTTCTGCCGACGGAAACAACACAGTTTTTGCAGGTGTGAGTTTCGCCCTTACTCATTATTTCATAACCGCTGTCAGTGGCGGAAATTGCTTCAACCGCGCTGTCAAAATAAAACGTCACCTTGTTTTTGAGGTCGGTGTACATATTTTCAAGCACAACGTAGTTTATGTCCGTGCCGAGGTGACGCACGGAGGCATCCAGCAGGTGCAGGTCGTTCTGCATGCAGATTTTCTTGAACTTTGTGCCTGCGGTTGAATAAAGCTTTGTGCCCTTGCCGCCGTAAATCATATTGATGTCGTCAACGTAGTGCATCAGTTCCAGGGCGTTTGTTTTGCCGATGTACTGATAAAGTGTCCCGCCGAAATCGTTTGTTATGTTGTATTTGCCGTCGGAAAAGGCGCCTGCGCCGCCGAAACCGCTCATGATTGAGCAGCTTTTGCAGCTGATGCAGGTTTTGACTTTGTTGCCGTCAATCGGGCACTTGCGTTTTGCAAGCTCATGACCTGCTTCAAAAACGGCAACTTTTAACTGCGGATTAAGTTTTATAAGCTCATAAGCGGAAAAAATTCCGCCGGGACCTGCGCCGACAATTATTACGTCGTAATTCATATTAACCCTCCGGTCTTTTGTTGATGTTTCAGCCAATCCAGAGCGAGCGCAGCTTTCTGACAAGCTCGTTTTCGCTCAGAAGTGCGGCGTCGTCAATGAGCCTTATGCCCATTTCGTCTGCTCTTGCTTTTATGTGCTTGTAGTTGTGGTTGATGCCTTTAAGGTCAGAGACAATCAGCACTTTTCGTGCGTGAATACCGCCGAAACGGTCTGCAACTGTTGAAAGCTTGTAAAGCTCGTCCGAATTGACATCGCCGTTTTTGCAGGAAATGAAGACGGGAACAAAGCCTTTCATTGCGGCAACGTCAATTTCGTTGGTGACGGCGGCGCTGTCATTGTCATCATCAAAGCCGTCCCAGTCAATAATTACGCCCGTCTGCACGTCGTTGTAAAGCGGATTACCGTTTTCGTCGGTTATTTCAGACATTTTCAGCGTGATGTACAGTTCAAGCACCTGACCCGCTTTTGAAACGCTTTTTTTAATCTGCGGATTTTTATAGGAGAACGAAACCGTGCGGTTATCTTCAATAAAATTGTAAATCAGATTTTTGTCACGCATTTTTTCCAAAATGGCGGTGTTCAGCCGTTTGCTGACGGGGGAGCGGAAATCAAGCGTGGGCGAGTCTGCCGATTTGTCACCGCCGAGTGCCGTACACAGCACGTTCCACTCTTTTGGGTTTTCTCTGCACACTTCCCACAGTGCAACAACGTCTTGTCTGAACTCACGGTTAAAATCCCATTTGCCGGAAAAACCGCTTTCGCCGAGCAGCTTGCCCGTGTAGATTTTTATGTTTTCGTCAACCAGCAGCTGTGCCTCTTCGGGCAGTGTCGGCTTATCTTTGCCGTCACCTTCAAGGCCGGCACTGTTTTTGATTGAAAAACGGTGAAGACGGACTCTTTCGGGAAACCTTGCGGCAACAATTCCGACCGCTACAAGGCAGAGGTCATCACCGCCCGCAAGGTCAAAAACACATTCGCTGTTGTTTTCAACAATATAAGTGAGCGAAGAGACAATGCTGAGCAGGTTGTTTTTTCTTATCGGCACGCAGGAAAATTCGGCATTGATGTTTCTTGCTTTTGCGATTTCGCGGTAAATATCAATATTTTTATTTATTTTCTTTTTGTTGTTGCCCACAAAAATAACCCTGTCGGGCTTTAACAGCAGGGTGCTGACAATGTTTTCGGCGTGGGTGCTGTCAAAAAATTCGATAACAGTCATTTGTGCACCTCTTTTAAAAAATGTTACCTTGAAATTATATCAAAAAAATTGCTCTTTTGCAACAAAAGCAAGAAAAAACCGCAACACTTTTGTGCTGCGGTCATTTTCATGATTGTTGATGATTAATTGAAGTTGTAATCAGGTTTGACAATTTTGCCTGTTTTTGCAGATTCAACAATTGCAAGGCAGACCTCAACGGTTTTTGCGCCCTCGCGTGCATCTGTGGGCACGGGCTTGTCGTTGAGAATTGCATCGGCGAAAACTGCAAACTCTTTGACTGCGTTGTGATTGTTGACCTCAATCTCAATTGTCTGGGGGTCCTGAGTGTGACCCTCTTCGTCGCAAACGAAAAGTGTCATTGTGGGGGATGTATTGTCGCAGATGATTGTACCTTTTGTGCCGTAAATGACGGTACGCATTGTGTAGTCACGCTTACAGCCTGTGGAAACAAAAACCTTGCCTGCAACGTCTTTGTCAAATTTCATGACGGCAATGGTTGCGTCGTCATACTCAACCTGGGGCAGAAGCTTGTGTGTGCCGTAAGCAAAAACTTCCTGCGGGTCGCCGACAAGCCAGCGCAGAAGGTCAACTGCGTGGCAACCGCCGCCGATAACGCCGTGACGCTTGGGGTCTGCACGCCAGTCTTTGAGGAAATGCATATAGTCGTGGGCATATTCGGACTCGGCAAAGTAAACGTCACCGATGGTACCTGATTCAATCAGTTCTTTTGCTTTTTCGAATGCGGGGGTAAAACGGCAAATCTGGCCGACCATGAATTTGCAGCCTGATTCATCGGCAACCTTTACAATTTCTTCAATGTCTTCTCTTGTCAGCGCAAGGGGCTTTTCGCAAAGCACGTGCTTGCCTGCACGGAGAAGGTCTGAAACAACCTTCTTATGTGCCTGGTCAGGGATTGCAACCGAAACAACGTTTATGTCTTTATTGTTGACAATATCCATATAATCGGTGACCCACTTTTCTTCGGGAATACCGTATTTTTCGCCTGCCGCACGCAGTGTTTCGGGGTTGCTGTCGCAGATTACGGCAATTTCAGCACCTTCGTAACCCATTGCACCTTCAACGTGAGCCATGCCGAACATCATGCCGATGTTTGCAACAATTAATTTCTTTTCCATAGCTGATTCTCCTTAAAAAATTCAATGCATTAATATTACTATAAATTGTTTGCATAATCAATAAATATTTAAAAAACTTTTATTTTCATTGATTTGTAAATGTGAGCGTGATATAATTTTTTTGCAATATGGCAAATTTTTCATATTCAGGAGGCTTATTTATGGCAAAAACGATTTATGCCGGCAAAACACCTCAGCGTGTGAGAAAATTTTTCGGCAAGGAAAACGGTCTTGTCTGCACCGAAATTGCTGACATGTGTCTAAATGACGGTGTGCTTTATGCCGCAACGGCTGACGGAATTTTTGTTTTTGAGAACGAAAAATTCAAAAAGATTGCTGACGGTGATTTCAAAGAGCTTTTTAAAGCCCTTGACGGCACTGTTTATGTTTCAAGCGGAAAAACGCTTTATATTGTAACAAAAAAAGGTGTTTCACCTTTTGCGGAGTTTGAGGGCGAAATCAGGGGAATGGCGCAGGACGGAAATTCCACTGTCTGGCTCACAACCGCAGACTTCCTTTACAGACTTGACGGTAAAAAATTCACACAGTATGCCGATATTGAACGCAGCTGTGTTGACAAAATAACCGCTTTCGGCAATCAGCGCATTTTCTGCTCCACCGATAACAGTCTGATGGGTCTTTGGGGCGTGCGTCCCAGATGGGGCAGTATCCTGCCCGAAACCTCCGATATGCCCGATGCAAAAGTAACCGTGCTCAAAGCTGACGGCTGCGGCTACCTCTGGATCGGCACAGAGCAGGGCGTTTACATTTATGACTGCTGTTCATCCTGGGTATCTCACGAATATATTGATGCACTGCCGCAGGAATCAATAACGTCAATCGATTTTTACGGCAGCAAAACATACATCGGTACGACAATCGGTCTTTATGTGCTTGACGGCGCACAGAAAAGCTTCATCGGCGCAATGCGCTGGCTGCCCTGCCGCCACGTAACCTGCTGTGTTGCCGATGAGGACGGTGCAGACCTCTGGGTAGGCACAAAAGACGGTATTGCAAGAATTCAGACAAAGATGATGACTCTCGAAGAAAAGGCACTGCATTTCTCCGAGGTTGCACAGAAATATCACACCCGTGAGGGTTATCATACACCGCGCATCCTCACAGAATACGGTAACAATGAATCGGGCGCACCCTGCATTACGGACAATGACGGTCTCCGCACCGCATCTTACGTTATGGCGGAGGCGTGCCGCTACGCCGTGACAAAAGACGAGCAGGCGCTCGAATATGCCCGCGCAGGTATGCGTGCGGTTTTGAAGCTCAATAAAATCACGGGCATTTCAGGCTTCCCTGCAAGAGCTTACCGTCGCCCCGGTGAACGCGGCTACGGTGACGGCGACCCCGAATGCTTCCCTGCAACCGATGAAATCGGACCGCTTGAATGGCGCGGCGAAACCTCCAGTGACGAAACCTCGGGTCACTTCTTCGGTCTGGCTTATTACTATGACCTTTGCGCCAACGATGAGGAAAAGAAAGAAATTTCAGACGTTCTGTGTGCAATGACGGACCACATTCTTGCGCATAACTACACCCTTTGCTCCGTTGACGGCAAGCCCACCACCTGGGGCAGATGGACCCCCGAGTGGCTCAACCGCTATGATATGTGGAAATGGGAGAGGGGAGTAAACTCCCTTGAAATGCTTTGCATGCTCAAGGTTTGCTATCATATGTCGGGTGACGAAAAATACCAGACGGAATATATGCGACTCATCGCCGAGGAGCATTTTGCTCTCAACTGCGCAAGACACAAGATGGAAGATGCGCACACAAGTCACATCGACGATCACCTCGGCTTCATTCTTGCCCCCACGATTCTGCGTTATGAGCATGACCCCCGAATCCGCACTTATCTGCTTTTCGGTCTGCGCCACCACTGGACGTATGAGGCGATTGAGCGTTGCCCGTTTTATAATATTGTTTACGGTGCTTTCACGGGTGATTGCTGCAACCTTGATGTTGCCGTGGATTCACTCGAAAAGCTTCCCCTTGATTTCACGGATTATCCCACCCTCAACGAGGGCAGAAAAGATCTGGTTTATGACGTGGGTCAGGAATATTACGGCGGCCCGAATTACCCCAAGCAGCTCAGAGAGCCGTTGCCTTATGATGAAAAACCAATCACAAACTTTGACGATAACCCCTTCTGGATTAACGAGGGCAACGGAATGCGTATGTGCCTGCCCACCGTTTATCTTGTGCCGTACTGGCTCGGCAGGCTTTACGGTTTGCTCGGCGACTGATACACTTTCTTAAACCGTTTATGATAGGAGAACAAAATGTCATCCAAAAATTTCAAAAGAACTAAATATGCGTGCTTTTTCACTTATGTTGCAATGGCTTCGGCATTCAGTCTGCCGCCGATGCTGTTTGTCACTTTCCGTGATATGTACGGCATTTCTTACACCTTGCTCGGTACCCTTGTACTGGTCAATTTCTGCACACAACTCGGCATTGACCTGATTTTCAGCTTTTTCACAAAGTATTTCAACATTCATTTAACCCTTAAGATTATGCCACTGCTTACAACCGCGGGTCTGACGGTTTATGCGCTTGTGCCGTTTTTCTTTCCGCAGATTGCTTATCTCGGTTTGCTGACGGGTACGGTGCTGTTTTCCGTTGCGGCAGGTTTGAGTGAGGTTTTGCTCAGCCCGCTTGTTGCCGCAATACCCTCTGACCACCCTGAAAAGGACATGAGCCTGCTTCATTCGCTTTATGCGTGGGGAGTTGTCACGGTTGTTCTTGTCAGCACGCTTTTCTTCACCGTTTTCGGCAGAGAAAACTGGATGTACCTGACACTTTTCTGGGCAACCCTGCCGCTTATTTCCTGCTTTATGTACTGCACGTCACCCTTGCCTGAAATGAATGTTTCAGGTGACGGCGGCGCAGGCGGCACAAAAAAAAGAGGGATGGGTCTTGCCCTTTGCGTGCTTTGCATTTTCCTTGGCAGTGCCGCCGAAAACTCAATGACAAACTGGATTTCCGGTTATATGGAAAATGCGCTGAACGTGCCCAAGGCGCTGGGCGATGTTCTCGGTATGGCGATGTTTGCAATACTGTTGGGCCTTGGCAGAACACTGCACGCACGTTATGGCGGCAACATTTCAACAATTCTGCTTTGCAGTATGATCGGTGCAAGTGCGTGCTACCTTGTTGCAGGTCTTTCGCCAAACGTTATTCTTTCATTTATTGCCTGTATTCTGATGGGATTTTTCACATCAATGCTCTGGCCGGGTGCTCTTATTCTTATGGAAGAAAAAATCCCTGCGGCGGGTGTTGCCGCTTATGCGTTGATGGCGGCAGGCGGTGACTTCGGTGCTTCTGTTGCACCGCAGTTGCTGGGCGTTGTTGTTGACAAGGTTTCTGAAAGTGCTTTCGCCGCGAATTTAAGTGCAACAGCTTCAATGAGTGTTGAGCAAATCGGTATGAAAGCGGGTATGCTCATGGCATCGGTTTTCCCCATTCTCGGTATTTTCGTGCTCATTTACATCAAAAACTATTTCAAGAAGAAAGCGAAATAAAAGAAAGGCTGTTTCGGCACCACCGAAACAGCCTTTCCTTTATATCATATTTTTAAGTGTTTGCTCAATTTTAATTTTTCTTGCCTCGGCATTCTGTTTGTCGTTACCCTTTACCGAGAAATACATTTTCAGTTTCGGCTCTGTGCCGGAGGGTCTGACCGCCGTCCATGACCCGTCGGAAAAATCGAAACGCAGAACATTTTCTTTGGGCAGGTCGTCAATGCCTTTTGAATAATCAAACATAACCTTAAGGTCATCAAAAAGGCTGTCTGCATTGCTTCTGAGCGTTTCCATTGCGGCTCTGATTTTTTCGGCGCCCTCTTTGCCCTTTAAAACAATTGTTTCAAGAATGTCGTAGTAATAACCGTATTCCTCATAAATGCCGTTTAACGCATCAATCAGAGTTTTACCGTTGTTTTTGTAATATGCAGCCATTTCTGCAATCAGCATAGATGCCGAAACAGCATCCTTATCCCTTGCGTGCGTGCCTGCAAGGTAGCCGTAGCTCTCTTCATAACCGAAAACAAAACTGTATTCGCCGCTTTCTTCCCAACGGCAGATTTTTTCGCCGATATACTTAAAGCCCGTCAGCGTCTGAATTGCCGTTGCACCGTGCTTTTCGGCGATTGCCGCACCGAGACCGCTTGTTACGATTGTTTTTACAACGGCGGCGTTTGCGGGCAGTTTTCTG
>JAZOBD010000034.1:0-7777 GCA_045595825.1 Acutalibacteraceae bacterium
TGTTAAATCTTTTCTTCAATAACGGATGAGTCAGTCTGACCTATCCACATATTTTCCCATTTCTGACCTGCGATTTTTTCACAGATTTGCTTTTCTTCATCGCTTGCCTCTGCCCTGCCCGTTTCTTTTTTCTCTTTTATCAGGCGGCGGATAAGGTCAAGGTCATTGCCCGTCATTTTGTAGCGGTAGTTCATAATATAGTTGAACACCATGAACGCAACGGGCAGAATGATGAACGTGAGATTGATTCCCCTGACCGCCGAAGCGGATTGAACAAAGCTTTCACTCTGACCCGTAACAAAGCCGAAAGCTTTGAGCACAAAACCGACAATGGAAGCCATAAAACCGCTGACCGTCTTTTTGATGAAAGACGAAAAAGTTGCAATGACGCCCTCACGGCGGCGACCCGTGATAAGTTCGTCAACGTCGGTGACGTCGGGCTGAATGTTTGTGTTGACAAAGCCGGGACCCGAAAAACCGATGTTATAAAGTGCCGAACTGAGCACAAGCAGCCACAGTCCCGTTTTCGGAGTTACAAAAGCATTGATAACAATGCCGAGAATCATTACCGGGGTGAGAAGCTTTCCGCAGAACTGTTTGCCGAAACGCTTTGTCAGCCAGTAGTTAAGCGGAAATCCGCTTGCCTCGGCAACGCCGTTGAGTGAGGTGATAATGTTGAATTTTTCCCAGCGTTTTGCAATATATTTTATGAAATACTGGTCGGAGTTTGAATAAAAGCCCTTTGCCATCATAAAGAAAAGGCTCATAAAGAAGTACTGTCTGAACGCCTTGTTTTTGAACACCAAGCGGTATTCGTTGAGCGGCTCTCTGTAATTCATCGGCGGCAGACGCATACCGAGCGATGAAGGTTCTTTTGTCGTTTTGAATGTAATAAGAAGCGGCAACGAGAACCACAGACAGAGAATCAGACCGAGGAACATGAACTTTGTGCGCATACCGCTGTTGAAAGCCTCGGTGTTGACGAATCCGGTTGAAAGTGAAACCAACAGGAAAGATGAGGTCATACCGACTGAATTCATAAGGTACTGCACGGCATTATACTGCGTGCGGATGAAATATCCGGGTGCAATTTCGGGCAACATTGCCGTGTGCGGTACGCAGACAAGCGTGTATGCCGTATTATAAAGCAGATAAGCCGCAATGTAGTAAATCATTGTGTAGGTGGGGTTGTTGAGTCCCGAAATGCCGAAAGAATTCCAGAGACAGAAGTATGAAAAAGCTATCGGTGCAACGCCCCACAGCAAATACCGTCTGTGTCTGCCGTGTTTTGAACGGGTGCGGTCAGTTATGATTCCCATTGCAGGGTCGGTTATTGCATCCCAGATTTGTGCAAAAAGGATTACAAGACCTGCCTGCGCCGAGTCAAGACCCTCAACCTCGGTAAGATATGACAGAAAATAAAGCGAAATAATGTATCCGCCACCGCCGAATAAAATGCTGGCACTGTTGTAGCCGAGCATCGGCTTTATGTATTCAAGTGTGTTACCCTCAATGCCGATTGCGTTTTTGAGCTTTGCCCCGAAATCGTTTAATTTCATAGTTCACCTCACAAATGCACATATACATAATTGATTTTAACAAAATGCGCGCGTAAGGTCAATATTATTTTTAATATATTATAAAAACAAAAATCCGACAGAGCAAAACTCCGTCGGAAAATCTGTTGATTATAAAAACAGCGATGAAACAATTTCAGAGTAAATTCTTACTGCATCTTTCAGGAAATTGTCACGGATTTTTTCCACCTGATATTCATCTGCTGCGTAAACGGTCAGCTTCATCAGAACGTCGTTTTTGTTCCTGACCGTGAGGGTGACGTTGAAGCCCTTATCAAAGCGCTCAACCTCAATTGTGTTTTCGTTTTTGCGCCTTTCCATCGCTTGCAGAAGCACGGCATCCTCATAGGCACGCTCACGCACGGAAAGCGGAATTTCTTTTTCAAGCTCGGCAATTGCCGACTTGCCTTTTTCGGTAAGATAAAGCTTTTTTTCTTCGCCGTCACCGTCAAGTCGGATGTTTTCATCCTCAATAAGTGCGTCAATAGCCTGCGTGGTGTCAAAATAATTTGCAAGGCCGTGAATCACAAGTGAATCGGTAAGACGGGAAAGCGTGGGCGCATCGTCAAGCTGATTCAAAAGAAAAACAATGAGAATTTTAATCTGAAAAAAGCTTCTCAGACCGCCTAATTCAATACCCTCTGAAAAAGCGTTAAAGCTGTCACGCTCACTCATTTTCAGCCTTCCTCTCTCTGAGTTCTTTCTGGATTGATTCCTTTTTCTTGCCCGTGTAGTCATTGAACACCATAGGGATTGCAGCGGTGGCAAGACCGATGAGCGGAATAACCGTAATCATGAAAAACAGACCGTTGCGCACACCGTCGGGCTGATTGAGCTCTGGCACATCGTTAACCGGCTGAACAAAGCCGATATAATCGAGCACAAGGCTTGTTATAAAAGTTGAAATGCCGGCAGTGAGCTTGCTGATAAAAGTCTGGCAGGCAAAGCAAACACCCTCGGAGCGTTTGCCTGTTTTGTATTCAAGATAATCGACGCTGTCGGCAACAAGGGCATAAGTGATAACGTTGAAAATGCCCAGCGGTAAGCCGATTATCACAAGCAGGACAAGCAGCAGATAAATATTTGCATAGCCCGTCAGGTAGAAAACACCGTGAGCGACGGCACCGAAGATTGCCGCACCGATATAGATTGCTTTGAGCGAAAAACGCTTGCGAAGCACGGGCATAAGCGCCATTGCGGCAAGCATACCCGCACCTATTGCAACGGTCATAACCGTCATTACCAAGTCTTTGGGCAGTATTCCCGTATCCTCGAGAAGATAGGTCGAAATATAGCTGCCCGCCGTCTGCACCATCATCATTGTTGAGCCGAGAATGCTCGCAACAATGAGCAGAAGCAGGGGCTTATTTTTGAAAAATGCCGAAACAATATCTTTGGTTGTTGCTTTTTCGCGGGGCTGTTCGATTCTTTCCTTTGTGCCGAAGAACGCAAGTGAGGAAAGAGATGCTCCAACAAGCGCAAACACAAGACCCGAAATGAAATAGCCCTGTTTTACACCGATTGCGGTGCGAAGCACGGGAACAAGCAGCGTGGGAACAATGCCGCCGATTGTGCAGAAAATTCTTGCAGTCGAAAGCAGCTTTGTTCTTTCGCTTTCAAGCGGAGAAACAACCGAGCTCATGCCCCAGAAGGGAACATCCTGAATTGTAAAGCAGATGCCCCAGATAAGATATGTAGCGTATGCATAGGCAAGACGACCGCCATATTCGAGGTCGGGAACATAGAATAACAGAGCGGTTGTTATTGCAATAAGAACGGGAGAAAACAGCAGGTAAGGACGGAGTTTGCCGAACTTTGTGCGTGTTTTATCAACGATGATACCCATAATCGGGTCATTTGCCGCATCAAAAATTCTTGCAACAAGAATCAGCAGACCTGCATCCGCAGGACGCAACTGTGCGGCATCGGTGTAAAAAATAAGCAGAAACATCGACATCATGTTGTAAATCATGCTTCTGCCGAAGCCCGCTGTCGAAAAACTTGCAAGCTCGCTCGTTTTAAGATATTTCTCTTTCATTTCACAGTCCTCCCGTTTATTTTTTCTTGTACTTTCTTCCCTTTATATCCTTAGCAGGGTTTCGGTTGGGATTTATCGGCTTGCCGTAACGGCCGCGTTCAAGACATTCTTTTGTGATGAAACGCTCTTTTGTGCCCCAAAGGCCGCAAAGGTTTGACCAGCCCTCACAGTAAGCACAGTAATAAGAAACGTTTTTCTCTTTTCTAAGCTTTCTGAAATAAGGCGTGTTGCACCAGATTACAGACGGCAAAGCAATGACAAACGGCCACAGCGGACCGAGGATTGCCGACTGAATTGTGTGACCGTATTCGTGAATACGCATATCGTGTCGGCGGTCATCCCTGACGTTGGTATTGATAAAAATAAATATGCCCAGCGACACTCCGCCGAAATCTTTACGGCTTATGTACGAAATGTAAGAGTTGTGGAATTTTTCCTGCTCTCTGCCGTGAGCTTTTGCAACAAGAAAACCGATAAGGCCGACAATGTTCTGCGGCAGACCCCATGTGAATTGCCAGATATAAAATAAAATTTTTCTCAATGCTTTCATTTTCACGTCACCTTTTTTTCAATTGAATATTATGTTAGCATAATCCGACACCAATTGCAAGTTGCATTTTTTGATAAAATATACACAAAAGCAGGAAAATATGCACAAATTATGCATTGATTTTGCACGACAATATATTAAATAAGATTATTTATACAAAAACGCTTGACTTTTTGCTTTATTGTGCGTATACTTATGCACATATTTCTTATAAAAGGTAGTGTTATCATTGGCAGTTAAAAAGATTTTCATCGACGGTAAGGAGGGCACGACGGGTCTTCGTATTTTTGACAGACTCAGCGCCCGTGACGACATTGAGCTTATCACCCTCCCTGAAGAAAAAAGAAAAGATATTGACTGCCGAAGACAGGCTCTAAACTCCTGCGACATTGCTTTTCTTTGCCTGCCCGATGCGGCGGCAATCGAGGCGGTTTCGCTTGTTGAAAACGAAAACGTGCGCATCATTGATACATCAACCGCTCACCGCACAAATCCCGACTGGACCTACGGCTTCCCCGAGCTTGACGAAAGCTTCCGCACATCGCTCAGAACGTCAAAGCGCGTTGCAGTGCCCGGCTGTCACGCAAGCGGCTTTATCGCACTTGTTTATCCGCTTGTCAGAAACGGCATCATCCCAGACGATGCATTGCTGACCTGCCACTCGGTCACGGGTTACAGCGGCGGCGGCAAAAAAATGATTGCCGAATACGAAAGCAGCGGACGTGCCGTGCTGCTTGATGCTCCCCGTCAGTATGCACTTGCTCAGCAGCACAAGCATCTCAGGGAAATGAGCGCAATCACGGGCCTTAAAAATCATCCCGTTTTCTGTCCCATCGTTTCCGATTATTATTCGGGAATGTGCGTAACCGTACCGCTTTTCAAGGCAAACCTTGCCGAGGGCAAAACCTTTGAAGACGTCAGAAACTGCTATTCTTCACTTTACAAAAACGAGTTTGTCCGTTTCGGCGGCGAAATCGGCGAGGGCGGCTTCATCGCCGCAAACACCCTTTCGGGTAAAGATTATATGCAAATTTTTGTTGAGGGCAATGATGACAGAGCTTTGCTTATCGCACGCTTCGACAACCTTGGTAAAGGTGCTTCGGGCGCAGCAATCGAATGTTTGAACATAATGCTCGGCACGGAAGAGTGCACGGGACTTGACTTATAAACAGAAGACAGGAGTAGAATTTATGAAAAAGATAAACGGCGGAATCTGCGCCGCAAAAGGCTTCAAAGCAAGCGGCGTTCACTGCGGAATCAGAAAAAACAGAACGAAGAAAGACCTCGCTCTTATCATGAGCGATACAAAGGCGGCAGCCGCCTGCACATACACACAGAACCTTGTTAAAGGTGCACCCCTTGTTGTAACAAAGGCAAACATTGCCGACGGTTACGCAAAGGCAATCATCTGCAACTCGGGCAACGCAAACACCTGCAACGCAGACGGCATTGAAATTGCCGAAAAAATGTGTCTTGCCCTTGCAAACGAAGCAGGCATTGACAAAACCGACGTCATTGTCGGCTCAACGGGCGTTATCGGTCAGCCCCTTGACGTGAGCGTTATTGAGGCAGGTATCCCCTCCCTTGTTGCAAATCTCGGTAACGGTGAAAGCGACGCATCCGACGCGGCAGAAGCAATCATGACAACCGACACGGTTAAAAAGGAAATCGCTGTAAGCTTTGAAATCGGCGACGTTGAGTGTCGTATGGGCGGCATCGCAAAGGGCTCGGGCATGATTCATCCCAACATGGCAACAATGCTTGTTTACATCACAACCGACTGTGCCATCACACCCGAAATGCTCCGCAAGGCTCTGAGTGAAGATATCAAAACCTCTTTCAACATGATAAGCGTTGACGGCGACACGTCAACAAACGATATGTGCGCAGTTCTTGCAAACGGCGCGGCAGGCAACAAAGAAATCACCGCCGAGGGTGAAGATTTTGACACCTTTGCCGAGGCTCTGCACACAATCACCGTTGCTCTTTGCCGCATGATTGCCGCTGACGGCGAGGGTGCGACAAAGCTTCTTGAATGCATCACAACCGGCGGCACCGATTATCAGACTGCCGCAACAGTAGCAAAAAGCGTTATCTGCTCATCTCTTCTCAAAGCCGCAATGTTCGGCGCAGATGCAAACTGGGGCAGAGTACTTTGTGCAATCGGTTACAGCGGCGCTGCTGTTGACGTCAACAAAATCGACGTTTCGTTTGAATCCGCAGCCGGCAGAATTGACGTCTGTGTTGACGGCATGGGCATTGAATTTTCCGAAGAGGTCGCAAAAGAAGTTCTTACACAAAGTGAAATCAAAATTCTTGTTGACCTCAAATCAGGTGACGCAAGTGCAACCGCCTGGGGCTGTGACCTGACTTACGATTACGTCAAGATCAACGGCGATTACAGAACATAAAAAGGAGAAAATAAAATGGAGTTTTCAAATCAGCAACGTGCAGAGGTGCTTGTTCAGGCACTTCCCTACATTCAGAAATACAGCAATAAAATTATTGTTATCAAATACGGCGGCAACGCCATGATTAATGACGAGCTCAAAAACGCCGTCATGCACGACATCGTGCTGCTTCACCTTGTAGGCATCAAGGTTGTTCTCATCCACGGCGGCGGACCCGAAATCACAGATATGCTCAACCGCGTGGGCAAAGAAAGTCAGTTTGTCAACGGTCTGCGCGTAACCGATGAAGAAACCGCAGAAATCGTTCAGATGGTGCTTGCAGGCAAGGTCAACAAGAACCTTGTCACACTTATTGAAAACATCGGCGGCAAGGCAATCGGCATTTCCGGAATGGACGGCAGTCTTATCGAAGCAAAGCCCGTGTGCGAGGAACTCGGCTATGTCGGCGAGGTTGCAAACGTCAACCCTCAGCCGATTCTTGACCTGCTTGAAAAAGGTTATATCCCCGTGGTATCAACCGTGGGTTGCGACGCTGACGGCAATGTTTATAACATCAACGCAGACACCGCCGCCGCAAGAATTGCAGGCACACTCAAAGCTGAAAGCTTTATCTCAATGACAGACACCTGCGGCATTTTAAGAGATATGAATAACACAAGCTCACTCATTCCCAAAATTTTCGTCAGCGAAGCTCCTCAGCTTGTTTCCGAGGGTATTATCTCGGGCGGTATGATTCCCAAGGTTGAATGCAGTGTTGAAGCTATTCGCCAGGGTGTAAACAGAGTATTTATGCTCGATGGCAGAGTTCCGCATTCTCTGCTTATTGAAACCCTCACAAACGAGGGTATCGGCACAATGCTCTACGGAGGTTAATTGAATGAGCATAACTTCTCTTGATAATTCTTTTGTTGCCTCTACCTACGGTCGTTTTCAGGTAGAGCTCGACCATGGTAAGGGCGCAAAGCTTTTTGATACAAACGGTAAAGAGTACATAGATATGGGTACAGGCATTGCCGTAAATGTTTTTGGCGTGTGTGATGATGAATGGAATAGCGCTGTAAAGGCTCAGCTCGATAAATTAGCCCACACCTCAAACCTTTACTATACCGAACCCTGCGCCAAGCTTGCCGAGCTTCTTTGCAGCAAAACCGGAATGAAAAAAGTTTTCTTTTCAAATTCGGGAGCCGAGGCTAACGAGTGC
>JAZOBD010000035.1:0-12160 GCA_045595825.1 Acutalibacteraceae bacterium
TATCTCAGAGAGTTCTGTTGCTGCCGGTATACGCCGTATCGAAGCAAAGACAGGCAAGGAGTGCGAAGAACTGTTCTACAACATTGAGGACACAATCAAGGCCATCCGTGGTTTGTTCAACAACGCAAAGGATTTGAAGACAGTTATCAGCAAGTATATCGACGAGCACGACGCTATGAAGAAGGACATCGAGCAGTTCCAGGCTCAGGCTGTGGAGCGTGCTAAGGACAGCCTCATCGAAAAGGCTCGCGATGTGAACGGTGTGAAGGTAATCACAGCACAGTTGCCAATGGAGGCTTCAGCAGCCAAGGACCTCGTGTTCAAGATTCGCCAGGCTGTACCAGAGTCACTTCTCTGCGTTATCGGAACTGTTGCGCAAGACAAGCCAATGCTCAGCGTAATGCTCAGCGACGACATGGTGAAAGACCACAATCTCAATGCTGGCCAGTTGGTTCGCGAGGCAGCGAAACTGATTCAGGGCGGCGGTGGCGGTCAGCCTCACTATGCTACCGCCGGTGGCAAGAACACCGATGGTCTGATCCGCCGCCTCTTGAATCCTGAAAGCCGTGATATTTGCACTGTGCCGTATAATCGGCGTGAGAAGGACGGGCAACGGTTTTCAGCTGCGCATAATCGGCACTGACGGTGTTTTCGTTGGGTATGAGAATTGTTACGGGTGTTCCCGTTGTTTTTCCGTTTATGACACCGCTGACAATGCGGAATTCGTCTTTTTCTTTTCTCGGCGTGGAAATTTTTCCGTCGGGACGTCTGAGAGTGAGCATGTGCTCAATATATTCCCTGTCAATTTCCGTCCCCGGTGCAAGTCCGTCAACGACAGCACCGATATATTCACCGTGGCTTTCGCCAAACAGAGTGATTGCCACACTGTTACCGAATGTGTTTTTCATCTGTATCATCCTTTCAGACAACTCTCAGCCATATCAATAACCTGACTGAATCCGAGCGTTTTCATTTCAAACGTTCCAATCTCGTTAACCGTTGTCACCGTCACCGAATCTCCGTCGGCTTTTTTGTCGTGAAACGCCGCATCTCTGATTTTTTCCCAATCGAAATCCACAGTGTTGCAGAGGTTGCATTTTTTCAGCACGTTGACAACTCTGGGTCTTATTTCTTCGCCGCACATCGGAATCATTCCGAGCGCCACGCACTCCCCGTGGTAAAGCTCATCCATATTCCGGCTGCTTTCAATACCGTGACCGATTGTGTGTCCGAAATTCAGTATTTTTCTCAGACCCGACTCTTTTTCATCCTGCTCAACAACCGATTTTTTGACGTTGAGTGAACGGATAATAATTTCATCGATGTTATCTTCAATGCTCTTGTTTTCAAATATTTCAAAAAGCTCTCTGTCGGATGTGAGCGCCATTTTTATTGCCTCGGCAAGTCCGTTTGAAATCTGCCGCTGTTCAAGTGTTTTGAGCAATTCGGGGTCAATAAGAACTTTTTTCGGCTGATAAAAAGCACCGACAATATTCTTGATTCCGCCGAAATTTATTGCTGTTTTTCCGCCGATGGAAGAATCTATCTGCGAAAGAAGCGTTGTGGGAATGTTGTAAAAATCAACGCCTCTCATGTATGCGGATGCAACAAAGCCCGAAAGGTCGCCGACAACTCCGCCGCCAACGGCAACAACACAGTCTTTTCTTGAAAAGCCGCTTTCAAGCATTGTGTTAAGAAGCTTTGCAAAAGTTTCAAGACTTTTTGAGGCTTCACCCGCTTCCACGGTGCATATAAAGGGAGTTTTACACTGTGCGGCGAGTGTCTGTGCATAAACGGCGGGAACACCCGAATCGGTTACAACAAGAACCCTTCTGTCAAGATTTATGTGCTTGCCCGCCTGAGCAAGAATTCCTCTTTCCACAATAATATCGTAGCTGTTTTCTTTTAAATTGAGATGTATATTCATATTATTCACCTTATACTTCGCTGTGCGGTGCGAATGTGCCCGCAATTTTCAGCCGGTCGCAGACCTTGTTTAATTCCGCAATCATTTTCTGTCCGTTTTCCGTGTCCGTCGTACCGTCAATTTCTATGTAGAAATAATACTGCCACGAATGCTTTTTGAGAGGTCTGCTTCTGAGAGCGGTCATATTGTAGCCGTATTTTCCGATAATTCCGATTGCATTTGCAAGCGAACCCGCCTCGTGCCTGACGGTAAACATCAGCACCGAGCTTGTAAGCGACGGTGACTCGGCTCTGACTTTTGAAAGCACTGCAAAGCGTGTTGTGTTTTCTCCGCTTTTATTGATGTTTGCTTCAAGAATTTTCAGTCCGTATATCTCCGCGGTTTCAACGCTTGCTATTGCGCCAAGCGATTTATCCTTACTTTCCGCAACGGTTTTTGCCGCAATTGCGGTGTTGTTGGCTTCTTCGGTATCAAATCCGCGCAGTCTGATATAGTCGTGACACTGACCGAGAGCCTGAGGGTGACTTGTTACTTTTTTAATGTCATCAACACTTGCGCCCTCGACACCGAGCAGATTCTGGTGAATTTCAAGCTCATAAATTCCGTTTATAAAAAGACTGCCCGAAAAGATAAGGTCAATTGTCTGGCCGACTTCACCCGCATAGCTGTTTTCAATAGGGAGCACTGCCAAATCCGTTTCACCGTTTACTACAGAATCATAGGCAGACTTGAAATCCCTGAACGAAATTCTGTTGCTGTCAGGGAAGATTCTGCCTGCGGCGATGTGCGCAAACGCACCTTCAACGCCGCTGTAAGCAACTTTGAGTCCGTTTTGCATACGGTACTGATATGCACGGGAAACAGCCATCAGATTTTTAATGTAATCGATATAATATGATTTAATTACTTCATCATCTATCAGAGCGGAGTTTTTTTCAATAACCGCTTCTTCTCTTTTGGGGTCAAAAATCGGAAGTCCGAATTCCTTTTTATGCTCAAAAACCATCTCGGCAGCTTTCATTCTTTCAACAAAGAGCTCCGCCATCTGAGAATCCACTCTGTTAATAATTGCTCTTGCCTCATCCAACTTGTTTGACATATCCGGACCTTCCTTTCAAAACAGAAAAACCTCACTTGCAAAGTTACAAGTGAGGCTTTAAAATACTGTCAAAAATTTCAAGTAATTTCAAAAGGCTTTCTGCGCTCTCACAAGTAACTTTTCCATAGCAAAATAAGCATAGCCAAAATAATAGGCTACGCTAAAGTTAAAGAAATATTTACTTGCACATGAGAGTGCTGCGTTCATAAATATTACCTTCTGCACTGAATTTTTCTCAATTATATTCCTGTAAAAATGAAAAGTCAAGAAAAATCAGAAAAAATTATAATTTATTTTTCGGTTTTTATGTTTAATGCGCAATTGTGAATACATATGTTTAAATTTTTACTGTAACTGTATATAAATTCATAGTAAACATTTATTATACAACCGCCGCAGAGTCATCCTTTACCATGAGAACACCCATTGAAACTGTAAGAATAAGAACGATTGCTGAAAAAACTGCCATTTTGATTTCCTCCGTTTTTGTTGTATTGTCGGGCTGTGTCTGCCCTGTGACTATATGATAGCGAAAAAAGTCTTAACAAACAATCACGAAAATCATTAAGAAAAAGCTAACAATTATTATGAATTCTTTAAGAAATTGCAGATTCTTAAAAATGCATAACCATTCATTATGAAAAAATACTCAGTTCTCAGTCAAAACGCAAAAAACGTTGCAAACGAGTCGGATGAAACATATCATTGCCTGTTATAATTAAGGTGTAAAAATATAAGCATTAAAAAGACTCTTTTGACCCGGTCAGGAAAATTTGCGCTTGTCTGTAACGAAAGTGTATCAAAAATTGTTCACTGACATTACTTTTCATCCAATTTCAGTCTGTCAGATTGAACCTCAGAGGCAACAGCTTTAAAACTGTTGCCTTTTTCTTTTGAAAAGTTCGTTGCACGGCGCAATTGCATCACCGAACTGTGAAAAATTTTGTTTTTCCGGGTTGTGAGTGAGATTTTCATCGGACAATAAATATCATAAACAAAACTTTAACAAAGCGCATACATTTTTCTAACTCTTAAAATGTATATTTTGTCTGTTTAATATTCAAAATGGAGAAAAAGGAGAAAATTTATGGACAAAGCAAAGTATTACGCACAATTCCACACGGTCAGAGACCTGATTGACAACAGCGCAGAAACTTACGGCGAAAAACCGTTTATAAAATATCTCGTCGGCGACGAAATAATTGAAAAAAGTTTTATTGACCTTCGCCAAAACAGCCTTGCAATCTGCAGATATATCCGCTCAGTGTGCCCCGAAAGAATGCACATTGCCATCATCGGCAAAACATCATATGAATACATCACCGCCATGACGGGTGCTCTTGTCAGCGGAAACGTTTTCGTGCCCTTTGCACCGAACATCACCGTTGAAGAGGCTGTAAATCTTTTTGAAGCGGGCGATATCGAAGCTCTGTTTTATGAAAGCGAATTTGAGGAAACAGCAAAAGCAATTGCAAAAAAATACGGCAAACTTAAAGTTATTGTGAACATGGGCAACGCCGACTGGTTTGCCGACATTTACGAAAAATACAGTGCAGAATCGGAATATGCATCACTTTCCGAAGTCGAACTCAATCCCGAAGACTGTGCAACGATTATATATACATCGGGCACAACGGGCAAAAGAAAGGGCGTTATGCTCTCGTCATCAAACCTTATTGCAAATATAACTTATACGGAGTTTGAACACGACAGGGATGAAGTGCTTCTTTCCGTGCTTCCGATGCATCATATTTTCTGCTTCACAAGCGATTATTTCAAATCCCTTCTTGAAGGTTTTACCGTTTGTCTTAACGGCGATCTGAGCAATATGGGTAAAAACCTTCAGATTTTCCAGCCCACAACAATGAGAATGGTGCCCATGATTTGTGAAACACTTATCAGAAAGGTCGGTATTCTTCACAAAAGATTCCCCGAGCTTACCCCGAGAGAGGCTGCCGAAAAGGTATTCGGCAAAAACATAAGCTGGGTTGCAGTCGGCGGCGCATACGTTGCCCCGAGCCTTATCGATGAATACGGAAAATACGGAATTCTTCTCCGTCAGGGTTACGGCATGACCGAAACAAGCCCCAAAATCACAACGGGTGATAACGGCAACAATCACAAGTATTCAAGCGGCAAGCTTATGAAGAGCATTTTCGACACAAGAATTGTTGACGGTGAAATTCAGGTCAAGGGCAAATCCGTTATGATGGGTTATTACAAAATGCCCGAAGAAACCGCTGCCGCATTCACAGAAGACGGCTACCTCAAAACAGGTGACCTCGGCAGAATCAGCGATGACGGCGAGCATCTTTACGTCACGGGCAGAATCAAGAATCTTATCATTCTTTCAAACGGCGAAAACGTTTCCCCCGAAGAAATCGAAATGAAGTTTGCGGATGAAAAAGTTATCAAGGAAATCGTTGTCAGCGGCGAAAACGACAGAATTGTTGCCGAAGTTTTCCCCGACAAGGAATTTGCGGCATTGATGGGCATTGAAGACATCGAAGCATATCTCAAAGAAAAAATAAAAGAAGCAAACGTCGGTGAAAAGGCCGAAAGAGAAATTGCTTCTCTTCGTATCAGAGAAACTCCCTTTCCCAAAACATCATCAAACAAAATCAAGAGAAACAACGTTAATTTTTAAAGCACGGAGGGCACTATGAAAATCAAGCTTAAAGACGGCAAAAAAGTCAGCGCATATCCGCTCATACCCGCACAGTCGCTGATGCTCTATCTTTCAGAGCATCACAGCACCGATGCCCCCGTGCTCAACATTGTCACAGGTTACTACTGGCAGGGTGAATTTGATACCGAGCTTATGAAAGAGGCTCTTTACGAAGCGATGGACAGATGCGATGCAATCCGTCTGCGCTTCACAAGAAAGCCTTTCAACAAAGTTTATCAGTATCTCGCACAGGAGCATGAAATCGAAATCATTGAGGAAGATTTAACGGCAATGAAGTGGGATTATGCTCACGAATTTCTCAAAAACCGGTCCCATTCAATCATTGATATGTGGGACAAACCCGTTAACGAAATCAGGATAATTCATCTTGAAAACAACTATAACGGCATTTATATGAAGCTGCATCACCTTGCATTTGACGGCTATTCATCAAAGCTTTTCCTTTCCGATGCGCTTTCAATTTATCTTCACAAAAAATACGGCACCGCATATCCCAAGCCGATGAGAAGATACGTTGATATGGTAGAAAAAGAGCTGGAATACAAAAAGTCAGAGCAACACAAAAGGGACAGGGAATTCTGGAAAGGCACAATCAAAAACCATCCCGAGCCGATTTATACCGACTATGTGCGCCCGAGCAGACTTATTCAGCAGAGAATCGAAAAGAACAAACCCGACCTCAGAAGAGCGGAAGTTCTTGATGCAAACCCCGAGTCAAGAACAATCAAATTCAGCCTTGATGCCGAAACATCCGAAAAGCTGATAAAAATGTGCACCGAAAGAGGTCTTTCAGTGCCCTGTGTGCTGATGATGGGTATGAGAAGTGCGCTTTCGTCATTCAACAACGATGAAAAAGATATTTCATACAAGATTATGGTCAACCGCCGTGCAACTCTGCTTGACAAAAAAGCGAGCGGCGTAAGAATGCATTTTTACTCAATGAGAAATATTGTTGAGCCCGAAATGACTTTCACCGAAGCGGTAAGAGTTATCGAAGCGGCACAGAATGATATTTTCGCTCACTCAAACATAAGCCCCATGGAAGCTGTTATTCTCAGACACCTTGCAATGAAAACGGGCACACGCTACACCTACGAATGTATTACATTCTCATATCATCCGCATTTCCCGATGCCTT
The DNA here is from genome assembly GCA_045595825.1 of Acutalibacteraceae bacterium. GTDB lineage: Bacteria > Bacillota > Clostridia > Oscillospirales > Acutalibacteraceae > CAG-177. The sequence continues at coordinate 6,854 of JAZOBD010000035.1, forward strand.
ACCACGGTGAGGAAATGAAGAAAACGAGCAGAGGCTTCTGGTACAACAACGACTCATCCGTTCAGCCTTTGTACCTCACCGTTATGCACAGAGCAAATGACAACGGTCTGGATTTCAACTTTGAATACAGAATTGTAAACAGTCCTCTTGATGAACTCTATCATTTCTATGATAAAATCCGCGACACCCTGCTTATGGGTCTTGAAAATCCCGATGTAAAAGTTTCGGAAATTCTTGCAAATATTAAGGAAGATAAGGTGAAATAAAATGGAAAAATTAATTGAGCTTATTCTTAACTACGTTGAACCCGACGAAGAAATAACAGCGCACACAAGCATCAAAAAAGGTCTTGGTATGTCTTCGTTTGACCTTGTGTGCCTTTCGGAAGAAATCTACGACGAATTCGGTGTGAAACTCAATGCCGAAGTTTTCAGAGACCGCGACACAGTCGGCAGCCTTGCAAATTACCTTGAGGAGCACAAAAATGGCTAAGTTTTCTTTAAAACAGGTGCCGACGCTTTTCTCGGCAACATTGGGCCTTGCAGAGCTTGCAAAGCTGAAATATTACTGCAAAAGAGCCGACAAAACTCAGGAAAAGCTGTTGCTCGGTCTTATGAAAGACAACAAAACCACCGTTTACGGCAAAGCGAACAATTTTGACAAGGTAAAAAGCGTTGATGATTATCAGCGCATTGTTCCGCTTTCGACTTATGCCGATTACGAGGAATACGTGTGGCGCATGGCAAACGGTGAAAAAGGTCTTATCACCAACCGTCTTATCCGCAGATACACCGAATCATCGGGTAGCACGGGCAGATCAAAACTTGTTCCGCTTTCGGGACGTGCAGAGTGGGTTTGCCAATGCTTCGGATTCAGCGCCCCAATTGGCTGTGCTTTTAAGTATTTCAAGGGTCAGGGCAGACTTATTCCGCCTCAGAGAGGAATGAACACCGCAGAAATCGGCAGCAGAAAATTGCCCGGCGGCAAAAGAGTCAGCTGTATTTCTTCAATCCCTTTGCTCAACCTCAGGCCCTTTATTCCCGTGTTCAACACAACCCCCGCAGAGGTTATGTACCACAACGAGCCCGTTGATATGGATATGCACTATGCAAAGCTCCGTTTTGCATTGCCCGACAAAAAGGTCAGTTATCTGACAACAATATTCATAACAACGCTCGAATCAATGTTTTTCTATCTTGAAAACAACTGGGAAATGCTCTGTGACGACATTGAAAAAGGAACAATAAACAGCAGCGTCAATATGCCCGACGAAATAAGGAAGAAGCTTCTCAAAAAGCTCAGACCCGACCCCAAAAGAGCGGAAGAACTTCGTGCGGAGTTCAGAAAAGGTTTTGACGTTTCTCCCATCGTTCCGAGAATCTGGCCCAATTGCGAGTGGATGTTCGGCATCGGCACAGGCTCGCTTTCGCTTTATGCAAAAAAGCTGCGCCGCTACATGGGCGATGAAATTGCCATGCATTACCTCGGTTATGCCGCAACGGAGTCTTTGATGGCAGTTCCGATTGAATTCAATTCATTTGAATATGTCATTCTTCCGCAGAATGCATTTTTTGAATTTCTTCCGCTCGATGCCCCCGAAGGCACAAAGCCGCTTAAAATCGGTGAGCTTGAAGTCGGCAAGGAATATGAACTGATACTTACAAACACAAGCGGATTTTACCGTTACAGAATTGAAGACGTCGTTAAGGTTACCGGATATTATTACGGCTCACCCAAGATTACTTTCTGTTACCGCCTCAATCAGATTGCAAACATCAGCGGTGAAAAAATCAATCAGATGGCTCTGGATGAAATTGTAGATAATTTTGCAAATGAAATCGGTGAGCTTTTAATCGGATACAGCATTTATGCAGACCGCACAACTTCGCCCGGTCATTACGTTTTGCTCATTGAAACGGCGGGCGAGCACGGCAAGGATGAGGAAAAGCATCTTGCCGAAGTGTTTGAAAAAGCACTCTGCAACGGCAACGTTTCCGTTGCTCCCCTTATCGCAAGCGGTGCACTCGGCCACTGCGGGGTTAAACTGCTGAAAAAAGGCAGCTATGATGAATACCGTCAGATGCTTGCCGACGGCGGCGCAAATCTGAATCAGATTAAACCCGTCAAAGCCATTGACACGGATAAAAAGAAGGAATTTTTCTTTAATCACATCATTTAAGGTGAATGTATGGATTTCAAAAAAATCGAAAATTTCATAAATTCAGAGTTTAGAAACAAAGAAAAGACAAAAAAGCTTGACAGAGCACAGGAGCTTGCTTCAAGAGGACTGACCGACGAAAATCTCATTGTCGATATAATCAGAAACGAAAAGCCGATTCCCCAAAAGCTTCCCGCAGAGTTGTATGACAAAGTCAATTATATGTGCCGCAGGTGGATGGACAGAATTGCCCGCTTTGAGATTGAATATGATTTTATTCCGAATGTCAGCGTGCTGAAAACCGTTCTCATCTGTCTTATTGAATCGGCACCCGTTTTTCATTCAAAATTCATTGATAATCACATAAACCCTTATTGGAAGGTTTCCGACTACCGTATTGACGATGTTTTCACGGTGAAAGAAACAGCGAATTTACAGCGCTCGGCAGATGATTTTCTGTTGCAGGGTATTCCCACAGAGAGCAACGTTCAGATTAAAATCGGTCTTTTCTTCCGTGAGGGTAAATGCAGACTTTGTTTTATATTCAACCATATGTGCATGGACGGCGGCGGCCTGAAAAGCTTTCTGAACGATTTGTTCAGAGGGTATGACAGCTACATCCGCAACGGAAGAATTCCTCTGTTTTATTCAAACAAATCCCGTGCATATGAGCGTGTTTACGACGACATGAGCAAAGAGGACAGAGCGGCGGCAAAGAAGCTTTTTGCCGCTGTTTCCGCAAAGGATAAACACACTCTGCCCTTCACACCGACAAAAGAAACCGACCGAAAAATATTTGTCCGCAAAAAAATCAGCGCAGATGTTTTTGAGCCTGCAAGACTAAGGGCGAAGGAATACGGTGCAACGGCAAACGACCTTGTTTGCGCGGCATATATCAGGGCCTTTTATGACGTTTCAAGTTGTACTCAAACAGAAAGGGTCGGCATTTCGTGTGCGGTTGACCTGAGAAGATATATGAAGCACCCCGAAAATATCGGGTACACAAACCACACTGCGTTTATGCCCTGCGTTGTTGAATCAAAAGGCAACACAATGGCAGACACCCTCAAAGCCGTTGCAAAAAGCACAACCGCAGCAAAAGAAGACAGGTTTGTGGGACTGCACGGTCAGCCTTTGCTGAATCTCGGATTTTCAACAATGATTTATGCCCAGGCAGAGCTTATAACAAGCCTCGGATATACCAATGCAAATCTTTCGGTAAGCAACGTGGGTGCAATGAAACCCGAATCGCTTGCTTTTGACAATATTGTTCCGACTGCTGTCTGGGTAGGCGGCGGAGCAAAGGAAAAGCCTTGTGCGGCACTCAACGTGCTTTCGTACAAGGGTGATTTAATGCTTACTACCTGTATAAGAGGCAACGAAAGCGACAGAAAAATGCTTCTTAAATTTTTTGACAGAATAGAGGAAAACTTAAAACTCCTGTAATTGGGGATGTTAAAATGAAAAAGCTATCATATCCTGTTGTTTTTGTTCACGGCATGTTCGGCTGGGGACAAAACGAAGGCATAAACAAAAAAGCTCCCTATTGGGGAGCCACAAGCGGAAGCATCACCGACTATCTTTCAGCCGACGGCACTGAATGTTACGCCGCCTCGGTCGGGCCGATGTCAAGTGCCTGGGATCAGGCGTGCGAACTTTTTGCGCAGCTGACGGGAACAAGGGTTGACTACGGCGAGGCTCACTCAAAAAAACACGGTCACAAAAGATTCGGCAGAAAATATGACAAGCCGCTGTTTGACGGTTGGGGTGCCGATAAGAAAATTCATCTGATCGGTCACAGCTTCGGCGGCAATTCAAGCCGTATGCTTGTCCACCTGCTCACAAACGGCGCCCCCGAAGAGGTTGAAGCAAGCAAAGACGTTTCGCCTCTGTTTCTCGGCGGAAAAGAAAATCTGATATGCTCCGTTACCGCAGTCTGCTCGCCCCTTGACGGCACGCAGGCTTACGAAACAGCTTCAAAATACAAGCTTATTCAGCCTCTTAAATTTCTCGCCTACAATTATGCGGGCATTTTCGGCAGACTTGCTCTCGGTCACAAATTCGCAGATTTTCACCTTGAACAGTTCGGTCTGACAGATTCGCCCGACGGCAAAAGCAACACTTCTTTCGCCAAGGCAGTAAAAAATCTGTTCAACACAAGCGACTGCATTGCTTACGATATGTATGCCGAAGGCTCAAAGGCGCTTAACGGAAGAATACATATTTCACCGTCGGGTTATTATTTTTCTTACCCTTTCAACGCTGTTGACATTTCAAAAAACAAGCCTGTCAACACAGATTTTATTTTTATGAAAGCAACGGCATCGCTTATGATTCACGACAGCAAAAAAAGCGGCAAACCGATTGTCGGCAACGACGGGCTTGTTGACGTTGAATCTGCAAAGCATCCGTCCACCGAGCCTTTCAAAGAGTTTGACAGAAACGATATCTGCTCAGGAACGTGGAACGTAATGCCCGTGAGCAAAGGTGACCACGGCACACCCATCGGACTTTTTGCCGACAAAAAGCAGACTCATTTATTTTACAGCAACCATATTCTTCTGCTCTCAAAGATTGAAAAAAGTAATGCATAAATGACGGATTTATGATATAATCGTCACGGAGGTGCATATTATGCCCAAAATTCTTATAGTTGAAGACAATCCTGATTTTAACAGGGCGGTTTCCGCCTATCTCTCTCAATACGGTCACGAGGTTTTCGGTTGCTTCAATGCAAACGAAGCTTATGACGTTCTTTACGAAAATCAGATTGACCTCATCATTTCAGATATCATGATGCCCGGTGCGGACGGCTTTGAGTTTGCAAGTTCAGTGCGTGAAACAAACAAGGAAATTCCAATTCTTTTTGTTACTGCAAGAGATGACTTTATGTCAAAGCGCATCGGTTACGGTGTTGGGGTTGATGATTATATGGTAAAACCCATTGACCTTGACGAACTTAATCTCAAAATCGGTGCTTTGCTCCGCAGAGCAAAAATTGCAGTCAGCAAAAAGGTTGTCATCGGCAAGCTTGTGCTTGATGCGGAGGAACATTCCGTATATTACGGCGACGAAGAAATTCCGCTCACCGTGCGTGAATTTGATATCATCTTCAAGATGCTTTCTTATCCGAAGAAAACCTTTACCCG
>JAZOBD010000036.1:0-42505 GCA_045595825.1 Acutalibacteraceae bacterium
ATAAGGCAGGTGAACGCTTTGACTGATGAATGGAGCGTTATAAAAATACTCAGGCAAATCACCCCCACCGAAGAGGATGACGCCGCACTTTTTCCCATGTGCACGGCGGCACTTGAAGAAATTGCCGTCCGGCTGCGTGACGATGCAGACCACAGTGACATCCGCATTGCAAACGCTGCCGCAGCAATCGTCAGCTACCGTCTGAGCCTGAAAAGCGTTGCAGACACCGACAGCGTAACAACCTTCAAGGCAGGCGACGTCAGCATCACCAGAAGTGCAGGTGCGGTAATGCAGGTTGCGCGTGAGGAAAAAATGGAGGCAATGATTGCCCTTTTACCCTTGCTGCGTGACACCGAATTTATCTTTATGCAGGTGTGAAATGACTCAGATAATTAAAAATCTCAACAAATACGGACGTGCGGTTTCTTTTCATTCACAAAACGGCGAAAAAATCTGCGACCTGCACGCAATGATAAGTCCCCTGCGCTACAAAAACAAAATGTACCTTTACGGTGTAAACACTGAAATCGGCTACAACAGCCAGGGACACTATCTTTACATCGGACCGCCCACGCCCGACCTGACGCAGATTTCCGAAAGGGATTATCTTTTTTCGGGCGAAGAAAAATTCATGATTGACCGTGCGGAAAAGGTCGTTCTTTCGGGCAAACCCATTTACATCTGGGCAATTATCAGAACAATGACAGAAATAACGGAGGTGTGAAAAAATGAGCGTAATCAGTGCAATGCCCGCTGAAATTGTTGAATGGCTCAGTAGTCAGGAACAGCTTTCGGCGTTGACTTTTATAACGGAATATCCGCCCACAAAAAAGGCTATTCCGCTGCGCAAACCGATTGTTGCCGTCGGCATTGAGAAAATGAACATAACCGACTCTTTTACCGAAAACGATGAGGGTGTGCTTGTGGAAAACGAATATTGCCGACAGGCTCAAATTACCATCAAGCTTTCAATTCACGCTCCGTTTTCCCAGGGCGGCGAAGCTTGTCATGATGCTTTCACGGACATTATCGACTGCCTCACCTTTGCCTCTGACCTTGAAATTGCCGAGTCGGGCTGTGACAGTATTTTTGCCGACCGTGACACCGACGCCTTTGTTCTGACGGCAAGAATTGTCATCAACGCCGAATTCTGTCCCGCAGTAAGCAGTTCGGTAAGCTTCGGCTCGTTCCTCAACAAGGACCTGCTTTGTGGCAGTCACATCACAGACAGCACAATTCATATGACCGCCGCCGAAAGGGATAAAATCGATGTCCCCTTCATCATCGGTTCTTATTTCGGCACGGGCGCGGCATCCAGAACCATTTCAATAGGATTCAGACCCAGCCTTGTCATTGCTTTCGGCAACCAGTTGCCTCACGCTTATGCAGATTTTAACGAACAGAAAACCTACGTCATGTTCGGCATTGCCGCAAACGAAGCGGAGAGTATGGGTATCACCCTTACCGCAAGCGGCTTTAAACTGACAAGCGGCAGTGACTACCAGTTGAGAAACGCTGTCCCCTTCCTCAACCAATTGGGCACGACCTATCAGTACATCGCTTTCAAATAAAAAAACGGGCTGTACGGAGCAATTCCGTGCAGCCTGTTTCATTTGTGGTTTTACGTTATTATTTTCTCATTGCGGCAAGGTCACGGTAGTTGATGAGTTTGATGCCGTGTGCCTCAATGTGCTGTCTTGTCTGCGGGTCTGACATAATCTGATATTCCCACACTCTGCGCTGCCATGCGCCCGAAGTGCCTTTGAGGTCATCAGTCTCAATTGAGGGATGAAGATATGTTTCGGTAACTCCTTCAGGGAAACTTGCGTAGAGATCATAAAGATATTCTTTGAAATTCTCATAGCTTTCATCCTGAGGACCGCCCCACTCATTGGGAATAAGATAGTCGGGGAGTGCGACGTTGTTTGACTTTGCAAATGCGATGATTTTTCCCATAACCATTTCAATGAGGCTCTTATCAACGTTGATTTCAAGTGTTGAGTTGCCCATCATTGCATCGGTTATGTGAGCGGGCATACGGAAAGGCAATCCGTATTCGCCTGCAAGGCGCAGTGTAAGTTCCAACAGCTCAAAACGGCCTGTTTCAATGCCGTAAAGTGAGCCCATGTGATTGTCAATGTGAGAGGGATTTGTAAGGCCGAGCACTGCGGCACGTGCAATCTGTGCACGGATTTCGCCCTCAACCTCGTCAATGTCAGCATTTTCTTCAACCTGGTCGCTTTCGTGCCACATGAAGCCCTCTTCATCACGCAAAGAGTCTGTGTTTTTGCTGTTAACGGGTGCCCAGCGGTATTTTGACCACTCACTTGTCAGTGTCAGATGAACACCGATTGCAAGCTCGGGATTATTCTTTGCAAAGGCACATGCTTCGGGTGCCCAGGCGCAGGGTGTCATTATGGTTGAAGACGTGAGCGCACTTTTTTCATTTTTGAGCAAGTCCATAACTGCAAGGTTTGCGCCCCTGCACATTCCGAAATCGTCTGCGTTGATTATTAAATATCTGTCCATTTCAAATCCTCCGTGATATATAAAGCTTTATTCAGATTCTTTTTTATAATAGCACATATTTTGCCGCCGTTGCAACCGTTTTCAGTTTATTGGGAATATCGCACAAAAACGGCCGTTACTTTTTGTTGAGAGTAACGGCAAAAAACAAAAGAAAAATGACATTTAATATTTTTATAAATATTACAAATCTTGATATTGCATTGATTTTATGTTATAATTGTAATGAAATAATTTCGAAAGGAAGTTTTACTATGACACAGATTACAAAAGACATGACCATCGGCAGCATTCTTGATGAGAACAGAGACCTCGCTCCCTTCTTCCTTCAGATGGGTATGCACTGCCTCGGTTGCCCCTCTGCACGCAACGAAACGGTTGCACAGGCTTGCCTTGTTCACGGCGTGAATGCCGACGAACTTGTCGCAAACATCAACGGCTACCTTGCTGACAATGCTTAAACTTTCACCAAGAATTCAGATGGCGGCGGATATGGTTCGTGACGGTGCGGTTGTTGCCGACATCGGCACGGACCACGCTTATCTGCCCTGCGCCCTCGTGCTTGATGGCCGTTGCAAAAGTGCGCTTGCCTGCGACATCAATGAAGGTCCGCTTGCAAATGCACTGAAAACTGTCAATGCCTTTTCGCTGTCGGAAAAGATTAAGCTGCGCCTTTCCGACGGCTTTAAAAATATCTGTCCCGAAGAGGCAGAGGATTTCGTGCTGTGCGGAATGGGAGGCACACTTATCACAAGTCTTGTCGCGGCAACGCCTTGGCTCAAAGACCCGACAAAACGCCTTATCATTCAGCCGCAGAGTCACGCCGAAGACATCCGCCGTTACCTTTGCGAAAACGGTTTTTCCATTATCCTTGAAAATGCCTGCACCGATGCGGGCAAGCTCTACTGCGCAATGTGCGCAACCTACACGGGCGAAAGCACTTTCCCGAATCCGTCTTTTTATTACATCGGAAAGTTGCCGCAAAGCAGCTCCCCTGCCGCACGCCTTTATGTGGAAAAAATTCTTTCGCGGCTTAAAAAAAGATTCTGTGCACTTGAAGAATCTGACACACTGCCGCTTGAAAGACAGAATCTTTCGGCGGTTATCGGCGAAATTGAGGAGATTATTGAAAAATGGTAAAAGTCAGAGATATTTTTGATTACATAGATTCCTTTGCGCCCTTTGCCTCACAGTGCGAATGGGACAACAGCGGTCTGCTTGTCGGCGACAAGGAAAAAGAGGTTAAAAAAATCTGCTTTTGTCTTGACATCACCGCAGAAACGGTAAGAAAAGCAAAAGCAGAGGGTGCCGACCTTATTGTTGCTCACCACCCCGTTATCTTCAAACCCCTTTCGCATCTGTCATCCGACGACCCCGTTTATCTGCTTGCAAGCTACGGCGTTGCCGCAATCTGCACCCACACACCGTGGGATATGGCTGAGGGCGGAATAAACGACATACTTTGCGACATTCTCGGTTTCGGAAATGCAAAGCCTCTCGGTCAGAGCGGCGATGAGAATATAATCCGTGTGTGCGACGTTGCCCCCGTAAGCACCGACACCCTTTGCACACTCGTCAAGGAAAAGCTTGAATGCGGCGTTATCGCAACCGACGGCGGCAAAGATATACGCCGTGTTGCCGTTTGCGGCGGCGCAGGCGGAGATTTTCTCGGTGCCGTTACGTCGGCAGGCTGTGATGCTTATATCACGGGCGAAGCAAAATATCACACCTATTTAACCGCAAAGGATTGCGGTGTTTCCCTTATTGTTGCAGGCCACTTTGAAACGGAAAGTGTTTCAATCCCCGTGCTTGCAAAGAAAATTGCTGACCGCTTTCCTGAGGTCAAAACACAAATCATCACACAGTCAGCCCCCGCAAAATTCTATTGAAAGAGGTGACCCCACTTGCCGCTTGACGGTTTTACATTAAGATTACTTATAAATGAGCTTTCCGCCGTTGTCGGCAGCAGGGTTGAAAAAATACACCAACCTGCCAGAGATTCGCTGGTGTTTCACATCCGCTCACGCGAGGGTGCGGGCAAACTGCTCATCAGCGCCTCGGCAAACTGTCCGCGACTGCACCTGACGGCTTATGCCCCCGAAAATCCTGCCGTGCCGCCGCTGCTTTGTATGCTTTTGCGCAAACACCTGACGGGCGCAGTGATTACCGCAATCCGCCAGCAGGGGCTGGACAGAACGGTTTTTATTGATTTTTCCGCAACCAACGAAATCGGTGACCGTGTGTCGCTGACGCTGTGCGTTGAGATAATGGCGAAGCACTCAAACATTGTTCTGATTGATTCGCAAAGCAATATCATCGACGCTGTAAAGCGAGTTGACTTTACACAGTCAACAGTGCGCCAGATTCTGCCGTCGGTAAAATACGAATTGCCGCCTGCGCAGAACAAAATGAATCTGCTTGATGAGGGTGCAAAAAAGGTTGCCGATGCAATCTGCGCCGTCAAAGGCATGCGCCTTTCTTCTGCAATTCTTTCAACGGTTGAGGGCGTTTCACCGCTTATTGCAAGGGAAATTGCATATACTGTTGCACAGGAGGATTATGCACCCGACGAATTGAACGATGCCGAAAAAACAAGGCTTGAAAAGAAGCTTTGCGAAATTCAGACTATGCTTGAAGGCAACGGTGCAGTGCCGACGGTACTCAAAAAAGACACCTCGGTTTATTACGATTTTTCATTCACGGACATCACACAGTACGGCGATATCGTGACAAGAAAAGCGGCAGAAAGCTTTTCAAAAATGCTTGACGAGTTTTACTATGAAAAAGACCGCTTTGAGCGCACACGGCAGAGAAGCTCCTCACTGATGAAGCTTTTGTCAAACATTTCCGCTCGCCTTGCAAGAAAGCTTGCCGCACAGCAGGCGGAACTGAAAGAGTGCGCAAATAAAGACACTCTGCGCATTTATGCAGAGCTTATTCTGGCAAACCAGTATTCGCTGCAAAAGGGTGCGCTGTTTTATGACCTTGAAAACTTCTACGACGAGTGCAAGCCGGTCAGAATCCCCTGCGACCCCGCACTTTCGCCCTCGGCAAATGCGCAGAAATATTTCAAGGAATACCGCAAAGCAAAAACCGCCGAGTCAATGCTCGGTGACCTGATAAATAAAAGTGAGCAGGATTTGCAATACATCGAAACTGTCATTGACGCAGTCAACCGTGCCGACGGATTTTCGGAGCTTGCTCAAATCCGGGACGAGCTTTATACCTGCGGTTTCTTAAAGCGTGCAAAAAATGACAAAACCAAAAAATTGCAGTCTCTGCCGCCGCTTGAATACATTTCCGATGACGGATACCGTATTCTTGTGGGCAGAAACAATATTCAGAACGACAAGCTCACTTTCAAGACCGCCCGCAAAGACGACTCGTGGTTTCACGTGCAGAAAGCACCCGGTTCACACGTTGTTGTGCTTGGCGAAGGCGAAATAATTCCCGAAACAACCGTCAGGCAGGCGGCGGTGCTTGCCGCTTACCACTCTTCTGCGCGTGAATCGTCGGGCGTGCCCGTCGATTACACCGAGGTGCGCGAGCTTAAAAAGCCCGTCGGCGCAAATCCGGGCAAAGTCATTTACCACACCTATAACACAATGTGGGTCACACCCGACAGAGAGCTTTGTCAGAGATTGCAGAAAAAATAAACGCTGAGCAAAAAATGCTCAGCGTTTTTTATGTCATTGAATGTCTTCGCCGCTTTCGATTGCCGCATTGGTTTCTCTGAAAAGAAGCGAGATGCACCAGATGCCCGCAAGGGCGACAAGCGTGTAAATGATTCTGCTGACAACAGCGCCCTGACCGCCGAAAATCCAGGCAACAAGGTCAAACTGAAACAGACCGATGCTGCCCCAGTTGAGCGCGCCGATGATAACAAGAATCAAAGAAATTTTGTCAAGCATTAAATTCAACTCCTTTTTTGCTTTTCGCAAATAGTATGAGCTTTGAATCAATGCTTTATTCTTTGAGCGGCAGGAAAAATTTTTTAAAAATTTATGTCAGAATCTTTGAGTAACGGTGCTTTTGCATCCTTTGCCGAAAGAATCGGATTTTCAACGCTCCACTCAACACCGAGGTCGGGGTCATCAAAACGTACACTGCGGTCATTTTCGGCACTGTAAAAACGGTTCACCTTATAAGTGACCTCAACGTCGTCGGTCAGGGTCAGAAAACCGTGCAGGCAGCCCTCAGGAATGTAAAACATCTTTTTGTTTTCACCGCTGAGAACAACACTCTGCCATTGAAGATACGTAGGTGAATCTTTGCGTATATCGACTGCAACGTCAAGAATTTCACCGCGCAGGCAGGTGATAAGCTTTGTCTGCGCCATCGGATTTGTCTGACAGTGCAGGCCGCGCAACGTGCCTTTTTCGACAGAAAACGAGCGGTTATCCTGCACAAAAACGGTGTCGATGCCAAGTTCCTCAAATTTTTTCTGAGAATAGCTTTCATAAAACCAGCCCCGGTTATCGCCGAAAACATCAGGCTCAATTATGTAAGCACCGTCAATTTTTGTTTTTTCAAGTTTCATAATAAGAATCCTTAATATATAGAGTCTTCTTCACGGCCCCAGCGCGGACGGCTGCCCGGTTTGTCGCCGGAATAGAGGATTTTTCCCTCAGCAACACGGCGCAGGTGCTGACCGTAAGATGACTTACCGTATTTTTCAGCCGATTCAAGCAAAGCGTTTTTGCTTATCCAGCGCATATTGTAGGCAATCTCTTCGGGGGCGGAAATCTTGATGCCCTGCAATTTTTCGATTGTCTTGATGAAATTAGCCGCATCAATCAGCGATTCAACCGTGCCCGTGTCAAGCCACGCAAAGCCGCGACCCATCAGTTTTATGTCGAGGTCGCCTTTTTCAAGGTAAATCTGGTTGATGTCGGTTATTTCGAGTTCTCCCCTCTTTGAGGGTTTGAGCGATTTTGCATATTCAATAACACGGTTGTCGTAGAAATAAAGACCCGTTACGGCATAATTGGACTTCGGCTTTTCGGGTTTTTCTTCAATTGAAACGGGAACGCCCTTGCTGTCAAAGTTAACAACGCCGAAGCTCTGGGGATTATCAACATAATAGCCGAAAATTGTTGCCCTGCCCGTATTTTTTGCCGCCTGTCTGAGCATATGGCCCAGACCGTTGCCGTAAAAAATGTTGTCACCGAGCACCATTGCAACGTCATCTTTGCCGATGAAATCTTCGCCGATGATGAAAGCCTGCGCAAGACCTTCGGGCTTTTCCTGAACAGCGTAAGAAAGTTTAAGACCGAACTGAGTGCCGTTGCCGAGCAGACGCTCAAACTTGGGCGTGTCATCGGGGGTAGAGATAATGAGAATCTCACGGATACCCGCCAGCATAAGCGTTGAAAGCGGATAATATATCATGGGTTTGTCATAAACCGGAAGAAGCTGTTTACTTGTGACCATCGTCAACGGATAAAGTCGGGTGCCTGAGCCGCCTGCAAGGATAATTCCTTTCACTGCCATCGCTCCTTTATAATTTTAAAACTGAATTTATTGAATTTGCACTATATACCAAAATCTATATTACCACTTTTTGATAAATATGTCAATGTGTATACAAAAAGACAGAAAGTTATGCATTATAGCACGGCAAAAAATACGGGTGCGGACAGATTGCCTGCCTGCACCCGCTGTAAACTGATTATTTTCTTGCAACGCCGATTGTTACGGTTTCACCGTTGATATCCCATTCTTTTACAAGCTCGCCTGCGGGCTCGCCCACGGTGACCGTGTCAGCAAGAACGTCGCCCGAAATTTCGTCAACATTCTTTGCAATGACCGCATCAATAACTGCATTTGAGGAAACGGTGACGTTTATTCTGTCCATAACGTCAAAGTCAGCGTCTTTACGCATTGTCTGAATCTTTGAAACAAGCTCTCTGACGTAGCCTTCTTCTATAAGCTCGTCTGTGAGGGTTGTATCAAGAACAACAGTAATGCCGTAATCGGAAACGGAGAAATAATTCGCCTTCTGAACGGTATCGATAAGCAAATCCTCGGTGTTGAGAACAACCTCTTCGCCGTTGATATCAAGCTTGATTGCACCGTTTGCGTCAAGCTCTGCCTTTGCCTTGTCGCCGTCGATTTCGGCAAGCGCGGTGCGGATGCCGTTAAGCAGTTTGCCGTACTTGGGACCGACGGTTTTGAGCTGAGGCTTGAAGCTGTATGAAATGAAACTTGCGGCATCGCTGACAAACTCAACTGATTTTACGTTGAGCTCATCCTCGATAATTGCACAGTAAAGGTCGGAAAGCTCGCTTTCGCTCTTTACAAGCATTTTTGCAAGGGGCTGTCTGTTCTTGATGTTGGAGCCGTTTCTTGCGCTTCTGCCGAGAACGACAATACCCAGAACGTCATCCATTGCCTTTTCAAGGTCTTTGTCAATGAGAGCCTCATCGGCAACGGGATAATCGCAAAGGTGGATGCTGATGGGTGCGGTGCTGTCGATTGAGCAGACAAGGTTTCTGTAAATGTCATCTGCCATGAAGGGTACCATGGGGGCTGCAAGCTTTGCCACGGTGACAAGGGCGGTATAAAGGGTCATATAGGCATTAATCTTATCCTGTTCAAGACCCTGTGCCCAGAAACGCTCACGGCTGCGGCGGACATACCAGTTACTCATGTCGTCAACAAAGCTCTGCAATGCTCTTGCGGCCTCGGGGATTGCGTAGTTTGCAAGGTGACCGTCAACAGTCTTGATAAGCGAGTTGAGCTTTGAAAGCAACCACTTATCCATAACGCCGAGCTTATCGTATTCAAGCGAATATTTTGTTGCGTCGAACTTGTCGATGTTTGCATAAAGCACAAAGAACGCATAGGTGTTCCACAGTGTGCCCATGAACTTGCGCTGACCCTCAACAACAGCCTTCCCGTGGAAACGATTGGGCAGCCAGGGTGCGGAATTTGTATAGAAATACCAACGGATTGCGTCGGCGCCGTAGGTCTGCAAAGCATCAAACGGGTCAACGGCATTGCCCTTGGATTTTGACATCTTCTGACCGTTTTCATCCTGAACAAGGCCGAGAACGATTACGTTCTTATAAGGTGCCTTATCAAAGAGAAGGGTCGAAATTGCAAGCAGTGAATAGAACCAGCCTCTTGTCTGGTCAACAGCCTCGGAGATGAACTCGGCGGGGAACTGCTGCTCAAAAAGCTCTTTGTTTTCAAAGGGATAGTGGTGCTGTGCAAAAGGCATTGCACCGCTGTCAAACCAACAGTCGATAACCTCGGGCACACGTTTCATCTGCTTGCCGCACTCGGGGCAGGTGATTGTAACGGTGTCAAGGTAAGGACGGTGAAGCTCGATATCCTCGGGGCAGTTGTCGCTCATTGCTCTGAGTTCTTCAATTGAGCCGATTGAATGTCTGTGGCCGCACTCACACTCCCAGATGTTGAGAGGTGTGCCCCAGTAACGGTTACGGCTGATGCCCCAATCCTGAACGTTTTCAAGCCAGTCGCCGAAGCGGCCCTTGCCGATGCTTTCGGGAATCCAGTTGATTGTGGCGTTATTTCTGATGAGATTTTCCTTAACGGCGGTCATCTTGATAAACCAGGAATCTCTTGCGTAATAGATGAGGGGTGTGTCGCAACGCCAGCAGTGAGGATAGCTGTGCTCGAAAACGGGAGCGGCGAAAAGCTGATTGCGCTTTTCAAGGTCGATGAGAACTTCTTTGTCCGCATCCTTGCAGAACATACCTGCCCACTTTGTTTCTTTTGTCATTTCGCCCTTGGCATCGACAAGCTGAACAAAGGGAAGGTTGTATTTTCTGCCGACGTTGGAGTCGTCTTCACCGAAAGCGGGGGCAATGTGAACAATACCCGTACCGTCGGTAAGTGTGACGTAATTGTCACAGGTGATGTACCAGCCCTTTTCGGCAGTTTTCACAAAGTCGAAAAGAGGCTCGTATTCTTTGTATTCAAGCTCTTTGCCCACGTATTCGGCAAGCACTTCGAATTCGCCGCCGATAACCGTTTCGGCAAGTGCCTCTGCCATGTAGAAGATTTCGCCTTCTGAGGTTCTGAGCTTGATGTATTTTTCGTCAGGGTTTACGCAAAGTGCAACGTTTGAGGGCAGGGTCCAGGGAGTTGTTGTCCACGCAAGAATCCACGCATCCTCACCCTTTGCCTTGAACTTGACAATGGCGGAACGTTCCTTGACATCTTTGTAGCCCTGAGCAACCTCGTGAGATGAAAGAGGTGTGCCGCAACGGGGGCAATAGGGAACGATTTTGAAGCCCTTGTAAAGCAGGCCTTTGTCCCAGATCTGCTTCAATGCCCACCACACAGACTCGATGTAAGAGTTGTGGTAGGTGACGTAGGGGTCGTTCATATCTGCCCAGAAACCGACGGTACCCGAGAAATCTTCCCACATACCCTTGTATTTCCAGACGCTCTCTTTACACTTTGTGATGAAAGGTTCAAGACCGTATTCTTCAATCTGCTCTTTGCCCTCAATGCCGAGAAGCTTTTCAACCTCCAGCTCAACGGGCAGACCGTGTGTATCCCAGCCGGCTTTACGGGGCACCATGTAGCCCTTCATTGTCTTGTATCTGGGAATCATATCCTTGATGACACGGGTCAGAACGTGACCGATGTGGGGCTTGCCGTTAGCGGTGGGAGGGCCGTCATAAAACGTGTAGGTGGGGCAACCCTCACGAATCTGCATGCTCTTTGTGAAAATGTCGTTTTCCTGCCAGAAAGCGAGAACGCTTTTTTCACGGCTGACAAAATCTAAATTTGATGAAACCTTGTCGTACATAGCACTTTTCCTTACTTTCTGTAACTATTTTTGAAATAAAAATACTTACATATATATTTTTTAACGGCAAAAAGTATAACACAACTGAAAAGTGTTGTCAACAGCGCAAAGCTTTTTGGGGCGTACGATGATTTGTGTTTTTCAAAAAAGGTTCCCCGTTCACCGACAAAAATCTTCACGAAAGCCTCAAAGACAACGGTGAAAGAGGACAGTCCGACTGCACATAAAAATCCGTCACATCGGTAAAAAAATGCGGCAGGGGTTTCCTGCCGCCGTTTGGTTATTTCTGATAAATTTTCACGTAGTCAACAATGAACTCCGTTCTGAAGGATTTGTCAATTTTTTCAAGCTGATCTTCACCGGGAATTTCAAGTGAAACAATGACATCCTCGGGCACCTGCGAAACACCGTTGCCGAAAGAGGTGCGGTTTGTTTCAACGCCGTTGATATAGAAAATATACTCATCCTCGGTCCATTCAAGACCGTAGGTGTTGTATTCCTCATAAATGTTATTTGCATAAAATTTGCCGACCGACTGTGACTGGAAGCCTTCCGTTGCACCGTCAACGCCTGCGCAGTGAATCGTCTGTGAAACGCTGTTGCCGCCGCGGAAGAAATCGCCGTAAGACAGCGACTCAAAAATATCAATTTCTGCGCCGCCGACGCCGCCCTTTGAATATTCCGCTTCATAAGGATGCTCCGCCTGAATCCAGAAAGCACTCCAGAATCCGTCGCCGGAATTACAGATACACTTAATTTCAAAATATCCGCGCACGTACTGCTTTTTAAGCTTTATCATGCCCGTGTACCAACCCTCGCCGTAAGCACCGTCGGTATATTCGGCAGCAAGGTAAAGATTGCCGTCTTTTACACTTGCCTGACTCGCGCCGTTGAAGCCGCCCCTGCGTGCGCCCAGTCCTCTGTGCTCCCACACATCAAGGTTGAGTTCACTGCCGTTGAAATCGTCGTACATCACAAGGTTATATCCCGTAAGGTCAAGCTGCTGTCCCCTGGGGGTTGTGGGTGCGCCGAAGGTGAGCGCCGTAACCATTTCAACAACAACCATCAAAGAGGCGAAAAATCCTTTCACGGAAAAACAGGTGAACATATTGTTGAGGTGTGCAACAAGCGTTCTCACCGCAAAAGCTTCTCTGAAAACAAGACCGAGTTTGTCAATAATCCATTCCGCAAACATAAAACGTCCTCCTTATTCAACTGAATTCATTATAACATTTTTTGTACCGAAATCAATGCGTTACACATAAAACTCTTCGTCAGTATCAAGACAGAGGCAGGCCAGTCTGCCGCCGAAAGCTGCACCGCAATCGATGAGAATATTGTTGTGTGAGCGGTATATTTCCCACTTGCCGCTGACCGCCATTGTGGGTGTGTGACCGCTGACAATGTAAATATCGGGGTCGGCGAAATACTGCTTTTCATAATCGGGTCGCAGCTGTGTAAGCTCGGCAAGAGTATAGTCACCGAATTTCTTTTTTTCGCTGAAATTGTTAAGTCCCGCGTGCACCAGTACAAAGGTCTTTTCACCGACATCCACAACCTCGACAAGACTGAATTCTTCAAAAAAGTCGAGAAAGTCTTCCCTTTCATCCATATCAAGGGCGGCAAACTGACGCATTGTGACCTCACCGCCGTTTTGCTGCCACTCAATAACATCCAGCATTGTATCCTCATCAATGTGAGTGTCGGCATTTGCGGCGGTTATTTCAACGGCAAGCTTTCCGAGCACTGCGGCACCGACCGCCTCGTGATTACCGAGCAGCAGATAAACGTTCGGCATTGCCATTATGTGGCGTAAAAGCTTTATCGGTTCGGGTCCCCTGTCGATTATGTCGCCGAGAATATACATCTCATCATCGTCCGAAAAGCCGATTTCATCAAGCAGTCGCACAAATTTTTCATATTCACCGTGAATATCGGCTGTTACATAAATCATAAAACCGCCCCTTTTTCATTTTCTCAATTGATATTATATCACATTTTGGAATATTTTTAAACCGAAAAAACGCCTCTGTGTTTATTTTTTACAAAAAGCAGTGACAAGCACATTATTTTGTTGTATTATAGAATTATAATTTCAGGCTGAAGGAGAGTTTTTATGCAGGGTTTTGTAAGAACAATGGCGGCGGTTATGGCGGTTTTGCTGGGTCTGCCCACACTTTTGGTTGCACTCGGAAAGAGTCTGACAACAATCGGTTACCCTGACAGACCGACGGCGGCAATTGCCGAAAATTTTCTTGAAGGTACAGACGGCTTCATTGACGAGGCGGTCAGTGACAACTGGTCGGTCGGTTACGGCAGGCACAGCCTCACCCCCGATGACATTGACAGCCACAGATATTTTCTCGGCGGTTTTCTTAAATTTCCCGCCCAGGAAGCAACGGGTGTTATTGACGACCTTTGCGTAAGGGCAGTGTGCCTTGACGACAACTCGGGCAGAGGCGCAGTTGCCTTTGCGTGGATTGACGGCGTGGGTCTTATGAACAACGACGTCAAGGCAATCAGAGAAAAGCTTTCCGACATCACGGGCAAAAACGGACTTGTCAGCATCAACGTCGGCTCAACTCACACCCACAGCGGCATTGACACTCAGGGCCTGTGGGGCAACATCCCCAGAAGCGGCAGAGATGAAAAATATCTCAACGCACTCATTGAAAAAACTGCCGATGCAATCAGAACGGCTTACACCACACGTACACAGGGCGTTCTTTATTATTCAGCAAAAGACTGTCCCGAGATGTTTTCGGATTCGCGCAATCCTCAGTCATTTGACAAAAAAATTCACCTTTTCCGCTTTGTGCCGAGCGACACGGGCAGAAAAGAAATATACATCACCAATTTCGGTGCTCACCCCGTAAACCTTGCGTGGGAAAACTCTGAGCTTTCGGGCGATTACCCGTACTATATTGAGCAGGCGGTACAGAGCGTAAAAGACGTTGATTTCATCTTTGTTCAGGGCGCAATCGGCGGCGGTATCAGCTGCAATCAGTCAGCCGAAAACGGCATCACCCCCGACGCAGATAACCTGACAAGACTTAAACAGTACAGCGCAAAGGTTGCCGGAATTCTTATTGACCTTGCCCAAAGCGGCACACCCGTTGAGCCCATCATCAACGCAAAGCACGCACAGGTTGACTTTGAGGTGACGAATTTCGTTTTCAGGCTTGCCGAAAGCGCAGGTCTTTGCAACGCCACGGCATTCAAAGAGGACGGCAAGATTATGCTTGCCAGCGAAATCGGTTACATTGAAATCGGCAAAAATATTAAAATTCTCACTGCCCCGGGCGAAATAATGCCCGAAATCGTTTACGGCAACTTCTACTCTGCCGCAGAATCTTTCAACGGCACCGAATATCCGCACAAGGCGCTCAACACGCACTTTGCCGACACCGACGATGTGCTGGTTTTCGGTCTTTGCAACGACGCACTCGGCTACTTCGTGCCCGACAACGACTACTCGGCATCCAACGAAGACGGACATTATGAAGAAACGGTTTCAACGGGCGGCACAAGCGCTTCCACGCTTTCGGTTGCGTTTGAAAACCTGTTTGAATCTCTTGAATAAGGAGAAAAATCATGTCGAAAATTAAGGAAAAATACCTTGAAATGAAAAACAACCCCGACGTTGCTTTCAAGGAGCAGGTCGGTTATGTTTCGGGCGTTTTCGGCAACTGTATGGGTCAGGACTCCGTCGGCACCTACACCGACCAGTTTATGTATGACTATATGGGTCTTAACTCGGAGCAGATTGTCACAATGAAATCGGCAACAACGGGTGTCAACATTCTGATTGCACCCATCGTCGGTGCTCTTCTCGACAACAACCGCTCCGGCAAGGGTAACGCAAAACGTTTTATGATGGCATCTGCCGTGCCTTTCACACTTGCCTCCGTTCTGCTTTTTGTCGTACCCTCGGCATCGATTATGTTCAACTTCATCTGGAGCTTTGCTCTTTACCTTGCTTTCAACATAGCTGACACTTTCTTTGACGTTGCGCTGTCAACGCTTTCCGTGCGAATGACACCCAACGCAAAGGCAAGAAAAAATTTCTACACCGTTGCACAGGTCGCATCCACCCTCGGCTCAATGCTGCCGGGCGGACTTGTTCCCGTCATTCTGGAATGGCGCGGCGGCGATTACAACTCCCAAAGATGGGCATTTTTCTCCGTTGCCCTGCTTTTCGGCGTAATCGGTCTTTTTGCAATGGCAGTGCCCTGCATGACACTTAAAGAAAGAAACCTTGTTTTACCGCCGCAGACAGAAAATAAGGTTAAGATTGACTACAAACTCATTGCGCTCAACCGCCCCCTCCTTCTGCTTTGCCTGAGTCAGGTCATTGACTCGGTAAGACAGGTCTGCTACAACGCACTCCCCTTCTTCTACAAGCAGACACTTAACAAATACGGTATGAAAACCTACGTTGAAATCGGCAGTTCCGCCCTTTCATACGGAGGTCTGTTTTCAGTGCCCTTTGTCGGCAAAAAGCTGTCATCAAGAGATATTGTTGTTCTCGGTTACCTTCACACGGGTATCTGCTACCTCCTTCTTTATCTTTTCGGTTACAAAAACCTCTGGGTTGTCGGTATTCTCATTGCACTCGGCGGTCTGCCCAATGCCGCAATGAGCGCGGCAAGAAGAATTCTGCTTGCCGACTCTACCGACTATATGGAATGGAAAAGTTACCAGAAATACGGTGTTGCCAAGCGTAACGAGGGTATGGTTTTTGCATTCAGCACAATGGTTTCAAGAATTTCCGCACTGTGGAAAGAGCTGCTCATAAACGGCGGTCTTGCCCTCATCGGCTACCAGAGCGCACAGGTCGTCAACAACGTTATGGTCGAAGCAGTGCAGACACCCGAAACCCTTCACGGCATTTTCCTGCTTGTTGTCATCCCCGGCATTGTGGGCAACCTTTTGCCCGCACTTGTTATGATGTTTGACAATTTCACGGGAAAACGCAAAGAGAAAATTATGTCAGAGCTTGAAACAATCAGAGCTCAGGCAAAGCAAAAGGCTGAATTTGCCGAATAAAACGGAGATTAACTATGCAAATCGGTTTTACATCAACATCTTTCAGACAAATAAAAAGCATTGAAAAAGTTGTAAAAATTGCCGCCGAGTCAGGCGTTGACTGCATTGAATGGGGCGGCGACATTCACGTGAAAAACCTTGAAAACGCGCAGCTTGCCAAAAAGCTTTGTGACAGGGCAGGAATAAAGGTGAGCTCCTACGGCAGTTATTACCGCGTGGGCAGTTGCAACACCGCAGAGTGGGAAAATATCTGCCGCATTGCAAGCGCAACGGGTGCAAAATCGGTGCGTGTATGGCTTGGCGACAAAGACAGCGAAAAAACAGATGCCTCAACTTATGAAAAACTCGTCAGCGATGCGAAGAAAATCTGCCGCATTGCAAATGATTTCGGGCTTACCGTCTGTCCCGAGTGCCACGACAACACATTTAACAACAACACAGATGCATTTTTACGAATTTGCGGTGACGTTGCCTGCGACAATTTCCGTACATATTTTCAGTCGCGTTACCGCCGCCTTGACTATGACCTTGACCGCATTGAACGCACCCTGCCGTTTACCGAAAGCGTGCACATTTCTTATTCAGAGCAGTCAAGGGAGCAGTTTCCGAAATTCGACCCGACCTACATTGACAAATTGCTCACAAAAATTCTTTCATCGGGTTTTGACGGCAATCTGCTTGTCGAATATACTTATTTATTCTGCTGGGCGGGTCTTTCCGCCTCAATGAAAAAAGACGTTGCAAAAATCAGAGCAAAGGTGGAAAAAGCAAAATGAAAATAGCTCTTTTCGGCACAAATGAATTGCAGTTTTCAAAGGTTTACACGCCCGAGGTGCTCAAAAGGCTAAGTACATACGGTACGCTTTCTCAGAAAATCAATCAAAGCAATCTTGCCGACAACGCAGACTTTCTTGCCGACTGTGAAATTGCGTTTTCCACCTGGGGAATGCCGAAATTCACAAAGGAAGAAATCGCACGGTACATGCCGAAATTAAAGGCTGTTTTTTATGCCGCAGGCACGGTGCAGTACTTTGCACGCCCGTTTCTTGACAGCGGCGTCAAGGTTTTCAGCGCATTTGCGGCAAATGCCGTGCCCGTTGCCGAATACACCTTTGCACAGATTACTCTTGCGGCAAAGGGATATTTCCAGGCGGCAAAATATTACCGTTTCCTGCCCGTGCGCTCGCTTGCTTTTGCAAACGCCTCAACGGGCAATTTCGGTTGCAAGGTCGGACTTGTGGGACTTGGCGCAATCGGCTGTATGGTTGCCGAAAAGCTCAAAGACCTTGACGTTGAGGTTTATGCCTGCGACCCGTTTGTGCCCGAGGAAAAGGCAAAGGCGCTCGGCGTTACACTCGTTGATATGGAAACGCTTTTCAGCGAATGTGACATCATCAGCAACCACCTTGCAAACAAGCCTGAGCTGGAAAATATTTTCAACGGTAAGCTCTTCAGGAAAATGAAAAAGCGTTCCACTTTTATCAACACGGGCAGAGGTGCACAGGTTGCGGAATATCAGCTCGCACTCTCGCTTTGGCTTCACCCGTCAAGAACATTTGTGGCGGATGTACTCAAAAAAGAGTTTTTCCCCTACATCAATCCCCTTTTCTGGTGTCCGAATGCAATTCTCACCCCTCACATTGCAGGCAGCACGGGCAAAGAGCCGCAGAGAATGGCTTACTATATGATGGAAGAAATGGAAAGCTTCCTTGCGGGCAGACCGACAAAATACGAGGTCACGCCCGAGGCACTTGAAAGGATGGCGTGAAATGAATAAGCTCAGACAGATGATTTCAACCTACCGCAATGACGGCACCGACCCGCGCAAAAACGATGCCTGGCGCGTGCTTTTGTTCTCACTCAACTACGCAGGCGGTGCGGCTCTCACATTTGTCAACAAAATCGCTTCAAGCGGCGTGGGAATTATCACAATGGCAATTATGGCTTTCTGCGGCTTCGGCGGAAGCGGTGAGGCTTCCGTTGTGCCCGAAAACGTTTTTGTCAATTACAGATTCTATTACTGCGTGCTGCTTTCCGTTTTCATTCTGCCCGCCCTCGGTCACCTTGTCACATTCATTGCAATGCGCAAGTATCCGCTGACAGATGAGGTTATGCAGAAGGTTTCAATGAAAATCGCCGCCGAAAGAGGACTTATTGCCGACGAAGAAACAACGGAGGAAATATAATGTTTATTGTTTACACCGTTCTTGCCGTGCTCGGTGCAGCAGTGCTTTTAACAGTCATTGAGGTACTTTGGCTGCTTTCAAAAAAACCTGCGCAGGAGCTGCCCGACGACGATGATTTCGATTATTATTCCGCCAACGTCAACGGCAAGGCTTTTGAGGATTTGTATCTTTTCCTTTCGGGCGAAAAGGACGTGCCTTTTTTCAGCGAAGATGAAATTTACACAATGCTTTTCAAGCAGTCCGAATATATGGGCAAACGCTTTGACTGTTCCGATTTCAGAGCGCAGATGCTTTTTAAAATCTACAAAGACTGCGGCGAAAAGCTTGACGAAAAATGCAGAGAGCTTATTAAAAACACCTTTCTGAATTTCAAATATTTCATGGATGAACCCGGCGACGACAGTATGTGCTACTGGTCGGAGAATCACCAGATTCTTTTTGCCGTGAGCGAATATCTTGCAGGTCAGGAGTGGCCCGACGAGATTTTTACAAATAACGGTATGACCGGTAAAGAGCACCTGCAAAAAGCGAAAGTGCGCATTGATGCGTGGATGAAGCAACGCTTTGATTACGGTTTTTCCGAATATCTGAGCAACAACTATCTTGCCGAAGATATTTCGCCAATGGCAAATTACATTGCCTATTCAAAGGATGAAAAATCCGTTGAGCAGATAAAGATAATCATGGACATTCTCTGGCTTGACGTTGCGCTCAACAGCGTCAACAACCGCTTTGTCGCAACAAGCTCCCGAATGTACGGAAACAACAAAGCAGGCAATTTTTACGGCAACAGCATTCAGGCGGCAATGAACGTTCTCTGGGGCAACGAAGCTGCAGAAGCCCTGCTTTGCGACCCGAATATTTCAGAAAATGAAAAAGCTCAGATAAAAGCTTCGCTTGCAAAAAAAGCAGGTCACATTGTGCTGTGCTTTACCGACACTGTCAGAAAAGGACTTTACACTCTGCCCCCTGCCGTCAAGGATATTGCACTGTCACGTGAAAGCTTTTCTTCCGAAATGAGTTGCGGTCTTTCGCCACGGGATATGCAGAAAGAAGGTCTTATCGGTCAGCAGCCGCATCAGATTATGGCGCAGATGGGTGCCGAAACCTTCACAAATCCCGAGGTGGTTGAAAACACGCTCAGATACCTCAGGGATAACAAAATGTTCCGCAATTCCTTCCTCGCTTATTTCAAATTTCTCAATCTCACGGTGCTGAGGCCCGTCAACTGGAGCAAATTTGCCGCAAAATTCAGCATTATGCCCCACGGCATTGCAACGGGCAGAGGTAACGTTTACACCTACCGCACGGCGCACTGGTCAATGTCAACCTCCGTTTGCAAGGACGTTGATGCCTGCGGTGCGCAGGACCACGAATGGTCGGCAAACATCGGCGAAACGCTTGCCCTTTTCACAACGCATCCTGCCGGTGACGGAAACGGCAAATACGGCGCTTCGCCCGGTTACTGGATTGGTAACGGCAGACGACCGATGAGCATTCAGCACGAAAACGTCAACATCACAATTTATAAATTGCCAACAAAAAAACGCCTTGGTGAAACGGCTGTTGCGGCAATGACACACGCATATATGCCGAAAGATTTCTATGACGAATTCACCCTTGACGGCAACACTGTTTTTGCAAGAAAAAACGGCGTTTTTATTGCACTGATTTCAAACGGCGAGCTGCAATTCAAGCCCTTTGATGCCGACTCGGCAAAGGGTATTCACAAGGGCAGAAAATTCCCCGAGGATTGCACACTGAAAAGCGAATTTGACCTGTGCCGTTACGGCGGTGATTATCACGTTTATATCACCGAATTATCCGACACCGACAGAGAAAGCTTTGATGAATTCAAGGCGAGAATAAAGAAAAACGCCGTGACTTTCGACGAAAACGGCAGTGCGCAATACACAACCGTCTGCGGCAGAATTTCCGTCACCCACGGCGGTGAGTACACGGTTGACGGCGTAAGCAAGGCAAAGGAA
Source organism: Acutalibacteraceae bacterium (assembly GCA_045595825.1). GTDB lineage: Bacteria > Bacillota > Clostridia > Oscillospirales > Acutalibacteraceae > CAG-177. The sequence goes on from JAZOBD010000036.1 coordinate 20,538, forward strand.
TTTGACCGCTACAACAGCAAATTCTGCCGTGCGCCGAGAAAGCCCGAAAAAATCACCGTTGACAGCGGCAGCCACAAGCTGTTGCTTGACCTTGCAAACGCAAGAAGAGAAATGACGTAAAAGCAAAAACAGAGTGCGCAAATGCACTCTGTTTTTTGTTGCGCCGCACCTGCGGTTTACCGCAAATCTCAGCAAAGAATCAGCAGCGGTATACGTGTTGACATTTTGTTGAATAAATCGTCAGTGCGTGATATAATCATTTTGTTACAGACAAATTTTACCGATACACTGCGGGAAGAGGAAAAAACAATGAGTGACAGCATCAGATTTTTGCTTGGCATTGACGGCGGCGGCACCAAAACGCATTTTGTGCTTGCCGACCCCGACGGAAAAGAAATAAAAACACTGCTTCTCGGCGCTTCAAACCCCGTAAACATCGGCACCGACGCAGCCTGCGCCGTGCTGAGCGAGGGCATTTCGCGCATTTGCGAGGGTCTGGACCCGGGCACAGTTTCCGTTTTTGCAGGTGTTGCAGGTACCGCAACGGGCGACAACAGAAAGATTATCGCCGACTTTCTGTCGGGTTTCGGTTTTGCGTTTTCCGACTGCGGCAGTGACATTGATCTTGCGCTTGAAACCGCTTTACACGGCGAAAACGGCACGGCGGCTATAATGGGCACGGGCATTGTCGCCTATTCTCGCTCGGGCGAAAAGCTTCACCGCAGCGGCGGTCGCGGATTCATGATTGACAGAGGCGGCAGCGGTTTTCATTTCGGTGCCGATGCGCTCAATGCGGCTTTCGAATTTCTTGACGGCAGAGGCGGCAGTGAAACAATTCTGAAATTCGTTGAAGAAAAGCTCGGCAAAAGTCTTGAATCCGCTGACGGAATATACAAAGGCGGTGCGACTCACATTGCCTCTTTTGCGCCCGCTGTTTTTGAAGCTTTCAGGTCAAATGATCCGACTGCTGCCCAAATCATTGACCGCAACGCATTCGAGGCGGCAAAAATAATCAACGGCGCACGCAGAGCGCTGAATCTGCGCAACGATAGAATTGTTATCTGCGGCGGATTGGGCTCTCAAAAAGAAATTCTTTACCCTTTCCTGACAAAATACATTGAGGGCGAGGCTTCGCTCACATTTCTTGATGAGCCGACGGTAAACGGCGCACTCGCACTTGCAAGGAGAATGAAAAAATGCTGAAAACCGAAACGAGAAACCCCGACACTTACGGCATTGACAAAATGTCAACTGGCGAAATGCTCAGAATAATCAACAGCGAAAACGCAAAGGTAACACAGGCGGTTGATGCTGTTTTGCCTCAGATTGCCGCCGTATGCGATGCGGTTGCCGATGCAATAAAAGCAGGCGGCAGAATTTACTTCATCGGCAGCGGCACTTCGGGCAGGCTTGCCGTGTGCGATGCGGCTGAGTGTCCGCCGACTTTCGGCGTACCCTACGATCTTTTCAACGGAATTATTGCAGGCGGCGAAAAATGTATGTTCAAAGCCGCCGAAAATGCCGAGGATAATCCCGAGGCAGGCATTGAGGATTTGCAAAACCGCAACTTCTGCGAAAAAGACGTGCTGATAGGAATTTCGGCATCGGGCTCGGCGGCTTACGTCATTTCCGCCGTGAATTACGCAAAAAGCCTCGGTGCAAAGGCATTTTCAATCACAAACAATCCCGATTCCGAGCTTGGCAGAGCAGCAGATATTGACATCTGTGCCGACACGGGGCCGGAGGTTATAACGGGGTCAACCCGAATGAAAGCAGGCACGGCACAGAAAATCATTCTCAATATGATTTCGACCGCATCAATGGTCAAATGCGGATGTGTTTATGAAAACCTGATGATAAATCTGCGCCCCACAAACAAAAAGCTGCGCAGAAGAATGGTTGGCATCATCACGGAAATTCTCGGCTGCAACGCCGAAAAGGCACAAGCGCTGCTTGAAGAAAACGACTGGAACATCCGCCGCACGGTTGAAAAGTGAATGACAAAAGAAACGCCCCCGATTGTACCGTCTGTACAATCGGGGGGCTGTTTTATGCGCACTGTTTTTTATTACAGTTCAATTTTAACGGTCTTGATTTCCCACGGACGAAATTCCAGTTCACCGTCGGAATCTGCAATTCTGTTGCCGAGCAGGTCTGTTTCCTCGGTTATTTTTCCGTATGCCGTACTGAACGTAAGGTTTTGCTTTTCATCCGAGTAATTACAGAAACGGGCAAGCAGATAACCGTTTTCGGGATAGACGGTTGTCATGACAACGCTGCTGTCGGCGCTTAATGATGCAAATTCAAGCTCCGTAAGTTTTCCGTCGCTCTTTTCAAGGGGAATTGCGACGGGAGGATAAGCATAGGCAATCGCCTGTTTGTGAGGAGTCTGTCCGTTATCAATACTGATTGCAAACTCATCCTCATAAATACCGTCAAGTATTTTTGTGCCGCAAAGGTATTCTTCGGAATAAGCCAGCGGAATTGAGACTTTATTTCCCTGAACGTCAGAGCCCATACAGCCTTTATTGAACACTGCAACCTGAGTGTCGCCACCGTCAAAGCAAATCCAGTAAATGCCGTTAAGATAGGTTGAGGACTCAAAGGATTCTTCGGGGCTGACTTTTTCGTCAATAATAATGCGGTCTTCCTCGTACCAATAATCCTCGGTCACTCTTACCTCTCCGTCCCATTCGGATATTGAATAAGGCAGGTCACGGAACATTTTTCTGTTTTTGTCCATACAAAGATTCATATTGAAGCAAAGCTTGCCCTCGTGCTTATGACCGTTGACGGTGAGTGACTTTTCAAGCCCTGCCTTATCGCCGATTATGCCTATGCGCTCATTATGAACCTCAAAACGGGTTTTGCAGTCTATTCTTTCCAGATTCATGCCGCCGAAACGCATTTCAAAGCTGAAAGGCACACTGCCGATTTTTCCCTTATAGGTTGCAATCGCACCGCAGCAGGGATTTTTCTCAACCTTCCATTCGCCGACCGAAGCGCAGTCGGCACCGTCAATGTGTGCGGTGAACATGGCACTGTCGCCGTTATCAATAATTCTTTTGCCGTCGGGATACGCAATGTACTCAATGCCTTTGTCGGTAAGTCTGATGAGATGATTCGGCGTTTCAAGAATTCCGGATTGTGAATCCCAGCTGAATTTATCTTCACAGCCGCTTGTCGAACCGGCAGAAATGACTTTTGCTGTGTATGCGGGAAGTGAAGCATAAGCATATTTGTTTTCGCCGAAGCCGATGCAGTCATTGACAGCAAACGAGTTTGTGTTTATTGCAAGAACACAGTCGCCCTCCTTGCAGGCAAAGTGTGATGCGATGTTTTTGAGAGATTCTGCTCTGACGTATTCCGACTCTTTCAGAGATGCGGGAACAAAACGGTTTGCAAGGTCATACAGACCGCAGATTGTAACGTCGTGGTGCTGTGCCGCAAGTGAATATTTCCAAGCATCGTCAAGGTTTTCGCCGTATGCCTTTTCACCGAGCATAACCGAAAGCGCATTCAGCTTTTCAGCCTGAACAGCTTCAACCTCCGACTTGCGCACGCCGTTGAAAATCTCATTGCCGCAGTAGCCCCAGGGCATCTGAACGTGAAAATCGTTATCGGTTGTTGCAAGCTCATCCTTTGCTTCACCGTAAAGGGCGGGAATATCCTCAAGAAGAACATATTCATAATTATCCTTTGTTTCGATATGTGCCGTAACCTCTTCAATCGACTGGGTGAGGTCATCATACCTTGAAGCAAGGAGAGGCGAGTATTTTTCAAACATTTTCTCAAATTTTTCCAGTGATATTTCCGTATCCTGAGGCCAGCGTGAAAGAATCCAGTTGTCAACGGTACAACAGTTGAATCCCCTGCCCATTTTGTCATAAGTGGGCACTGCGGGAATTTCGGTTTTGTCTTTGCCAATCCATCTGCCCCACGCGCTGTCAAATGTTCTCGGATAACCGTAACCCATAACGTGAGAACGGAGAATTGCCGCCTTATGGCCCGTAAGCTTCAGAAGCTGAGGGGTCTGATTGTTCAGGGCAAACTCGGAAATACAGTAAACGTCGGGTGTTTTGCCGAAATATTTTTTATTTGTTCTGATTGCATAAATAAGCTGACGGGCGTTGGATTCCTCACTGATTGTCAGCGAAAGAGGCTGACCGTAGGTGGTTGCGCCCAGACCGACTCTGTCCGGATATTTTTCCAGCAACTCTCCTATCATTTCAACGACTTCGGGGTCACACCTCGAAAACTCATCAAAAGTAAACGATTCATAGTCAAGACCGATTCTCAGCTTGGGATACTTTTCCATCCACTCATTGATTTTTTTAAGTCTCGGCTTGACAGCATCCTTCCACAAAACATATCCGCCGTGGTCATAAGTTAAAATGTACAGCTTTTTCTTTTCCACTTTTTCTGCCCCTTTACTTTTTAAAATGAAAGTTTTCACATCACCGTCAGCGATAATTGCATTATCCCGCACGGCAATCGTTTTTAAAACATAAATACAAATTTACCGTTCTCTTGCAAGCTTATACACCAGCTCATACGCAAAAGAAAGGTCCTCAACCGAGCAATGATTCTGAACAAAATGAGAGGTGCAACAAATCCACCGTCTGCCCCTGAGAAGCGAAAAAACCCTTCTGATTTCACTTTCAAGCTCTTCCCTGCCCATAATTCCTATTGCAGACTGAACGCAGATTCCGCCCATGAGCGCAAAATCGTTGCTGTATTTTTCCAGATACAAATCAAGAGGCATGTCTGCATTTTCCTGCCACGGATGAACAAGGTCAAAGCCGATGTCACGCACACCGTCAAGCACCTTTCTGATGCATCCGTCGGAATGAAGGCCGGCAAAAGCGCCCTTTGAATGAATGTGTTCAACAATCATTTTCATATTGGGATAAATAATTTCTTTCCACGTGTCGGGGCTGAAAAGCATATCTTTCTGTGAGCCCCAGTCGTCCGAAACGTGTATCATATCCGCGCCCAGCGAAATGCACTTGTCGGCAAATTTCACCGTCCATTGCGCCTGCCGTCTGTAAAGCTCGCAAAGCTCGTCGGGATACAGCGCGATATACAAAAGATGGTTTTCAATGCCGAAAACCGTGTTGAAATGCTCAAAAAGTCCGGGTGTCTGCATATAGCAGAAGCGTTCCCTCTGCTTGTGATGAGCAATATCTCTTTTCACCTGTTCAAAATCCGCATCACTGTCAGGTGCGGTGAAAAGATTATAATCAAGCAAAACATCGGGCGTCAGCTCACCGTGGCGGCTTCTGATTTTATCAAAAGTTTCACCGTCAAACGACCACGGACCGCCGAAAATATGCGCCGCGTCAAATTCAAATCTGTCCTCAAAGGCTTCAACACTGCCGAATTTTGCCGAAATTTCATCGCCGAGATTTTCTCTGACCCAACCGTATATCGGCTGACGGTCGGTTTCTTTACCCAGAATTGTGTTGCGTACTCTTTCGGTGCTGTTCATAACACACATTCCTTTTTACAGATTTACACTTTGAATTATATCATAATCATATTTGCTTTTCCACACAAAAACAGATTTTCCTTTATTAAAATATTTTTCTGCATATTGACAAAAGTCAATACGTGTGCTAAATTATTTTTAGTACAAGTACAACCGTGATTTTAAAGGAGGCTTTATGGCAAAGAAAGAAAAAACCAAAGATAAAATTATCCGCGTTTCAACCCGAATGTTTCTTGAACACGGATATTCTGCAACAACAGTTCAGATGGTTTGCAGTGAGCTGAAAATAAGCAAAGGTAATTTCACGTTTTATTTTCCCACAAAGGAGCACGTGCTTGCTGAACTTGTAAAAATGCTTTGCGAATTTCAGGAAAAGCTGATTGATTACGAGGCGGACAAGGGAGTAGGCTCCGTTTTGTCAATATGTATTGAGCTTATGACGGTTGCGGCGGCGTGTGAAGAAAACGAGGTTGCAAGGGATTTCTTCGTTTCTGCATTTCAAAGCAGAATGTGCCTTGATTATCTTCGTGAAAACCACGTAAACAGAGCAGAAAGACTTCTTGCAGACTATTGCAAAGACTGGACTCACGAGCACTTTGTTGAAGCGGAGATACTTGTTCAGGGCATTGATTACGCAACAATTATTTCAAGCGAAACATCGGTGCCGCTTGATGCCAGAATATCCGCCGCACTCAATCAGATTCTCGGCATATATAATATACCTGTTGAAATCCGAAAAGAGAAAATCGACAGGGTTCTTTCCATGGATTGCCGCGTATTGGGCAAGCGTGTTCTTGCAGAGTTTACGGAATTTGTTGAAAAGGAAAGCGAATAAGCCGAAAGGCTTTTGAATGCATTAACAATTCTTATTCACATATAAGGAGGAAACCTTTATGCAAAAGAAAATCAAAAAATCATTTGCGGTCATACTCTCACTTTTAATGGTTATGTCCGTGATTCCGTTTATGCCTGCTGTCCTGGCAACAGAAGGTACGGAACCGCACGTTGACACAGACGGAAACGAATTCTGTGATGACTGCGGTGAACTTATCAACGCAAAGGTGATTACGGCAGATTCGGACGGTATGGTTTATGTTGACGGTGAGGCACTTGAAATTACCGGTTATTACAATAATGACCTTATTCTTCCTGCCGGTAATTATAAGCTTACGGGAGACGTCACGTCAGCATATTATATAAGAGCAAGAGAAGGTGAAGTCACACTTGACCTTAACGGATATGTATGGGATATGAAAGACTGTTATTTGTTGTTGTTCAATCAATTTTCTCTTTATGACACATCCGATGCCGGGACGGGTAAGCTTACTTCTTCATGGAGAAATACCGTATATATCGGCAAAACAGACACACAGGGCGGAATATTTAACCTTTACAGCGGTACTGTAGAAAACACGTCAACGCTTACAGATTCCTATATTATAAGTGCGGTATACGGAGACGCAAATCTTTACGGCGGAAAAATCAAGGGCAACGCTTATGCTTTCTTTAATTATATGTATTCAGATTTGACAATTAACCTTGACGGTACGGTGATTGAAAACGGCGAGGGTTATGCTCAGGTTAAATCCGATCTTATGGACGGCGTTACACCGAAAACTGTTATTGACGTGACAGATTATACCGGTGAATCTTTTACGGTAGACGCAGAAATTGATGAAGAAGGCAAAATCAAAATTTTTGAAGGAATCAAATCTGCTCAGGAAGCGGAAAACTATCAGATAAACTTTTTAACTAAGTACGGCGAAGTATACTGTGAAAAAACAGAATATGACGAAGCAACAGGCGAAAAGTATATCTACGTTGCGAAAAATGCATTTACTCAGCAGCCCTATGAGAAAAACAACTACACCGTTGAATTCAACAATCCCGACGCTTCATTCCAATGGTATGAGGTTAATGAAAATGAGATTGGTAAATATACATCTGAAGAAAGAGACCTTTTGTTTTCGTATAATTTTAAAAAAGGCGACATATTAAAGGTCACAACAGCCTCAGAGATAGAGTATGCAGTTATAGCGGCAGGTTCTTACCGTTTGCGTTTAGACAAGGAAAATAAAACTGCAACGGTTAGAATCGATGAAGATGAGACGATTGAAGTTATTACGGAGTTTGTCGATTCAGAAAGTGACGTTGAATTGAATTTCAGTGTCATAAAAGAAATTTCACTTGAAGGTGAAACCGGTAAAACTTTACAGACCCCCGAGCATGAAAAATCATATTGGTGCAAAGCAACTGTAGGCGCAAAGGTTTATCCTTCAAATATTGTTTTTATATGTTATATGCACGACTATGATGAAAACGGCAAGTGTTACTATTGCAAAATGCAGGCAGATGCAAAGGTAACCGACAAGGACGGTAATAAGCTTTCGGGCTCACCGTATAAGACCTTTGCAGAGGCAGTCACAGCGGCAAGTGCAAGCGAAGACAGCACACTTACTCTGCTCGATGATATTACGCTTACCGAAACCGCCAGAATCTCTTCGGGCAAGTTTATTCTTGATCTTAACGGCAAAACCATTCTTAACAAAACAGATAATGTTTTATTGGTTTATTACGATGCAAATATAACAATCAAGGACAGCTGCGAAGGCGGTACAGTCGAAACAGTCGGCGATTATTGTTATGGAATCAGTAACTTGGCTGAGCTTACTGTTGAATCCGGTACTATAAAGGGTAATGGCTCAGGTATCTCAAACCACGGCACACTCACCGTTAACGGTGGTAATTTTGAGGCTTATACATATGGTGCAATAACTAACAAAGGAACAGCTAAAATCTACGGCGGTGTTTTTGAGGGCATAGACAGAGGTGAGGGCGTTCAAAACGACGGCAACGGTGAGATTTATATTTATGGTGGCGAAATAATCGGCAATACAGCTTTATTAAATACCGGCACAGCCTATATTTCCGGCGGTGAATTTACCGGTAACGACTATGCGGCATTAAACATTCTTAAAGGCACGGTTGAAGTAACCGGTGGCAGTTTCACGGGAACAGACTTTTCAGACGGTTATTTCAGCGGCACACCCTACGGCGAATGGACAGTTGATTTTGACTCCGAAGCAACCTTCACCCTCAAGGGCGGCGAATTCCCTAACGGTTTTGTTACTGATGAAACAACCGCAAACGCATTCCTCGCAGAGGGTTATTATTTCCGTGATGCAGACGGCAAGATTGTTGAAGTTGCGGAAGATTCAACGGTAATTAACGGCCACGTAAAGGTAAGCAAGGGCGCTGACCTTACAACAGAAACGGTTATCACTCTTGACGAAACAGAATTCGTTTACAGCGGCAAGGAGCATAAGCCCACAGTTACCGTAACCGTCGGCGGTAAAGTGCTCACCGAAGGCAAGGATTATACAGTTTCATACGAAAACAACGTCAACGCAGGCACTGCAACCGTAACAATAACAGGTAACGGTCAGTCGGCAGGCGGTATCACAGGCGACGGAAATATCAGCAACAGCCCAAACGCAGGCGAAATTGCTGAAAGCAGCTACACGGGTGAGGTAAGTGCTGATTTCACAATCAACAGAAAGCCCGTAACCGTCACCGCAACCGCACCTGACAAGGTTTATGACGGCACAACGGATATTCTTGAATATTCAAAAGTTATTGTAAAAATTGACGGCGCAGTTGAAGGTGAAATGCTCAGCTTCACAGTCGGAAAAGCCTGGTATGACAGCGCGGATGCAGGCACAGACAAGACTGTTCACATCATTTATGCTCCCGTTGCAAGCAACAGCATTGACAACTACGAATTCCCCGTAAATCCCGAATATTCAACCGACAACTGCTACGTTACAGCAACCGCAAGCATTACCCCGAAATCAATCCACGACGGCTTTATCATTCTCGGCGAAGATCTCACCTATAACGGCACAGAGCAGACTCAGACCGTTGAAAAGGTGCTCACAACCAACAATCTTGAAGCAACCTTTGACATCAGCGGCAACAAGGCAACAAACGTCGGCGTATATCTGCTCACAGTAACAGGTACCGGCAACTTCACCGGCGAAGCAAAGCTTACTTATACAATTTCAGTTGACACAAAATGCGTTCGTCACATTGAGCTTGTATACGTTGAAAACAACGGCGTATATGAGAGAGTATGGAAGGCCAAATCAACCGACAGAGAAAGCCTTGAATACGTGCTTTATCAGCTCAACAATGCAGTAACGGATCTTGCGTCTGAAAGCAAAAAGGAAAGATGGAATGAAATGAAGGCGGACTGCGAGGAGATACTCGGCATCATCAACAGCATTGAGCTTTTCATTGCAGACGTTGAAGAAGATTATGCAGGTTTCAGCGAAGACACAGTCAAATCAAGCGATATTCCCGCTCTTGACGAGCTTGTCGGCAAAGTAAATGAAATCAAGGATCGCTACGGCTTCAACCTCACCGACGAAGAGGCACAGAAGCTTGAAGATATCCTTGAAGGCGTAGAAAAGCTCAAAGAAAAAATCACTGAAACCGAAGAAGAGCTTGAAGAAATCAAGGGTATTGAAAACGTTTATGACCCCGAAAAGGTGACAAGCGACGATAAAGCGGAGATCGAAGCAATTCTCGCCAGAATCGAAGCCGTCAACCCCGACAACCTCACCGACGAACAAAAGGCTGAATACGATGAAATCAAGGCAGGCTTTGAAGCACACCTTGAAGAAATCACAGCAGCAGAAAAGGCAGTTGCGGATATCGGTGCAGAGCTCGGAATGCTCGACGAAAACAGAGTAACAAAGTTCTGGGAAGATGATATTGAAGCTCTCCGAGCAAAAATTGACGAACTCCTTGCAGATAAGAATATGGGTGAAGCAGAAAAAGCACAGCTGGGTGAGTATAAGGCTCAGGCCGAAAAGCTCATCGAAATAATCAACACCCCCAAAGAATATTTCTCACTTCGTTTCTTCTGGCTCATTATAGATTTGTTCAGCCGGATGTGGATGTGATTTATCAGGCTTTTTAAGCCCACCCGAACTGCATAAACTCAGAAGCCGACGGATTAAAACTCCGTCGGCTTTACGCTTTGTCTGACAAAAAGCACGAAACCCGCCGGAAATCCGACGGGTTTTCTCTCTTTATTATGCCCTGAATCTGCTCTGTCGGCACACGCTGTCAAATATCAAATTTGTCGGCATCATATTTGGTGCAGGGGTAGTTTGCAACACCGTTTTCATCGGGGAAAGGTGAAAGATTATCGTTTTCGTACAGAATTCTTTCTTCCTCTTTTGAGAAATCGGGAATTTTATACTCGGCACCGTTGTGCAGGCTGCTTCTCCAGCCGAGAATGGCAACCGCCGACATTGCACAGGAGCGGTATGCGTTGAAATAAGGCTGTCTGCCTTCAAGAATACAGCTTATGAATTCGTGGGCAACGTAGTAGTCACCGCCCGAATGTCCGCACTTGCTTGCCCTGTCTTTATCAAAGGGATAGCCGACAGTGGAAACTTTTTCCTTTTCAAGTCCTTCGGGAATTTCCCAGTCATTATAAACAATACGGATTTTGCCTTCATCGCCTCTGACCGTTTCTGCGCTGCCCTTTGCGCAGGCAAAACGGTACCAGTTGCCGTGACCGCCGAATTTTGCCCAGCCGGTAATTCTTGCAACCGCTCCCCTGCTCATTGTGCAGAGCATAATCGATGCAACGTCCTTGATGGGCTCGCCCTCACGCTCCTGACGCATACCGTCGGTATAAATGCTTCTTGCGTTAACCGAAACGGGAATGTCGTTTGTGACTCTCATAAGGGGAGCAAATGAGTGGCTGAGATAAAAACCTGACGGCATAAGTGCACGCCAATGGGTGGTTGTGGGGGTGTAATGAACGTATTCCTCGTGGCTCATGGGGTGAACGTATTCACCCTCGCAGTAAATGGCTTCACCGAGAGTTCCGCTCTGATAAATCTCGGTGAGCTTGCTGGTAACGGCAAAATATGCGTAGTTTTCCGCAAGCATGTAAATAGCGCCGCTCTTTTCGGAAGCGCGGCAGATTTCAACGCACTCAGCCATTGTAACGGCAGGCATTGTTTCGCTGAGAACGTGAATTCCCTTTTCAAGTGCCTTTACGGCGTATTTTGCGTGCTGATGGAAAAAGTTTGTAAGAACAACAGCGTCCATTCCGCTTTCAATGAATTCATCAAAATCGGTGAAAAATTTTGTTTCTTCACAGCAATATTTTGAAATGCCTTCATAAGTGCTTTCGTCATAGTCGCACACTGCGCTTATGTACGCTTTTTCAGTGAGGGTAAGTCCCTGCGAAAGTCCGCAACCTCTTCTTGCACCGAAAACGCCTATCTTTAATTTTTTGTCCATAATGTTATCCTCCTGTCAGGAATAATTAAAATTTCCTTGTAGCTTATATCAGAATGTACGTTGTATCCGCCTGCGTTTCAAAAGAAACCGTATTGCCGTTTTTTGTGTAAGGGATTTCTTTTTTATCCGATTCTCTCACAACGCTTTTGGTGTCAGCACATTCCACGCTGCACACCCTGCCTTTAAGGCTCTTTATTTTCAGTGATGTTATCTTTTCATTTTCAAGAGCGGCACTGACAAGAAAAGCTCCGTCGGCACGCAGGTTTTCAAATGAAGCGGCGGATTTTTTGTTCCAGCAAGGGAAAATCCTTATAACACCCTCATAGCTTTGCATAAGCATTTCGTTGACGGTTGCGGGAATTGTTGTCAGATGCTCGATTCCGCCGCCGTGATGACGGAAAAGCCTGTTGGGAAGTCCGAATTTCTTTATGTTCTGATGAATTCCTTCAATCAGGAAATCAGGGTCAACTCCGATTCTGGCGCCTGCGGGAAGATATGAGTTTGAACCGTTATCGTCAAGACGTCTGTCATTGATAAAATATGTGTTTCTCGCAATTTTAAGCAGCTTTTCGCCCGAAGAAAATCCTATCTGAGAAGCGGGATAAATGTGTTGAAGCCCCACCGTGTTGTCGTTTCTCCAGCTCATACCTTTTTTCGTGTAGCGGAAGCATCTTTTTCCGTGCTTTATGAACGTCGGAAAGTCGCTCAAATTCCGGATGATTTCTTCCCACAGCGGGTATTTTTCAGCGTTGAGTCCGAGCTCCTTTGCCATTGCATAAACCCCGTTGAACAACATTTTCACAAGGCCGAGGGAGTTTATTGCATTTACGGCTTCAATCTGACTTTTGTGTGTTATGTATCTGAATTTTTCTCCGCGGTAATATGGAATTTCGTGTGCCGCATCATTTTTTATTACGTATCTGCCTTTTTCTTTGACGAGGTAATCTTCCCAGAAAGCGGCTGTGTTAAACACAAAATCATAGTAGTTTTCAACCGCATAATCCTTATCGTGCGTTGAAAACCAATGCATGATGGGGATTACGCAGGCATAAGCGGCGTGACTCTTCTGCCCGAGGAAAAGGATTCCGTGCTCCTTGCAGTCCGCCTGACTGTAAACATCAAGCGCTTTCGGGCCGAAACTTACAGGCAGGGCGTAGCCGTTGCAGCCGAAGAGTTTTGCAAATGTCTTTGCGTTTTCAGCCATTTCATTAAGGGGCGTCATATAGCCGTCAAACAGCTCGGGATGATTGGCGGAAAACACGCAGTAATAAGGTGCTTCATAGTTATAATTCATGTGATAATCTCCCGCCCACGGAAAAAAATCATCCGTTATGAAACAGCCGAATAATCCGGGCGGAAATTTCTTGTTGCCCATGCATCCCGCAAGATGATAAAGGCTTGAATTATAGAATTTCTCAATTTCTTTATCTTCCAGCGTTATTCCGGATGCGGAAAAAAAATCCTGCCATTTTTTCCGTGTTCTTTCTTTGTCTCGCTCATAATCGCCCTGCAAAGCAAGCTCGACACCCTTTCGGATATAATCGCTCTCATCAAAGCAGGTAACGGCAGAAATGCAGTAACGTACACTTTTAATGCCGCCTGACGTCTGCGAGTCAATTACACGCAAACAAAGAATTATCGCAGATTCCCTTTCAACATCCTTGCCGTCAAACTTGCGCAGCCAACATTTAACACCCGAATCCGTAAACTCACAATTGTGCGAATTGCAGGTATCCGCAAGTTCAACGTCAACGCCCGGCAATTCCGCTGACTCGGGGACTTTGAGCTGAAAATAAATGATATTCTCGGGAGCAACAAACAGCTCCATTGCAACGTTGCCGAATTTACAGTCAAGAAGCCCTTTGTCAAAATACTGTTTAATATTGTATTCCGACAAATCGACGTTAGCGATTCGCAGACTGCCTGCTGATTTTATTCCGCCGTTGTTATGCGCACCGACAGTGAATTTCCAGAAATCACACTTTGAAATGTGAATGATAAGCCCGCTGTCGTCATTGTCAAAAACAACTCCGAGGTCACCGTTTGCGCACAATGCGCCGGCAGGAATTTTATAAAGTATTTTACTTTCATCGGTATTGACGGGTTTTGATGTTATCTCGTTAAAATATGTGTTCATTATATATCACCAACGTTTAGCATTATAATGGTTTTTGTTGTTTAAATCAAGAGAAACAGCCGTGTTTTACCTGGATTTTATATATCAAAAAGCTGACTCTTTTGAAAAGGCGGCTTTTTTGTTGGAAATGAGATTCCTGATAGTTTAAGAACCCAAAGAAAGTGTGCCCGGTTATCGGTTTCAAACATCAAACCTTTTATTCACGGAACTTTTGAAGGAACGGCAATATATTTCAGATTGCAACGGTTGTTCAACAATCAGAGAAATCACATCAATTAATCAAACGCCACAAAAATAATGCATTTATCAGTATTGATTTGTGCATTTTGTTATATTATAATATAAAATGTCAATTGGAAATTAAGCGAAATAAAAATATACCAAACAGGAGTATAAACCAATGGAAAAAGATTATTGCGGAATACCGATGAGAATCGCACACACCGTATTCAAAACCAATTACCCCGATGCCTACACCGAATGGCGGATGAGCACTCATTAAAAAGGAGGAGAATGTTGAATGGCAGACAACGTTACAATCAGCAAAACAAAACTGCTTTACGATCCGCTTTTTGACAAAAAGCCGGATGTGGAGATGAAGGGCAAAAAGAATACAACTTTTAAGATTCTTTTTATAATCATAATAACAATTTTTGTCGGTCTCTCTCTGTATTTCAGTTTTACTTCAATCAGCTCTGACAAATATACATACAAAGAAAACGGTACCGGATATACCCTTTATCAGTTTGCCGGCAAGGAAGATGACATAACACTGCATATTGACTGTGTCAGAGACGAGGCCGGCATTGCCGACCCGATGAAACCGGTTACCGAAGTTCGTGAATTCGCTATGAGCTGCAACGAATATGTGTGTTTTATTTTTATCGGAAAAGACGTTTCAGAGCTTGAGCCGCATTGCTTTTACTACACAAAAAGCCTTATGGCGGTAATCGTTGACCCCGAGAATCAGAACTACGTTTCCGTTGACGGTGTTTTGTATTCAAAGGATATGAAAGAAATCATCCTTCACCCCATGAGGAACCATCAATACCGTGCAGCACTCGAAGCGGGAATCGCCGCACCTGCCGATGACGGGACTGCCGAAACATTCCTCAATGAGTTTTCAAAAAAATACGGCGATGAAGCAACCGCCGATACCGAAGAATTTGAAAAACAGTTTTCAAAGCAAGCTTTTTATGTCATTCCCGATTCGGTTACAAAAATTGAAGATTCATGCTTCAGCGACTGCGAAGCACTGACATACGTTACCATTCCCTCATCCGTGACGGAAATCGGAAATCTTGCTTTCTTCAAGTGCAAGGGTTTTGAAACTATTACAATACCCGACGGTGTTACTTCAATCGGCTCCGACGGATTTTCATACTGTGAAAGAGTCACATATATTTATGTGCCTGAAAGCGTAAAATTTATCGGGCACCATGCCTTTTACGGCAACCTTGGATGTGACAAAATTTATCTGGGTGCCGAAAGCGAAGACTCGGTTGAAACCCATGAAAACTGGCTGCCGAAACAGAATCCGAGGTCCCTTAAAGACGTTGAGGCTGTTTACGGACAGGAAAGGAGGGCAAACTGATGGCTGACGGTAAAGTAAAAGCTGCTTTTCAGAACATCAAAGAGCATTGGAATGAACCGGACAGAGGAAAAGGTAACTACGTTCCGTTCAAAGAGTATCTGACAGTATTTTTCGGCGTCGGAATGAATTACAGTATCAACACCCCTCTCGGTTACCTCGGATTCAGTGCGTCATGCTTCCTCATAATGTACCATTACAAGCTGCCGTACCTTGCTTTTTCGGTTGTTACCCTCATCGGTCTGCCGCTGAGCTATCTGTGGAACGTTCTTAACTGGATTGTAAACGATAACCTCGGAATTCTCGAAAAGAAAACCGAAAAGAAATTTCTCACCTTTTACGGCATAATTTCAGTCATCGGTCTTTTCATGATTCTGTTTGATGCTTCTCTATATCTCCCCTCCGCACTTACCAACCTGCTTGACGGAATAAACGGTGTAAGTGCAAGAAGCTTTCTTAAAATAGCAGGCATTCAGCTGTTTGTGAATGCTTACGGAGGACTCCGCAACATTCTGTGGAGGAAGAAACTCGTCCCCAAATACGGCAGATATAAATACGTTCTGTTCTCAAACTTTTTCCAGAAGTCCGTCATGATAATCCTTATCGGCTGGCTTCCGATTTATGATGTAAAGTCAGTTGAAGACAGAATGTGGATGGCATATCTTCTTTTTATGGTTTATGATATGTTCCCGTTTACAAACGTTATTGAGCAGTGCACACAGAATATTTCCCCGAATTCTCACGAAAGAATGCTTATCAGAACCTGGCCTGTCAAGCTTTCGCATTTTGTCAAGAACATATTTGACGTTATAGTTCCTCTTTTAGGTATTGCCTTTGACGATATAAGATTTTACAAGTACGTCATTCCCGCAGTATTCATTCCGATGGGTGCATTGACACTGATAAGCGTCAGAAACATTACAGAGAGAATTCCTCAGCCTCCGCTTGAAAAGAAACAGAAGATATCTTTCTGGTACGGAATTTCTCAGGTGCTGAAAAACAAGTACAACTGGCTGAACACCATTTCTTCACTGCTTGATTCATTGGGAAACGGTATGATAAACCTTACAAACGTAATGTATTTCTTCTCATTCCGTATGTATACACAATGTGCAATTTACGCTCTGATGAAAACCCTTTACAGTTTCAGGTCAACACCGCTCAGCTTTATTGCCCCCTACTTTGTAAAGCGGTTCTCATACAGAACACTGAAAATAGCCAAGCTTGTTATATGTGCGGTGAATTCCGTTGCGGAAATGCTGACAATTATGGCTTTCCCGACAAGGCAGACTATGTGCGGCATTGTTATTTTTGTGTGTGAATTCATCAAGGGATTTGCAACGTCAATTCCCGACGTTGCCGACGCTGATATGGGCATCAGAAAGAACGACTATCAGATGTATCTTTCCGGTGAACGTCTTGAAAATTTCAGCGGTGTGTTCAGTTGGATTATTTCTCCCGTTACCACATTTGTAAGCCTGATAATACCCGTAATCATTCTCAGAAACGGATTTAATTCAAACTGGGATATTCTTTATATTGATTCCGCAAGATTCAACATTCTTGCTGTTCCGCTGGCGTTTGACCTTGCCGGATTCGTTCTGATGATTATTCCGTATCTGTTCTGGGATTTCAACAATCCGCAACACGAATATGTCATGGAGGTTCTTAAACAGAGGGAACGGCTTGCTCAGGAAGGCTATTTCCCGGCTGATTATGAGGGTGATCTTGATTTTATGGCCCCCGGCAACCTTCACGCAGGAATCCCCGTCGAGTCGGCCGCTATGATTGAAAGGCGTAATTCCCTTATTGAAAACACGCAGGAAACATCCGAAGAAGCAACCACGGCAGGATGAACTGTTTAAAGCTTCAGAGGGCGATAAAAAGCGGATAAGAAAATCCGCGCAGAGAAGGTGTTTATATGAGATTTGCAGTGATGTCTGACACGCATTATATTTCCCGCAGAATGATAGCAGACAACACGGACAAAGAGCTGTTGCTGCAACCCGCAGTAACAGAAGCTGCCGTTTTGCAGGCTTCAAAGGACTGCGACGTGCTGTTCATCGTTGGTGACCTTACGGACAGAGGCGACAGTTTTTCGCACGAAGATTTTTCAGCGTTCCTTCGCAAGGTTAAACAAGGCGGAACTAAAATATACGTCATTTTTGCCAGCCATGACTTCCATCACCACAAGGCATACGTCAGAAAGCACGGTGAAAAAACAGAGTACAAATGCCACCCTTGGGACAGCCCCTGGTTCGATGTTGAAAAGGCGGACTGGAGAACATTGGCAAAGGATGAGTTTTCTTCCCTGCCGTTTGAAGAGTTGGTTCCGTGCCTTGTGCCTGCGCTTTCGCCGGAAGAACTATGGGAAATCTATCGGGAATTCGGTCCCGATGAAGCTTATTCCGTCCACGAATCAAGTTTTTCCTACTGTCTGGACCTTGACGAAAAGACACGCTGCCTGATGCTCAACGACATTTTCCGTAACGAGGAGGCGTTGGAGGACAAAAGTCCGACTTACACACCGTCCTGTCTGCGATGGATAAAGCGGATGTATGACGAAGCGGAAAAAGACGGAAAATACATATTTATTTGCTCGCACCATCCTTTCCTTCCCGCAGTCCCTGCGCATCGGATCGGCGCAGGAAAAGAAAACCGTAACATGCGCTCCCCTGCTGTCGGTCACATGCTGGCTGACATGGGATTCAACCTTGCATTTACGGGACATTCGCACTTCTGCGACGTCGGCTGTCTGAGAAGTGACAGCGGAAACCTCCTGTGGGATATCACCACGCCAAGCGTCAGATTTTATCCGCCTGCTTACAGAGAAATCAGTCTGGACGGAGCAAACAAAACGGTCACGTATAACTGCAAATACATAAACGCCGTTGAAAGCACAAGCATACAGGAAGAATCACTTTTCGAGCATTATCACAACGTATTCTACAACGACTATTATCGCTCGGTCACAGGCTCAAATGCGACGGTAAAAAAACTGATGGACCGCCTCACTGTAAAGGATATTTATTTCCTTGTCAGAGGCAACGCCCGTCTGACCGTCGAAGAATACAACCGAATCAAGGATTTGAAGATTTTCGACCTTATCATTGAATCCGCTTTCAATATGCTCATCGGCGACGGTTCATACACCCCCGATACACCTGAATACAGAATTCTGATGCCGTTGTGTGCGACACTTGACAGCATCATCGACACTCAACCGTTTGTGAACGTAAAAGACAGTTATCTGGGCGGTTATTCCGTTTCCGAAATCATTGAGCCGATGCTCTTCAATAATTCCATTGCGGACAGAGCGGGCACGCTTGACCTGACCGTCATTCCGCCGTCACGCACGGATACACCCGTTTACACCTCGCACGCAGGCAATATTCTGATGGGGCTGATATACGTTCTCGCACTTGTGTTATCTCCGCTTGCTCCGATTGCCGTTGCAATCGCACTGCCCGTGCTCACTGTGAAAAAGAAGCGGAAAGCGAAAAAACATCAAGGCCCGTTTTACAGATATTCGTAAATATTATCATTTTTAAAAACCGTTTCACGTTTTGTGAGGCGGTTTTCTTATTCAAAACTTTCAGATAATAAAGAAATCAGCACTCCCCCTTTCGCTTGCAACAATAACCGGACAAACTTTGTGACAATATAACGTGCCGAAAGCTGTCTTTAATTTCAAAGGCGGCTTTTTTATTGTGATTTTACGGATACGAGGTGCTGATAAAACAAACAACACATAAAGAATTAATTTTTCAAATAATTTACCAACCAATTAAAATATGGTAGACTTTTTGTTTTAATTATGGTACAATGTTGAACAATGTTTTGTGATTATATAAAAGCTTGTGTCTTTACATAAAAGCAACTGATTATACAATGGAGGTATATATTATGATTTCAAAAAAAATTATTTCGTTAATTATGGCAATTGTTATTGCTGTAACTGCATTTGTGCCCACTTTTGCTTACAGCATATCAAAAGATGATATTGCTTGTGACAGACCTGAAATTATGACCCTCAGGGATTACAAAGCAAAACTCCGTGAAGAAGGATTTCCTGTTCTGACGACAGACCAGTTCTTAAAGATAACATCATTTTTTTCAGTGATTTTCAGAACTTTAACCGGAAAGATTTTTTTGCCTCAGAAAAATTTTGACGTATCATTCGATGAGTTGGTCGGTAACGCTTGCAATACGGTTTACAATGATTGCGGACTTGATATTGTTTCTCTCCTTACCAGTATTCCGGATTTTAACGAACCTGCTAAAATTGCTGTACAGGTTTTTGATATTGATACGGATACAATCAGAGATGAAATGTATGATAAGCGTGATGAAGCCCGAAGAAACAATGATGATGTAATGTATTATGTTTATTATTTTCTCGGCGCTTATCTTGCGATTATGGAGAAATGCACCATATACAGCGTCCCTACCGATGATCCGAATGTTTATGAGGTTGAAGCGTTAATTTATTTCAAAGACGGAACCACTGATTCGCTTGATACCGGTATTTATATTAACATTGAAACAGGTGAATGTACCAACCGTGACGGCAGCGGTCTTGCCGGAACAGGTTTTAATTTTAATCTTCACGAAGCTTTGGTTTATGCGACGATTGACAGTTGGATGAGAAAGTTTGGTTTCTGCGTTTTCTATGACATCGCTGCCAACTCAATGCCTCTTCTTTGGCACTATATTACCCGCAGATTCACTTTTGAATATGACGGACTTGAGTGGATGATTCAGATCTGGAAAGGCAACTATCTTATAACTAACGGCGCAGAAGTCGGCGTATATAACAGAGAACGCGGATCTTTCGGAACCTTTTATAATTGTGCAACGGATGATCAGTTGATGGAAATGTCGCTTCAGGTTTATCACGGAGAAGACTTGCTTGTCAATCAGGATCCGCAGATGCATTGGTGGATTAACGGATTCCAAATGAGCAGAAGACGCTATATTCCTGACAGTCTTACTATGAAATTTTCGATTGTGATGCCTGACGAGGAAATGCTCAATGCTTTTTGTAAATCAATCGACAATCATTATCTTCATGATGTAAGCTATGAGGTTGAAGGATTAAAAATTAATGTTGTTTGGTAAAAAACTGTAATAAAAAAGAAACAACATTCACAATGAGCAATACTGACGTTACCGCAGAAGCAATCTGTGACGATTGCAAGTGCCCTCAGGGCGGCAACACAGGTTTCTTCTTCAAGATTGTTCTCTTCTTCTCGAAGCTTTTCGGTCAGAACAAAGTCTGCGCTTGCGGCATGAATCACTAACTGAACAAACAAATCTGGCGGCAGAGCAATCTGCCGTCTTTTTTTGAAAATTTTTTAAAAAAACTTTCGTTTTTGCACTAAAGTACAATGTGCAAACCGAAAAAAGGTGATAGAATTACGATGTAAGAATGTATACTGACAAAAGTATACCCATTATGAACAAAAACGAAAGGAGCAATTTTTTATGAAATTACTCAAAAAAACCTTGGCAATACTGCTCTGCCTGATTATGGCGGTCGGTATTATGCCTCTCTCTGCAGTCGCAAAAGATGATGATGTGGTTAAGGTAGACCATGTTACTGTTAAGACAAACAGTATCTTTAAAGTTGGTGAACCGTTACCTAAAGACTTCAAAGCAGATTATACTGACCATCTGTTCAAATTGGAGGATGTAGATTGGTCTTGTACCGAAGTCTACAATGAATGGGATTACAAATCACTCGGTGCCTTTTCCTACGCAGGCGACACATTTGAGAAGGGTCGCGGTTATGAGCTTGTATTGACTTTCTATTCCGATCAGAAGGAAGTCGATGTAAAAAAATTCACGCTGAAAACCGGTGACAATACATATACTTCATATGGAACAAGCAGCGGCGTTGCACTTCGCCAAAGCAATGTTTTGTATTATCATCAGCCTTATACATTGGCATATTTCTACATTCCTTTTACGGAGTTAGGTCATAAAGTTACAACTTATGACGAACTTCAGTCTGCGCTTCTCAAGAGCGAGGACTATGTAATTACTCTCGGAAAAGATATTACAAAAGAAATCGGTCTTGGCAAAACAGAAGAGAGCGAAGCGGCTCAGCTTACTGTCAACGGCAAAAAGTGGCTCAACCTCAATGGCAAAAAGCTCAAAGTGGTTGACCATTCCGATGTTACAGATGACAAGGATGAATCACTTCGGTCATACAGAACCCTTTTCACTGTTTCAGAGGGTGCAGAATTAACAGTTGACGACACCCGAGGCAAAGGTGAAATAAAATACGATGCTCACTTTATTTCGCCAAACTTTTTTGCTATAGCTTATGACGAAGCTTACTATTTCAGTGTTCCTGAAAGAAACATGTTTAATGTTCGCGGTAAGCTTATCGTAAACGGCGGTAAATTTGATGCCGG